>CAVBBO010000110.1:0-2005 GCA_963593695.1 Escherichia coli | reverse complement strand
TGCGGAGTCCCACCTGTGGCTTTTCCGTCTCGTCGATGGTCTTGCCGAAGTTCTGTTGCTTGCCGCTGCCCGTGTTGTAGGCACCGGTGTTTTGCAGACGGATCAGTTCGTAGGCACCGTAGAGCAAGCCGATGGGATTGCTGGCGGTGATGGTGGCCTCATACTCGATGTTGTCACCTTGGTGGGCAGGACGGGCATAGATGTTGTAGCCCTCGCCGAGGTTGAGGCTCTTGTCAATTTTCAGTTCCACGTTTTTTCCTCGCCAATGTTTGGTCAGCTCATCTTGGGCAATCTTGACGGTTGCTTCCTTGTCGGCGGCAGTAGTCACTTGGGTGGAGTTGGTGCTTGCCGTTCCCAGCCATAGCGTGTTCTCTCCATTTTGTGCGGTTGCTTGCAGTGTGGCAAGCATCAGGCACAGGGCAATCAGGTATTTCTTCATGTCATTTGTTTTTTTGTTGTTAGTATAAGGTGTTTTGTGCGTGCAAAGATAATAAAAAAATACTGAGAGTGGCAAATTATAGTCGTTGTGGAGTTACGCTCTTTTTGGCTGGGTGATCTTTTTCTCTTTCTTGGGGAAGATGTAACATACGCCAAATTTTTTGTTACTGCGACATGGGTGTCGTTCTCTTTATTTTTAGGAAATTTGCATCGTCAAAATAACTACAGCGTAAATTAAACTAACGTATAACAATGACCCGACAAATGATAAAAAACATTTCGATGCTTCTTGTGCTTGCCGCTATCCACTTGCAGGCTTCCGCACAAAGTGTATGGAAAGGCACCTGGGCTGCTGCCGTGGAGTGGACCGGACAGGGCGACATGCCCAAGGCAAGTCTGAGCAACCGGTCGTGCCGCCAAGTGATACACGTCTCAATCGGCGGCAGTGAACTGCGGTTGAAACTGAGCAACGAGTTCGGAAGTGGACCAGTCATGATGAAGTCGGTGTATATAGCCGACACCGACAAGGACAGCAATTGGTTTGTGGATGGCAAGAGTGTGAGATATCTTACCTTTGGCGGCAAGAAGACAGTGACCATCGAGCCGGGCAAGGCTGTCTACTCCGACGCTTGTCGCTATGCGCTCAAGGCTGGGCAACGCCTTACCGTCACAATAGACTATGGCGGGCAGACACCCGAACATGCCACATCCCACCGTGGTTCCCGTACCACTTCCTATATCGTGAATGGCATGCGTAAAACACCCAAGCCGATAGACAAGGCGTTTGATGACGGCGAGAAGGTGGACCACTGGTACAACATCGCAGCCCTTGAGGTGAAGGCTGAGGAAAGTGTGCCTGTAGTGGCAGTGTTGGGTAACAGCATCACCGATGGCAGGGGAAGCACCACCAATATGCAGAATCGCTGGACAGATTTCCTCTCGGATGAACTTAATGCTGACAAGCCATACGGTGTGCTCAATCTGGGCATTGGTGGTAACTGTGTCGTCGAGGGTGGATTGAGCGAGCCTGCCATGAAGCGATTCGACCGAGACATCCTCGGACAGCAAGGGGTAGACAAGCTCATCATTTTCGAGGGAACCAACGACATCGGTTGTTCCTCTCGCAACTATGAGCATGTGGCGGACACACTCATTGCTTGCTATAAGGTGCTCATTGAAAAGGCGAAGGCGAAAGGCATCAAGGTGTATGGAGCTACGATTACGCCTACCAAGGGCAACGGCTGGTATTCTTTCTGGCACGAAGCTATCCGGCAGACCGTGAACGAATGGATCAGAACTAGTGGCTATTTCGATGAAATCATTGATTTTGACGAACTGACACGTGACCCGCAAGACCCGCAACGCCTGAAGAAGGAATATTCCGACGACTGGCTCCATCTCAATCCGTTGGGGTATGAGACAATGGGAAAGTTCGCCGCAGAGAAGTTGAGAAAATAAAATTGTAAAGATATGGAACAAAATGCTCAGGAATCCAAGGGATTCTACAAACTGAACTGGCTACAGCGTATAGGCTTTGGCTCTGGCGACCTGGCGCAAAACCTCATCT
>CAVBBO010000109.1:0-2812 GCA_963593695.1 Escherichia coli | reverse complement strand
ATGGCCAGAACCTCATCGTCTGGCAAGAAGCCAAACCGGCGAACCTCGGCGACAATGATACCTACGAATCCAGTGGCACCGAACTGGGGGGAGAGTCGCTGAATGAAAACAGAGATCTTGTTGCCCGACTCAATGAGGAAGTGGGCGAAAACGTTTGGGGCTTCTACGCTCTGACCGAAAACGACAGAACCTACTACGTGCCATGCCCTATTGCATGCGGTGCCACACCAATAGGCCTGTACAAGAACTATATCAGTTCTGAAGCCGACTTGCGCATATTGCAAACCCTTGTCAATAGCGATGCTACCAACGGCGTCACTTATATCCTCACCCATGACATCGATATGTCCGCCAGTGCGCCACTCAAGCAGATTGGCGACGAGACTCATCCGTTCAAAGGAACGTTCGACGGCAACGGACACGTCATCTCCGGATTGACCATCAACGGCCACGCACTGTTTGGCGATCTCTCCGGAACGGTGAAGAATCTAGGCTTGGTGAACATGAAGTTTACGGGTGGCAATGACTACTGCGCACCGTTTGTCTACAAAGCGGGTGGTTCGGCTGACGCGTCTATCCTCGACTGCTATGCCGGAGGCAACATCACTGTGGCTGACAGCACTAACAACGGCACCCTACTTGCCGGACTGCTCTACGAGGCTTCCGCCAACAACGTCAGCGTGAAGAACTGCTACTTCCGTGGCATCATGGCCAATGCCACCAACGTCAACGGCCAGGGACATTTCTACTATGGTCTGGTGGGTAGCAACAAGATAGGCACCGCTCTGACGCTAAGTGATTGCTATGCCCACTTCGATTTCAACGAAATGTTTGGTATAGGTGCAGGCCTCATGCCCACCGATGAAGCGTCCACGCCGAATATAACCAACTGCCACTACCTCTGCCCATATTTTAACGACGCCACAGGAAAAGTATCGACCATCGCTGAACTCGCCGCTTGCTTTGCAGGCAAGGAAGGGTGGCTCACCGGCGCCTACCGCCCCGTGCTGGAGAACGCGCGCCACTATGAGCTTACCTCATACGACGGGCAGACCGTATATGCCGATGCCATACCAATGGACGACGGCAGCTGCCGCAACGAAATATACTGTCATCAGCTCACCGCCGCAACGAAAACCGATAAGCTTCTGTTGGCGCTGCCCAAGGTGGCAGTGTGCGATGCCGACAGTAAGATGAACTATCTGCTCAACTGCCAACTCTATGCCGACATGCCCTTCCGCTTCACGCCTCCCGAAGGCTCGGAGACCAAGGGAGAACTCCACTTCCCGCTCACCTTCTCCGACGAGAACGATTATGCAATCCGTTTGATGTGTCTGCCCGCTACGCTGCACAAGAGCAATCTGCCCGAAAGCACCGAGATTTTCCTCATGGGCAAGCCTACCGGCGACGCGACCGAAGACTATGAGGCTTATATTGTGGCGTGCGACTCCGTGCCGGCAGGTGTGCCGTTCCTCATCAGTATGAACAAGAAGCCCACCGAGGCAATCGACGTGGTGCTCCGTGGCGATGTCGTAAGCACGCCGCAAACCACCGGCATGCTCAACGGCCAAGAGCTTGAGAGCGGTCTCATCGGCACCTTCGATGATATGCATCTCGAGCATGGTTGTGCCAACTTTGAATACTCTGCCGACGGGTTCAACGTCAAGTATGAAGAAGACATCGACCTCAAGCCCTTTAGTGCCTATATCGATGCCGATGCTGCCGTCTCTTTAAACACCAGTGTGCTGCTCAAGGAGACATCCAACTATATCGACCAAACGCTCGCCACATACCAGGGCCGCACGGTCACGGTGTTCCTCTCTCGCAAGTTGCAGACCATTGGATGGAACACTCTGTGCTTGCCGTTCGATGTCTCTGAAGCCGAACTGCTCAGCAATTATGGCGACAACACCCGACTGGAAGAACTCACCAGCGTCACCATCGATGCTGACGGTATATGCAACCTGAATTACACCAAGGCAAATGGCATAGAGGCTGGCAAGTGTTATCTCATTAAGCCAGAGAAAGCCGAGAGTTATCCGTATCTGTTTGATGACAAGACGCTGTGCACCGACCCCATCCCCACCACACTGACCTCATCAGACGGTGCGTTCACAGTCAGCTTCATGGGCTCTTTCGCCCGAACCGCCATCGATGGCAACGACACCAGCAAGGGCACTTACTTCACCCAAGACAACAAGATATATAAGGTGGCCGAGGGGCGCACCATAGCGATGAACGGTTTCCGTTGCTGGATAGAGACCTCCAAGGGGAATGTTCTCACCAAGGCCAAGATTTCCCACGCAGATGGCACAACAGACATAGTCAACGTCGTATGCATCGGCTCCACAGAAGACAACCACCGCATCTACGACCTACAAGGCATAGAGACTACGCACCCACTACCCCACCAGATATATATAAAGGGTGGACGGGCTCAGCTGGGGCTTTAGAGGATGCAGACTCTTTAGTTCCGCATCCCAAGCCCTGAAAGGTAGGGTGTTCAAAATCGGATTAAAATATGTATGATTTTATGTTGGTATAAATCCGTATTTATTTGATACTCAGTAGAATTTCAGTAGTTAGAGCCCTGGAAGGGCGTCACAATTCCAGCCCAGGGTAAGGATGGAGCGAAGCGACATCCGTAACCCTGGGTAAATGATTTGTTTTCAAGGTTGGCCTGTAAGGTCAACACAATAAAAATATGGTTGTGCTGACCTTACAGGCCAGTCGCATTGCATATCGTGAAACCCAGGGTTACACCGTTTGCTATCGCAAACGGCTCACCCTGGGCTACGACTGTTACGCCCTT
>CAVBBO010000108.1:0-3064 GCA_963593695.1 Escherichia coli | reverse complement strand
AAGAGGCAGTGGAGCGCATGACGGAGCATCTGAGCAGCCAGACGCTGATGCAGATAAACGAGAAGAAATACGGCTGTATTCGCGATGGAGTGCCAGTGACACGACATAAGCCAAACGGTGAGACGGAGGAAGTGCGAGCCAAGGTGATTGACTTCCAGTCGGCCGAGAAAAACGAGTTTCTCTGCGTCAGGGAGTTGTGGGTACACGGTGCGCTCTATCGCCGCCGAGCCGACATCGTGGGCTATGTGAACGGACTGCCGCTGCTCTTCATGGAACTGAAGAACCACGACGTGGAGGTGGAGGACGCTTTCACCCAGAACTACCGCGACTACCTCGACACCGTGCCGCAATTGTTCTACCACAACGCCTTTATCATGTTCAGCAACGGACTGGAGGCGCGCGTGGGAACCATCGATTCCAAGTGGGAGTTTTTCAGCGAGTGGAAGCGACTTGCTGAGACCGACGAGGGCAACATCGAATTGCCCACCATGCTACGAGGCATCTGCACCAAGGCCAACTTCATCGACCTGCTCGAAAACTTCATTCTCTTCGACCACAGCGACGGTCGGACGGTGAAAATTATGGCACGCAACCACCAGTACCTGGGCGTGAACCAAGCCGTGGAGATGTACCGCAACCGCAAATTCCTAAACGGAAAGCTTGGTGTGTTCTGGCATACGCAAGGGTCGGGAAAGAGCTACTCCATGCTCTTCCTATCGCAGAAGATAAAACGGAAGTTTGAAGGTTCACCTACCATCGTCATTCTCACCGACCGTGATGAACTCAACAAGCAGATATCCGACACCTTCGAGAATTGTGGTCTGCTCGGTCAACAGAAGGCCAAACAGTTTATCGCCCAGAGCGGCGAAGACCTGCGTGCCAAGCTCATGGGCAACCCGTCGTTCATTTTCTCGCTAATACAGAAGTTCAACCAGTCTGGTGCAACCCCTATATACCCCGACCACGACATCATTGTGATGAGCGACGAGGCACACCGCACGCAGAACGGCATCTTTGCCGACAACATGATGCACATGCTCCCAACGGCACACCGCATCGGGTTCACGGGCACGCCGCTACTGAGCAACGACAACATCACCGCCCGCACCTTTGGCGGCTACGTGAGCATCTACGACTTCAAGAGGGCCGTGGAAGACAAGGCCACCGTGCCCCTCTACTACGAAAACCGCGGTGAAAAACTTCAAGAGTTGAAAAATCCCGAGATAAACGCAGAGATAGCCGCACGTCTCGACGAGGAAGAACTTGACCCGTCACAACAAGCGAAGTTGGAGCGAGAGTTTGCGCAGGAAGTGCATCTGCTCACGGCAGAGAAAAGGTTGAGAGTGGTGGCACAGGACTTCGTGCGCCACTACAGCGACCTATGGACAAGCGGCAAGGCCATGGTGGTGAGCTTCAATAAGGTGACCTGCGTGAGGATGTACAACTATGTGCAGGAATACTGGAAGAAGGAAACCAACGCACTGCGCAAGCAGATAGAGGAAAACCTCTACCAGCAGGAGACGCAGGAGCTGCGCCGCAAGCTGCAATGGATGGAGCAGACGGAGATGGCGGTGGTTATCTCGCAGGAACAAAACGAGATACAGACTTTCAAGAAGTGGAGACTCGATATCACGCCCCACCGCATGAAGATGGAGAAACGCGAGCTGGACAAGGAGTTCAAGGATGCGGAGAACCCACTGAGAGTGGTCTTCGTATGTGCCATGTGGCTCACAGGATTCGACGTAAAGTCGCTCTCCTGCCTATACATCGACAAGCCGATGAAGGCACACACACTGATGCAGACTATCGCACGTGCCAACCGCGTGGCAGAGGGAAAGACCAACGGCTTGGTGATAGACTATATCGGAATCGTGAAAGCCCTGCGGCAGGCTCTTGCCGACTATACCGCCAACCCAGAAGGAAACGAACATGGCAACGACCCTACGGTGGACAAAGCAGAGCTCATCAAGCACGTCATGGAAACCATAGCTTCTGCGGTAGAATTTCTGCATAGCCACGGCTTCGTATTGCAAAAGCTCGTAGAGGCCGAGAAATTCCAAAAACTCGCCCTGCTCAAGCAAGCTGCCAACGTCATGTGTGAGACAGTGGAGATACGCAAATCGTTTTGCACCTTCGCCACTACGCTGCTGAAACTTTGGAAATATCTGGACCGTGAAGACATCACGCAAGAAATGAAACCGAAGAAGGATGCCATCGAGGCCATTTGGAAAGAGTTGCAAAAGAAGCGCAAGCACTCCGACATCACCCACTTGAGCGTGGCCATCAATGACATCGTGAACGAGCATTTGGAGATAGACGTAGACAAGGCTGCTGCAGGAGTGAGCGAAGGCAGGCGTTTCGACATCAGCAGCATCGACTTCCAGTTGTTGCAGCGCGAATTTGCCAAGAGTCGGGAGAAGAACCTCATTCTACGAGACATACAGGAATTGTTGCAAGAGCGCATTGCGCAGATGCTTGCAGCCAATCCTTCGCGCGTGAATTTCTATGAGAGGTATCAGGAAATCATCAGGGCATACAACCAAGAGCAGAACCGTGCATCGATAGAAAAGACGTTCGAGGACTTGATGAACCTATCGCAGTCGCTTACGGAAGAACAGAAACGCTATGTGCGCGAGGGCTTCAAGAATGATGAGGAACTGGCTTTGTATGAACTCATTGTAAAGAACGACCTGACGAAAGCGGAAATCAAGAAGCTAAAACTCGTGGCTGCGGAACTGCTTGACAAGATAAAAACAGAGTTGAAAGGCATGGATCATCCGTTTGACAAGCCTTCAACAAAGGCCGCCATCATAGTGACTATACGCGATACTCTCTGGCAAGAATTGCCCGAAAGCTATTCGGAAGACAGCATTGGCTTCTATCGGGACCAGGTGTACAACTTCGTAAGCCAGAGATATAGCGGCTACGCATAAATGAAGATGTACAAACATAAAAATGGAATAAAGGCTTCAAGTACTTTTACCAGAAATTGGACAATTGAGAAAGACAAATATGAATAGACTTGTTATCATAGGAAACGGATTCGACATGGCACATGGCCTCA
>CAVBBO010000107.1:0-3156 GCA_963593695.1 Escherichia coli | reverse complement strand
GCAGCACCGTGGAGCCTTACACCACAGCCACCTTCTCCAACATCACCTTCGTGGGGCCCAAGGTATTGGACAGCAAGTTCCAGAACACCACAGCCTACATTACTGGCGGCGAATACTATCCCAACAACGGCTCCGGTCTGGGCAAGTTTCAGGCAGCCATGCAGATACGCCGTTCCTCACGCCTCAACTGCATCAACTCTGTGGCCATCGGCTGGCCCATCGGCCTGATTATCGACGGTGAAAAGGGCGGTACGGTACAGGCTTCGAAAGACGGACTCTTCAAGCTCCAGAATGTATACTTCGCCGGCATGGACGCTGTGGGGAGCGATGCCAACAAGATATACAACGACTATCTCTACGACGCAGCCGCCAAGAAGGTAATCGACGAGAATCAAAAGTCATACAGCAACACCTTCTTCTTCTCTGAGCCAACCAACAAGTATTTCGACTCCTGGACATCGCTCGTGGGCAGTGACGGCTACACCCCGATAGCCGGCAGTCCATTGCTCGGTGCCGCCAACTTCACGGGCTGGACAGGCTTCGACACCGTGAGCTACATCGGAGCCTTCGACGGAACGAACAACTGGATGGCAGGCTGGACCAACTTCGACCCGCAGAACACGAAGTACTAAGCAAGAGATTAGGCATACAAAGAATCCGACTCGCACATGGGCAAGCAAGTCCATATGCGAGTCGGTTTTTTTCTGTTTGTTTGCATTGCCTTGCAATCAACATTATTATTCCACCTCTTTCCAGTCCACGAGCCCTTTTCCCTCGCTGTCGAGTTCCACGGCTAGGGCGACGACCTTGCGCTTGTCGGCCTTGAAAGGCTCGGCGTATTGGTTGGCGGAGATTTGCTGCTCGGCGGCAGCGATACCGCCGTTGTTGGAGAGCTTCAGCTCCAAGACGTAGATGTAGCGAGTCACTCCCACCACCATGTCTATCCTGCCTGTGGCAATCATCTTCTCCACTTCCACCCGGCAACCGATGGCATTGAATATCGTGCTCATGACGAGGCGGTAACGCTCCTCCATGTCCATCGAGGCAAGTTTTTTGTTGCTATAGGGCACGTCGGCGATGAGAGCTTTCAGATATTTCTTTGCCTCGGGGAGTTTGCCGAGCTGTAGGGACAAAAACAGGTTTGCTTGGACCGACTGGATGTCTCCGCCTTTTCTCAATGTGAGTGTGGGCAGTACAACCATGTTGAGCGCCTTTCTCACCTCGTGGTTGGGGATACCCAGCAGATAGAGCCCATCCTCATATCCCTTGATGGTGAGGTAGCCAGACTGGTAGAGGAACAGTTCCGCCCCACCGCCTGTTACATCGGAAGTCTCGATGGTGTCGCTGTCTATCGGACAGTTCTCAAAGTCCTCGAGACGTATCTCCATGTCGTCTACGAACTTGGGCAGCAATGATGTCGCCCCAGAAGCTGCCCAGAAGTTCTTGATGCTACACTGGTCCAAGGCATTGATGAGGCTGAATGGATTGAAGACATCCACCAAGTTGTCTGCGCTGAAGTGATAGCCGTCATAGTTGGCTTTCAGTTGTTCTATGGCCTCTTCCGCAGTCCATCCGTTCTTCTTGCCCATCGCCTCTATCTCTGGCATGAAGTTGTCTGTAATCTCTTGTTTGGTGATACCACACAATGCGGCATATTGAGGATGAAAACTGATGTTCGTAAGATTATTGAGCACGGAGAACAAAGAAACCTGCGTGAACTTGGTGATACCTGTAATGAAGACAAACTTCTCGTACAGGTCGTCAGCCTTCAAGATGGCGAATACTTTACGATAGACGGCTGTACACTCCTCGTGGTATGGTGTTTTCCAAGAGTGCTGCAAAGGTGAGTCGTATTCGTCGATGAGGATGGCGACTTGCTGACCTGTCTGTTCGTAAGCCGTCTCGATGATGGCATCGAACCGGTTGGCAAGGGAGTCTTGCGGATCCACTTCCACACCATATAGTTTCTCATATTTCTTGAAAGCCTTGTTCAGATAGGAGCAGAGGTCTTCGGCAGTGTCTCCCCCACGGCTCATGTCGAGGCGGATGACGGGTCGCTTCACCCAATCCTTTTCCAGCTCCATGATCTTCAGTCCCTCGAAGAGTTCCTTCTTTCCATCGAAGTAGGCCTGGAGGGTATCCACGAGCACAGACTTGCCGAACCGCCGCGGGCGGCTCAGGTAATTGTACGTCTTGCCACTGTTGGCAAGTTTCCATATCAAGTCGGTCTTGTCAACGTATAGGTAGTTTTCCTTCCTTATTTTTTCAAAGGACTGTATGCCTACCGGCAGTCTTCTTTCGCTCGCTTCTGTCGTCATATTCCTTGCCTTTTAGGATTTCGCGCTCCAAATATACTGCTTTTATCTGAAAGCAGGGAAGATTATGGGCAGTTTGTTTCTAATATTTTTTATGATATTCTTTTATGATGTTCCAACACCTGCCCCAAACTTAGAGCATTCACAAATTTGATTACATCCCAATTCATTCCACGAGGATACCCCTTATGAGAAGAACTTATAATATAAGGAATGACACTATAAAACGGCAAGGGCGACAGCCAAAACATATTCGGCTGCCGCTCTCGCTCTATTTCTCTTATGGGTTGTGTTTACTTATGTGTCGTCCAAAAGTTGGCTTCCCGTTCAAGGCTTTACACTTCCTTCAGCACGGTCTCCAGACGACCGATGAAGTCGTCCACGTTCTCCTTGGTCAAGATCAATGGAGGGAGGATGCGGAGGATGTTGGTGCCGGCGCAACCGGTGAAGCAGTGCTGCTCATGGATGAGCTTGCTGCGCACCTCCTTGTGAGGAATATCGAGCACGGCTCCTACCATCAGGCCACGGCCGCGAACCTCGGTGATGTGGCTGTTGCGCTTCTGGAGCTCCTTCAACTGCTGGATGAGATATTCGCCCACCTCATGCACGTTCTCCACGATGTTCTCCTGCTCGAAGACGTCGAGCACAGCGAGGGCTGCGGTGCAAGCCAAGTGGTTGCCGCCGAAGGTAGTGCCGAGCTGACCGTACACGGGCTTGAACTCGGGCGAAATCAGCACGCCGCCCATGGGGAAGCCGTTGCCGATGCCCTTTGCCACGGTGATGATATCTGGCTTGATGCCGAGCCACTGGTGGGCAAAGAACTTGCCGCTACGGCCGTAGC
>CAVBBO010000106.1:0-3654 GCA_963593695.1 Escherichia coli | reverse complement strand
TTAGATTTTCCTGTGCTCCTCCATTGGCCAGTTTTTTTATGTCTGCTTGAATATGTCTCAAGTGGAAATATAAGAAATAAGACTTTTCCAAAGAATCGCAAGTCATGTTACAACAGGCTTGATTTGTTGTAGTGGCTAACTGTAAGTAGCATACCTGCGAGGCTGTTGCACCATACATTGCCATCACAACAGAATTCTTAGGAATCATCTTTGCAGAACTACAATCCATTCCTTCTTGAGAGATGTATTCTTCTGTTTCAAAGGCAAAGTTATTTTGCACTTCTCCACTCTTTAACCAAGGAATGTCGCGCCTATCCCAATATTCGGATTTGCTCCTACTTGGTGTACCACCTGACTGTGTTTTTACGCAAAAATGAGCAATATCGGTAAGTCTCCACCCCTCGGGCAGTTTTTCCTCGTCGATGCCTTCGACGAAGGTGTGGTGATAGATGGCTTGTGCGGTTTCTTCGAGTTTTTGTATGAGAGCTTCGTTGTTGGCGATGCGCCGCTCCACCGTTTGGTATTCGCTTACTATGCGCCGCTGCTCGGCGATGGGGGGAACGGGGAGCATGACGTTGCACATGTCTTCCCAAGAGAAAATCTCCCTCACGCTGCCGTGGGACATATAACGGGCGTAACGGTCAAACTCCGGACGCTTCGCCCACATCATCAAGTATTCGGGCAAGAGCTGGTTCTCGTCTTTCACTTTAAACGCCTCGTAGGCTTGTGATATAATGCAATCTTCATGCCCGTTGTATAGAGCAATCGTAATTTTGTCTCCGTTCCTTGATGTTACTGGACCATATGCGAATTGACGTGGCATCACTATCTTATACGGAGACAAGTCAGTTCCTATGGTGTTAGCAATAGAGGGGATAAATCTCTTCTCAATACTAACTCCCATAAGGTTAGTGACCGACAAATTACGATTGCGGACATTAACTTGCTCAATAAACTCTCCTAATCTTTGATACTTCGCTTTGCCCATACCTACACCAATTCAATTCCCAAACTTGCGAACACGCTTTTCAGTTCGTTTCGTCCTTTTTCTTCCTCCTCAAACAGCAGATTCAGTTCCTTTTGCAATGCTTTGAGTTTGGTTTCGTAGTCCACTTGCTCATCGCGGTTTACGAACTCTATGTACTTGCTCGGCACGAGCGAGAAGCCTTTGCCCTCCACTTCGACGAGGGAAGCCGAATAGCAAAACTCCGGCTCGTTGCGATAGGCGTCCGTCCAGCCCTCTTGCTGCCAAGCGTGGTAGGCTTGCGTCACCTTGTCGCGGTCGGCTTGCGAGAGTTCCACGAACTTCTTTTCGTAAGGCACGCCCATTTGGCGCATATCAAAGAAAAGCACTTCGCTCTCCCGGTCTCTGTAGTGTCGCTCCTCGCCGTTCTTCACCTGTTGGCGAGCCTTCTTGTTGTTATTGAGAATCCACAGCGTCACACTGATGTCGGTAGAGTAAAACAGTTTGCGCGGCAATATCACAATCGCCTCCACCTTGCCCGTTTCGAGCAGTTTGCGGCGGATAGCCAGTTCGGTGCCGTCGGCACTCAGCGCCCCGTTGGAGAGGATGAAGCCCGCCACGCCATCGGTGGACAGCTTGCTGAGGATGTTGAGTATCCAGCCGTAGTTGGCGTTGCTCACGGGCGGCACGTCGAAGCCAGCCCAGCGAGGGTCGTCCACGAGTTCGTTCTCCGTGCGCCATCCGCTCTGGTTGAAGGGCGGATTGGCCATGATGTAGTCGGCCCGCAAGTCCTTGTGCTGGTCGTTGTGGAAAGTGTCGCCAAGGCGAATGTCGGCATTGATGCCGCGGATGGCGAGGTTCATGCGTGCCAGCTTGTAGGTGGTCTTGGTGTACTCTTGTCCGTAGACGCTGATGTTCTTCTGGTTGCCGTGGTGCGCCTTGACGAATTTCATAGACTGCACAAACATTCCGCCCGATCCGCAGCAGGGGTCATATATCTTGCCGTCGTAAGGCTCTATCATCTCGGCGATGAGGTTGACGATGCTCTTTGGCGTGTAGAACTCACCCTTGCCCTTGCCCTCGGCTATGGCAAACTTGCCGAGGAAATACTCGTAGACACGCCCGATGATGTCGTTCTCCTCGTCCTTCAAGGTGTCGAGCTTGTTTATCTCGTCAAGCAGGGCGGCAAACTTGGAGCGGTCGAGGCCAAGGTTGCTGTAGTAGTTGGAAGGCAACGCTCCGGCAAGCGTCTTGTTGCACTTCTCAATGTTGGCGAGCGCGTCGTCAACAATCTGAAAGATGTTGTCCTGCTTGGCGTTCTCCATGATATGCGTCCAACGACATTCCGAAGGTATGTAGAACACGTTGTCCTGCGCATAAAACTCCACCATGTCGGCATATTCCTCGCCGTATTTGGCGCATATCTCTTTGCGTTTCTCACAGAAATGATCGCCGGCGTATTTCAGGAAAATAAGGCTCAGCACCACGTGCTTGTATTCCGACGGCTCCACCGAACCGCGCATCTTGTTGCACGATTCCCACAGAGCCTCCTCCATGCTCTTTGTCTGTTTCGCTTTGGCTGCTTTCTTTGCCATAATATGTAGTATGTCTGTATCGGGTTATTGCAATTATTCTTCTTCCTCTGTGAGCAGCTTGCGCATCTCGTCCATATCGGGCAGGGCTTTGCGCAGTTCTTCGCTCATGTCCTCGGCTGTCTTGTAGGTGGCAACGCCCATTGGGTGGTTGTAGTCGCGGATGACGTATTCCACGAAAGCCTTGTCGGCACTCTTGCAGAGCAGTATGCCGATGGTGGGGTTCTCGTGCGGCTTGCGCACCTTGTCGTCGAGCACCTTCATGTAGGTCTGCAACTGTCCTATGTAGCCGGGCTTGAACGCGCCTTTCTTCAGTTCCACCACAACCATGCAGTTGAGTTCGCGGTTGAGGAAAAGTAAATCGGGGAAAAGCTCCTGTGAGAATATCTCCAAATGGTATTGGTTGCCGATATAGGCGAAGTCGCGCCCAAAGGTCATGATGAATTTTTTGATATTGCGCACAATGGCTTGCTCCACCACACGTTCGTCCACGTCATCGGGCTTGTCCACCTCCATCTCCTCCACATTGACAAAGTCGAGCAGATACTCATCCTTGAACATGCCCACGGCCTTGCGAGCATCCTTTACGGGCATCGTCTGAAGAAAATTGTTGGCGGCAGCACCAGCCTTGGCATAAAGGTTCTCTTTCAAGCGGTCGCGCAAGTCGTACTTGTCCCACTTGTGGAGAACGGTCTGATGAATGTAGAAAAGAACTTCTTGAATGTCTTTGGTCTTTTGAAGAATCTCCATGTGGTGCGAAAAGCTGATGCCGAGGAACTCCTCTCTGTTGATTTCGCTCGCCACCGGCGACCATTTTTGCAAGGAGAAACAGTCGTTGTCTATAAGTTCTTTATCCAGAGGAATTTGCAATTTGGCAGCCGACGGCTGCCAAATTAGATATTGCGCCCAATAGTCATAAAAAGTTCGCATATTGCGAATGCTTCTTGCCGAGAATCCACGCAGTCCGGGAAGGTCGCGGCACAGTTGTTCGCTGATGCGGTCAATGGCCGACGTGCCCCAAGCGTCTTGGCGCGAGTGTGCCGACACATATCCGCCAATGCCAAAGTAAAGCGACAGTTGTTCGCCCGTCACCAGTTT
>CAVBBO010000105.1:0-4093 GCA_963593695.1 Escherichia coli | reverse complement strand
TCTCCTTCCTTCACCATTCCGGCTCCCTCGCTCACGATCACGTCGCCGGGCTTCAGGCCGTCGGTCACGATGAAGTTGCGGCCATCGTCGATATTCTCCACCTGGATGAGCTGGGAAACGGCCTTGCCGTTCTGCACCTTATATACGATGCGCTTGTCCTGCTGCTGCACGGTGGCCGACTGCGGGATGACGATGCAGTTCTTTCTCGTCGTCGGGATGATGACGTTGCCCGAACCGCCACTGTTGAGCAGTCGCTCTGGGTTAGCGAACTCGGCACGGATGGTCACTGCACCCGTCTCGGTGTCTATCACGCCGCTGATGCTCTCTACCCTACCCTTGTGAGCGTACATCGTCTGATCGCCCAACTGGAGCGAAATCTCCGGCATGTTCTTGATGGCAGCGTCCTTGGAGCCATACTGGCGCACGAAACTGAGGAGCTGCTTCTCGGTCATGGAGAAATAGACATACATCTGCGAGTTGTCCGACACGGTAGTCAAAGGCTTAGGCATCGAGGCACTGACCAGTGTACCCACACGGTATGGCAACACGCCTGCCACACCATTGGCAGGACTGCGCACCTCAGTATAAGAGAGATTGTTGCGGGCGTTGGTCACTTGTGCCTGAGCCTGAGCCAACTGAGCTTTTGCCGTGAGATAGGCGTTCTCCGAAGTTTGGAGAGTGTAAGAAGAAACGACCTTTTGGGCAAAAAGCTCTTTATTACTATTATAGGTCAAGAGGGCCGACGCAAGCTGTGCCTGGGCAGCCTTCTGTGTGGCAAGGGCGGTGGCGAGGGCGGCGCGGTAAGGCACCTGGTCGATCACGAAGAGCAGCTGCCCTTTCGTCACCTTGTCACCCTCCCTCACGAGGAGCTTCTCGATCTTGCCCGACACCTGGGGATAGATGTCGATGTCCTGCTTACCCTTGATGGATGCTGAATAACTGGTGGAAAGGTCCTTGTCGGACCGACTCACGGTCATCGTCTTGTAACTCGTCTTAGTTACCAATGCCTCTTGCTTCTTCTGCTGGCAAGAGGTTGTGAGGGCGAGGCAAAGACCCACGCCGACATACGAAATTGATTTCCAAATAGTCATGTTCTTTTCTTTCGTTCTACTTTTCATTACTCTCTCATACGTTTGTTTTGTAATCCGCTGCAAAGGTAGGACGAATAAACCGACCGACGGCGAATCGCATGGGTACAGCTTTTTTCAAAATAGGAACAAGGATACCATTTGACAGACATTGTTTACGTTTTGAACAAATTTCCCTGCCTAACCCTTTGCAGATTATAGCCAAATGCGCTAAATTTGCATCAAGAGAAACAAATAGGTATGAATAGAATAGAGCAAAGCCATTCAAAAGAGAGTGGCGTGGAAGTGCGTATAGACACAAGGCTAGACATTACACCGGGCAAATACTCACAGTCGGACGGCATAACGATGGTGCTGGCACGCAAAGGCATAGCACACATAGAGGTTGACTTCACATTGTATGAATTGAGCGAGAACAAGGCCCTGACGTTCGCCCCAATGTCGACCGTGAGGTATGTCGACATGGACGACGACTTCTGTTGCTGCGTGCTGTCGTTCGACCACGCAGTGGCGGTAGAGGCGCTACCAAGGCCCGAGCCGTCGTTCATGGATTTTCTGAGACGTTACCCTATGGGCAATATTCCTGCGCTGCGTGCCGACGCCATAGCATTCCGCATGAGCGATGTCGCCCATTTCCTCTACGACAACACGGGGCCTCACCACATGCTCATAGTAAGGAATATCATACAAAACATACTCTTTGAGCTCTACGACGCCACAAGAGAGCAGTTCTTGGATGTTGAGTCGAAAAACATGAGCCGGCAAGACGAACTCTTCATGCAGTTTATCCACCTTGTGTATAAACATGGTGACAAGGAACGCGAGGTGTCGTTTTATTCTGACAAGATGAACATCACGCCACGCTACCTCGCCCGCATTCTGCGCGAGCTCTCGCGTGAGACCGCCAAGGAGATAATAGACCGCCACTGCGTGCAGGAGATAAAATCGAGGTTGCGCACCACCAACGACAGCGTGCAGTCGATAGCCTACGACATGAACTTCCCCGACCAGTCGTTCTTCACGCGCTATTTCAAGAAACTGACCGGCATGACGCCTACCGAGTTTAGGGCAATGGACGTGTTGTGACATGAAGGCCATGAAATATTCATCAGAAAAGGGCAGTCTTCTCTGATTTTATGTTTACCTTTGCCAAAGCTTAGGAAATTGAACATGATTTACAGACCATTCATCTTGCTTCTCGCCTCCTTGTCAACCTTTTGCAGCCTGCATGCCGCGCCAGCGAAAGCCACAGCAGGCAAGTCGCTGACAAAAAGCGAGGCGATAGAGGCGCGCGACAGCATCGTCAGACATTTCAACGACTCCATCTCAAAAGAGACGTCAACCATTCACGACAAGCACCTGGTGTGCGTGGGCGACCGTAAAATGCATTTTCACTGGGAGACCTACGGCAATGCCCCGAAAGGCAAGAGGTCGCTGTGGATCTCGCTGCACGGAGGCGGCGGAGTGCCTTACAGGGAATACAACATCCAGCAATGGACCAACCAATGGCGTCTATACCAGCCGCGGGAGGGCATCTACCTCTGTCCTTTGTCGCCTGTCGACGCGTGGGACATGTGGTGCCAGGCAGACGCCGACGAGTTTTACCACAAGATCATTCTCATGGCGGTGACGCATCTTGGCGTGGATCCCGACAAGGTTTATATCTTGGGCTATTCGGCAGGTGGCGACGGCGTGTGGCGCATGGGCCCTCGCATGGCAGACACATGGGCTGCCGCATCGATGATGGCGGGTCACCCGGGCGACGTGAGGCTTGAGAACCTTCGCAACCTGCCGTTCATGGTATGGTGTGGCGCGAAAGACTATGCTTACGACCGCAACAAGCTATGTGCGGAACGCATTGCTCAGCTCGACTCCCTGCAGCACGCCGACAACGAGGGATACATCCACGGAGGCACCATCGTCAAGGGCTGCGGCCACTGGATGAACCGCGCCGACACCGCTGCCATCACGTGGATGGCGAAATACCAAAGAAACCCTTATCCTAAAAAGATAGTGTGGCAGCAGGAGGAGGTATTGCGGCCGTCGTTTTATTGGATCACTGCCCCTGAGAACGAACTTGCACGCTATCGCCAAGTGCGCCTGCACGTCAACAACAATACCATTTACCTTGACACTTGCGACTACTCCATGCTCACTCTATGGCTGAACGACCAGCTCGTAGACCTTGACAAGAAGGTGAGCGTGGTCTACAAAGGACGTAAGATTTTTAGCGGAAAGGTGCAGCGCACCGTTGCCAATCTCAAGGAGAGCCTCAGCAAACGTGAGGACAGCAGCTATGCCTTCCCAGCAAAAATCGTGGTAAAAACAAGCAAATAAGTTTACAAAAAGTAAAAAAATCAGGACACTGAGACTTTGCGAACCACGTGTTAAAATTTTAACGTTTCGCCTTTGTGCCCTGTTTTTTTAAGGTTTTCGATGCCGCAGTTTTGCCCTTTCGGTGCAAAGGCAATGCCTTTGCACCGAAAGGGCTTTGCTTTTGCAGTGGTATCATGCTGCTCTTACGGCGTTAAGGCGTTGCCTTTCCACTGTAATGCCGAGCACTTTTCGGGCGCAAAAAACGCAAGAAAACCACAGTAGGCTGAGTATCAGACGCCTGCAAACATCTCCATAATTCGCGCGTTTGAAACCGAGTATCGTCTTGCTCGAAACGAAGGCAAGCATGGGAGGGGTTGCGAATAAATTTGTTTTACAAAGGTTTTTCATCATGGAAACACATTTTCGCAGAATTGCTGAGGCTGCATTTTTGATGGCTCCTGGATCATTGTCCACGAAGGGCACGAATTTGCACGAAACTTAAAGGGCACAGAATGTCGGCTTCGCCGATTACGCATACCATCTTTTGCCATTCGGGGTGCGGACGGGCACATGGCCCGCCCCTGCTCATCGACTATTAATCACCACGTAACCGCCAATGCTCGTCGTTTATGAATCACCGCGTAGCCGCCAATGCCTGGCAGGGGCGGCCCCTGTGGCCGTCCGCAACC
>CAVBBO010000104.1:0-4307 GCA_963593695.1 Escherichia coli | reverse complement strand
ATGCAAAGATACCGCTTTTCTTTTGCCAAAGCAAAGTATTTCCTTTGATTCTTAAAAATCCAACACCTTTCTTTGATTTATTGACATATTAGACCTTCTACTAATTGTACCTTGACGGCCACAACAACAAGCAAAAGGGACCATCCAGCCCCATGATTTTGACGTAACTCGTTGATTTTCAACATGCGCTATATAATGGCGCAGAAAAGCGACGGAGTCAGGTGAATCATGCTGCAAAGTTGGTTTTTTCTTAAAGAAACATCTTTTTCATCACTTTTTCCGCTAAAAGTTTTGAAACAACGTTGATTTTTACTACATTCGGTGCGTCGTACCCACGCCGGTCCATCAAGCAAGACGATGTCAATACAAGGATGGCGGGACTTTGCAATAGCAGAGATTGGCCTTCGGGTCGTGGGTGGGCACTACTTTAATGTTAAAGCGTCACTAACGCTTTGTCAATGACCGTTCTGAACGTAGGAAATTCAAGATTGTGTGTCAATGGCAATGTCAGAAGTGGCTGCTATATGGAACGACACGTTTACTATTAATCGTTATGACACTATTACAATGTCCGGAATGCGGCGCTTCAGTTTCTGAACACGCATCAGTTTGCCCTAAATGCGGGGCTCAATTTCACCCAACCGGCCGTCCACAGGGACCAGTTCAAGGGTTCAACCAACAGGTTTACAATGCCACTCCGCAACGCCACAGCCAGTTACGCCCTGACACTGTTGCACAAAAGGAAGAGTCCAATATATCAAGTGTACTCCTACTAATATTTCTTGTGCTTAATGTTTTTACAAATATTGTAATGAATCTTATCACCAGATTGGACAGTTCATGGTATTATGGAGGTATAAAATGGTATATGTATTGGGCAACAAACATATTGGCCAGCCTTAGCATCTTTTTACCAGCTTGCGCTATTAAGGACAAGACATTAAAAATCATCGGTCTTATCATCGCATCAATATTGGCAATTTGGTGGACTCTCAATGGTATTCTCTCTATGGCGAGAGCGTGGTAAATGCTCTATTACAGGGGAGAAGGACGAGGGTCAGAGGAATTCTCTGACCCTCGTCTTTATATCCCTTTCAATAGCCTTTCGAAAGGTGCAGGACTTGAGTCACATCGCGTTTTGGCGAGCTTCAACAAGACCATAAAAGTTTGCGGATTCTGACATATTTAACACTTAAAAGTTTGCGGATTCTGACACCTTAACAGGGAAAGCACTGAATATCAAATGAATATTCGTATCTTTGCAATTGTTACAACCGTCTTTTGGGCAGACCTCCCAAGGAAGAGAATGACTCGCATGCGGACGACAAGAAGAGGGCCATTGGTGAACGAAACGAAATAGAGGGCACGTTTGAAACCTCCAAAAAAGTTTACCGGGCGAATAATATCAGAGCCAAACTTGACGATACGGCTGACACATGGATAGGAGCTTGCTTCTTCGCCAAAAACGTAATGAAGTTCCTAAGGGGGCTTCTTTGTCTCATTTTTGAAAAATCGGGCTTGTTGGGCTTCAAAAAGAGAATTTTCGGCATCATCGACAACCTTGCGGGAATTTTTGCTACGCCACGAGGATGTATGCTCAAAATAGATTAGCGGACCCTAATTTACACAAAATGAACGAGTAGAAATATGGAAGTTCGTAAAGATAATTGGAGAATCTACTCTGTTGATAAGTTTATTTTTACTTGGTTTTTTGAAATGATTGTGTTATAATGCAGTTGTAATTGAAGTCGAATGATTAGAAATCGAATGAAACTGAAGGAAATACTAACTTATAATCAATTGAGACCAATGACAGCAGACTACGAATCAACGATTTGCGAGCTTTTGCGCTCTACGGGGCGCAAAGGCGTGGAGGAGACCATCACTTGGCTGAAGTCGGGCGACAGCTACTTTGATGCAGCTGCCTCCGAGACGGGTCACGACAACTGGCGGGGCGGTCTGGCCAGCCATTCCTACGACGTCTACGAGAACGCCATGGCCGACTGGCAGACACGCGACGATGCCTTCAAGGCAAAATATCCCAAAGAGAGCGTCATCATCGCCTCGCTGCTCCACGACGTGTTCAAGAAGAATGTCTATACCATTGCCGCCGACGGCTACCCCATCAAGAACAAGGAGGTGCGCAAACTCGGGCATGGCATGCAGTCGCTGCGTCTGCTGAAAGAGACAGGACTGGAGTTGACCCACGACGAGAGCCAGGCCATCTGGTGGCACATGGGCGAGCATGAGGTGAAGAAAGAGGACGACTACCAGCCAACAAACCCCTATCAGGCCGAGTATGAGGCAGCCATGGCCGACCCCTTCTGCCAACTCATCCACAACGCCGACCGTGTCTCGCACAAGATATCCAACCAAAAGAAGGCGCAAGCCCTCAACGGGCAGAAGGTGTGGAATGCCAATGATGTCCTCTTCGAACTGCGTAGCAAGTCGCCCCGCGTGATGTCGAATATCCGGCTGCGTGTGTACAAGAACAACCGGACGATATTCTCCGAATGGAAGTACCAGGCGCCTTCGGGCAACATCATCCCTCTCGGCGACCGTCAGGCGCTTATCGACGGCACAAAGGTATACAAGGAAGCGGTGGATGCCAACGGTGTTGCCACAAAAGACTCCGGCACCATCACCGGATGTATCAAC
Organism: Escherichia coli; assembly: GCA_963593695.1. Taxonomy (GTDB): domain Bacteria; phylum Bacteroidota; class Bacteroidia; order Bacteroidales; family Bacteroidaceae; genus Prevotella. The sequence goes on along the minus strand of CAVBBO010000104.1, from coordinate 1,649 downwards.
GAAGACTGTCTTGTGGTGGCCAAGACGCTTATCGACCGCGGACTCAACCCTGCCGATGCCCTGCATGCCTGCGGCGGCTACAACAAAGGCATGGGTACACAGGAGGAGGGCATCTGCCGCGCCTCTACCCTGTCGCTCACGCTCTACCAGTACTTCAACAAGCAGTGGGCCAAGAAGGCCAATGTGGCTTTCCGTGGCGAAAGTGCCTATCCGCTGGATTCCCATTTCGGTGGTATCTATTCGCCTGGCGTCACGGTCTTCCGTGACAACGAGTCGACGGGCTTTGCCCTTCGCAAGGAACCGTTCCAGACAGCCGTCATCTCCGTCGCTTCCATCAACCTGCATGACAGCGAACACAACAAGACCGACAATCTGAAGTATGGTACTGCCGACGGCGGTTTTACGCCTGAAGGCGAACAGGTGATGCTCGACAAGATTCGCACCATCTACCGCATAGCCCTGCTTGGCGGTCACGACTCGCTTGTGCTCGGCGACTTCGGTTGCGCCGTCTACCGCCTGAAGCCAGAACTCGTGGCAGAGCTGTTCCATCGCGTGCTGCAGGAGGCGGAGTTCAAGAACAAGTTCCACACCATTGTCTTCGCCATCAATGAGGGACAGGCATCCGCTCGCAAGAAGGTGGAGAAAGAGGGCAAATATGCCGCCTTCTATGAGAAGTTCGGAACATATGACAATAACCCAACATGCACGCCCACTTAAAAAAGTGTCACTAATGACACTTTTTTTAAGTGAGATGTAATAACCGCAACAAATACAGACATATACAATATGAGCAAAATGACCCTTTTCCACGGTTCGCCGTTCCTCTTCGACAAGTTCGATCTTAGCGGAGCGGGCGAAGGCACCGGCATCAAGTTTGGCTTCGGCGTGTATCTGACGGAGGTGGAAGCATCGGCCGTGCACTATTCGCAGCCCCGCAACCTGGAACTGATGCCGGAGCATTATCTCTATACAGTAGAGATTCCGGCACTCACGGAAGACAACCATATCACGTCGGCACGTCCCGTAGCCCATGCTATTATATATAAGGTAGAACAGAAACTTGGTGTGGCCGTCCCCGACAAGGTGAAGGCACAGGGCAAGGAGTTCCGTAAATGGGTGGGCATGACGCTCACTGGTGGCAAGAAGGCAGGCTTTGCAGAGGAGAAAGCTGCAGCCGAACTGCTGAACAGTCTGGGCGTACTCTACAACGTATGGCCACAGGCGCAGTCGAAACCGGACGGCGCGAAGAACATCGCAGTATTCGATGCCGCCAACGTCACGATAGTGAAGCGCGAGAAGATTGAGATGGAGAACAAGAACAAAAAATGGATTCTGGTATCTAAGGAGGAAGTATAGTTATGGCATACATGAGCGTAAGGGAGATGATTGCCTTGCATCACCCCGAGTATCTGAACGTGGAGGAATATCCCGTAGACAAGGTAGCTGCCATTGTCAAAACCACTGACGAATGGGGCATCTTCGGCAACTTCTACAAGCATCCGACAAAGAGCGGCAAGCGGGCACCGATGGTGGTCATCGACGGTGTGGAGTTCGACTGCACCGAGCGGTTATTCCAATTGATGAAGGTGACGGACAAGGAGTGTCTGCAACTCATCAACGCCAAGCCTTGCGGCATCTGCTTCAAGCGC
>CAVBBO010000103.1:0-4329 GCA_963593695.1 Escherichia coli | reverse complement strand
TCTCGCCAAGGAGATATTCGCGGATGAGGAGTTCGGGATAGTTGGCACCGCTCATGTAGGTGAGCGGATATCCGCCGCCGAAGCGGGGGTTCACCTCGATGCCCACGATGTCGCGGGTGTCGGGGTGGAAGAAGAGTTGCATGCAGATGCAGCCCACGCAACCGTCGATGCGGGCGAGGCGTTCTTTCAGATAAGGCACGATGGCGTTCTTTGCCGTGCGACCTTTGTTTATTTCGCCGGCACGTATCTCGATGCGCTCGCGCGGCACGATGCTCTTCACCTCGTGGTCACGGCCGAAATACATGTCAACGGTGTATTCCTTATAAACCTTGCGGTCGATATACTCCATGAACAGCAGTTTGTCGTCGTGGAGGATGTCGTCGGTGAGTTCCTCGGGCTTCGTGATGAAGTGGAGGTTGGTGCTGAGCGACCCGTCGTAGGGCTTGGCGAAGAGCGGAAAGGTGGGGTGATGCTTGTCGATGGGACGTGGCACACGGATGCCGCGACTCTCGAAGAAAGCCCCTGTGCGACGCTTGTCACGGCACACGCCAACGAACGACGTGTCGCCCACTATAACGTGGATGCCCTCCTTGGCGAACTGCTCCTTCAGGGCGGCAAGTACCATTATCTCAGTGTCGATGGTGGGCACAACGATGCCCACACCATGTTCACGGCAGAGCGAGAGCAAGATGTCGGGATATTCTGCTGACTTGACACATGGCACGGCAAAGCAACGGTCGCTGACATAGGCGGCAGGTGCCATGTCGGGGTGCATGTCGGTGGTGTAGACCTTCGCCCTGGGGAAGAAACGGCTGAGCGTCTCCTTGAAATACCTCGTCAGGGCAACACGCTTGCCTACGGAGGTGATGAGTATGTTAGTTTTTTCCATTGAAATAGCCCATCGTTGCCGACGTGCCGTCGGTGGTGTTGATATCCTTGCGCGAGAGCACGTTGCGGACAGTGAGGAAGAGTATCTTCAGGTCGAGACAGAGGCTGATGTGGTCGACGTAATACACGTCAAGCTCAAACTTGCGCGTCCACGAGATGGTGTTGCGTCCGTTCACCTGCGCCCAACCCGACATGCCGGGCGTGACGAGGTGGCGGCGGTGCTGCTCTGCGCTATAGAGCGGCAGATACTGCACCAGCAAGGGTCGAGGCCCGATAAACGACATGTCGCCGCGTAGGATGTTGATGAGCTGCGGCAGTTCGTCGATGGAGGTGCTTCGCACGAAGCGGCCCACGGGCGTGAGGCGGTCGCCGTCGGGCAGGAGATGGCCGTCGGCATCGCGCTCGTCGGTCATGGTCTTGAACTTCAGAGCCTTGAATATGCGCTCATGCTTTCCCGGTCGGTCTTGGGCGAAGAACACCCCCGCACCTTTGTTGGCGAAGTGCAACAGGATGATGACCGCCAGCATCAGCGGCGAGAGCAGGATGAGCAGGAGCAGGGCGGCGAGGAAGTCGACCGCGCGCTTGATGTAATGGGAGTATATATGCATAGAGAAGCATAATAAGTTTGTTCAATTATTCTGTCGACAACCATTTCGCTGACCATTCCACCAACGGTGAAGGACAAGCCAACATACCACAATTTTGCTGTAGGTTGAGAAAAGAGAAACGAATACGGTTCTTCGGATGATAGCGTTCGTTGTATATCACAATACTCCTTCCACTGATACAATTCTCCGCCTTCACCTCCACAGGGATGATCTCATTCTCCCATTGCAGAAGATATTCTATTTCCGCCTTTCCTTCTGACGACCAATAGTAGGGCATCGCCCCATAAGACGGCAGAATACATTGCAGAACAGCGTTTTCGGCCATTGCTCCCTTGAACTCCGTATAGTTGGCCGTGGGGTCGATAACAATACTGCCTGGCAATCCCGAAAGACGCCGCAACAATCCGCAGTCGCTGGCATAGACCTTGAAGATGTCGGGTTCTCCATAGGCAGCCAGCGGCATGCCCGGTTTTGAGACGGCTTTCACCAAATATATCATGCCCGCATCTTCGAGCCACAAGAGGGCATCCTCATAGTCACGACTCCGGGCGCCCTTCTTTATCACTTTGTAGACAAACTTACGGTTTTCCTTTGCCAGCTGCGACGGCAACGAATGCCAAATGGCATGGATGCGGGGTATTTCGCGCGGCTCAGCATACTTTGCAAAATCGAGTTCATACAAGTCGAGTATGCCTTGCAGCACCTCGTCTACGGCTTGCATTCCTTGGTTTTCAAGCATAGCCACAACAGATTCGGGCATTCCTCCCGATACCATGTATCTGCGGTATTCCGATTTGAGTTTGTCAAGAATGACAAGGGGCAGTTGCTGCGGCTGCTCCAGTTCCTCTATGAAACGGTATGTAGCGGCATCGCAAGCACGAAGATATTCGCGGAAAGTGATGGGATACATCCTCATCACCTGCACCTTGCCTACGGGGACAGTCATTCTGCGCTTCTTCACGGCTACCCCAAGCAAAGAACCTGCGGCTATAATGTGCCATTCGGGAGCATCCTCGCAGAAATACTTCAGGGCATTGAGAGCCTCTTCACATTCCTGTATCTCATCGAAAATAATCAGCGTCCGTCCTGGCACAAGCGGTACATCGCAATACAGGGTGAGTTCCTTGATAATACGGGCAGGTTCTTTGGACTGAACAAAAGCCGACTTCAATTCTTTCTGCCTATCGAAATCGAATTTGGCCGTATAGTCAAAATATTCTTTCCCGAACTCCTCCATCACCCACGTCTTGCCTATTTGACGTGCGCCTTCCAACAGAATGGGCTTGTGCGTATTGCCATTTTTCCATTCCTTCAAACGAGCAACGATGTCTCTTTGTATTCGCATGAATTACACTGTTATGTTCGGATTTGTGCCAAAACCAACACTTTTCCGAACTTGTCAGGTGCAAAGGTAGTTTTTTCGTTGGATAGTTGGCAAATATTTCCTGATAATTTTCTTTCCGACATCTAACATTGTCGTATCTTAGAAGCGGAGCGCCATGCTCAAGCCGGCACCCTGTGGCATGGCGAAAGGAGCGAACGCCGTGGAGACATTGTTTTTCTTTACGGTCACTTTCTTGGCTCCCTTGCAGATGTAGGCGTCGCAGAGGTTGTAGATGTACATGCCGGCTGCCACGCCAATGGCGAGGTAGCCCATCTGGCGATACGACTTCGCCTTCGAGGTCCAGCCGAAGCCCTTGTAGTAATGGTCACGGTCGAAAAAGTAGATGGCACCGCAGATGCTGGCAGCCTCGGTGGCCCAGATTACGACGGCCTTGTCATACTGTCCCTTGTTCCACTGTCCGAGACCGGGGATGATCGACTGCGCCATCGACTTGGCACCACACGGCTCGGAAACGGAGAACTCGTCGTAGACGGGCTCGGTGTTCATCTTCGACACGGCGAAGAGCTGGTAGAGCGTGTAGTCCCAGTTTTGGCGCACGTCGCTATCGAAGAGCTCCTTTGTGTCGACCAAGCGGTAGCGGAACCACTTGTCGCCGAATGTCACGGTGTGGCTGAGCGTGTCGATGCGTGCGTCGTCGGCGTTGAGCCCATTTTTCTCAGCGAGCTTCTTGGTGAACTCGGTCATGCGGTTCTCGTAGAGGAAGTCCTTGTCGGTGAAGAACGGCTCCACGTAGACAAACTCATAGGTATCGTTGCTGCGTTGGGCGTTGAGTTTCTCTACGGCTTTGTCGCTTGCCCACTGCGGTTTGTGGAATTGTGCGTGGCATGGCAATGTCATGAAGAGCGTGAAGCACAGGGCGGCAAGACCCAGTGCGCGTGTAATGATGGTGTTCATGATGTATGGTGTTTTATGTTTTGTATCAACTAAAGATGGTGTAGGGGGATGATTCGTTTGGGTAAAATACTTTCTTGAGGATTTTTCCCACACGGATTTGAAAGATTTAAAAGATTGCTACGCCGCAAGCGACTACGCGGTGACAGTTGCAACTTCTGGCCATTCGGGGTGGATGGCAAATGGACGGCATGCGTAATCGGCGAAGCCGACATCTTTTAAATCTTTAAAATCCGTGTGGGAAATAAATCCGTGTGGGAAATAAATCCGTGACAGATGAAGTATGTGAAGGAAGGCACCCACACACTACTTAGGGTTTCTTCAATATATAATTCGGAATGCTTTTAAACTCTGGGGTGTGCACGAAACGCCAGCCCTCACGCAGTCCCTGGATATACTGCACGATGAAGCTCGTGTTGCGCTTCACCACCGTTATGCCCGTCATTACGAAGATCATCCACATGGTCTTGAGGATGAAGGCAAGGGCGGTGAGCACCTTCTCCGTGCGGCTGTTGCTGTCGAGGTTGTAGCCCGTGC
>CAVBBO010000102.1:0-4379 GCA_963593695.1 Escherichia coli | reverse complement strand
AGCACATCCTGTATGTCTATCCTGTTCAGGAAATCATCGTATGTCAGTTCTCCGTTCATATTCATTTGAAAGATTCATGCAATTCGTATTCGTCTTAAAAATCTGTGTTCTCTGTGGGAGATAATCTGGCACCACGGTTTTTAGCCGAAGGTGTGGTTTATCGCCCTGGGGTGGGCAAGTGCCGGGACGGCACTGATGACGGTTGACTGTGCAGTGCGTCGTAAGCTCGCTTACGTAAGCAATGTGCAGACAAGCGACATCAAAACTCGAAGAGTTTGCCCACCACAGGGTGTTTTTCCGGTTTTTGTTCCTCCGCAAACAACCAAGAAGCAGTTTGATTTGGTTTCCGCCACTATAGGCACGCCCCCAACCTAAACCGCCTTTCTAAACCTGATAAGAACACCGCCACGAGCAGTTATTCCTCCTCATCGAAGAGCGTAGCCTCTTCCGGCGACATACCGTAGAAATACACTTTGTCCTTCTTGCTTACGAGCTTCAGGTCATTCACCAGACACTTCAACCCCTCAACCATCACATTCCGCCCACGCTTGAACCCTATCTGCTCATAGGCAGCCGTCAGCGCATCCAGCGTCTTCTGATACCCCTTGATGGGTCGTTCCTGAAACGCCAGTGCCAACGCCTCATGGTGCTGCTCCATCGTCAGATTTTGGAACGTAAACCGTCCCTTCTGTTCCTGCTCCTCTTGGACGCAGTTGTTCGCCAGCACCGGTAGCCCTTGCCCGTTCACCGTGAAGGCAAACGGTCTGAACTCCTTCTCTCTGATATGCAGCGGTCGCACCTCGCTCACATTCGGGTCGGCACTGCTCTTGTTCACCAACAGCACCGCCTCCGCCTTGTTGTTCATCTCCGTACCGATATGCCCGCGCACGTTGTTGTCACCCTTGTTCAGGTGCAACACACCGTGGATGTGCAGATTGTATTTCGACGACCATTCCATCAGTTTGTTGATGACACCCACCGACTCGGCAGCATTGTTGATGTCCAGCAACAGGTCGCGCAGTCCGTCGATAATCACCAGTCCGTACTCATCGCAACCTTGCAGGGCTATCTCTATCAACTTCATCCGCACCTCCGGCGTATACTCCCTCAGACAGACGAAGTCCAGATTCTTACTGTCCATATCCGTGGGCAGTCCCGACAAATTCAAGATGCGCTCCAGCACATGATGACAGTGGTAGCGACTCTGTTCTGTGTCCACATACAGCACCTTGCGCTTTCCCTCTGGTAATTTCGCGCGGTATTTCAGCACCACGTTGTTCGACAGCGCAGCGGCCACGTATGCCGACACATTAAACGTCTTCTTCGCCTTCGCCTTACCCACCGACGCACTGAAGTTGCCCAGCGTCGAGATGACCGAGTCGTCTATCCAGATGATTTGCGGCGGCGTGGTATAGGTGTCCGTCGGACGGATGATGGCTTCCTTCAACATCCGTTCCAGTCGGGCTTGCTCGTAGCCCATCCAGTCATTTCTTCTTTCCTGTTCCATTTGCTTTCTGTCTTAGATATTCCTCTGCAATCTTGTCTGCCTCTTCTTGGATGGCACGCTGTTCCGCCGTCGCCACCCCACGCTGCCTCACCCAGTGGTCCAGCTCCGTCCGCTCAAAGTAGAGCATCTTGCCGCCGGGACGGTAACAAGGGATGGCACCATTGTAGGTGTGCTTGTAGAGCATGCTCTTCGAGATACCCAAGTACTTTGCCGCCTCAGCGAGCGTCAGCGAACCCTTGCAGGCGTACATATTCTCCTCCAGCGTCGCGATGCGTTCCTTCAACTGCTCCGGTCCCAACTTGCTCACTACCATTTCGAGCGCAGTCAGTCTCGCCTCCAACCGCTCCATCACCGTCTGCCTCACGGGCGATTGCGTCTGTAACTCCAGTTGCTTCATTTTTTCGTTCTTCTTTTTCCGTTCAGAGCAGTATGGCCCAAGCCGCCGCCCCTCCCGTTCCGTTATTATTATGGTGTCTATTCACTTGCCAAGGGTGCCCATCTTCAAGTCTGTTCATTCGAAACTCCATGATGATACACCCTGTGTCGCAGTGCATTACGTCCGCAAAATTACAGTCCTCAACCGCCAACACCACAAAACCCGCCATAAGGAGTCCCAAGTCTTACGCCTCTTCTTATGCTTTCTCGTGTCAGATGCTCCCTTTCCTTTCACTTATCCACATCCGACGCTCATTTTTGGAACAAAAAAACAGTCGGCTCGCCCTCGTTATTCACGAAGAACGAACCGACTGTCCTCATAGCCTCATCAGATGTCTTCCGGCATCTCACTACCAAATGCCAACAGAGCCTTTTCCGTCTCTTTCTTTATCTTCTTGCTCTTCGCCGTCTCATGGGTCTTGATGGCAGACAGCGCCGATGCCAGCGTGTTCGCCGTTATCGGCACCCCGTTCTTCGAAACGAGATAGCCACCTCGTTCCATCACCATTTTCCAGTCCCATGCGACCTTTTGATAGTCCGCCAACACGTCGAAGAACTGGGCAACCAAACGGATATTCGGCACCACCATTGGATTGCATTCCTCGCAGCGAAGCAACGGCTTCAAGTCCACCACCTCACCTTCTGAAACGCAAAACAGATGATTCGTACTCGCTATACACGAAATACGAACCATCTGTTCATCCGTAAGGTTACAACCAAAAGAAAGTGGTGGCGACATCACACTGCTCGCCAATGCGCATGGAGGTGACACCACCTCTCCCTCCATGTTTGTCGAGACGGGTGGAGGCGCATCCGTGGAGTTCAGCAAGGCCACGATGTCGATGCAGTCCTCCTGTCCGAAGTCCTCCATCGCCATGACCTTCTCCCGAAGGTCGGCGCGCTCCAGAATGGCACATACCATCCCATGGTTCCTCGCATGGAGGTTTCTGCAACAAGCCCGGTCGCAGTTCACCTCGCCATGCAACGCCTTGAAGTCGGCAAGGAAACGCTCCAGACGTTTCTTGCCCGGCACGCCCTCTTCCTTGTAATACACCCGTGCAGAGGTGAGCATCGCCCACACCTCGCACATTACCTTCTCTTGCGTGTCAAAACACACATGATCCTTTTGCCATTTCTCAAAAAGAGAGATGACCGTTCTCTTGATAGGTCATTGTTTGTAGAATTAAAATGAATAGTATATGTACACAAACGGCCCCGACTGCAACATTGGCAGCCAGAGCCGATACGTGTTGTTGATTGTCAAAGATAGGTACGCCTCAGTCGAAAAACTTGTTCACCAGATTGACGGCCTCGTCCTTTTTCTTGTTCACTATTTTGGCGTACACCTGCGTCATGCGCACATCCGTATGCCCCAGCAGTTTCGAGGTCGTATACAGGTCAGCGCCCAGCGTCAGCATCATCGTCGCAAACGTGTGCCGGGCGGTGTGAAAGGTGATGTGCTTGCTGATGCCAGCCGCTATAGCCCACGGCTTCAATAGCACATTGACCGTAACGTTGCTCGGCAAGTCAAACACATAGTCCTCCGCCTTCTTGTCCCCCTGCTTCGGCATCCATTTCAAAGCCTGTGGCGACAGCGGCAAGTAGATGGGAGCCTTCGTCTTCTGCATCACCACCTGCAACCTCGCCTGTTCGCCGTCCAGATAGAAGTCCCTCCACCGCAGACCGACGATGTCGCTGAAGCGCAGTCCGCAGAAACACGAGAACAGGTATGCCGACTTGACTTTCTCGTTCGACGGAAGCGGTGTCGCTATCAACCGCTTCACCTCATCTACCGTCATAAACTCACGCTGACTCTCCGGCTTCTTGATTTTGTCGGCACTGCTGATACGGGTGAACGGATTCACCTTTATCAGTTCGTCACGCACCGCAGCGTTCAATGCCCCGTTCAATGCCCGGTAGTAGTTGCATGCCGTGGTATTCGCCAACTTCTCCGCGTTCCGTGGCTTGTATTCCGTCAGCAGATAGTCGATGTAGCCTTGACAGAACGGCTTGTCTATCTGGTCCATCGTCACCTTCTCCCCGGCATAGTCCTTCAGAATGCGCATCACCGTATTGATCTGCACGAAATCCTTCTTGCCATGCATCTTCTGATGGTCGCGATACTTCTCCATCCAGTCCAGAAGAAGCACCTTCGGGCTGTCCTCCTGCTTCTTGATGCCAGCCTCCCCATTCGTCATGTCGATGATACGCTTCGCCTTGATGGTGTTGGCAGCGTTCCATGTCACCTCATTCTGCCTTTTCGCAGCCTCATCCTTTTCCGGGATGAGATACATCTTCAGATACTCATACGAACGTTTTCCGTCCTTGTAGATGTCAAGGTACAGACTCTTGTTCCCGTTGGCCAAATCCTTCATGCGAAGACGTATTGGCTCCTTCACCTTGTTTTGTTTCTTCGTCTTTGCCATAATCCCGTTCC
>CAVBBO010000101.1:0-5276 GCA_963593695.1 Escherichia coli | reverse complement strand
GGTCTGTAGGCTCGACGCATCCTCCACATAGTTGGTCTGGCCTGCATAGAGCGAGAAAGCCTTGCATCCCCATATCTGCCAGTTGTAGTTGAGCAGTGTGGTGTCGTAGGGCAGCGGCTTGCGTATGGTGACGAAAGGCAGTCCGAAGTGGGAAGCCGTCTCCACGTCCTCATATCCCGTCTTGAGCATGCGCACGTGCGGCACGAAGTCGCCCGGCATGTAGAAACTCGCCAGCTGCATACCGTATTCGTAGTCCTTTATCTTCTCGAAGAGGGCAGCGGCTATGCGCTGTGTAGTCTCTCCCTTGTCGTATCCCGGGAACATGCGGTTGATGTCTGTGCCGTCCATGGCCCAGAAGCGTTTGCTCACGTTCATGGAGAAGGGGTTGCACGAGGGTATGACGAGAATGCCTTTCCCGTCGGTTATCCTTCCCTTGCGCTCCAGTTCCTTGAGCACACTCACCATCTTGGCGCAGATATACTGCTGCTGTATCTCGTCGCCGCGCATGGCTCCCACGATGGCCACGGTCTTGCCGTCGCCGCCAAAGCGGTAGCCGTCTATGCAGAAGTCGTCGCGATAGGGCGACTTCATCTCAAACAATGTATCTTTTTTCATTCTGATTCTTCACACTTCATTCTGATTCTTCACTTTTCCCTCTTCACTCTTCACTTGAATTCTTCCCTCTTCCCTTTCAAAGATTCTTGCCATGAGCGAACCCTCGTATACGATGGGGTAGGCGCGTATGGTAAAGAGGAAACCGTCTACAGGCGACACCACCCTGCTGAGCACGGTGCCCGTGAGAGGCTCCACTATCTGGCCTATCTCCTCTCCCGTCTTCACGTTCATGCCCGAGCGCAGTTCGGTGATGAACACGCCCGAAGCCTCTGCATTGAGGAAAGCCACACGGTTGCCCTTGCACACCATTGGCTCGGAAAGTTTGTCGTGGTCAACGTCTCCCTTCCACATGCCCATGCTGCGCATGAGGTTCAGTATGCCCTCGCACAGGCGGAAGCACATCTTGTGGTTGATGCGCTGTCCCACACCCATCTCCACGACGAGACACTTGGTGCCGGTAGAGTTGAGCGAATGGGCAAGCGTAGCCTCCAACACGGTGGCAGCATCGTGTACCCAGATGAAATCTATGCCCAGCCTTTGCGCCAGAGGCACAAGCTCCTGTTCGTTAAGCACATTGATGCGCACCTGCGGCGTCTCCCTCAGATACAGGTTGCTTGAGTGTATGTCCATCACGAGGTCTGCCCCCTTGAGGTCTTCCACGATGGTGTAGGCAGCCTGTTCCACCATGGTGCCTTTGACGTCGCCGGGGAAGATGCGGTTCATGTCCAGGTCGAAGTTGGGTATGCCACGCTGTATGGTGTCGATGCCGAGCGGATTGAGTGCCGGGTATATTTCCACGGTACCGTCGAGCATATCCTTTTTCTCCTGAAGGAGCTTTGCCATGAGGAAGCACACCATCTGCCCCTCCAGTTCGTCGCCGTGCGTGCCTGTCACGATGCACAGTCTCTTCTTGCCGTCACCGTGGCTTATGACGTTTTTCTTGACCATGTACCGCTCGTTTATGGGCAGTTCGGTCGACACGATAGTCTTTATCATATTTTGTATCTTTTCCTTTTATTGTGCTGTTGTCTTATATATATGGTTTTTGTCTCCGGGTGGATTATATTTCCTTCAGCATGACGTGTATCTGTGTCTGCTGCAGTGCCCCTCCTGCATAGATGCCCCTGCTCACGGGGCAGTCGGAGGCGTCGCGGCCGTGTGCCAGCTTGAGGTAGCCGTAGTCTATGGCACGGCCGTGAGTGGGGTCGAAAGCCTTCCATGTGTATCCGTCGAACACCTCTACCCATGCGTGGGTCTCTCCTTCTCCTTCCATGAAACCGCACACGTATCTTGCCGCCATTCCCCTGCTGCGGCACAGGCTTATCATGAGGTGGGCATAGTCCTGGCACACGCCCTTGAGATGCCCGGCCACTTCCGATGCCGGTGTGTCCATGCCTGTGGCGCCTGGCGTATAGGCCATGATTGCGTGTACCCTGTGGCAGATGTCGAGGGCAGTATGCTGTTCCGCTTGTTGCAGCAATTGTTCGGTCTGCTTCTCGGTGAGGGATGTGAGATGCGTTGGCTGGCAGTAGACCGACAGGGGGACGGTGTCGGGGGCTACTGCATATTCAGCCATGTTTACGATGCCCGTGCTGACGTATACCAAAGAGGAGTGCGGTTCACGGTTGCCGCCATACGCAATGCGGTTGCCCAACTGGTCGGTGCCTCGCCTCACGTTCAGCGAGGGCGACACCACGAGGTGCTCTTCCTCCACGTTAAGATACGAGCCAGCCATGGGCAGGCACCGCAGCAGGAGCGAGTGGTTGGTCACTGGTTCTGAGAAACTGACAGCTGTCTGATAGCAGTAGATGTATCTCTTCATACCCTTACGAGCTGGTTGATGTACTTGATGAGCTTGTACTTGTAGTCGGTATCGTCAAGACAGAACTCGCTCTCGGTGATGAGTTGGTCGAGCTGTGCCATGATGTGGTCGTCGAGAATGTCCTCCATGCCGTCGGCATAGCGTTTCATCGACCCATAGGCGAGGGCTATGCGCCTGAAGGGATAGCCGAAACGGATGAGAATGTCGAGGTTCTCCACATGGCGTCCCAGCATCATGATGTTCAAGGCACGGTGGTTTTGCACGCGCTGCTCTGCCGAGCCCCAGAAGGCGAGCGACCAGTCGATGATGCTCTGCAGTTGCGAGAGGTTCTTCTCGTTCAGTTGTTTGCACCGTTTCATCAGTGCCACACTCATTTCGAGATAGCTCAGCGTTTCCGACATGATGTCCTCGCGCAGGAGTATGGCGTTGTCCATGGCATACTTCTGTGCGGAGAACACACTGCTGGGGTTGTTATCGTCGTAGAGCATGCCGAGGGTAAACTCCTCCGTGGTGGAGTAGTTGCCCTGTGCGTCGAGCCTTGTCCAGAAGGCGCGGTAGTCGTCCGGCTTGCCGTCTATCATCTTGTCGTAGCACTTGTTCATTTGGTGCAACGTAAGGTATACTCTCATCTCGTATCGGCCCAACCAATATAGTCTGTTGGCCTTGGCAGCCGAAATAATGTCGCTCTTTACCATAATATAATTGTTGTTACCCTTCGATTATTAATTATGCATTATACATTCTTCATTCTTCCATGACCCATGTGTCCTTGAATCCGCCACCCTGCGAGGAGTTGACGACAAAGGAGTCGGGGTTGCGCGAGAAGCGTGTCAGTCCACTCTTCCATACCCGTGTGGTGTCGCGTGCGCTCACCACGAAGGCGCGCAGGTCGGCCTTGCGCCAAACCAGTTTGCCGTCTTCCAGCAGTTCGAGGTCCTTGAAGTCAACCACCTCCTGTGCTATCCATCGTCTTGGGAACTTGATGATGAGCTGCTTCAGCTCCTCCAGCTTGTCGTCGCTCAGGTCGCTGCCGAACACCACGCCGTATCCGCCAGCCTCGCTCACGTCCTTGATGACCAGCTTGCGGATGTTCTGCAGCACATAGTCGTAGTCTTCCTTGAAATAAGGCAGATAGGTGGGCGCATTCTGCAGGATGGGTTCTTCGTCGAGGTAGTATTTCACCATCTTGGGCACAAAATAGTATATGCCCTTGTCGTCTGCCACACCGTTGCCAATGCCGTTGATGAGCGCCACATTGCCAGCCTTGTATGCCTGCATCACGTTTGGTATGCCAAGCAGCGAAGAGGGCTCAAACATCATTGGGTCCATATACTCGTCGCTCACACGGCGGTAGATGCAGCCCACGCGCGTCTTCTCCTTGTACATGCCGGCATAGTACACCTTGTCGTCCTCCACGAAGAGGTCGCCAGGATAGGCCAGTGTGGCGCCCGTCTTCTCTGCAAGATAAGAGTGCTCGAAGAAAGCCGAGTTGTAGCGTCCCGGCGTGAGGATGACGGCGATGCCACGTCCGGCGTTCATGTCGTCCATCATGTCGCGCAACAGGTCGGCATAGTCGCGGTTGTCTGCCACGGCATTGCTGGCAAAGGTACGGGGCGACACCTTGCGCGTTATCATTCGGGCTATCATGGGGTAGCTGGCTCCCGAGGGTATGCGCAGGTTGTCTTCGAGCACATACCACTTGTTGTCCTTGCCCTCCACGAGGTCTATGCCCGCAATGTGCGCATACACCTTGCCTTCGGGACTGATGCCTTCACACTCGGGCATGTAGCCTTTCGACGAGTAGACAAACTCTTCCGGCACGATGCCGTCCTTGATGATTCGTTTGTCGTGATAAATGTCCCAAAGGAACATGTTGAGGGCTTTCACCCGCTGTTGCAGTCCGTGCTCGAGATAGTCCCAGTCGGTCTTGCTGATGATGCGCGGCACAGAGTCGAACGGGAAAAGTTGTTCCCGGAATACACCTTTCTTATATACGCCGAAGCGCACGCCGAAACGTTCCATCCACTTGTTTACCGTGTCCCTGCTGTCTGTTAGATCTTTGATGTTTACATTCATATGCTATACCTGATTTTTTTCTTCCGTTGATTATTATCGTATCTCTTATCGCTTTACATATTGCTCGTTGCAGGGCTTGCATTATATCATAATGCTATATAGTTTGTGCAAAGGTAATACAAATTGTTGATAACAAAACTATTTAAGCGTAATTTTGTTTAAGGTCAATGTGTTTTTGATTGCATTTTGTCAGCAAAGGCGGCTTGTGCGCTCGTTTTTCTTAAATTCGTCAGTGCGTCCACTTTCGCTTGTATGGGTAGTTGTCCTCTCGCAGTCCGCGAGCCCTGCGCAGCCTGCCCTAAGATTTTTCCTTGTCAGGAAAAACGGCTTTTTGGTGACATTTTGCAACATAACGCGGCGCAAAGACGTACTATTGTTATAATAAACACCTCTGATTAGAACTTTGTGCAATTTAAAATTTGAACAGAAATTACAATCTGTTAAGTTCGGATGGCATACATGTAACAATTTGATAGCAGGAGGACTGTTAACGCAAACAACCTGAAACTTTGTGCGATTTAATATGTCAAAAGGAAAGCTAAAAGTTGTTTACGCTTTCTTTTTGTTGTAATTTTGCAGTCGTAACAAGACATTATGTAAGTCTTTGCAAGGATAATAAGACGAAATGTTGAATGTGGATTCAACAGACAGACAGCCTGCGCAGATAGAGAGAAGAACATAGTATTCACAATTAATAAGGAGACATTTAACATGAAAAAGATTGAAGCCATCATCCGCAAGACCAAGTTTGAGGATGTGAAGG
>CAVBBO010000100.1:0-5495 GCA_963593695.1 Escherichia coli | reverse complement strand
GGTCGCGCGTAAAATCATCCAACCCATCTATTTCAGAAAAGAGCTTTTTCCAATAGTAGGCAGCAGCCCGAGCCTCAAGGTTTTCAGAATCACCACTCTTCACATCTGCGCTCCATCGTTCCATGCATCCGGTTTCGGCCTTAGAGCAAATGGATAGAACTTTCGCTTGGTTGTCTATCTTTGCCTTGACGGTCTGCTGCCAAAGCTGTTTGCGCAGCGGTTGCGATGCAGCTATCTGGCATTGGAAACGCTCGCTCTGTATGGTGTTCCCACACAGAGGGAGCATCAGTCCGACGGGCATACGATGGCTGTCGCAGGTTATCACGGCACAGTTTTTCTCGAGCAGGGCTTCGAGCAAGCCCTGCGTTAGCGTTATCTGCCTATTGTCGAGAACTACAATGCCGATGTCCTCTATGGGGCGTGTAACGACACTGTTTTCCTTGATGATGTCGGGCAGGTCTTTCTGCTTTTCCACCTCGGGCAGCTTTATCACCATCTGCTGCATACGCAGCGAGAGGTAGGCTGGATTGCCGAAGTAAAGGGTTTTCTTTATCATGGCATGTCTTTTATGTCGCCCAACCGGTCAACCTTTATTGGGATGCAGATTTCTTTAATCATCTCGCCTGTCAAGGCACGTTCCATTTTATTGAGTGGCGAAAACTCAAATTTGTCTTGTATGGTAAAAGCAACTCGTTCCTGAATAAAAAATCCCTGGAATTTATTCGCCGACACCATCTTATATATCCTCTCCTTATCTATCGACGAGTTCACCCTGCCGTTCTTGCGTTCCTCTTCGGTCGGCAGATACACAAGGTCGCCCGGCGATAGGATGAACGCAGCGTCTTCGTCGAGTGGCAGACCGCGCTTCATCTTGTCTATCGCCTCATTGAGCGGAATCGTCCTATAGCTGCGTTTCTTCACCACTTCGCCCGTCTTCTTGTCGATGGTTTCCTCTTCGTATACGGCAAAGAAGAGGTTGGTGCCCTTGGCAGCCTCCACAAACTTACGATTCTTGTTGCCCGTCTGTCCTACTGCAAACTTGTCTGCCTTTTCATACACGCGCACCTTATATATAGGTTGGTGGTGTTTTCCGCCGTTGAGACTCACGATATTGCGGTTCATCTCGTCGATGCCATCGGGCGAGAAGGCGAGATCTGCCTTGCCGCCGTATTGCTCCAGATGGCGCAGCATAATCTGCTGTATGCCAGAATCGGCAATTTTCTCCTCTATCGTCTTCTTGTCGAAGGAAGCGTCGACAGGCTTGCGTGTGGCGAAGAAGCGGTCGGACGTTTCGCGGGTGAAGTAGTATATTTCGATCTTCTTCAGGTTTACGTCTTGCCACGTGTCGGCATTGTCTGCGAAATACGCCTTTATGCGTTTCTCCGTAAGACCCATGCCTAAGAGTTCTGTCAGTTTCTTTCTGAGGTCATGGTTCACGATGCGCTGCGGACTGAGCATGGCTTCTTTCAGCCCGCAAGCCTTTATGCGCCTCAGATTAATCTCGCCAAACACGGTCTCCTTGTGCATGGATTTCCTTATAGCCCAACTGTCGCCGGAGGTCTGTGCTACAAGCTGTTTCTTGCCATTGACGAAGCGCAGCGAATGGTTTGTGGTCTTATTGATAACTCGCAGGTTCTGCTTGAAGCTGACGATGATGCCCCTCAGCGCACGCTCCACATCGACGGGGAACGAGGGCCAAGGCAACAGGAACTCACGTGCCACGGATTTTCGCTTCTGTTCTCCTTGGCGAGTAATAATGATGTCCTCATACCGGCGCAACTTATGAGAGAGCTTATGGCGGTTGCTCTGGTTCTTTGGCAATGCAGCCTCATTGCTCAGAAGATTGACGTGGTCGCGCGTGGCACAGGCTATGACAATGGCATCCATGGCATGATGGCGATGGTCTATGCGCTTTTTGTTGAATCCTTTCTGCAGCTCCAGCGGCATGGCTGGAATGAGATGCCCCGTCGTGCTGACAGCGGTAAACCTCTCCGATTGGGTTATCTCGTTCATGCGCTGGAAGCGCGGAAGTATGACACGATTCCACACATCGTTTACGCCCCAATCATGTTTCAGTCTGTCGGTGACACCACCCGTGCATACGACGACATTCTTCGACATGGCTTCCTGCTCGCCCTCCTCGCGCACGATGTTTGACAACAAAGACTTTACCAGCTTGCTGATATAGCGGCTATCGTTCATCTGCCTCTCTATGAACTCCGCCGGAATGTCTTCAAGCAGAAGCTTGCGCATCTTGCCCCTGTTCTTCTTGCCGTATGTTTTCTCCACAAGGTCGCAATAGTTGTCCGTCTCAAGTATGGTGACGGTGCGTCCACCATTGAGCGTCACCTTCTCGCCGTGGTGCTGCCTGATAAACTCATAGCCAAGGGCATTGTCCTTGAGCTTGTTCACTTCAGCCTCGCATATCACCTTGTTGGACATGGAATCGTCGAAATAGCGCGACTGCGGTATGACATGCTCTATCTCATAGTCGGTGGTGAAGAGCCTCGCCAAGGGTATTGTCTGTCCCGTGTAAGGCGAGACGTAGTGCTGTTCGAGCCATAGCTTGTAGCGTTTTATGTCGGAGAGTGTCGGGCGGTTCTTGGCATCCGTAAACTTCTTGAGTATGTCGTCTATGTAGTCGTCAGGTTCGTCCACACTGTTGAGGGCGGTGTCCTCGTATATACGCAGGAGTTCTTGTTGACTTGGAGAATATGGCCGCACATTCTCTATGCCGAGCTCAGGGTTGAGAAACTCTGTCAGCAAGGCTTTGATGCGGAGGTTGGCGTTCTCGTTTTGCAAGGCACGTTCCGTCATCTGCTTGCGCTTGTCGGCAGGGTTCTTCATCTCACGTCCCATTTCCACGTGTATCTCGTCTATGTGGCCATGCTTTTTCCATATGTCCCTGACGGTACGCAAGGTCTCCAAAATCACTTGCTCCACAACAGGGTTGCGGAGTGAGTGTTGCTTGAAAACCTTGAGGTATTTGTCTATATCTTCTGGAGCATGCCACTTTGTGGTGTCGTTTGCCTCACTGTGGCGGTCGTACACCACATAACAAGCCAACCATAGTGGCAGGGCACGGAATTGCTCCATGCTTTCCAAATGCATTGCTTTCTCCCTGACACGTGTGCGTATGCTCTCGTCCACCTCTCCATCGAGAATCTTCTGTATGCGCCCTTTTGTGGCAGCATCTATGCTCTCCACGTTCCAATGGGTCCCCATGCGCATTAGTGGCAATAGCTTCTTGATGGCTTTGGCGGAGTATGCCCCATAGTCGGCATCAAACGGCGGAAACTTTGCCATGGTGCCGATGAAAGCGTCGCCAAGATTGTGGCGTTGGGCATAGCGGGTGAGTGCAGTGAGCAATTCCGTGCGGTCGCTGACACTATAAAGTATGTGCCACAGACGTTCCTCACTCTCTTTGTCGTCGAGAAATGCCGTGTCAACTCCCACCTTACCGAGGCGAGCCAAGATGTTGCCACGCGTCTCGTTGCACGGGTAAGCCCTGTCGCGCACGTAATTCCAACGGTAGGGAATTTCGGCACCTTTTCCTTTGGGCTTCTTCACGTTGAAGTATTTTGTGAGCAAGTCTGTTTCCTTGATGTCAGCACGGTCGTTAAGCCAGTCGAACAGGCGTGCACGACTTTCCTCGTCGGGCAGAAACTCTGCAGTTACGTCTATGTCATCAACAGGTCTTCCAGCACTGTCCATACCAGATTTGTAGATGCGCATGTTGCCGACAAACTGCCACAAGCGGAATTCCTGATACAAAGGATGCGACTTAGAGATGCACTTGACGTATTTCTTTGTCTTCTTGCCGTCCTTTAGGCATTCGTGGTATTCGTAAGGACACTCGTCTATCATCGACTTCTTGCTCTTGAGCGGGCGTTGATAGAAGATGATGTTGTCGAGAAAGAGGTAGGTGAAGTCCTTAGCGGCAATAGACTGACGATAGGCTTCATTCTGCGGATACAGTTCGTTGATGCACTCCAGATACAAGTCTCTGTTGCTTAACTCTGGGATAAGCTCCTTCTGCTTCTCAAGGATAAGACGCAGTTCGTCTTTATAAAACTCGCGCTCTATGGTGCGAACAAGTTTCCCTTTTATCTTTTGCTTGGGGTTGCGCAGCAGTGCTCCGAAGATATACTCACCAACGGTATGCCCGGAGGTTTGTATGTCGTTTTCCGTCTTTACCTTCAGCAGTCCCCAGTCGTTGTCGTCTGGCATGCGGAAACTTCTCTTCACGTTTCCCTCTTTGTCAGTCTTCGGAGTCCCATCCTCATTCAGTTGAGTAGTGACGATCAAATCTTTCACCTTACCAATCCAGTCGGGTTTTTCCTTGGCAGGACGACGATACACCATGCCATTTTCGAGAATGACATTGTACCACGTATCTTTGCCCTTCTTGTCGCCACTGTCCACCACGTCGACCACCTTTAGGGCGTAATACTTTTCTTCCTTGGTCTTGTCGGTCTCTGTCTCTTCTCCACGCGTCTGGTAGTAGCCACGCTTTTGGTTGAAGTTGAGGAGAATCCACGCCAACTCCTGACCGCTGACAGCCTCACGCAGGGCTTTACAGCGCAGATAGTATATAGTCCAGTCGTAAGGTATCTTCATGCCTGCCTCCATTATGTCGGGGTGTTCCTGCCAAAACAGTTGCAGCATCTCGTTGTAGGAGTCGGCAAACAGGAATAATGGTCTGTCCTCATCATCCTTGCTCCATGGCAGAAGACACTCCACGCCGCTCTTGAATTTTCCGTAGCGAGTCAAGGCATCGGCATAATGCCGAGGCAGGAAGCCCATCAATGCCAACACTCTGTGCAATCGCTCGCGGCGCAACAAGTGTCGTTCGCGCAACCGACGCACTCCCCTATACCGCGTCCTGTTCGATGTCTGCGACATTGTGTTGCCCTTTGCAAAATCGCTCAGCATGGCAGCATCCATTGGTATTATCCTACTGCCTGCATCCGCTATGCTGGAAAGCACTGAAGCGGCATCTTCTTTCTCTTCACGGTTTACCACTGCCCAACCTATACTGTTCGTTCCAAGGTCAAGGCCAAGAATATGTTTGGTTCTCATAGTTACAAATAGATTCACTTTACAAATATTATCTTGCAAATATATAAAATAATATTGAGGAGATTTGGCTATTTCAAAAAAACTTTGTATTTTTGCATTAGTTTTTTAGCAAATCACAATAAGGATTATTCCGTTGTGAAAACATTAGGTCCATTCCCCATCGTCCTTTAACGGTGGGGTTCTTTTTAGTGAATCCATGTCGATTCAGGTGGTGGGAGAATCGACCTAGAAAAGCCTAACCCACACGCAAATCAACATAGATTCTTATGATTTGTTCCGGCCTTGAACTTTTATACCTATAGCCGTTAAGCTTACGGCATTGCTTGATAGAGGGCTATCTGTGCCGCCACCTTATTAAATATGTTCTGCAACTGCGACATCTGGGCGGAGAGGAGGTTCTCCTGTGCCGTCAG
>CAVBBO010000099.1:0-6008 GCA_963593695.1 Escherichia coli | reverse complement strand
ACTTGTGCATGTGCTCATGGGCGATGATGCTCGCTCCGTAGGGAGTCTGCGTGAAGCCCACGACCAGCATCAGCACCGAACACTGATATACCCACAGGGCGGCATCGAGCCTGCCTTCGGGGAAGTTGAGCTTGTGCAAGACAAACCACAGTCCCACGGTCTCCGCCAGCACCACGGCGATGAGCGCCAACATGAGATGGCAGATGAGCGCGGTGGAGAACACCTTGCCCAGCTTGTCGGTGTTGCCGCGACCCATCTCGTAGGTGAGGAAGCGCGACGTGGCACCCGACATGGCAGCATTGAGAAAGCCCACCATGCCGATGACACCGCCAGCCACACCGTACAAGCCATAGTCGGCCACGCCCAACGTGTTGAGCACCACACGCGAGGTGTAGATGCCCACGAGCGTGGTGATGAGCGTGCGGAACGTCATCACCGCAGCGTTGCGCGCCACCCGGCGGTTGCCAGTGAGTTCTTTAGTTTCGGTCACGGTCTTTGATCGTGTTGTCATCGTAATATCCTATCAATCTCCTGTCCATAATAACTGTAGTATCCGTAGAACCAGACATATTCGGCGAAGAGCATCCACATGTCATTATGGGTGCTCCATGCGGCGATGATATTGTCTTGATCGATGTCGTCTATGATATTTTGGCGCAATTCCAGGTCTTCACAGGCTTTTTCCACATCCTTGTCTGTGTATTCGGATTTTACAAGTTGATACCATATTTTCCTGACCTGTACTATCCAGCCTGCATTAAGATTTAGACAGTCTGAGGCAAACCATTTATCTTCGAAATTGGGGTTGTCATAGCAGAACCGACCTTTTTTGTCATACGAAATGTCGTTGCACAATTCCGCTGACAAGAATATCGGCATCACAAACTGGTCTCCGCGACCATTGTTGCAACAACAGCTTTTCTTTGGCTTGTCACCTTCGAATATCTTTCCATCACATGACGCTACAAGATTGTGATAAGAAAGGAAATGGGGATAGGGTGCGCTTTGTATTTTCTTTGTTGCCTGTCCAGGAGTAAGTTCTCCTCCGTAGCATATTGTATTCTTGTCACTTTGCAGATTGGGAAATTTAAGATATTTGCTCTTTTCTTCTTCCCATTTGGCCTCTTTAATCTTATGCGGTATGATATGCTCCAGCGTGATATTTTCCTTATGACCGTTCACTGTGTCATTAAGGAACAGCCGTCTCATGCAATAGCAGCAATAACTGTAGCCTTGCTGGTCTTTTTGTTCGTCGAACAAGACCTGCTCCAATGCAGACATTCCCGACTTAGAATAATACAGGTTACGGTATTGACTCTCGTCTGCGACCCAATGTCTGTCAATGTAATCTTGCGTAGCCTGTATACCTTTGGTCTCATAAGGTGTTGCAAGTTTTTCAATATGCTGCATGGCTAAGTTTCAACAAGTTCTTTTTTCAGGTCTTCCTCTATCTTCTGGTACCGCTCGTTTGAAATGCCAAGTCCGCGTATGGCCTGAAGGGTTTCTTCTGCAAGACTATCCTTGCCACGGCGCATCAGACGCAGATATTTCGCTTTCAGTTGTTCCAGTTTCACATTGCGTGGCTCTGTATTCATGACAGCCGAAAGGATAAAGTCATAGTCGGCACCATACTTGTCGGAAATGTAGGTATGACCATATTCACCATCCTCGTGCTGCAGCAAGATGATTTTCCCGTTCTCCCCCAATATCGTATTGCTTATCACAAGAGGAGAGTGGGTGGAGACAATGAACTGTATGTGCTCGAAGGTTGACATAAAGCGTATCAGCACGTCCTGCTCCATTGAAGGATGCAGGTGCAAGTCAAGCTCGTCAATGAGCACTACACCTTGCGGCTCGACAGACGCCCCGTTCAATATGTAAGAGCGATAGGCTATGTCGAAGACCATATTGTAAAGACGCTCGTAACCAGCAGGCAGTTCGTCCCAACGTCTGCGGCTGCCATCTGCAAAATATGCCACAATATAGGGTTCGGAGACACCATCGGTTATGAGGTCGCTTATCTGCAATGTGTTGGACGTGTCAGAAAGGCCCTCTATCTGACTGGATGTAAATTTCTTCAGGTACTTTAAGACAAAGTCTGTCTCCGATGCATATTTCTCTATGTCTGCCTTGCACTTTTGGGCTTCAGCAGAATCTTGGTCGACGATGCGCGATAGTGACTGACGCCTCTTGTACTGAAGGTTGTAGGTGCGCATAAACCGCTTTTGCCATATCAGCGCACAGGATGAGTCTTTGTCCCAATGATAGTATCCCCAAGCCCGATAGAGTTTGTCGTCGTTATCTATCTTCTCTTGAATCGTCTTTTTCAACTTGTCGTCGATATGAGGATAACTGTCGGAATAATAGACAAACAAAGGCCAAGGTATGTTGTTCCCTATATATTCTTTTCGGAAATAGAGATACGCGTCCTTATAAAAGGAACTTTGAGGTTTTGCATTGGCCGTAGACAACTTATGAAAAGACCATGAGGGGAATGCCGGCAATTCAACATTACAATCCTCTACACTTGGCTTCACTTTTATGTCAACGCTCTCTGCCGGTTGCATATCCTCACCATGCCATATCTCAGCACTGTCGAGATTGGCAACCGTCAAATCGTTCACGCCACCGGCAATTGTGGAATACCCCCATGACGGATTTTGTGAAAAGAATATGCTGAGCGCATTCTTTATGCTTTTGACAAAGGAAGTCTTTCCGCTTCCATTCTTGCCAATCAGCACATTCACTCTATCAGCCAATTGAAAGTGTGCTTCCCGAAAACAGTGAAAGTTATGTATTTCTATTTCTTTTAAAGTCATATGATGTCAGTTCCTACGATTTCTTCTCCTCCGTATAGTAGCTGCCGTAATAGCCGTAGCTGCCGTAATAGCCATAGTGGCCGCCGTAGCGGTGGTTGCCGTAGGACGAGTATGACTTGGAGCCGTTGAGGAGGATGGCGAGGTTCTTGTATTTGCCCGTCTCATACCACTGCTCTACGGTGGGCAGGAGCGAGCGGTCGAAGAGGCCGACGCGGATGACAAACAAGGTCACGTCGGTGTGGGGGGTGATGATGCTCACGTCGGCCACCATGTCGCTCGGCGGACAGTCGATGAAGATATAGTCGTACTCCTCGCGCAACTTCTTGACGAGCGCCTCGAAGCGCGGCGAGTAGAGCAGCTCGGTGGGGTTGGGGGGTATTGTGCCGCAGGGCAGGATGTCGACGGCACCGTTGTTGACGATCAGACTGCGGTAGTCGTCGGTCTGCGCGCCGAGGTAGTTGCTGATGCCCTGCTTGGGGCTGTGGATAAACTGCGAGAGCGAGCCGTGGCGCATGTCGAGGTCGATGACCAGTGTCTTCTTGCCGTTGACCGCCATGGTGAGGGCGAGGTTGTGGGAGATGAAGGTCTTGCCGCTGCCGGGATACATGGATGTGAGCATGATGACCTGGCGGCGACCCTCGCTGCTGACGAGGAACTCGAGGTTGGAGCGCACGATGCGGAACGCCTCGTTGATGAGGTTGCGGCTTCCCTCTTCCACGACCACCTTGTGGGCGTGGTGCTTCTGCTTGCGCCGGCCCGGGAAGGCGAACTTCTTGGGTTTGCCGTCGAGCGGTATCTCGCCGACAAAGGGAACGTTGAGCGTCTCCAGGTCCTTGCGCGAGCGCACCGTGGTGTTGGCAATCTCTATGAGGATGATGATGCCGGCCGGCACGAGCAGTCCGATGAGCAACGCCATCATTATCACGTTGCTGTCGACGGGCGTGGTGGCGCCGCCACCGGCATGGGCCGGCTCCACAATCTTGGTGTTGTAGGCGGTGAACGCCTGCGACATCTCGTTCTCCTCACGCTTTTGCAAGAGGAAGGTGTAGAGTGTCTCCTTCACCTTCTGCTGGCGCTCCTCGGAGATGAGGAACTGAGCCTGCTTGGGGTTGGCGGCAATCTTGGCGTTGGCAGCAGCCTTGTTGCTTTGCGAACTTGCCTGCTGTGCCTGCAGAAGTGCAATCTCGTTGTCGAGGGTATGGATGATGGCGTGACGCATGACGTTGAGGCTTGCGTCGAGGTCCATCACGATGGGGTTCTGCTCAGAGGAGTTGGCGACATACTTGTTGCGCTTGAGCAACATCTCGTTGTACTCGCTGATCTGTGACTGTATGCTTGAGTTGCCTATACCGGAATTGGAAGGCAGGAGTTGGTTGTTGTGCTTCTCGTCTACAAGGTTGGCGCGGATATATCGTGCCATGTAGATCTGCGTGCTCAGCTCGTGCGACTCCTGCGTGGCGGCGGTGCTCTGGCTCATGGCCTGTGCGCCGAGCGCGCCTACGTCGGGCATAAGGTTGCGCGACTTATAGTTGGAGATGGTATTGTCGAAATGTCCCAGTTCAGCTTCGATCACCGACAGACGGTCCTTGATGAAGTCGTTGGTGGCGAGCGTCATGCGGTTGCGATCCTTGACCCACGCCTCGTTGTAGACGGCGATGAGGGTGTTGAGGATGTCGTTGGCGCGTTCAATGCTCTGGTCGCGATATTTGATATCGAGCACGGAAGAGTTCTTGACCTGCGTTTCGACAGACAGTCCGCCACGCACACGGCTCACGGCACTCTTCTTGCTAACGCGCTCAATGTCAAGCTCGTCGCTGGTCCCCTTGGCGTAGAACTCCGACGGGGCGATAGTCACATTGCCAATGGGCAACTTAGCCACAGCTCCCAGCTTGGTCGTCACGGTTTGGCTATATGTCTTGCCGCCACGGCTCATGTTGCTCACCTCGCATTGTCCGTCGGCACGAAGTTTGAGATGCAGTGACACCGTCTCGGTGTCGTCGAGACCGCTGAAGGTCACCTTCACGGGTAGGGCGAGACCGTATGCAACCACGTTTTTCAGCACATCGTGGTGATAATAGTTCACGTCGAGGTTAAGACGGTTGACCACTTCTTCAGAGAGCGGTGCGCTGGTGAGAAGTATCTGCTCGTTGGTGAGGTTGGCAGAGCCTTCCTCTACGCCCATCTCCTGCAGCTGGCGTTCGGCAGTGGAGTTGCTTTTGTCGTTCTGCTTCAGCATTATGCTGGCGGTGCAGGTATACACCTTTGGTGTGCTCTTGAGATACCAGTAGGCATAGCCAAGCGTTATAAGCAGAGACAGGACAAACCATTTCCACTGGGCGAGACAAAGGAAGAGTATGTCGCGCACCTGAACCATGATGTTTGTCTGGTTGCGCGTGGCGCGCTTGGCAGGGGCGTTGCCTTGGACATTCGAAGCCGGTGTCTCGGCTGTATCCATTTTACGTTGCATAACTGATTGTACGTTATGAGATGAAAAACCTTATTTTACGAGGAAATTGACGATGGTGATGGCAAACGAGGCCAGTCCCATCCAGAAGCCCGGCGTGCTGAAGAGGTTGGCCGTGGGCGTGGACTCGTTGGCCTTCTTCTGCGTGGGCTCGACATAGATGATGTCGTTCTGCTGGATGTAATAAACGGGTGAGGAGTAGACGCTCTGCGCATCGCAGAGGTTCACGGTGTAGGGGGTCTGTATGCCGTTCTCGGTGCGGAGCACGGTCACATTCTCGCGCTTGCCGTCGATGGTGAGGTCGCCAGCCTCGGCAATGGCCTCAAGGATGGTGAGCTTGTCGCGCGTGAACTGAACGCGGCCCTTCGTGCCCAGCTCGCCGAGGGCATAGAAGCCCATGTCGGCATAGTCGACCGTCACCACGGCATCGCGCACGAAATTGCCGGAGAGCAAGCGATACTTGATCTCATTGGCTACATCAAGGCGCGACTTGCCTGCCACGGAGATGAGGCCCAGTGTGGGGAAATCGATCTTGCCCTGTGGGTCGACGGTGTATATTCCCATTCCCGAATTGCCGCTACGGGAGGTAGAGGTGTTGTTGGTGTTGACATTGAAGATGCGCACGAGCTCCTCGTCGCGGCTGCTGACGGTGATGTTCAGGCGGTCGCCCGTCTGGAGCTTGATGGTCTTTTCTTCCTGCACCGCCACGGGCACGTTGGGTTGCA
>CAVBBO010000098.1:0-6579 GCA_963593695.1 Escherichia coli | reverse complement strand
AATGTGCCGAGCATCGTTCGGGCAAACTTTGTCTTGATGTATTTCAAACATGCTTCGGCCTCTGATTGTGAGTCGAAGCAACCCACACCGAGGAAGGTGTCGGTGTAGCCAACTATCGGCTCGCCAAGAATCGGCGTTGACAGTACTTCGCCAAGAGCTCCAGAACCATTAGACTTTGGTATCACCACCTTATACTTATCGTAGTTGTCGGGATGGGTGATGTATGTATCCTTTATCCACTTGTAGCACCTTTGGTTTTCGTACCTGCCATAAATCTTTGCCTTGCCCTTGGTTTCTGCATTGGCGGCATCATCCGTGAACAATTCGGGGAACACGTCGAAAATATTAGCACCCAAACTATACTTGTGCCCCTTGCTCTGCCGTCCTTCCATTTCGGGATGCTCTTTGTAGAGTTCATCGGTAATGCTGTATAGTTCTCGAGGGGCAACAATTGTGGAAAACAACTCTTCATTGAAGCCTTGAACCTTATGCAGAATGGTGCGTAACTCTTCAAACACAGAGAAGAAACCGATAGCTCCAAAATCCTTGTCCTTATCCCAATAGGTTACGGCAATGCCACCCTTTACATCCACAGTGGGAAAAACGTCCATGCTGCTTGCCCAATAGTCTGCTACCTTTACATGTGGGTCGTTAAGGAACTTTTGATTCCAGTCCTTGGGAGTCTTACCAGCATTGAAAAGGAATCGTGCTGGATGTATCAGCGTACCTCGCGAGCAAGCCTCCTGTGCAAAGTCAAGGAACAAGTGATAGATGGGGTCTGCCCCATTACCGTCACCTTTGTTTACTATCTGATACGGCGGATTCCCCACCACTGCGTTGAACTTGAGTTTTTTATCTTTCATATTGTTGTTGCCATAAGTTTTTGGGTTGCAGATTTTAGCCACGAGCGGAGCGTAGTCCTTGCTCTGGCGGAGCGTCTCCACGAGACCTTTGATGCACATAGTGTTCGGACGGATAGACGTATCGTAGCCCACAAGCACACGTCGTGTAATCTTCTCCGCCATCTTGGTCTTGCATACGATGAAGATGTTGCGCTCCACCACCTGCCGCCATAGTATCTTTTCCTCCTCTGTCGTCTGCGGCGCGCCGAACATACTGCCCTCACCCTGCATACGGAAGAGCGTGTAGGCGAGCCACAAGGGGTAGACACCCGACTTGGAGTTGATTTCGAGAATGCGGGTGTCCGTAGGGGCAAGCACCTTGTCGGTGACACCCTCTTGCCGCACAAGACGGGGCTCGGCAATGGGTGCTTCGTGCTGCTCGTCGTAGAAGTCGTAACCGCCCAAGGTGGCTGTCATGTGCATGTTGACCACACGCCACGGTGTCAGCACCGTTTCCTTGTCGGGATAGTGGAAGGTGGAGATGAGTTGCGTCACTGCCTCCACACGATCCTTCACGCCCAGGCTGTCGGTGGCCTTTGAACGGCTGAGGATGTCGGCGACGGAGGCGATGAAGGCATCGTTGTTGTAGAAACTGCCTATCTTGCTGAAATGCTTTTTCTCAAAGCCCTTCGGCATGAACTCCTCCCAGGAGTCCTGGTCGATGGCGGCGATGAACTCCTCCAGCGAGATGTTCTCGTCATTCTCCACCACACCGTATATCATCATCGGCATACGCACGGATATGACGTTGAGCACATCCTTCAGCAGGGCGCGTGCCTGCTCGTCGGGCGAGAGTTTGGCTTTCTTTTTCTTCACCGATGGTGGGTTGTCTGTAGCGGCTTTTCCCGAGGCGGTAGCACCCTTGCCGCCGTTTTCGGGCGTCATTCCCTCGCCGTTCACTTTCACCTTGCCGTCGTCCTTGCTTTTGCTCTTTCCGCCCTTTCCTTTGAGCACATTGGCAATATCTTGAATCCATCCGAGGTCGGTCTCCCCCACGGTGCTGATACCCGTGTAGAGACGGTCGTCACGGAATCCCTTGCCCACGATATGCTCGGCATAGGCACGGTTTACCTGCGTCATGAACTTGTGCGTGTCATAGTCGATGGTGCGTGCGCCGTCGATGGCGATGACCGAGCAGAAACGCAGGAAACGCTCTGTGGTAATCTGCTTGCCGCCTTTTCCGCTGCCGCCCTTGGGCTGCGTGTTTCTGATGAAATCGTCAATAACCGTCAGCGTGCGGTCAGGGGCGAAGTCGAAAGCATAACACTCGGTCTTGATGCCGGGTGTGCGCTTGAATGGAGTCTGGGCACGGAAGATGGTCTGCAGGTAGCCGGCAGCCCTTGTGGTGTACGCCCCGGCAAGCATAAACACGGCAGTCCACTGCTCGATGCTCACGCCTGTGGTCATGCGTCCGCATGAGAGGGTGATGGTGCGCTCATGTGTGGCGATGGCAGCTTTCACCATCGCCACGCACTCCTTCTCCTGCTCGACGGTCTTTGCAGAGTCATCGGCATCGCCCTCTGCCTCCATTTTGTCGCCCTCACCAGCCACGTTCACCACATGGAACTGGCCGAAGAACGGATGCGCCTGTAGCATGCTGCTCAATGCCTTGGCGGCATTCACGCCCGGCAGCACCCAAAAGGTGTGGGCAAAGTATGCCTTGTACTCCTCACGGCTGAAGGGATAATAGCTCTCCTCGCTTGGCTTGCAGAGCAGGTCGAGGAAACTGCGCACGTCCCCTGCATGGGCAAAGTCGCCCACCGACTCGCCATCGGCAAGCGGTCTGCCGTCTGCCGCTTCGTCGCCTGTGAGCGTGCGGAAGAACTCGGAGAAGTCGAAGTAGTCCTCGTCGCTGTGGTTGTAGTTCTCGAACACACGCCCCAGGTTATAGGTGCGTATGTTGAGATGGGCCAGTCCCTCGTAGGGATTCTTCTCGTCGGGATGGTGGAGAGACCACTGCTCCTTGGCTTCCTGTTCCTGTATGTAGTCCCAAGTGTAGATTTCCTCAGGCTTGAATTGGTCGAGTATGTTATAGGGTGTGCCAGAGAGGTAGAGGAAACGCTTGCATCGCTTTTCGAGTTGATGGATAACCGACTGTCCTAAAGGCGTCTTGGTGCCCTCGTGCGCCTCGTCGATAATGACCAAGTCCCACTGGGTGGCGAAGACATCCTGGTTCTTCTTGAACTTGTCGGAGGTCTTGTCCCACGAGCCGCGCAGGTCTTGCATAGAGGCGAAGTAGATGAAAGGCGCACCCGACTTGGCAAGCACATCGAACGACTCGCCCACCTGTGGCTGTCCGTTTTTGCCGTTGCCCGGCTTGGAGCCATACTGGTAGCCGTCGAACTTGATGAGATGGAAGTCCTCAAACCATCCGCCTTTCACCGCCGGTCGGTGTGTAAGGATGAGTGTCTTGCGGAAAGCGCACTGGCGCACCACCTCAAGGGCGCAGAGCGTCTTGCCGAAACGCATTTTGGCGTTCCAGAGCATTTTTCCTTTGTGGGCGAAGAAAGTTGTGGTCTGGCTGATGGCAGCCTCCTGCTCCTCACGAAACTTGATGACGATGTCCTTCTTCTCGCCGGCAGGTCCGTCGATGCAGTTGCGCCCCTCCTTGACGGCGGCGATGGCTCGCTTCACGATGTCCGCATCACTGATGTCGAACCATTCCTGCGGTGTGCTCTCCAGGCCGGGAAACACGTGTCGGGTGTAACCGCTGTTGAGCAGCACCTGATGTACCGCCGTGTCGTCGAAATGAACGTCCAGTCCTTCTTCGTTGATGATGTGGGCCAGTTCCACATACTCTATATGATAAGGTATGCCTGCCGTTGTGGTCTGCTGGTCGATGCGCGCCTTGGCAGCCTCCATGAGCAAATCGCAGTTGGGCGGCAGCTGGTCGAATGGTTTCGGTGCTGTATTGAGGGTTGCCTTGCCCACTTTCAGAATGCCCCGATGGTTGGCATCGTCTATGGAATACACATAGATGATGTAGAATGCATAAGTAGATACAATTAAGTTCTGCGCCATAGATCAACGCTTTTGTGGGTTCAACAAATCCTTGAAAATCGTCTCTTCACCCCGAAGAGGTTCCACCGAGTTCCAATGCATCACCCGGCAAAGGCGTTCCTGCGGCAGGTCGGGAGCGAACAGGTCGGCTTTCTTTTCGGTAGGCGTGAATCCCGGTATGCCGTAAGAGAGTCCGTCCATCTGCCAAAGGTTCCACGAGATGATTTCAGCCACCTTTTGCAAAGCCTTCTTGTCGGGTATTTTCTTCACCTTCCATTTCGCCTGATAGTATTCCACGAACGACACGAAGAGAGCCTCACGGGCAAGGAGCAGGTTGTCGCCCTGCCACTCAAAGCCATAGATGCTCTGGTAGGCACGGTACACCTTTCTTCGCCATTCGCGCTTCAACTGCTTGCGTGCCTTGGGTGTAAGTTCCTCGCTGTCATCGGGCGTAAGGCAGTTGATGGCCCAGAGCTTGCGGTCGAGCAGACCGATACGTTGTCCTATGGGTATCGGCATGCCTGTAGTGGCATCGTATCGGCTCACGAGATAGGGGGCCTCGCCGCAAGTCAGTTCCAGACGCACGTCGCTGATGTAGTCGTTGAGCGTCTTTCCCTCAGGAAACGACAGCGGACGGGATGCCGTCCACGAATTGTCCTCGTTCTCTGTGTTGAACACGCCGCTTTGTCCGAACCAAGCCTCGTCGACGAGATTGTTCTGCTTGTTGCACACCCATGCCGGGGTGAACACCTCTGCCTTGTTGCGCGAGCGCAACCGCTGGGTGTCACGCTCCTTTTTGATGCGCGGCTGGATGAGCGTGGCGTTTTCCCCCGTAATCAGTTCCGCACGGATAGGGCACTTTGCCCCATACGCCTCGCCACGGTCGGAATAGTCATCGGTAGCCCAGATGATATTTCCGCCCGTGGTATGGTCTTTGAGCAAAATGTCGAGTATGCCGTCCAACTGCAAGAGCGCATCCTCGCTGGTATCTATATTGTCCAATTCCATATCATATTCCATATCCGTAACTCTTTGAATGTGTCTAATCCTCCAGCCATATATGTTTTGCATTGCGCATAACAAAAACGTTCAGTATCATGTGCAAATGTAACCATATTCTTTTAGGAATCAACAAAAGCAAGAAAAGTTATAGGTGTTTTTAAGAAATAAAGTTGCGTGTATTCAACGACTTTCCTTAATTTTTAAAAGAAGTGGTTGGATACTTACCCAGTAATGGCCCAATGCGTGGGGCGATTCTTTCAGACTGACGGCAAAATTAAGTGCTTGTTGGGCTTTCAACCCGCCTTCGCTTAAATCCGGAACTTTATTTATTGTCAGACCTGTCGGGCAAACAGAAATTCTTTGTAACTTTGTGGTTACTATAACAATTTCGGTCATGGCAACAAGAGAGAGGAAAGTGCGGATATACCGCAAGCGCATACCTTATGGTATGCAGAACTTCGAGGATATCATAACTGAGGACTGCTACTATGTGGACAAGACACCATTCATCGAGGAGATAGAAGGAGCAAACAAATACTTCTTCTATATCCGTCCGCGACGGTTTGGCAAGAGCCTCACCATATCCATGCTCGAAAACTACTACGACATCAACAAGACAGACAAGTTCGAGACATTGTTCGGACGGCTTTACATCGGACAGAACCCTACGCCGGAGCACAACAAATATCTCATCATCCACCTCAACTTCTCTGAAGTGGTGGGAGGACTGGACGATTACAAGGACGGTCTGGACACGCACTGCCGGATTGTGTTCGAGTCATTCTGCGACCGCTACGCCGCCCTTCTTCCCCCAGGGGTCAAAGAAGGGATGAAACCGGAACCCGATGCCGTGTCGAAACTAAAATATCTCTGTCAGAAATGTACAGATGCGGGACAGAAGATATATCTCTTTATTGATGAGTATGACAACTTCACCAATATGATTCTTGCCAACAAGGACCATGAGAAGAGATACAGGGAACAGACACACGGTGAGGGATACCTCAGAAGATTCTTCAACGCCATCAAGGGCGCATCAGGCTCGTCACTCGGACGGGTTTTCGTGACAGGCGTCAGCCCTGTAACCATGGATGACCTCACCAGCGGTTTCAATATCGGCACCAATTACTCGCTTGCGCCCGAGTTCAACGAAATGACCGGATTTACAGAAGAAGAGGTACGCGAGATGCTGGAATACTATGCGGGAGTATTGCCGTTCAACCATACAGTGGACGAACTTATAAAGGCGATGAAACCATGGTATGACAATTATTGCTTCGCCATCAAGAGTTACGGCAAAACCACCATGTACAACTCTGTCATGGTGCTCAACTTTCTGGACAACTACATCCGCAACGACTACGATATGCCCGACAAGATGGTGGAGTCCAACATACGCATCGACTACGACAAGATACGCATGCTCATACGTCACGACAAGGACTTCTCCCACGATGCCAGCATCATACAGGAACTGGTGACCAAAGGGTTTGTGACAGGCAGCCTCAATGAGAACTTCCCTGCCGAACGCATCAACGATCCCGACAACTTCCTCAGTCTGCTCTTCTACTTTGGCATGGTGACGATTGACGGAACAATGAACGGAGCCACCAAGTTCATCGTCCCCAATGAGGTGGTGCGCGACCAGATGTACACATACCTGCTGGACACCTAT
>CAVBBO010000097.1:0-6674 GCA_963593695.1 Escherichia coli | reverse complement strand
CGCTGAAGATGCTGAGCTGCGAGAACTTCGTTATGCCGGTGATGAACACGAACTCTAGATATGGGTCGAGCATCTTCAACGGGCTGTAGAAGTTTTGCATGATGAGCCTCAGGTCACGCAGGTTGTCCTCCTCGTGCACCACGTCGAGCAACGGAGCGTCATACTCGTCGATGATGACCACCACCTTCTGCCCGGTTTTCTCATAAGCGCGGCGCACGATGCCGGTGAGACGGTCGTTGGGATTGACCTCCCTCTCGTTGCTGCCATACAGGTCTTCATACGGCAACAATTGCAGATCGAGATAGGTCTTGAGAGCTTCCTTGTCGAAATGCTTGGCGCCGCTCATGTCGAAATGCAGCACGGGATGCTTCACCCAATCCTTCTCGTAGTAGGCGATGGCGAGACCCTCGAAGAGCTCCTTCTGACCGGCATAGTAGGCATGAAGCGTGGAGGCAAAGAGCGACTTGCCGAACCGCCGCGGGCGGCTCAGGAAGATGAACTTCAAGCCTCGCTTCAAGAAATCCACTATGTAGCGGGTCTTGTCCACGTAGACATAGTTGCCCTCGATGATATTCCGGAACGTCTGGATACCGATGGGGTACCTCCTTATCTCCTCTTCCATGACTTTTAGATATTTTGTCGCTAAGTTACGAAAAAAATACGACCCGATAAACCGTGATGACAAATAAATAGCGTAAATTTGCAAAAACCTTATATTACAACCCAAAAATGAACAATAAGCTAATCAACAAGTCGATAGCCACGCTGGCTCTCGCCGCCATGACCGCACTCCCTGCCTCGGCAAGCGACAACGTGAAGGCTCCCGCGCCCGTTCTGCCCCTGCCCGAGCAGAAGCAAGTGGACTGGCAGAAGATGGAGACCTACGCCTTCATACATTTCGGCCTCAACACCTTCAACGACCGCGAATGGGGCTATGGCGACTCCGACCCCAAGACCTTCAACCCCACACGCCTCGACTGCGAGCAGTGGGCGCGCACCCTCGTGGCTGCCGGCATGAAGGGCGTCATCCTCACCGCCAAGCACCACGACGGCTTCTGCCTGTGGCCGTTTGCCGGCAACGACTACAACGTGAGCCAGTCGCCATGGCGCGACGGCAAGGGCAACGTGGTGCGCGAACTCGCCGACGCGTGCAAGAAACACGGGCTGAAGTTCGCCGTCTATCTCTCGCCCTGGGACCGCTCGCGAGCCGACTACGCCACGCCGCAATACCTGCCTTATTTCTATGCTCAGCTGCGCGACCTGCTCACCAACTACGGCGAGGTGTTTGAGGTGTGGTTCGACGGTGCCAACGGCGGCGACGGCTACTATGGCGGAGCCAAGGACAGGCGCACCATAGACCGCAAAAACTATTACAACTACCCCCGCATCTTCGAGATGCTCGACAGCCTGCAACCGCAAGCCGTGGTCTTCGGCGACGGCGGCCCCGGATGCCGATGGGTGGGCAACGAGAAGGGATTTGCCGGAGAAACCAACTGGGCGTTCCTGCGCAAGGGCGAGGTGTACCCTGGCTATCCCAAGTATCCCGAACTGCAATATGGCCATGCCGACGGCAACCAGTGGACAGCGGCGGAGTGCGACGTGTCGATACGCCCGGGATGGTTCTACCACCCCGAGGAGGACGACAAGGTGAAGTCGCCTGAACAGCTCGTGGACCTCTACTATCGCAGCGTGGGCCACAACGCCACCTTCCTGCTCAACTTCCCCGTGGACCGCGACGGCCTCATCCACCCCATAGACTCAGCCAACGCCGTGGCGTTCCACAAGATAATAGAGCGCGAGCTGGGCCACAGCATCGTGGCTGGCATGGCGCCAAAGGTCAGCAGCACCAGAGGCAAGCAGTTTGCGGCAAAGGCCATCACCGACAACTCGTGGGACACCTATTGGGCAACGCCCGACGGGGTGACGACAGCCGACATAGAGTTCCGCCTGAAGAAGGCGCAGCCCATGAACCGCATCATGCTGCAGGAATACATACCCCTGGGACAGCGCGTGAAGAAGTTCTGCGTGGAATATCTCGCTGCCGACGGCTCATGGAAGGCCGTGGACCAGCCGGAGGAGACCACCACCATAGGCTACAAGCGCCTGCTGCGCTTCGCCACGGTGACATCGAAGGGCATACGCGTGCGCATCCTCGACGCGCGCGGCCCGCTGTGCATCAACAACATCGGTGTCTACTACGGCGGCAAAGACTCGCAACTCTCGTGGAGCAAGGCGGCTGAAGACATAGCCTCGCTGCCGCTCACCATCAACGAGCTGGGCGACGACGCCATGGTGATAGACCTGGGCAAGACCACCGACATCAACACGCTGCAATACCTGCCCGTGCAGGGCGACAAGCCCACCGGACTGATCCACACCTACACCATCAGCACCTGCGACGCCAACGGCAACACGATCGGCACGCTTGCCTCGGGCGAATTCTCCAACATACAAAACAACCCCATAGCTCAGACCGTGAGCTTCAAGACGGTGAAGGCACGCTACATCAAGCTCAAGGCCGACCGCATGGTAACCCCGGGCGAGAAGATCCGCTACGCCAAGATAGGCGTGAGCCTGAAGTAAAGCGGGCCGTGGGCGACAAAATAGGGAAATACCTACGTTAAAATAGGGGAAAAGGATGCCATCGGCTGCGTTTTTGCCGTAACTTTGCAACCAGAACAATAATAAAAAAGACAAAGAATATGGGCAAGTCATTCATCATCGGTATGTCGGCTCTGCTGCTTCTCGGCAGCTGCGACACTTATACGGGTTCCGGTATCTATATGGGCAGCTCCCTTGGCAGCATCTTCGGTTCCGCCATCGGCGGCATAGCCGGAGGGCCTCGCGGCAGCGACGTGGGCACCTTGGTGGGCATGGTCGGCGGTGCCGTGGCTGGCGCGGCAATAGGCCAGGCAGCCGACCAGAAACAGCAGGCACAGCACGACGCCGACATTGCCGACATGCGAGCCAGGAGGGCTGAGCGGCAGGCAAGGAGCCAAAGCTCCTACACCTACGACTCCGGCAGCACCAGCGACTCCAACAGCGGCTTCGATGCCAACAACGGGGGCGACGACCGCATCTACGACTTCAAGGGCTCCGACTACAGCGGCAACTACAGCGCCAAGCAGCCAGACGTGACCATGCCGATGGAGTCGGGCGTGGAGAGCCTCGCCAGCGACCTGAAATACACTCCCGACATAGAGATCCGCAACGCCCGCTTCGTGGACGACAACCAGGACGGCAAGATAAAGCGCGGCGAGATGAGCAAGGTCATCTTCGAGGTCTACAACCGCGGCAACCACACACTCTACGACGTGGTGCCGACGGTGGTGGAGACATCGGGCAACCGCCACATAGCCATCTCGCCAAACATGCACGTGGAGTCGATACAGCCGGGCAAGGGCATCAGGTACACAGCCCTCGTGAAGGCCGACAACCGTCTGAAAGACGGCGAAGCCCATTTCTGCGTCAGCGTGGTGCAGGGCGACAAGAAGATAAGCAAGGTCTGCGAGTTCAACATCCCCACGGTGAGATGACCCCGTCGGCCTTGCATTGAAAAGGCATCGGCTTTCCACTGAAACAGCAACGGCTTCCCACTGCAATGCCATCGGCATTTCAATGGGAAGCCGTTGCTGTTTTAAAGCTCACGCACGGTCTCGTCACCGCAAACATCTCAGTAGGCTCACTCGAACACGTTGACGTCTTTCAGAATATGAGACGAACGAGGTTGCATGTTTGCCATTTTTGCTGTCCGGCAAAACATCCGCCTGTCACAGCAAACCATTGACTCACAAACTTTTCAAGCACTTTTAATGTGCCGTTCGGTAATTTGGCCGTGTTTCGTTCGGTAATTTGGCTGAGTTTTGTTCGGTAATTTGGCCGAGTTTTGTTCGGTAATTTGGCGAAAATCTCTCAAGCAGGTCTCCTCTGTAACCCGTCTGCTTATCTTCCTTGCTTGCATATTATTATATTTCGCAAAGAGTTTTAAAAGAAACAGCATAATCCTTTTGACATTTCGGAAAACAATCGTATCTTTGCTGCGGATTTTCATTGAAAATCCTCAGTAGCACTGCGGATTTTCAATGAATATTCTCAGTAGAAACGATTAGACACACGCCCTATTGAATACTTTGAGGCGGTGGGCAAGATGGCAGTCCATACATCCTCTCAGTCTTGCTCTATCGTCTTGACAAGCTGAATCTCCACCCCATATTTCTCTTTTGTCTTTTCGAGATCTGTTATGTCGTAATAATCCAAAGAGTCTGAAGCGGCGATATAATAGCGGTCGCCATCTTCGAAAGAGGCCACGGCAAGGCTGATGTTTGATGTCATCTTAAAGTCCCAAAAGGTGTCGTTCAAGATTTTAGGCACTTTATAGAATTCATCATATTTCTTGTCATCCAAACACTCTTCGTCGCTACATATCTCTTCTTTTGTCAAACGTCCAAGATACAAGTATTCTTGGGTTATGGCAACGAGGCTCCTACGAGCCTTGTATTGGAAGCCTGTGTTTGTTCTTTCCATTTTTTTGTCGATTTGCGCCAATTGCTTTTCCTCGGAAATTGGGTATAGGACGCATTTTCTTAAGTTGCCATTGCGGGTCATAGGGAAAATTTCTATACACACAGCTTGCCCCTTGTCGTTGAAATCTATGTAGCAGATGAAATTGTTGATGGTCTTGGTGTCAAAAGGGAACGACTCGTCAAAATAAGGCTTCACAAAACTTGACAGGCACAGAAGGCCTTTGTATAGTTGCTTCCTGAATCTTTCCTCGTTTTTTCTTTGACTTATCAAGTTGTCGTCATAGAAGTTTGAGGTATAGTCGTATAAATACAATTCGGCGGTGTCGTATTCTATTCCTCTGCTTGTTCTTTCGCATATCTCTACTTCATATCCATAATTCCGTTGTCTTATCTTCCAATAAGAAGAGAGGTTTCCCGATTTGTCTTTGCACCAGAAGCCAGATATGTCGGGAAACAGTTGGGTTTGCTGATTTTCTTCCGAGCGTTTTGCGCATTTGTCAGAATGTATATAGGCGTCCATGTCGTTGAGGACGGTAGCGGTATACCAATATAATGTTACCCTGTTCATGACGGGTATGTTGTTGCAATCCGGCGTTTCCTCCTTTACACGTTGAGCTTCTATGACGACTCGCTCAAAAACATCCAATGAGCAGATGAAGTCGAATTCTTGATGTTTGCTATATTTCTTTAGGAAACGACACATTGTGTCGAAGTCTTTCTCAATGGTCTTCTCATATTGGCTGCCGTTTTCGTATGACGACCCGAAGTCGCCACCTTCATTATAAGTGGGAAGAACCTTAAGGATAAGCATGATGATGATTGCCACGTCTACATTGAGAGCATCATTCTCTTCATCATATATGCTTTCTATGCATTTCCTTTCTTTTGCGCCAAGAGTTTCATCGATGGCATTTCTGACATAAACCATATCCAGCAGGTCAAAAAGATGCTGATTGAAGCTGCCGTCTGGCTCGTTCTTGAAATAGCTTAGGTTTTTTATTCTTTTGTGGTAAAAGTCTGAGGCTTCTTTGTATCTATTGATAAAGCTAGCCAAGTCTATCTGGTTGTCACACATATATGCCACATCATCGCTTAAAGCCTCGAATATACTTTTCTGCAGAAACTTGCTGGGTATGGCTTTCCCCACGGCTTGCTTCTTTAAAGACATTATGCCAATGTGGTTGGCAATGCTTTCCTTGGTGGTAAACAACAAACGCGAATCTATCACGCCTTTCAATAGAGACTTATAGTCTTTTGGGTCAAATTGCTTGATTGTTCTCATGATATTTTTTTCTTATAATCTCCGTATTTTGCGATTAGGACCAAAAAGTGATTTTCGGCTACAAAGATATGTTTTTGTTCTGATAACTCCGAGAAGTTTCTCCTAATTTTGCATCAGAAATAAAAAGTAAAGTAAGGGTAGAAGGAAGCCTGCCTGTGTTTTACGAAGTCGCTTCCAATTAGTATTAATCCATAAAAATTATAGTGGAATGGATAAAGTAGTGAACAAAATTGCAGGTTTTGGAGTGCCTGGAGTAATGTTTTTTGTAGCAATCTCTATGACAGGCTTGAGTGGTGCGGCAGCCATAACGGCTGCGTTGGCCCTGCTTGGTCCCGGTGGAATGATAGGAGGAGTAGCCTTCTTGCTGATAGCCGGCCAGGCTTCTTCCGCCTTGACAGAGTTCGGCTTTGATGTCTTGTTCAAGGCGATAATAAAGAAGCTCTACAAGAAAGGTGAGACCAAGGAAACCATTAGGCGCAAAATAGAGAAAGGACCTTGGTCGAAGAAACTGAAGGCAAAGGCCATATCAGACTTGAACAAACTCTAATATCTACTCTAAAAAACAATAAGCAATGAGTGAAGACAGAACAACAATTAATCTATCAGCTGAAGAGTATGAGAACTATGAGAACTATTTTGATGATAAAATTTGGAGAAACGATAATGGATTATGGACAATGATGACAGTCTAACCAATAAGGTTGTTGTACGGGCATTGTGCAAATACGCGGTGAGGGACAATCGGTTTTCACGATTCTACCAGCTACGCCAAAAGCATGCTCCAGCAAGAGCCTTTCGCAAGCAGTCTGATTATTTAGTCGTTCCTTGAAAAGTTATCAACATATTGATTATCAATACGATATATACTA
>CAVBBO010000096.1:0-7139 GCA_963593695.1 Escherichia coli | reverse complement strand
CACGGAAGAAACCGGAGACATCCTTGCGTGGCAGCACCAGCTCATTGGTCTGCAATCCAATGCGAGTGCCACTGCTCAGTCGCTCGATGATGCGCTGAGCATCTTGCTTACCTTCGCTTGCAATACGAGGTAGCTCTTCAATCAAAGTTTTTGCCATAGCATTAAAGCGTATAGTTTTAATGCGACTGCCTTGTTATTCTTTTAAAACGAAGGTTCCGCCAAGTACCTAAACAAAAAAACGCGGACAATTCAACCTGTCCACGTTCAGAGGTACTTGGCGGAAACCCATGTGCACAGACAAGTTGAACGCCCACGCTATCGCAGGCATCCACTTGTTTATTCTGTGCGCATTCTATCCACCGCCAAGTTTCCTGAACGTTTTTCGAATAAACAGCAAACGCTATTTTTTTACCCACAAAAACAGACTTCATCGCACGATGGCGAATCAATCCAGCTGCAAAGATAATGCAATTCGTAAGGAGAACAAAATATATTTCATCGTTTTTTCCCGTGTTTGGCTTATAATTCGAGATTTTTATCTACATTTGCAAACAAACCAACAAAGAGGCGCAGATTATGGCAAGATTCATCAATCCCTTTACAGACATATGGAGACCTTAACAAGATTGCCATGGGCGGCAAAAAGCTCAGTGTTCAAGAGATTGGAACAAATTGCGGATGTTGCTTCACTTTCAAGGCAAGAGCGCATGAAATACGACGTGGGATTGAAAAAATACCGCGATACCTTGTCGGTGCTTGAAGGCGCAAAACAAGACGGCTTGGCAGAAGGAAGAGCAGAAGGAAGAGCGGAAGGAAGAGCAGAAGGCATACAAAATGAAAAGGCAGAAACCGCAAGACGACTCTCTGCCATTGGAATGGACATCAAGACCATAGCCATTGCCACTGGACTTTCTGCAGAGGAAATTGAGACCATAATAAAACATTGAAAACATTATAAACAAATCTTGTTTTTGCAGCGCAATGATAATAGCTTTATGCAGCTGCTCACATAAAGACACCAAAGTGGTCTTCAAGAACGGCACCATCGCATCCATTACCAGAAGATGGATTCCATAGCGCTGATTACCAACCCGTTAGGCATTCCATTGAAAAGGCATCGCCATATCATTGAAAAGCCGTTGTCATTCCATTGGAAAGGCAACGGCTTTTCAGTGTAAAGGCGATGGCTTTTAAGTGCAAAGGCGACATTTGCCCTTTTTGCACATGTTTACACTTTTTTAACACGGCGATTACCACCCAACGATAACATTTCATTAACTTTGTAGTTAAATTACTTAAAAAAAGTAACCTAAGTATTAACCAAAAGATAATAAGTATGGCAAAAAAACTGAAAATGGGTATGCTTATGTGCGCCACTTTGTTGGCAGCAAACGCGGCATACGCTGACAACTACGCTACACCGGAGAGTCTGCCCATAGTTCAGCAGACAGGCAAAATCAAGGGGACCATAGTTGATGCCAAGACTGGCGACCCAATTATTGGTGCCAGCGTGAAGGTGAAGGGCACGAAACTCGCCGCCGTCACCGACGTTGACGGAAACTTTGAAATCAACGCCAAGGAAGGCTCGCGGCTTGAGGTGTCGTATGTTGGCTACCAGAACAGCGAGTTTCAGGCACACAACAACATGAAGGTCGAAATACACGAGGACTCAGAGTCGCTCGACGAGGTTGTGGTCGTGGGCTACGGCACTCAAAAGAAGGAGTCGCTCACCGGTTCAATGGCCAACCTCAAGGCAGACAAGCTCAAGGACGTGACATCAGCCACCGTTGAGAACATGCTCAACGGCAAGGTGTCGGGCGTATATGTCGCACCAGGATCAGGTCAGCCAGGTAGCACAGGCGCCATCATCATACGCGGACAGACTTCCATCAACGGTGAGACGGCGCCTCTGTGGGTTATCGACGGCGTTATCGTGGGCAACAGCGCAGGCAACCTCAACCCTGACGACATAGAGTCGATGACCGTCTTGAAGGACGCGGCATCAACAGCCATCTACGGTTCGGAGGGTGCCAACGGCGTGATTGTGGTCACCACCAAGCAGGCGCGCCACGACAAGATGTCTATCACGCTCACTGCCAAGGCGGGCATCAGCGAGCTCGACCGCGGCAACCTGAAGATGATGAACGGCGCAGAATTCTACGACTACTACAAGTCGTTCCAAAACGTGGATGCCGTAAACTTCCCGCGCTGGAACGAAGACCTGCGCAACGACAACTTCGACTGGTACAAGCTCGCCAAGAAGACGGGCAGCACCCAGGACTACAACCTCACCATCAACGGCGGCACCGAGAAGATACAGTCGATGTTCACCATGGGCTACTACAAGGAGGAGGGTGCCGTGAAGGGCTACAAGCTCGACCGCTACAGCGCACGCTTCAAGGTGATTTACAAGCCATACAAGTGGCTCACCATCAAGCCAAACATCAGCGGCTCGCGCACCGACACGGACGACCGCCAGTACAGCGTCAGCGCCATGTACTCGATGATGCCATGGGACAGCCCATACGACAAGGACGGCAACATCGTGCCAAACTACTACGACGGCTGGGTGAACTCGAAGGCCACTAACTACCTCAACGACCTCGCGTGCGGCGACTACTCAAACAGCCGCACATACGACGTTGGCGGCGGCTTCGATTTCGACATCAACATCACGCCGTGGCTCACGTTCTCTTCCGTGAACAGCTACAAGTATTACAACAGCCAGACGCACGGCTACTACGACCCGAAGTCGAGCTCGGCAGAGGGCGTAAGCGGACGCACGACCGAATACAACTACAACTCAACACGCCGCTACACCAACCAATTGCTGCGCTTCCAAAAGTCGTTCGGCAAACACAACGTGAACGGTTTGCTGGCCTATGAGTTCAACGACTACGAGATGAAATACACCGACGTTTACGCCACCGGCTTCATCTCAGGCTTCGAGGACTTCTACACGGCCGCAAAGCCGGAGAAGGCCACAGGCTACCGCACGGCATGGGCAAAGCAGTCTTTCTTCACGCAATGGCGTTACAACTACGACGGACGCTACTATGCCGAGTTCTCGCTGCGTCGCGACGGACGCTCAAACTTCGGCTCCAACCACCGCTACGGCAACTTCTTCTCCGTCAGTGGCGCATGGAACATCAACAACGAGGCGTGGTTTAAGGCCAGTTGGGTCGACTTGCTCAAGCTCCGCGCGTCAGTTGGTCAGGTGGGCAACGTGCCCACATCCCTCTACCCGTCATACTCGCTCTACTCGGTCAACGGATCATACAACGAGAACTCTGGCGCGCTCATCTCGCAAATCGGCAACAAGGACCTCACATGGGAGAAGACCCTCACGACAGGTGTCGGCATCGACGCGGCATTCTTCCAAAACCGCCTGACAGCCAACCTCGACCTGTATGTCAAGAACACGAGCAACATTCTTTACAGTGTGCCGGTGACAGGTATTGTCGGCGTGACAAGCATCTGGAAAAACATCGGCAAGATGCGCAACAAGGGCGTAGAGCTTACCATTGGTGGCGACATCATCCGCACAAAGGACTTCACGTGGAATCTCACAGCCAACATATCGCACAACGTCAATGAGCTGCGCGACCTCTACAAGCAGCGCGACGCCAACGGCAACTACGTCGTGAAACCCGTCATCATAGGCGACGGCACAGGCATAGCCGGCTCTACGCAGCGACTCCTCGAAGTGGGCGAACCTGTGGACACTTATTATATGCCACAGTGGGCAGGCGTTGACCCGGAGACCGGCAAGCCAATGTGGTATACGAACGACAATGACGGCAACAAGGTGACAACCACGGAGTACTCCAAGGCTTCATACTACAAGTGCGGCAAGGCATCGCCCGACGTATACGGCAGTTTCGCCACATCGTTGTTCTACAAGGGCTTCGACCTCCAGGCCAACTTCGGCTATTCTCTCGGCGGTCACATCTATAGCTACTTCCGCCAGGAGTTCGACTCAGACGGTGCTTACGCGGGCGACCGCAACCAGATGAAGCTGCAAAAGGGATGGACGCGATGGGAGAAGCCGGGCGACATAGCCACGCACCCACGCGCGATGTACAACAACCAGGACAAGGGCAACAAGGCTTCCACGCGCTATCTTGAAAGCTCCGACTAC
This sequence comes from Escherichia coli, assembly GCA_963593695.1. GTDB lineage: Bacteria > Bacteroidota > Bacteroidia > Bacteroidales > Bacteroidaceae > Prevotella. The sequence continues at coordinate 2,998 of CAVBBO010000096.1, read as the reverse complement.
CTGAAGCTCCGCTCGCTCACCCTGGGCTACAACTTCGACCTCAAGAAGTATGGCATACAGACACTGCGCGTGTCGCTCTCAGGCGAGAACCTCTTCACCATCACCAACTACTCGGGCGTGGACCCAGAGATTCCGGCAGAAAGCGGCGAGATGCGCACAACTGGCGGCACATCCGTCTACCCGAGAGTGCGCAAGTTCATGCTTGGTGTTAACTTAACTTTCTAAAATCTTGACCACAATGAAAATGAAGAAAAGTATATTGATGCTCATGCTCGGTGGCGCCACGCTGTGCGCCTCTTGCGACATCGAGCGTTTCCCGTCATACTCAATGTCTGACGAACAGATAAAGAACGACCCAGCCGGCAACCTGGACGCGTTGCTCAACGGCATGTACGCGCAGCTGAAAACCTGGTCCGACCCTATGCACCGCTGTGGCGAGTACGCCGGCGACAACATCGTCATTCGCGGCCAGTCCACTGACGCCTTCTTCGAGTTCATATCCTACTCGCGCACGCCCAACAACTATCGTCTGCAGAATTTCTGGGACTATGGCTATAAGGCCATAGCGCAGGCGTCAAACATCATAAAGATGGTGCCGGAAGGAAGCGATGCCGACGTTAACAACTCGCTTGGTGAGTGCTACTACGTGCGCGGCATGATGTATTTCTACCTCTGCCGTGCCTACGGCCGCCCTTACTACCAGGCGCCGGAGAAGAACCTTGGCGTGCCAATCGTCAACGGCACGCCCGACGACATACTTGACCTGAAGCTCGACGACCGCGCGACAGTGGAGAAAACCTACGAGCAGGCCATTAGCGACCTGAAAAAGGCAGAGGAGCTCATGAGCAAGAACCGTGGCGCAGCATACGCCTCAAAAGCTGCCGCACAAGCCATGCTCTCGCGCGTGTATCTTTACATGAGCGGTACCTACGAGAGCCCAAACCGCGAGTATGCGCAGCTTGCCGTGGACTATGCCAACAAGGTGATCTCAAACAGCGACTACTCCCTGCTTCCGCGCGAGGAGTTCATGAAGTATAACACCATCGTGCCCGAAAACAACCCCGAGGCCATATTCGTGGTTAAGCGCGTGGCTTCGGAGTTTTCAGGATACGACCACTACTACGGCATAGGCGGCATGTACTCCAACATTGGCGGCATGGGCTGGGGCGAGATGTACGCCAGCGAGAAGTATATCGACCTTCTCAACGAGACCGGGCGCAACGACTGGCGCGCGGCTTCGAAGAAGATTGTGGACGCGCGTGCCAACTTCATAGAGCCGACATACACCGACGACAACAAGGAGGTGTTCCGCTTCATCTACGTGGGCAGCGACAACAACAAGCACTATGCCCAGTTCACCACCACGCATACCGGCAACAAGGTCTCCTGCGTTGACAAGGACAATAATTCATACGACCTGACCCCTGTGGCCGGGCATGAGGCCGACGAGTACTACACGATCAACTACAACGGCAAGACCTACCAGGGAATGCTCGACAACTACATCACCATAAACCGCGAGTATCCGCAGTTCTACATCGTGAAGTGCTCGCGCGAGGGTGAGGACTCACAGCTCCACTCGCCGGTCATCAGCCGATTGGGCGAGATTTACCTCAACCGTGCGGAGGCTCTCGCGAAGCTTGGCAGGTATGACGAGGCCCTTGCCGATCTCAACACCATACGTAACCGCTCTATCGTGAACGGTGGCTATCCTGCCGGAACGCTCAACGCCAACAACGCATTCGAACTCATCGACAAAGAACGCCAACTTGAGCTTGCATACCAAGCAGAGCGCAGCTACGACGTGTTCCGCAACGGCCACTCGCTGACCCGCGATTACCCTGGCCCTCACAACCAGCACGAGGAGGTGAAGACAAGCGACTTCCGCGTGACCTACTACATTCCGCAGAATGCCATCAACGCTTATCCAGGCACTCTCACACAGAACCCAACCGATGACAGCGGCGTAATAATGAAATAGCACATAATATACAATGTGCGGTACGGCCAACGAGCCGTACTCCCCCAAAAGGGTCGTGTCAATCTCAGCTTTGAGTATTGACACGACCCTTTCTTCTGACGCTCCACTATATTAAAATATATATTTCAACGTTTTTTCCCGTGTTTGGCTTATAATTCGAGATTTTTATCTACATTTGCAAATAAACTAACAAAGAGGCGCACATTATGGCAAGATTCATCAATCCCTTTACAGACATCGGCTTCAAGAGAATCTTCGGGCAAGAGATATCAAAGCCATTGATATTAGACTTCCTGAACAGTATGATGGCGGGCGAGGAACACATCACCAACATCACGTTCCTTGACAAGGAACAGCCTGCCCTCTTTGAGGATGACCGTTCGCTCATCTACGACATTTATTGCGAGACAGACAGGAACGAGAACATCATCGTTGAGATGCAAAACAAGTCGCAGCCCTATTTCAAAAACAGGAGCATATATTATGTGTCCGAAGCCATTGCAAGACAAGGAGAGAAGGGGGCGGACTGGCAATACAAGATTGACGCGGTGTATCTCGTGGCATTCCTTAATTTCTGTCCCATGGACTTTGACAAGCAGTTTCGCACAGACGTGGGATTGATTGACAGGAAAAGCGGAAAAACATTCTCCGACAAGGCGAGGATGACATTCATGCAACTTCCCTTATTCACCAAGGAAGCAGACGAGTGTGAGACCGATTTCGAAAAATGGATTTATGTGCTAAAGAATATGGAGACCTTAACAAGATTGCCATGGGCGGCAAAAAGCTCAGTGTTCAAGAGATTGGAACAAATTGCGGATGTTGCTTCACTTTCAAGGCAAGAGCGCATGAAATACGACGTGGGATTGAAAAAATACCGCGATACCTTGTCGGTGCTTGAAGGCGCAAAACAAGACGGCTTGGCAGAAGGAAGAGCGTTAGGAGAAGCATTAGGAAGAGCGGAAGGAAGAGCAGAAGGAAGAGCAGAAGGAAGAACGGAAGGCATACAAAATGAAA
>CAVBBO010000095.1:0-7396 GCA_963593695.1 Escherichia coli | reverse complement strand
CCGTGCCCCGCGTGACGGCACCCGAATATCCCGACCTCCTGCTCTCGCTCTGCCGTGAGCATGGCGTGGGCATCGTCGTGCCCACCATCGACACCGAACTGATGGTGCTTGTCGCCCAAAAGAATCGGTTTGCTGGGGAGGGCATCCACCTCATCGTGGGTGACGAGGCGTTTGTGGGCGTGTGTCGTGACAAACGCAACACCGGGGCTTTCTTCGAGAGCCGTGGCATCCGTGTGCCGCGTCCCGTCGACAAGCATCACCCCACATTCCCGCTCTTCGCCAAGCCCTACGACGGGTCGCTCAGCACCAACCTCCACTTCATCACGAAGCCCGAGGAACTCACCGACGACATCCTCCACGACGACAAACTGCTGTTCATGGAGTACATTGACCGCAAGGTCTATAAGGAATACACCGTCGACATGTATTTCGGCCGCGACCACGAGGTGAAGAGCATCGTGCCGCGCGAGCGCATCGAGATTCGTGCCGGCGAAATAAACAAAGGGCGCACGGCGAAGAACGCCATCGTACCCTATCTGAAAGAACGCCTCGCCCACATCGACGGTTGCGTGGGCTGCATCTGCATGCAACTCTTCTTCCACCCCGACACCCGCGACATCGTGGGCATCGAGGTGAACCCCCGCTTCGGCGGCGGATATCCGCTCACCTACATGAGCGGTGCCAACTATCCCGAACTCCTCATCCGCGAATATCTCCTTGGCGAGAGCGTCGCCTATGACGAAGGCTGGACCGACGGCAAACTCATGCTGCGGTACGACGACGCGGTGTTTGTATAGCGGAACCATTGATTGGGAAAGATTTTTTAGTTTAGAATCATCATGAACGAACGAATAATAGTCAGATCATTTGGACCTGTAAAGGATATTGATGTTGTCTTTCGGAAGGTAACCTTGTTCGTGGGCGACCAAGGTACGGGAAAGAGCTGCATAGCGAAACTTTTCTCTATGTTCAAGTGGACAGAGAAAGTGTTAAGCCAAAAGAAATACAAGTTGTCGTATTTCGAACAACACAATCGGTTCAAGACTAAACTATGTGCCTATCACAGGATAGACTCTTTCATTCGTCCTGATACATACATCAGGTTTGAAGGGCCACTGTATGACTTTGTTTATGAGGAAGGAAACTTTCATGTCTATGCCAAGGATGTGGAGATGGATGGTCTTCCCAAGATAATGTATGTTCCTGCCGAACGCTCTATCGTGAGCGTGGCTGAGAATAAGACGAAACTCTTAAAGGAATTGCCAGATTCGAGCGAGACATTCTCTGATGAGTTTGTAAATGCCAAGAAATACTTTCAGAAAGGATATGCCCTTCCGTTTGAAGGATTGCGTTTTGAATATGACGCATTGAACGATGCAAGTTGGATCTATGGAGAAGGATATAAGGTGCGGCTTGTCAATGCATCGAGTGGAGTGCAATCTTCTCTGCCGATGTCTATGGTATCGGAATATCTAACTAAAATGATAACAGAACGGGTGGAAACGAAACTGTCGAAGGAAGAAAAAGACAAGTTGGAAAAGAGGGTGGCTGAAATCATGCAGAATGAAGACTATACCGATAGCGTCAAAGACATGATGATACGTCAGTTGTCTTTGGCCAACAGGTACGACCAGTTCATAAATATTGTAGAAGAGCCCGAACTGAATTTGTTTCCGAAGTCACAGATGCAAGTTTTGTATTCACTGGTTGCCAATGCAACATCGTCCAACAATAACATGCTTGTATTGACAACCCATAGTCCTTATACTTTGGCTATTCTCAACACCATGATTATGGGCGGAAAGGCCTATGCCAATGCCGATGAAAGTTTGAGGGACAGTGTAGGTCAGGTTCTTCCGGTATGTTATCATATTGACAAAAACGACATTGCTGCCTACCGTTTGTCTTCTTCCGACAATTGCTATTGCCAATCAGTCATAAATCCTAAGACAGGTCTTGTTTCAAAGAACGAACTCGACTCGGCTTCCGATGATATCATGCGTATTTTCAACTCTCTTTATCAAAGCTATGCCAAGACTCTCAAAAGATAGAGAACTGCCCGAGGCCATCAAGAACATCCGGTTGGGTTCTGCTCTGCAAGATTGCGGCAACCGGCATGTGGCAGATGTTTTTGACAAGAGCAATGCAAACAGCCTCTTCGTTTATGATGATAATGAATTGGGGCATACCGACTGGACAGACACGAAGCCTGCCTTCGACGACAAATGCTTCGTAGCGGAGAATCCAAGTCGTTCGACTATAGCGTTGCTTCCGCTTGACGGTTGCATCATCACAGGAAAGAAAGTTGTGGAAGGTGGCGTATGTGACGGCATGCTCCTTACCGAAAAGGAGATGTGCTTCGTAGAATTCAAAACCAATGTCGCCTCTCCAAACTATAAGACGATAATACAAAGGGCTAATGAAGCTATCGGACAATTATGGCACACCTATGACGGTATTGTAAAACCTAGATGTGTCAGATATCGGAATATAGAAGACGGGCTTGCTATAGAGTTTTATGTCGTTTTTGACAAGACCCTTGAGGTGATGGGAATAAATTCAGAACTTATGGACTTGCAAAATCAGTTTCTGGAAGACAATAAGTTCCTTCTTTATTTTGCCAACAAAAAGATTTTCTATTGACTTAGACTTGACTATGGACAACAAGAAACCCAATATTGTCTATATCCTCCAGTCGCTAAGCGTGTGGGGCGGACTCAACCGCATTGAGGCCGACAAATTGAACGGATTGGCGGAGACGGGGAAATATAACGTGAGCGTGGTGTGCATGTGCCAACGCAAAAACAGCGAGAATGTCTATCAGCTCTCCGACAAGGTGAGACAGATATGTCTTGCCCAAATTTTCGACCCGAAGAAGTCGTTTTGGGCTAATCCCGTCGGTTTCTTTATAGGCAGGATGCGCTGGCGGCGAAACTCGAAGCAAAAGCTCATGGACGTTCTCCGCGACCTGCGTCCCGACATCGTTGTGACAACCATCAACTACGTCCCCGATGGCTTCTGGCGGCTCAACTACAAGACGGTCATCGAATGTCACGGCAGCATCAGCAACATCATCCATGACAGGTTGGTGCCTTGGTACAGCAAGCTCACCATACACCGCGACGCGCGCCATGCCACCGCCGTGGCAACGCTGACACATGATGACGCGGCTCTATGGACCACAGCACGCCGTGTGGAGGTCATCCCCAATTTCACCAATATCCGTCCGTCGGCTCCTTGCAACTATAGCAGTCGCCGCGTGGTGACGCTTGGCCGTCTCTCCCCCGAGAAAGGATACGACCTGCTCGTTGACGCATGGAAGACCGTGACGGAACGACATCCCGCATGGCATCTCGATATATATGGCAGTGGGGGGGGTAAAAATAGCCTTCAACAACAAATAGACGGTTTGGGATTATCCAGCCACATACATCTTCATCCCTTCACCGACGACGTGGCATCGGCCTACGCCCGTGCCGCCTTCTATGTGATGAGTTCGCACCAAGAGGGTTTCGCGTTAGTTCTTATCGAGGCGATGCGCTGCGGACTGCCCTGCGTGTCGTTCGACTGTCCGTCGGGACCGCGCGAGATCATCACCGACGGACATGACGGCATCCTCGTGCCTTACCGCTATCTATCGCGTGAAAAACAAGTGAACAACCTCGCCCTAGCCCTCTGCCGCATGATGGAACACGAGAAGCAGATACCCACAATGGGCATGGCGGCCCAAGAGACATCAAGGAAATACACCGCCGAGAATGTCATCCCCATGTGGGAGCGGTTGTTTGACAGCTTGTAAATTAAGTGACGGTGAAAAACGTGTAGACAACAAGAATTAGAAATAGAAAATACCTCATGGCAAACGAAAATATCTCCCTCTCCATCATCATCCCGATGTACAACGTCGCACCTTACATCGGCATCTGTCTCGACTCCATCCGCCGGATGAGGTTGGACGAGGCCTTGTGTGAGGTGATCGTCATCGACGACGGAAGTACGGACGGCGGAAGCGAGGTGGTAGCACAATACCCCGAGGTGCACTATGTACGGCAGGAAAACCAAGGGCTGTCGGCTACCCGCAACCGGGGCATCGGCATGGCGAGGGGCAAGTACATCTGGTTTGTGGATAGCGACGATGAGGTGGGGCCGGACAGTATATTGCCCGTTCTCAACTTCGCCTTGGCGCACGATCTCGACGTGGTGACCTTCGGCGTTTCCAACTCGTCCGCCTCAGAGACACCCGTCTCACCGATACCGCAGACTAAGGACGTGCGCATCTACCGCGACTCTGAATATCTGGCGGAGACAGACTATTACAACAATGCTTGGTGGTATCTCGTCAAACGGTCGTTTATTGGCGACCTGCGCTTCCACGTAGACCGTTTTGTGGAGGACGGCATGTTCACCATGGAACTGCTGATGCGTGCCCACAGCGTGGCGCACTTCCCCCTGACGTGCTACTGCTACAGGCAACGTCCCGGGTCGATAGTGAACGACCACAGCGAGGCGCACGAGGTGAAACTCGCCGCCGACTACCTCTACAGCTACCACCAGATGCAGGCATTGGTGGAACAATACAAGAACCATATCTCGTCGGCAGCCGCCGACCGTTGTCTGCGCCGCAGCGAGACCTACCTCTTCTTCATGCTCGTCCGACTGATGCGCCTGCCCCATAGCGGCAAGCATATCCGACGGATGGTGGAACGCATGAAAGGGGAGGGCATCTACCCCATACCACGCATAGACCCCACAATATATAAAGGTGTAAAATACGACCTCGCCACCTTCGTGGTGAACCATCCCGTATTGACGAGGATTGCCAATCGGATGATTACCTTACGCATGGCTTTATCCCAATAGAGAAAAATATGAAAATACTTCTACTGTTGTCCCGTTGCGACCAAACGGGAGTGACCACCCATACACTCGACCTCACAGAGGCGTTGGTTGGGCAAGGTCACGACGTGACGGTGCTCATCGGGAAACAGAAGGGTGGGGGAGATGCGCCGGAAAGCGAGATGCTCTACCAAAAGTTCCTGAACACGGGTGCCACCATCGTGCCTTATCACATGCCAGAGGGCAACTCGATGATGGGGAAGGTCAAGTCGGTATGTGCCATCGTAGGGTATCTGCTTCGCCATCGGTACGACGTGCTGCACGTGCAGTCGCCCTACCTCTCCTTCATCCCCTGGCTGTTGCGCCGTAAGTTCGTTTCCACCTTGCACGTCACCGACCTCGTGCGCTGTTTCTATTACAAGAACGCCACACACCTGATAGCCATCAGCAAGGAGACGAAAGATTTCGCCAAGCGGTTGTACGGCTACCGTGACGAGGACATCACCATTGTACATCACGGCGTGTCACGACGTTTCGCCACAATCCTCTCCGACGAGGAAAAGGCGGAAACGAAGAAGACGCTAGGCATTCCCGAGGGAAAAATCATCGTGGGCTTGGTGGGCAGCGTGGAGCACCGCAAGGGGCACGATGTGCTGCTTGCCGCCGTGCGCCAGATGCCGCAGGCACTGCGCGACCAGGTGCATGTTGTGTTTCTGGGCAGTTCGAAAGACGGCAGAACGGTAGATTGGTTGAACGGCGAGATAGAACGCTCAGGACTGAAACAGCAAGTATCGTGGTTCCAGTACCAGCCGCCGGAAAAGTTTTACAAAGTCTTCGACATCTTCGCCCTCCCCTCACGCCAAGAGGGCTTTGCCTTGGTGGTCTTGGAAGCAATGCTGAGCGGTTGTTGTGCGGTGCGCAGCAACACCGAGGGTGCCTATGAACAGATAGAGGACGGTAAGAGCGGTTACATCTTCGAGGATGGAAACGTCGGCCAACTGAGCGGCATCCTGTCACGATTGGTCGAAGACACGGCCTTGCGCCGGCAAGTGGCAAAGGCAGGGCGGGAGAAAGCCCTCGGTGAGTTCACCTCTGAGATTATGGCACGGAACACCGTGGAGGTATATAAGAAAATAAGACTTATATGACAAGGGTACTTCAAATTATAGGTTCGCTCGGTTATGCCGGAGTAGAGGCGGTGGTTATGAATTACTACCATCATGTGGACAAAAACAAGTTGCAGTTTGATTTTGTTACTTGCTCGCAAGCTCCTGAACATCACGATGTTGAAATAGTTTCGGGGGGGGTAAAATCTACCGATTACCTTCTAGGTCTGGTTCGCCGCTGGCCTATATGCTTGCATTGAGGAAACTAATTAAGCAGAATGGTTATAAGATTGTGCACATCCATCAGAACAGTGCTTCGATGGCTATGGACGGATTGGTGGCAAAGATGTGTGGTGTGCCAGTAGTGATAGGCCACTCGCACAATATCCGCTGCAATGTAGTTTGGCAACACCGATTGTTAAAACCGCTCGTAAATCATGTAGTGACCCACCGGTTTGCCTGTTCTGAGGCCGCCGGAGAATGGGTGTTTGGCAAAAGGGCGCATGTTGATATCGTCAATAATGCCATTGACACAGACAAGTATTTGTTTGATGAGTGCAAACGCGAAGAGTTTCGTAAGAAGTTGGCATTGCAAGACAACTTCATCGTTGGTTTCGTAGGCAGACTGCACATGCAGAAGAATCCCTACCGCTTGATAGAGATATTCCATGCCCTGACGTTGATTAAGCCCGATGCACGCCTCGTGATGATAGGTACTGGTGAAGAGCGGGTGGGGCTGGACATGAAATGCGAAGAACTGGGCATTGCAGACAAGGTGATTTTCCTCGGTACTCGCGATGACGTGAATGAGGCCATGATGGCGATGGACGTATTTCTTCTGCCGTCTCTCTACGAAGGACTTGCGGTAGTATTGGTTGAAGCCCAGGCTACGGGATTGAAATGCGTAATCTCTGAAAACGTGCCCCGTCCCGACTTGTCGGGCAGACTTGCGGTGAAGAAACTGTCCGACGACAACAGCGTGTGGGCTAGGGCACTTGCCGAGACTGACGGTTCTTATCAAAGAAAGGAAGCCAAACAAAAAGTGATATACGGTGGTTATGACATCCGTTACGAAGCATTAAAATTGCAAGAGTTCTATTGCAACAATATATAAATATTGTATAGTCTCCTTATTATATAGGAAATCCGTTACCCTAATATATGAAAATCATTGTTTTCGACCTCGACGACACCCTCTATAAAGAAATATATTATCTGAAGTCGGCCTACCGTGAGATAGCCCTCCATGCCGCGCAAGGCGACCGAAGGTTGGCTTCCGACCTGCTTGCGCAGATGGTGAACACCTTCCGCAATAGAGGCAATGCCTTCAAGCGACTTAACCAGTTGCTCGGACGGAAGACTCCCGTGGAGGAATATCTCGCCATGTATCGCACCCACTGCCCCGACATTCATCTCGAAGAAGATGTCGTGGCGGCACTTGATGCGCTGAAAGC
>CAVBBO010000094.1:0-7412 GCA_963593695.1 Escherichia coli | reverse complement strand
TACTCCATCGGCTTAATCATCTTCTCTATGAACGCCACCTCGTCTGCCGACAAGCCGTACTTGCGGTAGAGCTGACGGTCGATGTCGGAGATACTCGCGCTCCAGTCGATGTCGCTCGAAGAGGTGAAGTCCTGGAGGGGGACGTATGCAAATTTCTCTTTTGACAAGTGTTGTGTTGAAGCTAACTGAGATATTAAGAATCTAACAAAACGAGTCCTAAGATAAGACAGCAAATGCTCTGCTTGTTCCTTACTGTCGAAAGCATCCACAACCAAGTATGTTTCAGTGCAAATTTCATTTGGCTCTAACATATCAAGAGAGGACAATATCTTCTTGCGCCCTTCCTTGTCTGTTTGCCCTGCATGTTCTGCGGTCAAACATGAGATTGTAATTTTCCATTGAGGAATCATCTCTTTCCCTATCGTAATCAAAGATGATAGGTATGCACCCTTACCTTTATTATATTTTAGAATTATATCTCCATCTTCCAATGGAGTGACATATGTTCTTAACCCAAATGGTTTTTGAGTACTAACACGGGAACTATAAAAGTCGCTTGAACAACCTTTTACCTTATCTACAATAGCAACAGCCTCCATGTGCCGAATAAAAGAATCATCGGAAGCCAACTCACGCAATGCCGTAGAACTAAGCCCTTGATGCTTGCTGACGAACTCGCACAAACCTTTATGGTCTTTCGACCACAAAAAGTAGCAAACTCCTCCAGCTATATCAACGGTTTCAAAACAATCTCTGGAATCTGTGAAATCTACCAACTTGGCTATTCGCTTATCATTGAGCATCGTTTCTCTGAATGCGCCCAATCCCTTTCCATCCGTATACCATTTTGCAGGCATAATCATTGAAACATGATTAGGCTTCAAGGACTTTGCCAATTCTACAAATAGATTATAGACAGGCTTGGCAGAAACTCCAGCTCCTCCATCCATAACTTGATACGGCGGATTTCCCACCACAGCTCCAAATTTCATGATGTTCTTATTCTTTTTGTTGCCCTGCCAGAAGCCCTCGGAGAGGAGGTCGCTGATGAGTGCCTCGCGGTCGTCGGTGGCACGGCGGATGAGTTGTACAGATTTGATGTTAAGCCGCTCGTTGCCCTCTTGCATGTTGAGCGAGCGGAAGCCGAGGAGGGTGCGCTCGGTGATGCGGCGCGCCATGGGCGTGTTGCAGATGACATAGACATTGTTGGCGAGGATGTCGTCCCAGATCACCTGTTCCTCCTCCACGCTGTAGTTGTCGGGGTCGTCGATGAGACCGCCCGTAGCCTCGAAGTCCTTCTTGCGCTGGCGGTAGAGCGAGTAAGCCACATAGAGCGGATAGAGACCCGTCTTGGAGTTGATCTCCAATATCTTCGAATCGCTGCCAAACACCTCGCGCGTCACCTCGCCACGGTCTACGAAGCGAGGCTCCAGGGTAGTAACCCACTCAAAGAGCTGCCCGTTAGTGGCCGGCACCTCACGCTCGCAAGGGCCGTCGAACCGCTCGTTGAAGAAGGTGTAGCCGCCAAGGGTGTCGCTCATGTGCATGTTGACCACACGCCACGGCGTGAGCACCGTCTCCTTGTCGGGGTTGTGGAAATAAGAGAAGATGTCGCTGATGCGGCGCACACGCTCGTCCACATGCATGCGGTCGGCCTCGCGCGCCAACTGGCGGTAGCGTTTGCCGGCAGCCACGAAGACCGTGGCGTTGTAGCACTTGCGGAACTTGTTGAACTGCGCCTTCGTCACGCCCTTGGGCATGAACTCCGTCCACGAGTCCTGGTCGATGATGCGCGTGAAATTCTCCAGCGTGATGCCCTCGTCCTCGTCGTCGAGCTTCGCACCGTACATCATCAATGGGATGCGCAGCGAGATGCCACGCAGGATGGTGATGCGGTTGTCGCGCTCCTTGCGCTCCTCGGCACGCCGCTTCTTCTCGGCCTCCAGCGCTTCCAGCTCCTCCTGGGTGAGCTGTCCGCCCTCGCGCTGCTTCTTCTTGGCACGCTCAGCGGCAGCCTTCTGGTTGGGCGAGAGACCATTGCCCGCCATGTCGATGTTCTTGGCGCGCTTGGGCTTCTCCATGTTGGTGGTCTTGCCTATCTCCACGCCCAGGTCGTCGAGTTCCTTTATCTCCTCGGGGGCGAGCTGCATGAGTTGGCGCAGGTCGTAGAGCGAGTTGTCGTTGAAGCCGTTGCGCACCACGCGGTCCACATACACGTGCTCCAACTGCTGAAACAGCGTGTCGGCACGGAACTCCACCATGCGCCCGCCCTGCATGGCGATGACGGGGCAGAACTGGAGGAACTGCTCCATGTTCTCGATGTCCTTCTCGCGCGTGGTGGCAGCCGAGGCATACTGCTTCTCCTTCTGCGTGAGCGTGGCAAACTTGGCAGTCTCAGCCACCATCTTGAGCGAGCGGTCGGGGGCGAAGTCGAAGACGTAGCACTTGGTCTTCATCCTCGTCAGCCCGTTCTCGTCCTTGTAGGTGTAGGGCGACTGCACTCGGAAGATAGTCTGCATATAGGTGGCGGCAGAGGTGTTCTCCGAACCCTTCAGATAGAAGACGGCAGTCCAGGGGCGCACGGTGACGCCCGTGGTCAATCGGCCGCACGAGATGGTGATGGTGTAGGTCTGCTCGGGCTTCCTGCCGATGGCCTTCTTCACCTTGTCGAGCGCATCCTGACGGGTCTCGTCGTCCTCGCTGTTGCCCGCCACATTGATGATGGCGTCGAAGCCGCCGAACACATCGTGCCCGCGCAGCAACCGCTCCAGAGCCTTCGCCTCCTTCACGCCCGGCACCACCCAGAGCGTGTGGTTGAAGCAAGTGCGGTATTCGTCGGTGGAGAAGGGATAGTGGCTCTCCTCGTCCTCGGTACACATCAGGTCGAGAAACTGCCTCACCTCCTCCTCATGCACAAAGCGTCCCCTCTCGTCGCGGGGCACGTCGGCACCCTGCTTGGTGCGGAAGAACTCCTTGAACTGGAACGTGGCATCCTCGCCAAGGTCGGCCTTGACGAGCTGGCCCAGGTCGTAGGTGCGTATCTCCATGTCGGGCAGTTCGCGGTAGGGGTTGTTCTCGGCAGGCTCGCCGGGGTGTTCTTGCGGCCAACGGCGCTTGGCACATTGCTCCTTGATGTAGTCCCACGTGTATATCTGCTCGTCGGCGAAGTCCTCATAGAGGTTGAATGGTGTGCCGGAGAGGTGGAGTGCCTTGGTGTGGGGATGCTGTGTGAGTTGCTCGATGACACGCAGTCCGAGGTCGGTGCGTGTGCCTTCGTGCGCCTCGTCCACCACCACGAGGTCCCACGGGGCGGTGAGGATGTCTGCCTTGAGCTGCTCGTCGTTGTTGCCACCCACGAGTGTGGAACGGCGCAGATACTGCATGCTGGCGAAGAAGACAAACTGCTTGCCCTCGTCGGCAGAACGCTGCAGGGCATAGAAGTCGCCCTCGGCGGAGTCGTCGAACTTGGTGGCGTAGTGGCACGACGAGCAGTCTTCGCCAAACACCTTGTCGAAGTCTTCCTTCCACGAGTCGTTGACCACCGGGCGGTGGGTGACGATGATGGTGCGGCGCACGCGGTCGTCACCTTCGAGCATCGCCATGCGCTTGGCGAGTTCCAAGGCGCAGATGGTCTTGCCAAAGCGCATCTTGGCGTTCCAGAGGAATCGGGCACTCTTCTTGTGCCGCTTGAAATACTTGATGGCATCGCCCACGGCCTGCTCCTGTTCGTCGCGCAGCTCGATGCCGCCGCCGTCGAAGAGACCTGTGCGTTGCTTGGGCTTTACAGCCTCGATAGTAGTATATACCGCCATAAGCCTATATGTGTATTGTCGTTATGTTATTTATTCTTGTTGCCTAATACGAAAGTGGAGAAATAGGGGCGTTCCTTCGCCTTGTCCTTGCCGCTGTACCGCCAATCGCGGATGCGGCAACGGATGCCGATGTGGCCATCCATCACGCCCTTCTTGCAAGCCGGGCACTCCAGCTTGGTTTCCTCGCCAAACAATCCACGGTCGAACACCTTGTCGCAAGAGCCGGGGATGACGAGGCGAAGCCCGTCCATCTGCCAGAGGTTCCACGAGATGATGTAGGCTATGCCGATGAGCGACTTCTCGGGCACGGGTTTGTGAAACTTGGCCTCATAGTAGTCGCAGAAGGTGTAGAACACCGCCTCGCGCGCCAAGAGCAGGTTGTCGCCCTGCCACTCGAAGCCGTAGGTGGACTGCAAGGCTTCCTTGGCGGCCTTGAGCCATTCACCGGAAGACGCGGTGTTCTCGCTGACCACGCGCAGCTTGCGGTCGAGGATGCCGATGCGGTAGTTAAGCGGATTGATGGGAAGCCCGCTGACCGTGTCGTAGCGGCTCACAAGGTAAGGAGCCTCACCACAAGTCACCTCCAGACGGTTGTCGAGCACGTAGTCGCGCCACGTCTTTCCTTCGGGAAACTCTATCTTCCCTTCCGTTGGAGTCCACGAATGGGAGTCGGCGTGCTCGGTGTTGAACACTCCCGTGCGCCCGAACCACTCGTTGTCCACGAGATTGTTTTGGGCATTGCATATCCACGAAGGCGTGAACACCTCGGCCATGTCCTTGGCACGCTGCGTCTGCACCTCGGCAGCCTTCACGGCACGCGGTTGGATGATGCAGCCGTTCTCGCCCGTGATGTGCTCTACGGTTATCTCATCGTCGAAACCGAAGCCCTCGCCCAGATGCGCATACGAGTCGGTGGCCCAAAAGATGTTCTTGTGGGTGGTATGGTCCAGAAGAAGTTTCTGGAGCACCTCGGGATGCGAGCGGAGAAGGTCGTTCTCACTGATGTCAACGTCGTTTGCCATGATGTTGTAGTTTCTTATATTCTTGTTACCATTCATTAGCGTGCGTGCAAAAATAGACTCCACGAGTGCATTGTTTCTGCACAGGTTGTAAAAACTTGCTATATTTCAGCATCCTTGACAATCAGGTCTTGCACTTCCACGTCCAAAAGGCGTGCTATCAATATCAACGTCTCCAAATTGGGCTGGTTGTCGTTGGTACACCACTTCGACACCGTTGTGACGTTCTTGCCAAGTTGCTCCGCAAGCCATTTGCTGGTGACACCTTTCTCTACCAGTACCACCTTGATGCGATTAATCTTCTTTGCCATCGCAGTAATTTTTAATGATTCAAACGCAAAAATAAATGATTTATTTTTAATTAAAGAATAAAATCAAGGAAATCTGCACTTTTTGCCATAATATTCTTGTAAAAACGACATGATGCGTGCAAAAAGACTGCATTCTTAGGATTTACATTTGCAATCGAAACAACAGAATCCATGCTCAAAAACAATCCACATTACAAGAAAGCCGAAAGGCTGCTTACAGCATTGCGCAACGCCCTCGATTGCGGCAATGCTATCGTGTTCATGCTCAAAGCCTGCACATACGAACTTCTGCCTCAAACAAACATGACAATGAAAGAACTTACTTTGCGGCAAGACAATTGGAATCGTCAACTGGAAACTGTCATCAAGGAAATGGAGCAGAAATTACACCTTATTATATTATATAACGGGTTAAGCCCTATCATAATGATGCGATGCTTGCCAAATAGTTTCGAAATAAACGACATGCTTAACCGCATAGGCTACAATGCCACAGATTTCCATCGTGGATATAATCCAGAAAAAGACGATGCAAACAAGGAGAACTTTATAGTAGGCATCAAAACTCTTGAAGGTTACATAGCAAAGACGTTCAAAGTGCTTGTAAAAGCTGAGTATCAGGGTAAATGGCAATATTGGGGCAAGAGATTTTCCGACCTTTATATGAATATGCCTTATGGCATCAGCATGAATATCTGTGCTTTTTCCAACCAAATACGAAAAAGAAAGAACGTGTGCATAAAGAATGCACAGGTGCAAGATAACTTTGCAATGTAATTCAAAAACAATACAATATGGGACTATTCAACTTTCTTTTAGGAGTGCTGGCAGTAAATGCTGCAAGCAATGCCAAACGCAACAACAACCAGCATTTATCCCATCGCCAGAATAGCAACAACCATGACTATGGCGGTTGCTACGATGACATAGAATGTAATTGCGACCACGATGGTTGCAATTACGAATCATACGATCATTACGACAATAGTTATGATGATTATGGCTGCGATTATGAGGCAAGCGATAATTATGGCTACTGTGACGACGAATATGAAGAAAGGTACTGAGTAACGACAACATTAACGATAAACAATATGAAGAAGCTGATTTTAATGGGTTGCATGGCTGCTATGTTGGTTTCATGCAACGACAACAAACCTTGGGAGTACAAAGTAGTTAAAGTGGCAGGAAAGGAAGCCGAATGGCAACCGGACTTTGGCACAATGGTATTTGCTGACCAAACATCCATGCTCAACAAAATGGGAAAGGAAGGCTGGGAACTTGTCAGCACATACACGGAGGTTGGTACCGCTTTCCCTAATTTCGGAAGTTCTGAATATGTCACGGGCTTGCGCGATAATCACCGAACGTGTGTTGTAAACTTTGTATTCAAACGCCATAGCGATGGTAAGGATGAAACAGCCAAAAAGGACAAGAAATGAAAAAGGCTGTCATTTATATCTGCTTATTGATGACGGGCATCTTGTCTGGATGCAACTCAGGTAAATCAGAGGCAATACAGTTGGCTAAAGATTTCTTTACCTCGCTATCTGACACCACAAATGGAAAGCCAAAAGATTTCTATCCCCAATATTCAAGCCTTGACATACAGTGTAAGTCGGATGCTGTCGATATTGACGAGTCCGACCTGTCTGCAAGGAATGATACCTTTACTGTACGATGCTACAATAGCTATACCGATGTTACCGGCACATTCAAGCAAGATAGTGTCACCCTCTTTATCGCAAAGAATAAAAAAGGAAAATATAGCATCTATGACTCGCAAGGATTGGTAGAAACGGATAAGGACACCGAATATTTTGGCAAGGTTACAGGGGCATTCCCCAATAGACCACTCCACGATATTGAATTGGCTAAGCGGATTACGACAGTTCGTGCAATGATGTATGAAGAATACCTGTCCACCCAAAGCGAATTGGCGGAGAAAGTAAAGCTGGTCAACTGGTCATGGGAAACAGGTTATAGCGGTGAGGCACATGGAGAAGGCCGAGTGGTGAACAACCTTGACTATCCCATTGAGGGCATCAAATATCATGTCAACTACTACGACAGAAGTGGCAGGTTCATGGCGCAAGATGATGGGAGTATCAGCAAGAAGCTCTATCCTGGTGAGAAATGCAATTTCACCTTCTGGAGTTCTAATGCCAAATATCCAGAAACAGCCAATCTTCGTATTGATTTCGGCTCAACGGATATTTTCCGTGGCAGCACAGAAGTGAAACTATCTTAAAGACCATCTGACAACGGTA
>CAVBBO010000093.1:0-7808 GCA_963593695.1 Escherichia coli | reverse complement strand
GACGGACAGATTGCCGACTGTACCATATGCTTTATAACATACATTGTCATGGCAATGGAGAAGCGTTTTTCTGAATACGAGACAATGGGGCAACTCTTTGTCAACATGGAGAGCGATGTAAGGGCGCTCACCTTATGGAATCGTATGTTGGACTGTATTCGGAGGCTGCTTGAAGTCCTTTGTCGCCATTTAGGCATCACTTTGGACGAACTGGCAGAGAGCATTGTCAATGATGATGAGGCAGCCGAGACATACTTCATAATGACTGAAGCTCTGGAATCCAGACAATCGGCATAGCAACACAATTTATGTAAACGTTAAAAGCTTTTTCTTCCAAAGAGTTAGCTCTCTTACACAATGCTTACCCTCTGACAATAGAAGGGTGGGAAACTTCAGTTATGAACTACTAAATATGAGGTAATAATTAAGCCGGAACACATAGATTTGTGTTCCGGCTTAATTAATATTGATAATCAGGGGTGTTGTGTATCTAAGAGATGTTTATCAGTTGAGTTCCGTTGCCATTTTCTCGGCAATCTCTTGTGCCTCGTCCATGGTTTTCGCCTCTGAATAGACGCGGATAATGGGCTCGGTGTTCGACTTGCGCATGTGAACCCAGCAGTCGGCGAAGTCGAGCTTCACACCGTCGATGTCAGTGACCTTTACGTTGTCTTGAGCCTCATATTTGGCCTTTACCTTTGCAAGGAGAGCGTCGACGTCGGTACCGGGAGTGAGGTCGATGCGGTTCTTTGCCATATAGTAGGTTGGGTATGACGCGCGCAGTTCCGATGCCTTGCAGCCTTTCTGTGCCATTGAGCTGAGGAAGAGGGCTATGCCAACCAAGGCGTCGCGACCATAATGGCTCTCGGGGTAAATCACTCCGCCATTGCCCTCGCCGCCGATGACCGCATTCACGTCTTTCATCTTCGTGGTGACGTTCACCTCGCCCACGGCTGATGCGAAATACTGGCAGCCATGCTTTTCCGTCACGTCGCGCAGGGCACGTGTAGAAGAGAGGTTGCTTACGGTTGCGCCCTTCACGTGGTCAAGTATATAGTCGGCAACGCTGACAAGGGTGTATTCCTCGCCATACATCTTTCCGTTCTCCTGTATGAAGGCAAGGCGGTCAACGTCCGGGTCAACCACTATGCCAAGGTCATAGCCACCGTTTGCCACTTCTGTCATTATGCCACCGAGGTTCTTCTCCAATGGCTCTGGGTTGTGGGCGAAGTTGCCGTCTGGTGTGCCGTTAAGGAATTTATATTCAACGCCTAAGGCATCAAGAAGCTGAGGCAGGATGATGCCGCCAACAGAGTTGACAGAGTCTACACATACGTGGAAGTGCGCGTTGCGAATGGCTTCCTTGTCCACGAGCTCAAGGTTGAGCACAGAGTCTATGTGGCGTTGGTCGTACGAGTTGTCCTCAGTGTATTTGCCAAGATGGTCAACGTCGGCATATTCGAAATCTTCCTTTTCGGCAATGGCGAGCACCTCGTTGCCATTGTCCTTCGTGAGGAACTCACCCTCATGGTTGAGGAGTTTCAAGGCGTTCCAGTGGCGTGGGTTGTGGCTTGCGGTGATTATTATTCCGCCAGCCGAATGGCTCATCCTGACGGCGAGCTCGGTTGTCGGCGTGGTGGCAAGTCCGATGTTGATAACGTCGTAGCCCATTCCCATGAGCGTACCGCATACCACGTTCTCTACCATCTTGCCCGATATGCGTGCGTCGCGTCCTACCACGATGGTGTTGCTGTCCGACTGTTTGCTGCGGCGAATGAAGGTGGCGTAAGCCGTGGTAAACTTGACGATGTCAAGCGGGTTCAGCGTGTCGCCAGTGTGACCGCCTATCGTTCCGCGGATACCCGAAATTGATTTGATTAGAGTCATGTTCTTTGATTGTGAGATTTAAGTTTATAAAGCAGCTTGTTATTGGCAAGTTAAATTCCTCTTTCGAATGTTATGTCGTAGAGACATGGGTATACGCTCGACGTGGCGTATTGCTGCCCAAGGTCATGCGGCACTATCAGGCGAACCTTTGCCATCTCGTCGCTATCGTTGACATATCTGCCGATGTTGACGTAGGGCAGGGCTGCAAGCCATCCGCTGGGAATGGCGGTGCTGCCATAGAATAGGTTCATCAGGCTTGTTTTCTGCTCAAAGCTTCCCGAGAATGTGCCGGAGTAGTTGGTCACGTTCATCACCTCCACATAGCGGTAATAGTATGGAGAAATGGTGTTGCTTGCCTGTATTGAGTCGGTCAACAGGTTGCGCTCGGTGTAGCGGCAGAGGATGCGTGCCGACTCGCCATAGGCGATAGGGTTGCCAGAGCCTTTTCTTACTATCTGCATGTAGAGTCCGCTCGACTCGAAGAGCACAAACTCGTTCTTCGACACGTCGGTGGTATAGTTTTGATTGCGAAATTGCTCTTCGGATATGACGTTCACTGAAGAGTCGGCGATGTAGGCGTTTATGGCATTGCGCTCGCGTTTCACCTGGTCGGCATAAGTCTCGTCATCGCTGCACGACGTTATCGCCGTGGCTGATACGAGGAGTATAAAGAAGAACAACAGTCCCTTGCTCTTTGACTGAATTTGTTTTATTGTCATGTCCTGTTTTATGGTCAATAATATGAGTATCTTCTTGAAATTTAAGACATTATCCGAAAAGCTTATTTAAACGGCGGAAGGCTCGAGCCCGCCCTTGCGTAAGCAATGAGCTGTATCTTGAACTTCAGCACCGAGTATCCAGGTATGGGAGTGCTGCCCGACTCGCCATAGCCCAATGTCCATGGTATATATACGTTCCATTCGTCGCCAATGTGCATGTGTTGCAAGGCGGTGGCAAAGCCCGACGTGAGGCCGCTCACCTTGAAGTCGGCAACGCCGGCAGTGGTGTTTGACGCTTCGTTCTTGTTTGTCGTGTCGAAGATATAGCCTTGTGGGTATGACGTGGAAGGCAGGAGCTGGCCGGTGTAGCGCACGCGCACAGAGTCGGAATATATAGGGCATCCGGAACCACTGCCTTCCGTGAGCACGTTCACTAAGATATAGTCAGTGTTTGGCGACGACTTCAGACTGTCCTCTATGCTATAGCTCTTGTATATTTTCCAAGAGGTGTCGCCACCGTTCACCTTGTTCTGTGTCTCGGTGTAGAGCTTGTCCCAATATGTGACGTTCCTATTCTTCCAGTCAGGATATTCCTCTACCGTGTTGTCCGATTCCGAACAAGAGCCAAGCAGAAGAAGTAATGGGGAAAGGCAGAAAGCCATAAAGAGTATGACTTTCTTGCCCATTCTTGATGTTTCAGTTTTATTCAGCATATTTTAAAAAAACACTTGCTTTTTCTTGTCTTACAAGTCCTTGATGTCCTTGGCAAGTTTCTTGAGAAGTGAAGTGATGCTCACGCGATCCTCTATGATTGCGCGCAACTCGTTGATGTTCACGCGCTCTTGTTCCATTGAGTCGCGATGGCGCAAGGTCACGGTGTTGTCTTCCAATGTCTGGCCGTCAACGGTGACACAATAAGGTGTACCGATGGCGTCCTCGCGACGATAGCGCTTGCCTATGGAGTCTTTGGCATCGATGTGCGTGGTGAAATGGAACTTCAGTTCGTCTTGAATCTCCAATGCCTTCTCTGGCAGTCCGTCCTTGTTGACCAGTGGCAACACGGCGCACTTGATAGGAGCCAATGCCGCCGGCAAAGAGAGCACGACGCGCGTAGAGCCGTTCTCGAGCTGTTGCTCTTGGTAGGCGTGGCACATCACCGACAGGAACATTCGGTCTACGCCGATGGATGTCTCCACGTCGTAAGGCACGTAGCTCTCGTTCTTGTCGGGATCGAAGTAGCGCATCTTCGTGCCGCTGAACTGCTCGTGTTGTGAGAGGTCGTAGTTGGTGCGGCTGTGGATACCCTCCACCTCCTTGAAGCCGAAAGGCATCTTAAACTCGATGTCGGTGGCGGCGTTGGCGTAGAAGGCGAGCTTCTCGTGGTCGTGGTAACGATAGTTGTCGTTGCCCATGCCCAGAGCCTGGTGCCATGCCAGGCGGGCTTTCTTCCAGTATTCGAACCAGCGCATCTCCGTGCCCGGCTGGCAGAAGAACTGCATCTCCATCTGCTCAAACTCGCGCATGCGGAACACGAACTGACGCGCCACGATCTCGTTGCGGAAGGCCTTGCCTATCTGTGCTATGCCGAAAGGCAACTTCTGGCGAGTGGTGCGCTGGGCGTTGAGGAAGTTGACGAAGATGCCTTGTGCCGTCTCAGGGCGCAAGTATATCTTGTTGGTTGAGCCGGCTGTTCCTATCTCTGTGGAGAACATGAGGTTGAACTGGCGCACGTCGGTCCAGTTCTTGGTGCCGCTGATTGGGTCAACGATGCCTTCGTCGAGGATGATCTGTTTCAGTTCCTCAAGGTTTGGTCCCTGCATTGCCTCTGTGTAGCGTGCGTGCAGCTCGTCGCGCTTTTTCTGGTGGTCAAGCACGCGAGGATTGGTCTCGCGGAATTTCTGCTCGTCGAAAGAGTCGCCAAACTTCTTGGCGGCTTTCTTCACCTCCTTGTCGATCTTCTCCTCATATTTGGCTATTTGCTCTTCGATGAGGTTGTCGGCGCGATAGCGCTTCTTCGAGTCGCGGTTGTCGATGAGAGGGTCGTTGAAGGCATCCACGTGGCCACTGGCCTTCCACACGGTAGGGTTCATAAAGATGGAAGCGTCCACACCCACGATGTTGTTGTGGAGCAACACCATGGAATCCCACCAGTATTTCTTTATGTTGTTTTTCAGCTCAACACCGTTTGGTCCGTAGTCGTAAACAGCCGCGAGACCCTCGGGATAAATTTCTGAACTTGGGAATACAAAGCCATATTCCTTGCAATGACTTACAATCTTCTTGAATGCGTCTTCTGCCATGATTTCTTAACTATAAATGTACATTTGGCGCAAAGTTACTGCTTTTTTGTTTATTACTGTTGCTAAAATCGTTAATTTTCCCTTTGCGCGTGCAGATTAACAGAATAAATGGCTAAAACGTGGCATGCGGGCAAACGGTCTGTGTGTCCCTGCTAATAAACAATGTGGTGATTAATACCTCTGTGAAGCATTACCGAATGCGTAATCGGCAAAGCCGACATCTTTAGAATATTTTTTATCTGTGTGAAAAAAAACAATGTGAATGAAATACATATTTTCGAGTCAGCATGACTTTGAAAAAACACAACAAAAGGCTTTCTGAGAATCGATTCTTTTGAAATG
Source organism: Escherichia coli (assembly GCA_963593695.1). Lineage (GTDB taxonomy): Bacteria > Bacteroidota > Bacteroidia > Bacteroidales > Bacteroidaceae > Prevotella. Next base: position 2,560 of record CAVBBO010000093.1, on the reverse strand, counting down.
TTTTCCCTCTCGTGCGCATTTGGGCGATTTTTGCCGTGTTTTTGTAATGTCTTTATAGACAGGCGGTTGTACTTTTTGTGGCCATAAAATATGGCTGAATCTTGAGCTCTTTAGTCGGCTTTCCATTGGAATGATGCTGGCTTTTCATCAGAATGGCGGTGGCTTTCCATTAGAATGCCGATGTCATTCCTTCGGAATCGCGACCCGATTTCATGGTTTTTGGGGTAAAAAATGGCTTCGAGGTGCCCTTTTTGGCACCTCGGAGTCTCTTTGCGTGCTCTGGAAGGTGTGCCCCAGAAGTGTTAAAATCTGGCTAAAAATATTTACAAAACGTGTGTCTACCAATGAAAGCCGCACAAGGATCTGCATAGCCAGCCTCGCCAAAAATAAGAAAAAAAATAAGATTTAGGGGTGCCCGATTCACACCCGTTACGGTTTATTAGTGTAACATCGTTAAAAACAACAATCGTTAAGTGTATGAAGAGAGTATTTACTTTTTTATATAAACTCTCTCTTGGGCTTGTCTTACGCGTGAGCGAAGGACAAGCCTCTTTTCGATGGATGTGATAGATTAAAACATATCATGGCACGTATATCATGAATTGGTGTTCGTGGAGAGGAACTCCCAATAGTTGTCACGCGTGATAACCGTGAAAGGCACGTTGGGGTATGCGCGTGCGAATGATGCGGGAACGGTAGCCTTGCGGCGTGGATTCCATTTGAACTCAAACGCGGTTATGGTGCCATTCGTCTCTTCGATATAGTCTATTTCCTGTTTTGCTGAGGTGCGCCAGAAATATCCCTTGGCATAGGTGTGGGTGTAAGACTGCTGCTTCAGTCGTTCGGAAATGATGTAATTCTCGAACAATGCGCCTATGTCTTGACGAGTCTCCGGCTGCTGGAAATTGCCAATCACGGCGTTGCGTATGCCGCAGTCCCAAAAGTATATTTTCTTTGCAAATTTCAGCTCATTGCGTAAGTTTCGGCTGTATGATGGAAGACGAAATATGATGTACGCTTTCTCAAGGAGTTGAATATACGAGTCGACGGTCTTGGGATCCAAGCCGCAAGTCTGCGCCAACTCGTTGTAAGACACCTCCGAGCCAACTTGATAGGCTATTGCTTGCAGCAATTTCTCAACCTTCTCGTTTTTCTTTATCTTGTCGTATGAGAGAATGTCCTTGTATAAATAGCTGTCAGATAGTTGCTGCAACACTTCGCGCTCATCGCCGGCATTGTTTACGACATCAGGATAAGAACCGTAGACAAGGCGATGTTGTAGCATCCGTGTCTCTTCAAGCAGACCATTATGGGCAGAGAGTTCGGCGAAGGAGAGGGGGAACATTAGCATCTCGAACTTTCTGCCTGTAAGAGGCTCGTTTATGTTGGCAAGTTCAAAAGAAGAACTTCCCGTTGCGATGACCTGCACCGTGGGATTGGTGTCGATGATAAGTTTGAGTGAAAGGCCAATGTTTGATATTCGTTGTGCCTCATCAATCACCACCACTTCTTTTGTACCTATTATGCTTTTGAGTCGCGTTGATGTGGCATTATCGAATAGCGCCCTCACATCAGGCTCATCGCCATTAAGCCAAAGCACGTTTCCGTCATTGGTATTGTAGAGCATACGTAAAAGAGTAGTCTTGCCCACTTGACGCGCGCCAAAAACAATTATGGCCTTGCCTTTCCCTATATATCCGCGTATTCGCGATTCCAGCATCCTTTTTATCATAATGTCGAGTCGTTGGTTTTTGTTGCAAATTTAGCCAAAATCCGAGCGTAATCCAAATATCTTTAAAGATTTATGGAATGTAATCCAAAAATATTCAAAGATATTTGGATTACATTCCGCAAATCTTCATCTCCATGCCCCATTGTGGGGCTTTCTGGATGGTGGAGCATGCCATGTTTGTGGTATGCCACATACCCATATTAGGGTAGACAATATACCAGCCTAATGCTATTTCGGGATTCTTAAAATAGTATTAATTTTGCAAACGGAAAATAACAAACAAAGAAGTATTATTTTAAGAGAGTCAGGATTATGAAACGAATGTGTTGTCAGACAATCAAGCGAATGTGTCGCCATATGGCATACGGCACAATGCTCCAGACTGCATGTAGCATGCTGGAGAAGGTGAAAGAGTTGCGGTCGCTTTTATGGCCGCTTAGATTGAATTCAGGCGTTGAACAAAAAACAGTATTGGATGAACAACAAGCGTATATTATTCTTGCCTATAGCAATAGGCTTTTCCGCGTTGCCAGCGTTATCGGCAACCATCGACAAAACAACGGCTAAGGCCGACACTTTGAAGACCGTAGAGCCCTACGACCCAATAAACATCAACGAGATAGTGGTGGTGGGCTACGGCACGCAGAAACGCACCCAGCTCACGGGCGCAGTGACAAAGATTGGTGGTTCGCTGTTTGAGAAAGCCACGGCTCCCACCCTTGACGGCGCGCTCAATGGCACAGTGGCAGGCCTTAATGTCACGGCCACGTCTGGCCAGCCGGGAGCCGCTTCGCAGGTTCGCATACGTGGCGGCAACTCGGTAAACGC
>CAVBBO010000092.1:0-8821 GCA_963593695.1 Escherichia coli | reverse complement strand
GAACTATGCGCCCCTTACAGGGGCACGTTGTTGATAACCCTATCAAAACGTAGGGGCAAGCCCCTACGCTATAGTCTGTCGTCCCTACGGGACTCGCGAGTTGCGATATTTTTACCGGACTCCAATATTTTCAAACTGACGAAAGCCATTCCCTTCCTGTGTGTCAGGAAGCAGATGGCTTTCGTGGTAACAGTAAATGGCGTGTTCTATAAATTCCACGCATTTTTAAATTTACATTTAGACAGGTTGCTCTTTGTGGCTTTTTGTTTTTATCCGGCACCTTTCCCTTTCTTCTTACATAAGATAGGCTGCGCCTCAGCAATTGAAGTAAACTTCATTGCGTTCGACTTGCACTATCTTTCAGTCGCATAGCCCGCTATGCTCCTTCAGAAAGAAAGTGAAATCTGCTCGGCTAAAATCCAAAAATCCATCAAAGGCAATTTATAGAACCCGCCAAATAAGATATGTGCAACAAACAGGGTTACATGCCCTGGTTGATGGTACGCGAGAGCACGTCGAGCTGCTGCTCGCGGGTGAGTTTCACAAAGTTCACGGCGTAGCCGCTGACGCGGATGGTGAGCTGCGGATACTTCTCGGGATGATCCATGGCATCGAGCAGAAGTTGGCGGTCGAAGACATTGACATTGATGTGCTGTCCGCCGTGAGGAGTGAAGTAGCCGTCAAGCAGCGACACGAGGTTGGCAGCCTGCATGTCCTTCTCCTTGCCGAGGGCCGAAGGAGCGATAGCGAAGGTATAGGAGATACCGTCGCGGGAATGCTGGAACGGCAGTTTGGCCACTGACGACAGGGCGGCAACGGCACCCTTCACGTCGCGGGCGTTCATGGGGTTGGCACCCGGAGCAAAGGGTACACCCTTCTGACGGCCGTCGGGCGTAGCACCGGTATTGCGGCCATAGACCACGTTCGACGTGATGGTGAGCAGACTCTGTGTGGGCGTAGCCTCACGGTAGGTACGGTGCTGACGCAGATACTCCATGAATGTTTCGGTGATATCGACTGCGATGGTGTCGGTCTCCTCGTTGTTGTTGCCGAAGGGCACATACTCGCCTTCCTCTATCTTGTAGTCGACGGCCAGTCCGGTCTCATCGCGGACGATGCGCACCTTGCAGTGCTTCATGGCTGCGATAGAGTCGGTGACGATGGAGAGACCGGCAATACCCGTAGCACGCGTGCGCTCCACGTCGCCATCGTGCAGGGCCATCTCAAATGCCTCGTAGTCGTACTTGTCGTGCATATAGTGGATGATCTTGAGGGCATTGACATAGGTCTTGGCCAGCCAGCGCATCATCTGCTCAAACTTGGGCATGAACTCCTCATAGGTGAGGTAGTCGCCCGTGATGGGAGCGAATCGGGGGGCCACCTGCTGGCCGGTCATCTCGTCGCGACCGCCGTTGATGGCGTAGAGCATACACTTGGCGAGGTTGGCGCGGGCGCCGAAGAACTGCATCTGCTTGCCGATCTTCATCGGGCTCACGCAGCAGGCGATACCGTAGTCGTCGCCGAGATCGGTACGCATGAGGTCGTCGTTCTCATACTGTATGGCGCTGGTGTCGATGCTGACCTTGGCACAGTACTTCTTCCAAGCCTCGGGCAGACGCTCGCTCCAGAGCACGGTGAGGTTGGGCTCGGGCGAGGGGCCCATGTTGTACAAGGTGTGGAGGAAGCGGTAGTCGGTCTTGGTGACCATCGAACGGCCGTCGATGCCCATACCTCCAAGAGAGGCTGTTGCCCAGATGGGGTCGCCGGAGAAAAGGTCGTTGTACTCCGGAGTACGGAGGAAGCGCACAATGCGCAACTTCATGATCATCTGGTCGATGAGCTCCTGTGCTTCCTCTTCGGTGAGCGTGCCGTTCTTCAGGTCGCGCTGAATGTAGATGTCGAGGAAGGCGCAGACACGGCCGAGCGACATGGCGGCACCGTCCTGGTCCTTCACGGCACCGAGGTAGCCGAAGTAGGTCCACTGCACGGCCTCGCGGGCATTGGCAGCGGGCTTGGTGACATCAAATCCATAGGCGGCGCACATGCGCTCAAACTGCTTCAGGGCCTGCACCTGCTCGCTGATTTCCTCGCGATGGCGCACGATCTCCTCGGTGAACTCCTGTATGTCGATACGCTTGAAGTAGCGTTTCTTCTCCTCGATGAGGTTGGCCGTACCGTAGAGGGCGATACGGCGGTAGTCGCCGATGATGCGGCCGCGGCCGTAGGCATCGGGCAGACCGGTGATAATATGGGCATGGCGGGCGGCCTTGATATCGTCGTTGTAGGCCGAGAACACACCCTCGTTGTGGGTCTTGCGATATTTGGTAAAGATGGTCTTCGTGGCGGGATCAAGTTCATAGCCGTAGGCCTGGAGCGCCTTCTCCACCATACGGATGCCGCCCTTGGGGAAGATGCCGCGCTTCAGAGGAGCGTCGGTCTGCAGTCCGACCACCACCTCGCTGTCCTTGTCGATATAGCCGGCACCGTAGGTGTCAAGGCTTTGGGGCAGTTTGGTTTCGGCATCATAGATGCCCTTCTCGCGCTCCACCTCGAAGAGGCCGGAGAGAATGTCCCAAAGTTTCTTTGTCTTCTCGGAAGGTCCTGCCAAGAACTGTTCGTCACCGTTGTAGGGTTCGTAGTTTGCCTGAATAAAGTCTCTTACGTCAATCTCGTGTTTCCAATTGGAACCACGGAAGTCTTGCTGAAGATCTCTTAAAACCATATTTATATAAAATGATGTGGTTGATGAATAACTGTTGCAAAGGTACGATTTTCTGTTCAATTCTACAAATGCCGATGTAACACCTGCTACAAAATCATTATATATAGGTAGCCACCGGATGTGGCACGACAATCGGTGAGGCGTTTTCTTGCCCATCACATTTTTTATCTTTAATTTTGGGGATACATTCAAAACTATCACAAAAATGAGAAAAACATTGTTAACCTTCCTGACCGCACTTTTGCTGCTGCCCTGCGCAGCAAAAACAGAACAGAAAGTGATACTGGTGACGGTAGACGGATACCGCTGGCAAGAATTGTTTGGGGGCGCAGACCCCGTGTTGATCAACGAGAAGCAGTTTGGCGATGTCGACATCATGAAGGGGGACTACTGGAAAGTCGACCCCACCGAGCGCCGCAACGTGCTGATGCCCTTCACCTGGGACTTCATTGCCAAGAACGGCATCATCATCGGCGACCGCAACAAGGGCTGCACGATGGATGTCACCAACAAGATGTGGTTCTCCTACCCCGGCTACAGCGAGAACCTGTGCGGACATGCCGACGACGAGCGTGTCACCAGCAACGACGGCTTCCCCAACCCCAACGTGACCGTCTTCGAAGCCGCCAACAACACCGGCGAATACAAGGGCAAGGTGCTTTGCTTCGGCAGTTGGGAGCGGTTCATCGAGATATTCAACGAGCAACGGAGCGGCCTGGAAGTGAACGCCCGCTACCGCCACGCCATGTCGGAACACCCGACCGAGCGCGAGAAATACCTTGACAAACTGCAGGAAGCCTGCCCCAAATACTGGGACGGAGAACGCTTCGACTTCCTCACCCACGAATACGCCCTCGAAGCCATGCGTTCCCGCCACCCCAGACTGCTCTTTATCGGCTACGGCGACACTGACGAATGGGGCCACGCCGGCAACTACCGCCTCTACCTTGATGCCGCCCACAGCACCGACGCCTATCTCAAGGAACTGTGGGAACTCATCCAGAGCGACCCCTTCTACAAAGACCAGACCACCGTCATCGTCACCTGCGACCACGGACGGGGCGACACCGACATCAACGCATGGCGCGACCACGGCGAAGAGACCGCACACTCCGGACAGACCTGGCTGATGGCCTTCGGCAAGGGCATTCCGGCCAAGGGCGTACTGACCTCCGGACAATACTACAACTCACAGATCGCACCCACCATCGCCAAACTGCTGGGCATCACGTTCAAGCCTCAGCACAAAGGCATGGGAGCGCCCATCACATTCTAAGGACGACAAATGAATCCAACTTTCGGATTTGCCACTTAGAGAATACCAGAAGAGGGCGAACTGAAGGGGATTCTTGTTGGAAATGTATGCCAATGCAACAATACAGGCGTAGGCTTTGATGTCATATTTTTTGGCCATTTGAAAAACATTACGTAGATTTGCACACAAAAGATACACATACGGCAAGTACAACATAAATCACGGTAAACATGGGCAACTACATACGATTTGACTGGGCGATGAAGCGTCTGCTGCGCAACAAGGCTAACCACGCCGTGCTGGAGGGACTGATGTATTCGCTGCTGAACGAGAAATTCACGATAAAGCGGTTTCTCGAGAGCGAAACCAACCAGTATAGCGAAAGCGACAAGTTCAACCGCGTTGACATTCTTGCCGAGAACGAGAAAGGCGAGCTGACCATCTTTGAGATACAGAACACCCGAGAGCTGACCTATTTCCACCGTATACTCTATGGCGTGTCAAAGGTGATCACCGATTTCATGGGCCTTGGCAACGACTATGACAAGGTCAAGAAAGTATACTCCATCAATATCGTCTACTTCACCCTTGGCCAAGCCACAGACTATGTGTATCATGGCAGGACCGTATTCAAGGGCCTGCATGACCCCAATGACATTTTGAGACTGTCCAACCGCCAAAGCGAAGTCTTCTTCGGCGACACCATCGACAAGGGTACGAAGACAAAACGCGAGGCCGGCGAAATATTCCCGGAGTACTACCTGCTCTGCGTGGACAATTTCGACAAACTGGCCGTCAACAACCTGGACGAATGGATTGACTTCCTAAAGACCGGCGACATCAAGGACACGGCCAAGGCGCCGGGTCTGCGCGATGCCCGCAAATGCCTCAACATCGACAAACTCACCACCGAAGAGCGCAAGGACTACATCCGCCACATGGAAAACCTCCGCTACCAGCGCAGCGTCATCAAAACAGGATATGACGACGGCTGGCAGGAAGGCAAAGCAGCCGGAAGGGAAGAAGGCATGAAAGCCGGAAGGGAAGAAGGCATGAAAGCCGGATTAGAACAAGGACTCGAGCAAGGCCTCGAACAAGGCCATGCAGAAGAGAAATTGGCTATCGCCCGCAATCTTTTGGCCGCGCACATCCCTGTTGAAATCGTAGCCCAGTCTACCGGACTTTCTGAAGATGATATACGGAATTTGCCTACGCCAATCGCCTGAACGCACGCATGGAAGCCATAGAAAAGGGTATGAGAAACAAGACTTTCTTGCTTACATACGTCGGAAATTCGCCACTTGCCGAGAACGAACATGCCGATGTATTTCCCTGCCAAGTCACCTTGGATGACTTGTTTGCAGAAGGACAGTGCTTGTAAATATTCGCCCCCCAAACCGCCGTCATACGAGTATTCGGCCTTGCACACTCGAGTATTCGGGCCGAATACCGCAGTATTCAAGCCCGAATACTGTTGTGTTTTAGCCCGAATACCCGGGTCTGCAAGGCCGAATACTCAAGTCCGCAAGCCCGAATACTGAAATGCTATAGGCGGGGGCTACAAATTGTCTTTGATGGATTTTTGAATTTTAGCCAAGCAGATTTCACTTGCTTTCTGAAGGAGCATAGCGGGCTATGCGACTGGGAAAGGAAGGGAAAGATGCCGGATAAAAACAAAAAGACACAAAGAGCAACCTGTCTAAAATACAAATTCAGGGATGCGTGGAATTTGTAGAACACGCCTACAGAAAAACCGCCTTTCGGAAGAAGCCGAAAGGCGGTGTGCGTCGGGCGGTACGGCAGGATCAGTCGTACCAGTTGAGTCCCTCCTCGTAGTTGTCGAAGTCTATCGGCTCGGTGACCCCTACCCTACGCAAGGTGCGGAGAACCAGCGCCTGCTCTGCGGGCGGCATGGCCCGCGTGCCGCGCCGCCGCTCGAAATAGGTGCTTCGCGAGAAGCGATGGATGAGCGTGCGCGAGAACTGCTCGTACTGGTCGGGGTACATACGTTTCTGCATGGCGGTGAACCCGCGGGCGTAGCGCACAAGGGTTTTGCTGCGGTAGTAGCGGCAAGCCTCGTCCTTGCTGCATTGTGACGGGTTGACGATACGGAACTGATCGCTTGTCGTGAGCAACTCTTTGTAGGCCACTTGTCTCAGACAATTGTCAGACACGGGGCAATCGGTATGCTGGCAAGCCGCATACTCATAGGGGATGGTGGAATGAAGAATTTTTGGCATAATTGTGATTTTGTTTTTTGTTGGTGCGGCAAAAGTACGGTTTCTCGCGCGTAGCGGCAAGCCTTTCCCGACGTTTTTGCGGACACCGGTAGATAGACTTATAGATAAAGATATGGGGCATCGCACAAATCGTAGACAAATTCGCGAAAAATGCAATCGTTGCTTGACAAGACACTCTTCCGAAAATAACAGCCTATTGTTGTGCATAAATCAAAGAAAAATACGTATCTTTGTCCCAATAGTAGTTTTCTTCCCCTCAGGAGGAGAACGGAGAGACATTGTCATTCACACGCTGTGTGGAATATTTGAAACACTATTTTTTCAGATACAATCATGGACGCAATATACGCTTTGAGTAGTCTTCTGCATTCATTCCGTATGTATGCACCTAATGACATAACGTAGGACGGAAATATGACGCAGGATTGCTCACATTCCCTTTCTGCAGCCGGTGTAGACCAGCGTCTACCCAAGGGCATCCGCATCGTCGGGGCTGACCATCCGTCGGCCTCGAGTATAGAAGGAATGCCCCAAAGCCAGCCCATGGTAGCGAGGAAAAATCCGGCCGACCACCCCACCTCATGGAGTTATCTTTTCCTGCAGCACATGGCCGCCAAGCGGCTGCACCGTTGGCTTGACACCTACAATCAGCCCACCGTCCGCCAACCCTTTTTCATCCACCAGTCCTTCCGCTACCGCTACAAGGACGAGGAGCGTCAGCGCGGCATCCGGAAGGAGCAGGTACCGTCGGTCAGCGGCCTTGTCTTTCTGCAAGGCACAGTCAGAGACCTGCAACACTTCCTGAAAGAATATTTCCCCCAGTACCATCTCGTCAACGATTGCTGTACGGGCCGTCCGGCCTCCATACCCGACGCCGTCATGCAACCCTTCATGAACGTGATGCGCACCCACCCCGACCACCTCACCTTCCTGCACGACCCCTTCGAGCGTTTCGCCCGCGACCACACCCTTCTGCGCGTACTCACCGGCCCCTTCGCCGGCTACGAGGGCTATATCGTCCGCATCGACCGCGACCGCCAGCTCGTGTTCGACTTCGGAGGGCGCGCCGTGGCGATACGGGGGGTGCACAAGGAGGCGTTTGAGGAGGTGTGAAAAGAGGATTCTTAAGCGACGATAAAAACAAGTTAGTATGATTTGTGGCTTATATTTTTAAGAGGCGAAAACAGCCAAGAAGATGAGCCGGATAATATGTATTTCACAATTCTAAAATCATACCAAGCTATTTTTCACAGTTAATAAATCCTTGATTATAAGCCTAAAGATAATTAATTGCATGGGGAAACAGTCTGCAGTTTTCATATTTGTTGTTTTCTGACAATTTATTGCTTCTTGAAATATAAAAAATCGTAGATATTAGTGACATTAAAAGTACCTACCTAAAATAATAAAATGATGAAATATCCAAAGTATTTAGAGAATCGTAAAGCTGAGATAATAAAGATAATATCATCTTGGCCAATAGAGAAGAACATTGACGATGTCATGATGTGGTTGTTACAATTTGATAATACTGATTATGATTTAGCAATTCGTATACTATGTCAATTGAATGTTATTGGAGCAAATGATTTAAATAATGCATTGGCGATAGCTTACTCCAAGTTGTTACGGCATGCGAAAGAACGAGGAATAAATGTTAATAAGGAAAACACTATTTACGTTCCTTTTGGAAGTGCAGGAAAAAGTGGTGCCATGATTGCCTATAATTTTAGACTTATTAATGGTCTGAATTCTGCTTATTTCCTTTCAAAAGAAACGATTGAATACATTAAAGAAGGTAAAATTGAAAATTTGGTATTGATAGATGATATTATTGCTTCAGGAAATCAGTCAAGTAATCTTGTCAAAGATATTGCTGAGAAAGCCTTGAGTTTAGGAATATCAAATATTTTTGTTATAACAGCTTTTGGTTTTATAGACGGTATTAGAAAATTATCAGACACTCAGATTGCCGATGTGTTTTCTGCAATAGAATATGATTATATTGATACCGTCAATTCAATGGATGCAGATTTTTACAATGGGCTTTCGTATGATACTCGCAAGTCGTATTTGAATCGGCTGACAACAAAATACAAAGGATTAGGTTATAGTGGCATTGGAGCTCTGTTGACATTCTATTATAATACGCCCAATTGTACAATCCATGCAGTATGGAATAACAATGAAGGTTGGATGCCTTTATTTCCGCGGAAACATGATTTGAACAATAAGGCTCCTGAATTATATGAGTTTGATGATTTAATCAATGCAAAAGAAAAGAATAATGTAGTGCAGAAAAATGATTTGTCTATTTATGTTGAAGGAAAATCAGAGGAACTCTTTATTTCAGAATTAGCCAAACGCAAAAATAGTTTCGGTTGTAAAAAGTTGAAGGTAATTTCTATTGGTCCTTTTTATCAGAAGGAGTTGCTTGAAGAATTGATGGCATATTCAGAGAATACTCTTTTTATAACTGACGAAAAGGATGATGAAAAACCACACAATATGAATATAAAATCCACCTTAGATGGAAAGCCTTTATTGCGAATAGAGCAGATTATGTCCTACTTTGATAAAAATAAAATTAGGAATGATTCTTAT
>CAVBBO010000091.1:0-8821 GCA_963593695.1 Escherichia coli | reverse complement strand
ACATGCGGGACTTCCGCGCGTGGGACTGTTCGTTTGTGGGCGAGATACACGACGTTTCCTTCGAAGACCTATGCGGACGCTTTGCCCATGACGCAGAAGACTACAACCATTTGGCGGACATATACAAGTTTGCCCAAGACCAGACCTACCTGCGTGCCGCATACAATGACTTCGGCTATCCGCTGCAGGACAACTACGACTTTCTCGTGCCCTACGCCAGAGCCGTTGCAGGGTGAAAAAATGGTTCAAGAGGCCAAGAAAACGCCTCCCGAACCGAGTCTGTATGACGAATGGGGCTTACTTTTTGAAGAAGCAAGTCCGAAGTCCTATTTTAGAGGGCTTCGGACAGATTATAATGGCTTTTTTAGTACAGCAATATTTTACAAAGCCAATTTCTTAGAAACCGTACTATTGGCAGTATTCACCTTCACCACATAGACGCCAGAGGAAAACGAGCCAAAGTCTACCACTTTCTCGTCGCCTCGCTTCAAGTCAACGTAGCGATTGCTGCCCACTAACTTTCCGTCGATAGTATGCACACTTATCTGCATATAACTTTCATCGCTGCCGAGCAACACCTTCCAGTTCTTGCCACAATGTTTTATCGAGATTGGCTCTGCCGAATTGTGGATGGCAGTGATACCGGTTGCATCAGCCAGTCGGAGCGACTCCTTCAGGCCTTCATAGGCATTGATCTTGCCATATCCCCATACATTGTTCCATGTCTCACTGCCAGTAAACTGGTCTTTGGTCGATGTGGTCTTGATGATGTTGAGTATTTGTTGGCTCGTCAGGTTTGGATTTGCCTGGAGCCACAAGGCGATGATGCCGGCCGTGGCAGGAGATGCCATTGACGTGCCCGACATTTGTTCATAGTAGAATCGCTGCAAGGCATTTACCTTGACGATAGAGGCGATGGAAGAACTGCTGGAAACAAACGACTTGCCTGTCTTTGCCACCGCCGACACGATGCATGAGCCAGGCGCAGCCACTGTAGGCTTGTTGGGAGCCATGACAGAGAGTGAAGGACCATGGCTGGAGAAGTTGGCGATGTCGCCTTCCTTGCCACGAACATCCGACTGTTGTTTTCCATTGTAGTCGTTCCAAGTGTTTGAGGTGACGTAAGCAGCCGCTACCACGGCATGGTCTACGCTTGAGCCAAAGTCATCCACGCAATAGTCGCTGTCACCGCCGATGAAACTATCATCATCTCCCTTGGTAAAGTTGCCATATCCCGTGTTTGTCCAAGCATGGAAGGTCTGTCCTTTCTCACCTGTTATCTCAAGTCCAAACTTACCGAGGATGTAATTGGCAGGGATTGCCACCTGATAATGCTCCTTGTTGTTGAAGTCGGCTATCTGCGCATAGAAGTCGTATTTCTTCCAGAAATCGTCGGTCTTATAGTCGAACTCTCCATCACGATAGAAAAATGGATGCACCGTCATGTGTTGTTTGCCATCGGCTGCCTGTCCCCAAAGGTCTACCAGGGCACCGTAATCGCTAGTGGTAGTACTCACCAAGAGGCGAACCGTCTCGCCATCCTCAGCGAAAGTATGCTGTGCATGCTGCTGATAGATGTTCTCATTGCCCGCCGCTATCACGATTTGGTGTCCCTTGCCCGTGGTAAGAATCTCGTCCACGGCCTTGCCGAAATCACTCAGTCCGTCGTGCGCACCCACCTGAGTACCGAAACTCATATTGATAACCCAAGGCTCGTTTCGCTTCTCGGCAATCTGCTGCACGTATTTCACGTCTTCCAGCACCTCGGCGTCGCTGAAATCGGAAGGAATCATCACGATGTCGGCATCGGGAGCCATACCCCAAAAGTCGTTCTCTTCGATACGACTGCCAGCCGCTATGTTTGTTACATGAGTGGCATGTCCATAAGAGTCGTAGCCATCGCCTGAGGCTGGTATCTTGCTGCTGTCCTCAATAGGGTCGGCAGTCACACCGTCATTGTCCTTATAGCCTTTGCGGTTCCAGAGGGCTATAACGCGCGAAGTCTTTCGGTCGTCTTTCAGAAAGGCCACATGCTTGTACTCGAAGCCTTGGTCGATTACGCCGATAACCACGCCTTTTCCCGTATATGGCGTTTCCAATTCCTCACCCTGCTGTATGCGGTCCACACCTGTTGCCTGGCGAGCATTCACCAAGCTGGGTTGTGCTATACGAGGCAATTGCACGCTCTCCACACCCTCATAATTATAAAGTTGGGCCAAGCGGTCGGAAGCCATTCTCACGGTAGCCACCTTGCTCGTGATGAGGGTAGCCTGGATGCTGTTCTGACGCAGGCGCTCAATGAGTGAGGCAGCATCGCCACACCTAACGATAACGTGGGTGTAGCGAGCTGCCGGCTGTGTAAGAGATTGTATTTTCTGTATCTTTTGCAAGCCTGTGCTTGGGCGCTCAACCACCACTTGGGCAGAAGCTTGCAACCCACAGCACAGGGCAAATGACAAGAGAAATGAATTTTTTCTCTTCATATATTTTTAATATATTACTTCACAAAGACTTTTCTTACGCTACCATCTGACATCTTTACGATGTTGATGCCTTTCACTGTCTTGTTGATGCGCTTGCCATCGACTGAGTAACGACCCACCACGTGTACGTCGCCACTGCCTGTGTTGGTTATGCCGGTGGTAGAGCCGCTCAACTTAATGAGTTGGAATGGAGATAGTGTAGACTCTGCCTGGTCGCCGTCGGTATCCATGAGTGACTTCACAGCATAAGCGTAGCGCTCGTAACCCTGCAAGCCACTGAAAGTAAAGCTTGTGGTATTGTTGTCGGCCACATTACCAGTAGAGAGATAGGTATATATCTTGTCGCCAGACTTCAAGCTCTGGGATATAGATACGGCATCGAGGAGGAAATAACCGTGGTTCAAGGTGTAGAAGTAAATCTTGCCCTGAGGATACTCGCTGCAGTCCATCTCGAAGGTCTTGTCGATGATGCCTGTCTTGCCTGTCTTGTCGGTAGCCTCGAAGTAAGCACCCGACTCATGGCCGCCCACGTTGATGACGAAGCCTTCGCCAGGAGCGCCATATGCCTTGATGTGGATATTGAATTTCTGGCTGTTGCCAAGATACAACTGTGGTGTTGCCAAGTAGTATTTGGCTGCGCTAGAGCCCTGCACACCGAACATGCCGTTGATGTATGCACCCTTCACGACGGTCCAACCTGGCAACTTGGTGAAGTCGTCTATGCCCATCTCCTCGTCGTTGCCAACATAAGAAGGATTGTTTGGATCGGTCTCCGAAGAGATGCTCTCGTCTATCTTCGAGAAGTCCTCGTCGAGCAGGGTTACATTCTGACGGCTCGTCACGGTGTTTACGCCGTAGTTGTAAACCTCATAGCTTGTAGCCTTGCCTACCTTTTCCCAGTTGGCTGTATAAGAGTCGCCGGTTATGTCGGTGGCCTCCTTCAAGGCTGGAGTACCCACTGCCACGAGATGTCTCATGTCGCCGTTGGAATATTTTGTGAGATAGTGAGTGTTGACAGTGTAATAGTAGTCGCCCTCTGGGTCAAGGCCGCTGAAGGTATAGTGAGTTTTTGAGGTGCGATCCTCTTGGGCTGTTTCGTCAGACTCTGTCTTGAAGTCGGCAGGAGCCAACTTTCCAGGACGTCCCATGGTGATGCTTATGTTGTCGAGTGCCACGTGGTCGCCCTCAGGAAGACCTGTCACATAGAAGCGCAAGCCATAATACTTGGAGGCACCGAGTGATTTTGTCAGATTGGCATTTACACCTACAGATGTTGACTCTCCGTAAGTAATGGTGGCTACCTCGTTCCATTCGTTGAGCGAAAGAGCCTCAATGTGAATGGTGGCGTCGAAGGCATCCCAGTTCATGTTGTCCATATCGGAGAGATCGTAAGGTTGGGGATCGTAGATGCGAACCCACATCTTCATCTCCTTCAACTTGCTGAAGGTGTATGGAGTGGTCACGGTATCGTTGTTCTGAAGGAAAAGTCCCTTGCTGTCGTCGGCACCCACGTTCTGCACCTTCTTGTCGCTGTGCAACTGGAAAGTCCAGCCTGTTGGCAAGTTGCTACCGTCCTCGTTCACGTTCTCGAAGTTTTCGGTGATGAGGGTGTCGCTCTCGCTGGTATATACCTTTTTATATAGGTCTACCACATAGTTGAAAGCCTTGCGTGTAGGGTTCCAGTTGGCAGTAAACGAAGTGTTGCCGATGTTGGTCTCGGTCAAGAGTTCTGGGGCAGCCACAAACTCCTGCGATGAAGTGGTAATCTGCACATCATCAAGCAAAATGCTGCCATAGCTATGGAACTGTACGAATCCATCAGGGTTGGCTGACGTATTACGGAAACGAACGGTATATTTCTTCCATCCTTCCTTCTTGTAGATGCGGAAACTGCGGGTGTTGATGTCGCCCTGCTCATTATAGGTATAGCCGGTAGCGGTGTAACCACCCTTGGCGAGGTTCACCATCAGGTCAGAGTTTTCTGTAGCCTTTGCCTTGAAGGTAAGCGTTATGTCGCCAGAATAGTCGCCCAGCGGTGTGTTGAGGTCGGCAGCCGTATATTCGTTTGGCGAAATCAAAGCCACCATGCCACCAGCAGGATATACGAAAGAACCTCCCCACTGCCCATCCTTAGTATACTGGGTGTCCATATACATGCCTGGATCACCATAATAATAAGCCAACATGTCGTTGCCTGGTTTGTCTGGAGTTCCGTCGGTAATTTTGGAGAAATCCTCGTCCACCAAGATGTCCTGCTCATCGGTTTCCTCGCTGAACTTGAGTTGCGCAGTGGCAGCTCGCTTGAGCAAACCGTTGCCGGAAGGTCTACCTACCACGTTGCCTACTGCCTTGCCTAACTTCGACAAAGTTTTGCCGTCCTTCACGAAAGTCTCGCTTGTGTGCTTGGTGCCCAACTTGATGATGTCGCTTGCGAACACATAGCATGAGAAGATAGAGCCGAGCAACAAGGCTCCTACCTTAAAAGTAAAACACTTTCTCATAAATGTATGACCATGGGGTTCTTCGTTTATATTAGGCCATGCATAGGCAGAACCCTTTTTTTATGCCCTTGCATCGCCATGATTGCGAGGACAAAGTTACGGCTTTGTCAGAAAGGAAAGGTATATATACGAAAAGAGGTGTACTTATATCGGATTTAAGTACATCTTTGTTGTTCTTGTGTATCTTTTGCTATCTTTTTGTAATCAGTAGGAGTCATGCCTACCACATTTTTGAATATTGTTACGAAGTTCGGTCTCGACTTGAAACCTACTCCTGCGGCGATGCCTCCGATGGAATATTTGCCATAATGTTCGATGTCGTTCAGCCTGCGGCAGGCTTCCCTGATGCGGTATTCATTCAGCAAAGTGTTAAAGTTTTTCCCATACACATCCTTGATGATTTTGGAGAGCAACCAGTACTTTATGCCGGTAATCTCAGCCAGTCGGGTGAGTGTGAAGTCGAAGGAATAAATCTCTGTATTGTTGCGCATCACCTCTTCAATGACGGCTTGCTGATGCCGTAGAGTTTCCTCGTCCAACCCCGACTTCTTAGTCTCTTGCGGCTCAGCCTGCTTCACCTCGTTCTGCTTGAGCATCTCGATGCTGCGCTGATAAAGTTGGCGATAAGAAGCCTGCAACTTTCGGTAGCTTCTGACGATGAGGACGATGGATACGATGAGGATGAAGGCGACGACAGCGACAGCGATGAGAATGATGCGCTGCCGTTCTTGCTGGTGGTTCAGACTGACCACCTTCTCGTTCACCTTATCCAGCTCGCCTATGAAGTGCATCTTCTCCACCATCTTGAGCTTGCCCTTGTTCATAAGCACCTCCTTGCTCTTGAGATATTTGGTCTCATAGGTATTGCATTTCGCTGCATCGCCCATCTCCCGGTAAAGGTCGAGATAACCCCAGTAGATATATACTATCAGGTCTTTCGACTCGGTTCCTTTCGCCAGGCTTTCTCCTTTTGCCAAATACTCCAGTGCCTGTTTGTAGTCCTTCATCTTGCGGCAAACGTCGGCCATCCGCTCATAAGTCATTATATCGTATCGCTCGGGGGTATCGCGGGCATTGTTGTCGGCTATCATCTTCTTGAGCCAGCCCAAAGCCTCGGCATACTGGTTCTGCTCCAGGAGTTCCAATGCCTGGCAGAAATCCAAGTCGAACCTCATCATGGCAAACGACCGAGGCGTCTTGACGTGTTTCAGCACTGCTATCTCCTTCTTTATATCCCTGGTCCTGCCCGCCCAGTAAGCGTAGTGCGCCAGTCCATAGAAAGACACGAGCATCGGTCGGTAGTCCTCATTGCGAAGCGATATGTAGAAAGCCTTTTTATAGTAGCTTATGATTCTGTCACTGAAATCGTTGACACCGAGGTAATCGGAATAAAGGCGATACACATTGGCAATGTTCAAGTAGATGGCCTCCTTTGCCTCCTCCTGGTGAAACTCCTCCGAAGCCTTGAGTGCCTGCTGCAAGTAGCTGAACGATTTCTGGAAATCGTAATAGCAGAAGTAGTACATATAGCCAAGATTGCACCATGCCATCACGCCTTTCAGCGCATCGTCGCCCTCCAAACGTTGCTCATACAATCGGTTCGCCAGCACTGTGTAACATACGAAGGCACTATCCAGCATGTCGTTTCGTATATACATGAATGCCTTGTGGGCAAGCGGAGAGGTTTTCTCCTTGCACATAGCCTGATAGAAGGCTGTTGTCGTGGCACTGGCATCGGCTGCCTGCAACTTGGCACCCATCGACATCAATATCAATAATAGTAAAAGTCCTCGTCTTAACATATTATACACATAAATATAACCTATTATATACTTAAGTTTTCTCCAAAGCGGAAGGTTGATGTGGGGATACGCGGCCTTCAATAGTTTCTACATGGATAGAAGGGAATGATGCCAATCTCTTTTCGTTCAGGAATTTTGAATGTCTGCATGTTTACAAGCGAACACTGGCTAGGCACTGATTGCCCTTTCAGGTCGTATCGATCCTGTAGCGTCAGAACAAATCTTCCATTGTCACTTCCTTTTGCACGATACCACTGTGCTTGCCATAGGCAACGCCAAAGGTCGTGATCATTGTGAGATGGATTGTTTGCTTGGGAGAAAGAGTGGCTTTGAGTGCCTCTATGCGATGACGCAGACGCATTTCTTCTCCCTTGCTGATTGAATAAGGGGTACTGGCAAATTTCATCTCACACAAGTTTACCACGTTGTCATTCCTGATAATCAAGAGGTCTATCTGCAGGCCGTCTTGATTATCATTTCCTTTTACATTCCATGCGGAAAGTGAAGACTTGACACCGCCGATTTCCAATGCACGTTTGATTTGAAGGATGTGTTGCCAGCAAACTTCCTCGAAGGCGACACCTTTCCAGGCTTTCACGATGTCTGAAGTCATGTTGTCGCAGATGAACCCAGAGTCCTTGTTGTTCGCTTCCACATATTTCAGCCAAAAGAGGCAAAAGTTATCTATCAGTTTGTAGCAGACCGTGGTTTTAGGCATTCCGTAGGGAGAGTAACTAGTGATAAAATCGCTCTCAACCAATGCCGCCAGTGTTTTGCTTAGTCCGCCACCCAAAGGCAAGCCGGTAGCTTTGCTGATTTCCTCACGGGTGCAGCCTGCATGGCGGGTAGCCAACAGGCGTACGATTTTCTTGCAGTCTTCCGGATTGTTGAAAATGGCAGCAAACAATCGGTTGAACTCGTCTCTGAGCCTTGGTTTGTTTCCAAAGAGTATCTTGTCGGTGTTCTGCTCAAAGCTCAATCCTTTCTGGAAATAGCTTATATAATAAGGTATGCCTCCGAACACCATGTAGCTTTGCAGAATGTCGTATTGGCTCATGGTGATGTTTGCTTGCTCAAAATACATGGCACACTCTTTCAGCGTGAAGGGAGACAGCTTGATTTCGGCGGTCAAACGTCCGTAAAGTCCTCCCTTGTTTCGGGAGAGATTGCTTAAAATCCAAGAAGTGGCACTGCCGCATACAATAAGCATGACATTTTCTCTGCCACTGCACCATCCATTCCAAAAATTCTCGAAAGCAGGCAGAAATCCCGACCGTGGCGTATCCATCCATGGTAATTCGTCGATGAATATCACTTGTCGTTCACCATTGTCGACATTCTGCAAGTGCTGTTCGAGTAGGAAAAAAGCCTCCATCCATGTCTTGGGAATTTTGTATCCTTCTAAGCCATGGTTGAGCAAGGCATAGTAGAAACTTTCCAACTGTGTCTTCATGCGGCTTTTGTCGCTCTCTTGGTCAACAGGCGACACGCCTGTATGCTGGAAGGTGATGCGTCCTTTCAGTGCTTGCTTTACCAGAAAGGTCTTGCCGACACGTCGCCGCCCATAGATGGCTACAAATTCCGGACGGTCGCTGTTGTATAGTTTTTCTATCTCTACGATTTCTTCTTTTCTTCCTACAATCATGCTATAAAACTATTTAACTTTGCCGCAAATATACGAAAAACACAGTTGTCGGCAAAATATAATATAGTATATTCTGCCGATTGTCGCTATTTTTATGGGTTCTAGGCAAATTTTGTTTCGTTTATAACCGATAAGCGAACCGTTTATCATCACTAAATTATTGGTGTCTGGTAAAATTTCGTAATGGGCAAGTCCCGTAGGGACGACAGATTATAGCGCAGGGGCTTGCCCCTGCGTTTATGTTTAGTACAAATTTTGCCCCTGCAAAGTTAGAGTAAGGGGCGCATAATTTATTGTGATATTGAACTCTGCGCCCCTTACTGGGGCAAAAACGGTGATGCTTAATAGATAGGGGCAAGCCCCTATCCTATAATATTCGCCCCATACTGG
>CAVBBO010000090.1:0-10071 GCA_963593695.1 Escherichia coli | reverse complement strand
GGCTCACCGAGTTGTAGCCCTTCGCCCCGTTGGTCACTTCCCACGGGTCCACCTCTGCATCCTCGTTGTTCCCCACCATGCGCTCCACGGTGCCGTCAAGGTGGATGAGGTCGGTGTAGCCCACTTGCTTCCATCCTCGTCCGCCCTTGCTCACGGGGTCGGTGTGCCAGTGGCGTATCTCTGCCGACGTCACGTCACGGCCCTCGGGAGTGGCGGTGCAGTGGATCACGAGATATTTCATCTGTGCCATGGCCTACGCTCCTTCTTCTGCCACGGTCGAGGCCGTAGCGGTATATTTGAATGCAGGGGTGTCACGGCTGTCCATCACAATGAACTCCTCGCCGAAGGCAATGTTGGTGTCGGCCTTCAAGAGCAACTTGAAGAAGTAGAGCTCCGAGGCGTTGCCCAACTTGTCTATCTGGATCACGTCTTCGTCGTCCTGAAGGTTCACGGCCGCAAAGAAGTTGCCGTCGCTGTCGGGCGAGCAGAGGGTGGCCACAATCACGCCGTCGGGCCAGGCTGCCACGGTCTCTATCGTGATGCCCTTGAAGCGCTTGCTGTTCACTTCGCTCTCGTTCGAGTTCTTGTGCTCGCGCTCGGTCAGTTCCTTGTCGTAGGTGTCAAAGTCGTCCACGCTCATGATAAAGCGCAGGTTGGGGTTCTCGCGCATCGCCTTCGGGATGGCTTTGCGCACGGCGTAGAGCTTGTCTATCATCGTCGTGCCGGCCGCGGGGTTCACCACCACCACGTCTGCATCCTTCGCGGCTTGCGTCAACACGCCGTTCATCAACTGATCGTCGGTGCCGTTTTCCACATACTCGCCGTTCACATACAAGTTGCCAAGCTCAAACTGCACTTGCTTCGACAGCGCCTCGAGCATCGCATTTTGTGCCTCGGGCGGCAACTCGCTGAACACAAGGTTGCCCTTGGGCTGCCACTTGCGCCATATCTGCTCAAACGAGCGGGGGTTAAACACGGTGAATGCCATGAAGTCTTTCGGGTCAAGGCTCTGCTCGCTGTAGTTGAAGTCGCCCACGGCGTCGGCCTTTTGGGGGTCTTCCTTGCGCTTCTGCAGCATCTTGCCCACCTTCAGGCGGGGCACACTGATCTTCTTCTCCACTCCGGGAATCACCATGATGAGTCCCTTGTCCACTAATTCATTACCGGTGGTCGCGGTCGTGAGGATGCGTTCCAGCACCTCACCGCTGTAGTTCGTGTTTTTTACTACTATTGCCATAGTCTTCTTGGGTTTGGGTTATTTCGATTTCTTTTACTTGCGATTGGCTCGTGCCTCGCGGATGGCCTGCATGCGCTGTTCCCACGCGCCGTCGCCGCTGGGCTGTAGTCTCAAGTCGTTCATCACCTTGCGCTTCGGCGTGAGGGCGGCAAGCACTTTCTTGCCTTCGTCCAGGTTGCCTTTCAAGATGTTCTCAAAGGTCGGGCGGGTCTCGGCGTTGATGCGGCCGTCCTTTTCGGCGGCGTCAAGCAAGCTCTTGCGCTCTGCGCTAAGGCGCTCCTCGGCTTGGGCTTCATAGTGGGCCACTTTTTCTTTCAGCTCCTTGTTCTCGCTTTCGAGCGTCTCTGCCTTGCCGGCGAGAGCGGCAAAGTGCTGGGCTCTTGCCACCACTTCTTCCTCGCTCTTGCAGTCCGTAAACTGCGGCTGCTTCTTCAGTTCTTCTAATGTCATATTGATTTTGTTTTGGGGCTCCTTGAGCCGGTTGTTGAATGTCTTGTATATCGCCTCCGGGCTGCTCTCGTCTTCCACAGGCTCGGCGTCATAGATGCCGTCTATCAGCCCCATCGCCAGGGCTTCCTCGGCGCGCAGCCAGTGGTCCGTGCCGTCAAAGTACTTGGCTTTCACCTCCTCCTTCGTCAGTCCCATGCGCTGGGCGTATATCTCGCTCAGGCTGTCTTCCAGACTTTCTATCTCTTGGATGCACGCACTCAACTCTTGCTTGTTGCCGTAGCAGCCGCCGCTCACGCTGTGAAGCATCAGCCGTGCGTATTTGCTCATCTCCACGGGCTTACCGCAAAGGGCTATCACGCTGGCCATGCTGGCCGCCACGCCATCCACATAGAGGTGGATGTCGGCTTCACTGTTCTTCAAGGCATTGTAGATGGCTATTCCGCTAAACACGTCGCCGCCGTTCGAGTTGATTCTTATGTCTATCCGACCGCCGGCCTTTTCGCAGGCGCTCAGCTCAGCGGCTATCTGACCGCTCTCCACTTCGTAGCCGATGTCGCCGTATAGCCAGATGGTCGTTCCCTGGCTCTCGCGCTTGATATTAAAGTATTGTGTCTTCATTTTTGTCGTTTTCTTCATTTCTCACGTCCCTCAAGCAAAGCTCGTTTGGCTATGCCGAGTGCAGCCGAGGTTCGCTTCACCGATGCAAAGGTAAGGGCATTTTCCACGCTTCCCACCTCACCGATTTTATCATGACACTTTATACAGGCATCATGACCGCACAAACGGTCATCATGCTTTTCCGCTTCTCGTTTCAACTCGCTTTCACGGTAACTTTGCACTATAATTTAAGGCGGGTTCTATAAATTGCCTTTGATGGATTTTTGAATTTTAGCCGAGCAGATTTCACTTGATTTCTGAAAGAGCATAGCGGGCTATGCGATTGAGGAAGCAAGTGAAATATGACGGATAAAATCAAAAAGACACAAAGAGCAACCCGTCAAAAGAAGATGTTTAACAATGCGTGGAATTTATAGAACACGCCTTAATATTCTATAACGCTGATTTTTTATGGCTGATTTGACCAACATACAGAAAAAGGAGTGGGCGCAGACGCTCTATCTACGCGAAAATCTCACACAGCAGGAAATCGCCGACCGCGTCGGGGTCTCACGCGTCACGGTCTCTAATTGGTGCCGAGCAGGAAAGTGGGAGGAGCAGAAGGTCGGGCTCACGCTCACACGCCGCGAACAGGTGCAGAGTCTCTACCGACAGGTGGCGGAGGTAAACCGAGCCGTGCAGACCAAACCCGAGGGGCAACGGTTCCCCGATGCCAAACAGGCGGACACTATCGTCAAACTGACCACCGCCATACGCAACATGGAGCAGGAACTGGGCATCGCGGAACGCATCGCCGTCCTCACCGATGTCATCGAGTGGATTCGAGCTTCCGACCTCGCACGGGCCAAGGAACTCACACCGCTCTTCGATGCTTATATCAAGGATAAACTCTAAACCCATCATGAAACAGTCTGACCGCATAGCCATTCAGAATTGGGAAAAGTTCAAGGAATCCATCGCACGGGCCACCACTGTGGACCGCACGCTCTCGCATGCCGAAATCGTCAAGCACCGGGCACAACTGGAAGCGCACCCGCTCGAATGGATCAAGTTCTTCTTCCCCAATTTCGCACAGTATGAGTTCGCGCCCTTCCAAAAGCGGGCCATCAAGCGCATCATCGACAACCCGGAGTGGTTCGAGGTGCTTTCCTGGAGCCGAGAGCTGGCAAAGTCTACGTGCGCCATGTTCTGCGTACTCTACCTCACCCTCACGGGGCGCAAGCACAATGTGATTCTCACGTCCAACTCTTTCGACAATGCCGTCCGCCTTCTCGACCCCTTCCGGGCGAATCTGGAGGCCAACGGGCGCATCATTGCTTACTACGGCAAGCAGCAGTCGCTCGGGGCATGGACGGAGTGTGAGTTTGTCACCAAGCAGGGAGTGGCGTTCCGTGCGCTGGGTGCGGGGCAGTCGCCCCGTGGCTCCCGCAAGGATGCGGTCCGACCGGATGTCCTCCTCGTCGATGACTTCGACACAGATCAGGACACGCTCAACCCCGACATCATTCAGAAGCGATGGGACTGGTGGGAGAAGGCGCTCTATCCCACGCGATCGGTCTCTGAACCTACCCTGGTGCTCTTCTGTGGCAACGTCATTGCCAAGGACTGCTGTGTCACACGAGCGGGCAACATGGCAGACCATTGGGACATCGTCAACATACGCGACCGTAACGGACATTCCACCTGGCCGGAGAAAAACTCGGAGGAGCACATCGACCGGGTCCTTGCCAAAATCTCAAAAAAGGCGGCGCAGGGAGAGTATTTCAACAATCCCATCTCCGAGGGCGAAATCTTCGAGCAACTGGCTTTCGGCAAGGTGCCAGCACTCTCTAAGTTCAAGTTCCTCGTCGCGTATGGCGACCCCGCACCGGGCGAAGGCAAGGGCAAGAAGGGCAAGTCGTTCAAGACGGTTTCGCTACTTGGCAAACTCAACGGAAGGCTCTATGTCATCAAGACGTTCCTCGCACAGGCGCTCAATGCGGAGTTTATCGACTGGTATGTACAGCTTCTTGACTTCGTTGCGGGTAAGGCACCGGTCTATTGCTACATGGAGAACAACAAACTCCAGGACCCGTTCTTCCAGCAGGTCTTCAAACCGCTCGTCGCTAAGGTGCGACGCGAGAAAGGGGTGCAGCTCTACATTCGCGGCGATGAGCAGAAGAAGACGGACAAGGCCACGCGCATCGAGGCGAACCTCGAACCGATGAACCGAGCCGGAAACCTGGTCTTCAACGAGCAGGAGCGCGACAATCCCCACATGCGCGAACTCATCGACCAGTTCACCCTCTTCACACTCTCGCTCAAGTATCCGGCCGACGGACCGGATGCCGTCGAGGGTGGCAACCGCATCATCGACGACATTCAACGACGCGCTGACCCGCCCATGACACGCTCGCGAGCGGACATACGAACACGCAACAAACGCAGATTTTAATCTTGAAGTCGTCTAAACTTTTATGAATTTCAAGATTTGCCTTTATTTTTGAGGCGATTTTTGGCCTTGAAAAGGGAGTGTAGCGAGCTACACGACCGATGAAAGGTCAAAAAGCGGCCAAAAAGAAAGGTGAAGATTGAAATTAGAAGAAATAAAAGACAAAATAAATCTTCGTCAGAAAAGTTTAGACGACTTCCTTATCACAATACTTTTCTATGAGTCAATTCGTACAACTTTCCGACTACGACGCTACCATACACCGGGAAATCCTCGATGCGCTCACACGCACCGACATGGCGGTCGTCGAAATCTGTGAGGACCGCGCCATCGCCGAGATGCGCTGTTACCTCTCCAAGCGCTACGACTGCGATGCCATCTTTTCCGCCACGGACGAAGACCGTCTGCAGCTGGTGCTCATGATGGTCATCGACATCGCAGTCTACCACATCTTCTGCATCCACAATCCGCAAAAGCTCTCGCAGCTACGCAAAGACCGCTACGAGCGAGCAGTCGAGTGGATGAAGGCCGTCGCCAACGGCGAGATTTCCATCGAGGGAGCACCACTACTCGACGACGATACAAGGGCTTCAAAAGCGCCATTCCGGTTCAAAAGCAACCCCAAAAGGGCTAATCACCTCTAACATTTTCTGATTATGGCTAAAAGAAAAAACATACAGCCGAAAGGCAAAATCACTGTCAGCGGCAACTTTCCTCGACCGGGGCAGACTTCCCCCTCTGTCATCGTGCTCACACAGCCCAAGCGATTCGGCATCGACATCGCAGATTTCACACAGGCTATTCGAGCAGCCGAGAATGTCGACTTCTCACGACGTTACCGACTCTACGACCTCTACGACGACATTCTCCTCGATGCACACCTCTCCTGTGTCATCGAGAAGCGACGCAATGCGGTCCTTTGTTCTAACATTGAGTTCTGGCGAGATGGCAAACCCGACGAAGCGGTCAATGAGCAGATTCGCTCGCCATGGTTCTCACGACTCGTCACCGACATCATCGATGCCAAAATGTGGGGCTTCTCCCTCTGTCAGTTCTATCGGGAGGATGACAACTGGGTCAACTACGACCTCATCCCCCGTAAGCATGCCGACCCGGTGCGACGCCTCATTCTCCGCCACCAGACGGACATCACGGGCACTTCATGGGACGAATATCCCGACCTCCTCTTCATCGGATCGCCCACCGACCTCGGACTCCTCGCAAAGGCTGCGCCATGGGTCATCTATAAGCGAAACACCACCGGCGACTGGTCGCAGTTCTCCGAGGTCTTCGGCATGCCCATTCAGGAGTATACTTATGACACCGACGATGACGACTCACGACAGCGAGCCATCGACGATGCCTACAATGCAGGATCGCTCGCAGTCTTCGTACATGGCAAGGACACCAACCTCAACCTCGTCGAGGCGGGAAACAAAACGGGCACCGCCGAGGTCTACGAGCGCCTCTGCGAACGATGCAACAACGAAATCTCTAAACTCATCCTCGGAAATACGCTCACCACGGAATCTTCCGATAACGGCACGCAGGCGCTCGGCACGGTTCACAAGAAGGTCGAGGACCGCGTGGCGCAGGCTGACCGCCGATATATCCTCGATGTCCTCAACTACAACATGGCGGACATCTTCCTCCGCATGGGCATCAACACCAACGGCGGAGAGTTCTGCTTCCCCGAACAGAAGGACATCGACCCGGCCACCAAGATGAACATTCTCACGCAGCTACGCTCCAATTTCAATCTTCCCGTCGCCGACGAGTTCCTCTACGAGGAGTTTGGCATCGAAAAACCGGCTGACTACGACAAACTCAAGCAGCAACAGCTCGAACGTCAGCAGGTTTCCAGCGCAGACCTACATAACCAACCCGACGATGGGCATAATACGCCCAATGAGCCCACCAATGCCCATCAAAAGCCCAACGAGACTGATACGCCTAATGACCCTAACCAACCCGACAACAAAAAGAAATCCGCACTACACAACTGGATAAAGGCTTTTTTCGCAAAAGCCCCGAACGCAGACGGGGCGGATTTAGAATGGTAGTCAACAATCTCTACCAGCTCAACAATAGCGACGTTAACGCTTCTATGGCGTTCTCTGCGGACTTCATCGCACAAATACTTCACGACATCTACCAACAAGGAAGGAAAAACAACAATACCAACATCTCGCCGGCACTCTTCAAGGCTATTCTCGAGCAGTTCAACAACGCTGCCAACGAGGGCTTCAGCGCATCTTCTGCGCCCGACCCCGACAACGACTTCCGACAGGCGCTCCGCCACTCCAACGAGGTATTCTCGGCATTCAAGGTGCATCGCATGCAAAAGGATATGGCTAATCTCCTCACCGATTCAAACGGTGATTTAAAGCCGTTCAATCAGTGGGCAAACGAGGTCCTGCCCATCGCATCACACCAGTGTGGGGCGTGGCTACAGACGGAATACGACACCGCTGTGCTCCGGGCACACCAGGCGGCGGACTGGCAGCAGTTCCTACGAGAGGCGGATGTCCTACCTAACCTCAAGTGGATGCCGTCTACTTCGCCCAACCCGGGACCCGACCACCTAATCTTCTGGAACGTCATACGACCCATCTCCGACCCCTTCTGGAATCAGCACCGACCGGGCGACCGATGGAACTGCAAATGTTCACTCACCTCCACCGATGAACCACCTACCTCGGCGCCCATGGGCGACAACGCTGCCACTCCGCAACCGGGACTTGACTCCAACCCGGCAACCGACAATGCGCTCTTTGCACAGTCTCATCCCTACTTCCCTTCATCCTGCGACAAATGCGACTTCTACAAGCCTAACGTCAAGGCAAGGCTCAAGTATGTGTTCGCTAACAGAAAGAAGGATTGCTATAATTGCCCGTATATCGATGGATGTATTTCGCGTACTTCGTCTGATGGGTTTAAGTTGCAACACAAAGCTAAGAATGGAGGAAAACTGTATATACACACCGATGTCGACAAAGACAAAGCGGACTACAACGACATGAAGCAAATCTGCTTGCAACTTGCCAAATTGGGACACGAGGTGAGATTGACACCACGACTACATTGCAAATCTGACGAATACAAAAAGATTTATGCACCACTCATCGGTACGAAATACGAAAACAAATGCCCCGACTTCTCTGTCAATGGTGTGTTCTATGAGTACGAAAGCTTCGCTAAGCCGTGGAATAAAAACAAAGTGAAGAATATGTTGTCGCATGGACTTAAACAATCTTCTCGCGTAGTCATCAACAACACGAAGGGATGCTCCGACCGGTTCATACGAAAAGCCATCATGGCGAGGGTTCATTTGCCTGGACAACAGGTTGACGAGGTCTGGATTTACGAAAAGGGGAATGTTAGATTGTTTTATAAAGACAAACAATTCTACAACAAATAAAAAAGACAACGGGGAAGCCTTTGGAGACCTCCCCGCGATGCAACGTGCCGTAGCACATGCTAACTTCTCATCGAAGCTGAAGCAAAGGTAACAATATTAATTCAACAAACAAGCGTTATGAACAAACTTTTTTCTTTCTTCGCCAAATCCAACCGATACAAGCATCTCATCGGGGGCTTTCTCGTCGCACTACTTGCAGCCGATCCATGGACGGCAATCTACGCCACCATCGTGGCTGCATCCTCTCTCGAACTCAAAGACCGTCTCTACGGCAACACCTGGGATTGGGTCGACTGGCTATGCACTCTCCTTGGAGCGCTGCCACCTTTCATCATCTATCTCTTAATCTGACGCAACATGGACCTCACAGATTTTTCGCAACAACTCAAAGACAACAGCCGACAAATCGACAACCTCATGCGACGCAGGCTGCCCGTCATCGCAGGACGTATGGCAAAGGACTTCTTCCAAAACTCCTTCCGCATCTCGGCGTTCGTCAATAACGGCTCGCACCCTTGGCAAATCACAAAACGACAACTCGCGGGTACGAAAGGGGCGGCTGGCAAGTACACACCGCTCCTCTCCTCACGAAAGCATCTCTTCTCATCCATCAAGTACACACCGGCCGACTATCGGGTGCTCGTGGCTAACGACCTACTCTATGCGCCCATTCACAACTGGGGAGGCACCCTGCACCCCACCGTCACACCCAAAATGCGACGATTCGCATGGGCCATGTTCTACCGCACGGCGGGCATCAAGCGAGGGGCATCCAAGAAAAACAGAAAGAAACGCAACGAAGAGGCGGCAAACAACGCGGAGGCGAATAAGTGGCGAGCACTCGCACTCACAAAAAAGAAAAAACTCAAAGTCCGCATACCGCAACGACAGTTCCTCGGAGAAAGCCGAGAACTTGAAAACAGCATCCGGGAACGCACAAAACAGGAAATCATCAAAATCTTAGACAAAGACAAATAACATGGAAGAACTTTTCAAAATCATCATCAATCGCATTAAGGAAAAACTACCTGAACTCTCGCTCGTCGATGAGGACTACGGACAACTCGAAGCCGGACTTGAGGAGGAGTCTTATCCCGTTACCTTCCCATGTGCACTCGTGGGCAATCTCGAGGCGGATTGGACAAACGTGGGCATCGGAGTGCAAAAGGGGCAGGTGGCTTTTTCCGTACGACTCGCCATCGACTGCTACGACGACACGCACCTCGGATCGGGCACAGAGGATAAGGTGGCTTCGCGACTCCAAATGGCTAATCAACTCTACACCGCTATGCAGTGTCTACGACCCTTCGCCTACATGTCGCCCATCAACCGCACCAAGTCGCGGTTCTATGCCCTCACGGGCGGCATCAAGGTCTACGAGTACATCTTCTCCTTCACGCTCCACGACGACTCGGCGCACGACTCACAAACCGGGGAATAGCTCCAACTGTCTCCACGACAACTTGGGCTTCTTCACCTTCGGCACGGGCTTCAACTCTTTCATTCCGCCCTCACGAAGCTTCCTGCGGATAATCTTCATAATGCGCTCCTCGCTCAGAAAAAACTCTTGCTCTGACAACACCTTCAATGCATCGTCAAAACGAAGGCGCTGCACCTCCGTCCAATAGTAGTAACGGCGACATAACGCCGCATCCCTGAGTTTAACGAGTTCTTTGTTCCGACCTTTCCGCATAACATTTACAAAAATACACACGGCTCACGCATCCGATGTATTCTACAAAAGTAACGCTTTATACTTAAAGCGCAAGCAAAAGCCCACCTAAATCGCTCGTATTTAGGTGGGCTTTAGTCTTTTACTGTCTCACGGAGAGGCTTTTGCAACGCGCTGGGCTTACAAACGGCAGAAGCTCGGCTCTATCCTTACCCAAACGCCGGTGCTCGCGTTACGCTTCG
>CAVBBO010000089.1:0-10205 GCA_963593695.1 Escherichia coli | reverse complement strand
AGCGGTTCTCCGGCATGGAGAGCAAGATAGACAGGATATTGGAGGCGATGGGGAAACAGGACGTATAAGATTGTATGCAATAAAAACGAGACTGCTATGATAGAGAAAAGAGTAAGCAAACGCATATTCCTGTTCTATCGATGGGGATTGCGTATCGTCCCAATACTATTAATGCTTGCGCACTGGACGTATGTCGGTATATCAAGCCACTTGCCGGAAGCGCACATCTCTGTCGGGACATGGTTCCATCTTATACCATTGTATGTGATGGCCTATGTATTCCCGATAATGTTTATGCTTCCGGCAAGTTACTTCTTCAAATTCTGTTTCATTTGGAGAGTGCCGTTCCTCTACTTGGGAGGAGTGAATGCGCTGCACATCTATAACGCAACGCTTGTATGTACGCCACAGATGGCAGGGCAATGCAAGATATTGGTGTGTTCCACGCTTGCCATTTACGCAATATGTGTGGCGCAGAAGGTATCAAAGATTTAGCCCACCCGATGCGTTTTGTCTCTGGTGACAACGTTGCCATTTGAAGAAAGGACTTTACCATCGTCGTAACGGTAGACGAACACTTTTGATGCGCCGTCTGCCGTTACTTCCACAGACGCATTATTGAGGACGGTAACAAAGACTCTCGCATCATCGTGCGCCTTTACTCGCAATATACTCTTGTGGCGCACATAGATGTCACCAGAGGCACACCCGTCAAAAGTTGCGGAACACTCGCAGGATCCATTTAGGATTGTTGTCGCTGCGTTTTTGATTGCGACGCGCTCGTCTGCGAAAACGCCTTGTTTCTGCATCACGCCGCCAAAGAGACGTTTCATGTCAGCGACGGACGGCCAATCGTGTTCGATGCAAAAGTCAAGGCCGGCAATGAACTTGCCAACAAGTTCATCCTTGGAAGTGTCATCTTCCCATTCGTCAGTCCACATCTTGCACAGACCGAGATTGACGGCCTGCGCTTTCATCTCAAGAGACAACTTTTTGTCATTGTTTGGATTAAAGATACCCATATTGCATTAATGATGTTTGTAAAACGTGTGCATCCGTGAAACAAGCCGTTTGATTTGCGGGCCGTAGAAAATGCGCGTCAGATTGAGACTTGCGTCGGGCCCTAATTGGCACTCGCATTCAAAAGACTTGGAAAAGCACTGTTTGCTTGCGCCTTCATTCGGAACGGTGTCGGAGTAGTTGATGGTCCCGACGGAATCTATTGGCTTGCCGTTGACATGGATAGTCCCCGGCTTGCCGAATAGGATTTGTGTGTTTGAAATGTCCATCGCTGTTCGGTGCTATGTATTTATTTTCTTTTGAACCAAGAACAATAGGCATTGCGGTCTACTTCGTAAACCATCCTATCGCCCTTGGCTGCACAAAAATTCGTTTTACTCGGAAGGTCTTTGAAAGACCATAGGTGTTTGCAATCTATACACCGCATTTCATTCTTTCTTAAAATCAATTTTCTGTTGCAGGAATTTCTCGGCATACCATTGTTTGTATGGTTTCGATGAAATCCACCAATCATAGATATTCTCCGCTATCTCGTTCTCTTGCTCCTCCGTCAAGCGGTCAGGCGTGGAGCCATTGGAAAACCCTGCCCAAAGTCCCGTATTGATGCGTTGCCGTTGGGGGGCAGTCTCCAAATGTCCTTTTGGTAGGAATTGGGACGGCGTTTGCAGCCATCTGCTGTTGGGGGGGCAGTCTCCAAATGTCCTTTTGGTAGGAATTGGGACGGCGTTTGCAGCCATCTGCTGTTGATGACGTATCTCGGATTGGGGCTTCCGACAATCCCCCCCCCTGAGTCTGTTCCCGACATTCCTGCACGGAGTGAGGCCGCTGGGGATGTTCCACCAGATAAATTCTCTTTTGAATACCCCCCCCACGACGGATAGCCTTGATAGCCCTTATCCAGTTGCGCTTGACGTGCGGCCAACGCTCGTTTTCCTTCATCTTCTGCTTGGCGGACGACATAGGGCAGTTGATACATCCTATGCGGTGCCAGCCTTGGTCGTAGAGTTCGCAATGGGCAATGCCGAGTGTGTTGAGGAACGTCCACACATCATCGTCCGTCCAGTCGATGATGGGCGAGATAAGCAATGTCTCCTTGCCGTGGATGCAACCCAGCACACGCTCGCCGTCGGCATTGACGATGGTCACGGGTTCGGCTTTCGCATTGCGTCCGCGCCGGGGTTTGGTGGTCTGCTCCTTGCGATAGGTCTCCAGTCCGTCGAGGTCGCCGCTAAACTTGCGGCTGCTTATCTCCACCTCGTTGCGCTTGGCACGCCGTGCGCTCTCGCTATGGCGTATGCCGATAAGCGTCACCTTGCCTGCTCCTGCCATCTCTTTGTATTCCTGGCAACACCAGCGCACGCGCATGGTGGGCAGTATGCGCCGCTTCACGGCAATGTTAAAGATGCTATCCTTGGGCTTTATCAAATCCACGTCGGGGTATTGCGTGCGCACAAAGCGTATCACTTCGGGCGGGTCTACGCTCGTCAGGTTCATGTGCGTCTTGTGTGCCACACCAGCGAGCTTCACGATGTGGTACAGGCATTGGCTGTCCTTGCCTCCGCTGAACGTGTTATAGTAGCCATTCTCCGAGTCATACGACAAGGCCAATCGTTCCGCCTTGCGCACCAAATCCACGCTATGCAGGATTTTCTGCTGCATGGCGGTCGTGAATTTTGGAAGGATGTTCTCCAAAGTGAATTGTAGTTCGCTATTCTTCATATGTCATTTTTTTACACAGATCTTCGTATTCTTCCCGGACTTCGTAAACGATTCCGTCGGCCATTCTTACCATAGTGGCATTCTGTATGCTTCTTGTTTCCCGACTTTCGACTGCGACAATGTTGTCGATGTTCACAAATGCCATTCGGATGTTACTGTTCCAGCCGGACCCGGGGACGAAGGTGTTTTTGATGTCGAGTTTTATGAATCTTTCCATAAGAGTTGGACATTAGTTCGTTTTATTTGTCTTTCCATACTTCCTTTTCAAACGTCATTCTGCAATATGGGCAGAGGTGGCGGGACTTTTTGACGAGCCAGCCTTGGTCGGTGGCTTCCTGTTCTGCGGCATCCTTGTCGAGGAAGATGTCGCTCCAGTCTTCTTCAAGGGGCGTGTGGCAGCAGTCGCAATGGATTCGGTAGACGGTGATGGTGTCGGTGGCAATCATAACAGGTTCTCCTCTATTATTCCAAATGGTTCTCCGTCGGCGAAGGTTTGATTTTCAAATCTATACTTAAATTCCGTCGTATCAGCTATATCGCACAAACAATAATAGCCAATACAACCTTCTTTATCTTCGACTTTCAACCATCCGAAGGGCTGGTGTTTCTGCATTTCATTCCAACACTCACCTGCGTTCTTGAAAGGGCGGCAGGTAGGTTCGGGCTTGATGCGCACCACCGCTTTTGTAAGATTTTCGAATTCCGTGATGTCCAAATCTATCCATTCGCCGGAATCGTTCTTGTACTGTACGGTCTTGCCCTCTGCGTATGCCTGCATGATGGGCAACATTTGTTTTGCTTCTTCTCTTGTCATAATTTTATTTGTTATCTTTGTAATGTGAGTTTAATCATGGGGTCACCTCCGGGGAGATGCTGCTTGTTGGCATCTCCTTTTTTATTCCTCCTTGGTAATTTCGATCTTCACCTTGACTATGTTCTCAATCTCTCGGTTCATGGCTGCGATTATCTCATCGTGCAGGAGTTTGCCGAGTTCTGTGATGATGTTATCATAGCCCACACCATCTGCATTGTGGGTGTTTTCTATCACCTGCACAAAGTCTTCACCGACTACAATCATGCCATTGTCGGCTGCTTGGATTGTTAGTTCTGTTGTCATCTTTCTTTTGTTTTAAGTTATACAATAAATTAAGCGGCACTCCGACTTGTGGAATACCGCTTGAACAAGGTTGTGCAGAAAATGCACATAGTGAATAAAGAAAGGAGCAATGCTTGATGCACCGCTCCTTGTATAATTGTGGACTTATAAGGTTTTTTTACTTATTGTCCTATTTTTCTTTTTTGTCATCATTCTCCATGTTATTTATGGAATCATTAGCCAAGAAATGCCCTCTAAGAACAATCAATCCCAAACCAATGATGTTTACCGTAGTAGTGGTAAGTATGGCAATCATTATTTCTTCTGGCACACACATGATGTTTAGCCACTTAATCTTGGTGTAACAAAGAACGACTACGGCCATCACTATTATTAGATACCAGGCTATCACTTTCAGTGACCATTTCTCCAATCTTCTTCTTGCCCTTGTATTTTCGACTACTCTATGAAGTCTTGAGAGTTCCTGGCATTTAGTGATGTTTTCATTTGATGTCTCTGATTCCAACAGAGTTTGAATAACATCGAGTAAATTCAGTTCCCTCTTTTGTTTTCGATATGGACTACGGAAGAAATCTACAATCTTGTGGCTTATCCAATACCCTAAGTGAGAGATTTGGAGTTTGCCGCTTTTTTCGTTATCAATAAAAGGATTGTCTATATTCATCCGAATATTCTGTTTTTAGAGTTGGAGAAATATTCTTTGATGTACTCTTGGTTTATCGTAGTGTTCCAAGGGTTTTGTCCAGTGATTTTTCCTTCTGCATCCTTAGTATACAACGCTGTATACCAAGGAGAACCTTCTTCATGTGACCATCTTGTCAACGAAATGGCCGATATGTCACACATATTTCCAACGATCTTTACTATGCGGGAAAGAAAGTTTGAATCCTTTTGGAAAGTATCAATCTGCTCTTGCGTAAAGTTCTCCTGTTTTATCATCTCACAGGATACAACCTTTTTGTTTGAGCGCGGAAATACTGGGCCATACACCCATACCTTTGGGGTGTCATCATCAAATAATGGACTTCCATGATCTGCAAGATAGACACCATAAATGTAGAACAAGATTTTGTTCACCTGTGTCTTGTTCAATAAGGTTTGGTACATTTTAGTTGCTATAAACTGTACCAAACGTGCATAGTCTATACTTGTTAACTTTGCCATACTTTATGGGCGTGTATTACTTCTGCTGCAAAGTTACATAAAACCTTACAATCGTGCAATCCTAACTCATTGTATTTTTTGCGCGCTTACTTGAAGAGAGCAAGCATTTTCTTGCGGTATTCCAATAAGTCAAAGAACGCTTTGTTTTACCCTCTCCCTGCTGTCACCAAGGAGAGGTGGGTTAGTTATTTTAGAAATTTCTTCAAGGTTCTGAGTGCGCCAATAGAGAAGGAATATTCACAAATATTTCGCAGGCTTTCATCTTTGCCTTTTGCAAACTCAGCGGCTTCCAATTCCATTTGGCCAAGTAACTCAAAATACTCTTCCTTTGTTATCTTCATATCTTCAAATCATCGTCAATTCCCAGTGCCCAAAGGAGGTGCTGGAGTTCGTGGGCATAATCACTGTCGTAGATATTCACAAGGTCTTGGTTAGAATAGGCATAGACAGCCATATGTTCTTTTCCATTTAATTCATAAGGAGCAATGGCTAAACCTGCCAATCTCCAGTCGCAATTCCGCTCATCCCAGCACCACCCATTCTTTTCAAGGATTTCTTCGGTGAGGGGAATGGGAGTTATGTCATTGTTGATTTCATTTGTTCCCCAAATTATATTATCCTCATCTATAACATAGATAGCAGGAGGGTCAATAGAATGTACTTTTGTGAGGTTTCCAAGGAAGGACACAATGTCCCCGATTTTAAGTTCCTTTGCTTTCATAAGTATTCTGTTTGAATTATTAGTATTGTGATTAAGAGGAAGAAGAGCAAGGCTATTGTGCCTATCAGTTCTGCAAGGCATTGCCTTGTCTTCTTCTCGTTGTTCATGTCAATGTAGACAGCCAAGAAGCCTACTATGCTTATAACTCCCATTGTGGCTATGCAGACATTGACTATCTGTTGTGCAAGGTGTGGGGTCATAGATCCTTTGGTAGAATATCACCAAAATAACACCATTTCATCAAGGATGTGTGGCGCACATAACCTTCCCAAGGTTCACTTAATTCCGTAACCTTAAAGAACACACAGTAATCGAAAGCCTCATAGCGTCCTATACACACAACGTCTTTGACTGGCTCCTCACTTGCATCATGCCACAGGCTTTTGACAAACTCTTCCTGCGCCCATTCTGCACCATCTTGGAAGGCTTTTTCTATGTATGGCTTGTAGCCTTCTTCTTCCAAGTATTTCTCTGTTGCTTCTTTAATTCTCTTTTCGTCTATCATAATATTTCTCCTTTCGGTAAAATGTCCTTGATATAGCACCATCTGCCCCATCCGAGGCGATGGGCTGTCTTTGCCCATGTCTGCCCTCCGTCTGTATTGTATCCTCCGTACTTGAAACACTCGAAAGCGTCGGGGCCTGTCTGCATCAGAAGGTAGGCGTCGAGCGCGGGGTCGGGTTCTTCTTCGGCGGGATGCCAAAGGCGGGTCGTGTCGATTGTATTGTCTGCCATATTATTTACTTGTTGTTGTTTGTGGTTCGCTTGCCTTGATACCGCAAGATGCAGCCTGTGCAATCGCCTCAATGCGGCACCGCAACTTTCCGACAAGGGCTTCGAGGTATTCCCGCTCGTAGAGCAGGGCGTATTCCTTGCTCTCGATATTGATGCGGAAGGCGAGACGTGTGACTTCTTCATCGATGTGCTTACGGTCTTGTTTGGTGAGTTCCATTCTTTCGCTTTCTATGAATTACTCTGATGGCGGTGTTGATGCGCTCGTCTACTCCTTCCTTGGCCTTGCCGAACCAGTAGTCGGACAGGCGGTTGATGGGAGTGTTTGCTATCTTTTGTGCCAGGCGTGCTTTCATTTCTTGTCCTCCTCCTTGATAAGTTGTTTGACCAGAAGAGACGAGTGTCTCCCGAATTCCTTAACCTCGTAGCCCAGCCGCTCGTACCAGCGTTTGACCCATGACGGGGCTTCACGGTCGTCGTGTTCAAGGGCAAGGGACTTGCAGCCGTACATGATGGCGTACTTCTCGGCCTCCTCTATCATGTAACGGCCAATGCCATCTCTGCGGAAGGGTTTGTCGACCCACAAGGCCCACAAGAGGCCGTCTGCGTGATAACTCTCGCTGCGCCCCTGATCCTTGCCCTTGGGGAAGATGTCGAGCAGGACGGATGCGCTCTTCTGTTCGTCGGTGAGGACTACGCGGTCTACACCGAACCAATGTTGTAATTGTACCATAGGATGTGTATTTACTTATATGTTTATTTTCCTGTCGATCCGTAGCCGCCGGTACCCCGGTCGGTGTCGCTGAGGGTGTCGGCTTCCACAAATTCCACATCTACGGGAAGAAGAATGTGCGCCACAAATCTCCCCGTTTTCTTGCTGCGTAATGTGTAGTATGCAGCATCGTGTATCCTCCGATGTTCGGCCTTGGTTACAACCATTAGATTATCCAACGAGTTGTTGGTGTGATTCCCATCTATATGATGTACCTGAAAGCCCTTCTTTAGCACATGCTGCCCGTCTATAACATCAAAAGCATCGTTTCTGAAACTTTCCCAATGGTCTTCAACGAGCAGTCTATGCAACACTATACGTCCGCATTTATCGGCATCAACTCTATGCGGGGCATAAATTTTCACCTCGTTAAGGTGATTGTTTTTTGTGCCAATCATATCGCCCTTGAACGATGAGTTTAAGGTCCCTTTTAATCCAAACTGATGGTTGTTTTCGCCAACGAACCAAATCTTTTTATACTCATTGGAACATTCCTTACAACAAAAATAGCCCATATTTCTATTGGTGCGTTTCTGCCGATATGGCTTCATGTGAAAACGTTTTCCGCAGTTTGTGCAGACAATATTCTGTTCTCCGTGTAAACTTTTACGTTGACAATCTACGGAACAATATTTAGCGGTATTTGCCCTCCGATGTGGAACGAAAAACGACAATCCGCATATTTTACATTTCTTTTCTATCAACATAAACTACTTGCCTGTAGATCCAAAACCTCCGTTACGATTAACCACTGTAAACTCATCACTCTCCTTGAAGTGACAAGGAAGGTGCGGTATAATGATTATCTGCCCTGCACGTTCACCCTGCTTGACTGCGATGTCGTCGTCGGTCATATTGAAAGCCATTATTCCTATACCATCTTGGTAGCCGGAGTCGATAATGCCTGTCATACCGACAAGACCTCTCTTGATGGTATTGCCGCTGCGACCAACGACCATACCGTAGTAGCCTAACGGAATATCCATAGCAATGCCAGTTTCAATTAGACATCTCTCATGTGCAGGAATCACGTAATCCTTCGTAGCAACAAGATCGAATCCTGCATCCGCAGGATGTGCCTTTGTGGGGACAACGGCATTGCCGTTTAACTTTTTGAATTTTATTATCATATAGTTATATCGTTAAAGTGTTTATCTGTTGTACTTGTATTGGTAACTCTCGACCAACAATTTATAGTTGTCCAGCGTGTCCTGTAGCGCGACCATTTGCTTGTTGGCGTGGTCACGTTCTGCACGGGCGTTGCCTACGCCTACGCCTGATGCGATGAAGGCAACCAGTCCGCAACCGATGATGAAGGCCCAGGGCTGCGCCTTGACAAGGCGGTCGATGGCGCGGGCGGCGTTGACAACGATGATGGCGTGGCAGCGGATGATGGTGCCGATGGCTTCTGATGTTTTCATAGGATGTTTTGTTTTGATTAGTGTCCTGTATTACTTTTTATATTCCATTAAAACAAGGATTAAGACTCGTCGGCCTTCACGAACTGGATACCGTACTTTTTGGTGTAGTATTCCTCGTTGTAGCAATGGTAATTGCAGCGGTTGGTCTTCGAGTCGTAGTAGAGCGTGTACCCCATCTCGGTGCGGAAGTATTTGCGCCGGGCGATAAGGCCGTTAATGGCGTATCGCACACGGGACGGCATGGTGCTGATGTGGTACTTGGTCTTCTGCGGCATGCCGGACATCACGCGGAACTTCTCCATGCGGTGGTTGCGGAGGCGTGCCTTGCGGATCTTTGCCCGTGTCTCCTGGTTCAGGGAGAATTTGTAGTTGGAGTAACTGTTTGCGTGCATGCGCTGCACGGTGGCCTCGTCGTGTTTCAGTCCGTAGAACCTTGCCCACTTGTAAATGCTTGCCACATGGTATCCTGTGATGGCGGATATCTCCCGTGCGGACATTGTGGGCCAGTATTTTTTCAGATCCTCGGTGAATTGCTCCCCAAGAGCGGGCCCTTTCGGTCTGCCTGTCCTCATAGGCGGCCGGCTTTGAAGCCCAGAACGCGGGCAATGGCAATAAACTCGGATAACTTGGCTGCGGAGAGCCGTGTACGACGGCCCTGCGTGGTGACACCTGTCTCGTCGGCTTGAAACCATACGCGGGATGTGCCGAAGTCGATATAGAATGATTCCATACTGATTGAAGTGTTAGATTAGACGATTGTAGCATATTCCTCAATGTCAACGCCCTCGGGCACGACATCGGGATTGGCGAGAATGGCCGCTTTTCCGGCGGCATTGATGACATCTGACGAGAGCATCATGTTGGCAATGACACGTCCGGCAAGAGCGCAAGTCGGGTCATGGGCGATGTCAATCGGCTTGCACCGCGGAGTCTTCCGGGCAAGGACGATATCGCATACCCGCGACCACATGTGCAGGATGTTTGTCAGGTCGGCCTCGCGGAACCAGGAACGGATGTCTACGCCATACTTTTCGGCCTGTGCATCGAAATATCCCTTGAAATTGCTTGCTGCGGCCGAGAGCATAAACTCTGCGGTACACAGGCGGGCCTTGACTGCGGAGTCGGTCTCGGAATTGCGGTCGAGCAGATTCTTGATGCTCCAGTAGAGTTTGGAAACGTGGGGCTGCATGCTCTCGGAGTAGGCATCGGCCAAGTCCATCCAAAACTGGAAGCGGTTTTTCAATACCGTCTCGACGCGCTTGCCGAAAGCGTCGTACTTGTCAAGGCACATACGGCTGATGCGCTTGACATCGTGGCGGTAATACTTGGTGGTCCGGAGTTCAGCGACTGCATCTCTGAGGGATGCGTCGGCAATATCGTTGACGCAAAGCACTACAACGTAGGCGGCAGCGGAGATCTTGTCGACAATCTTCTCGGTGTTGGGCATGGCTGCTTTGTTGGCCGCGGAAATGTAGGGCTTGAAGGGGCGCGGGGTGCGCTGCTGGCCCGGAAGGGCATCGGTATAGGAGAGTATCATAA
>CAVBBO010000088.1:0-10392 GCA_963593695.1 Escherichia coli | reverse complement strand
TCATGTGCCACCAATGCACGATGGCTGCATCGGCGAAGTATTTCAACGACATGGCCACCTGGGCATTGTAGATGCCTGGCAGTTCCTCTATGACATACCCAAACTCCTTGTCGGTGGCAAGCAAGGCCGGTTGGTCCTGGCTCTGGCCGTGCGCAAAACAAGAGAACGTCCAGTTCTCGTTCCATCGCTTATAGAACTTCCTTGTCTGTTCGTTGTCGGCGACAAACATGACACCCGAGTTGAACCAATATCGGGAGTCGGAGGCATCCACGCCGAATACCTTGCGCACCGTTCCGACAGGCGGGAACATACATTCCGACAAGGGAAGATGACCGTCAGGCACCGCCGCCATGTCGCAAGTCAAGCGGTCTATATCATCCAGCGGCTTGCAAACCACGGTGTCTGTATCGATGAAAAGATATGCTCCGTCGATGACATTGCGCACCGTCGTCTTGATGACCCTCGACCGCTGCTTGGCGTTGTATTCCTCCGGCACGGGCACGACAACGGTTTCCGTCATCATGCCGCAGAGTTTCGGAAACCGCTCCACATACGCCTTGGTAGGCTCATCCACCAGCACCCTTACCGTTGCCTCGGGATGGAACAAGCGCAGGGAATACAGCGACACCCACAGCTCCTCCAGAAAAAAATCCTTTTCAGAACTGATTAAAGTATATATTATCTGAGTTTTCATCTATCGTGAGATATGAAGTTTGTATTTGATGTAATGGATGGTCTTCCCAAAGTTCCACTGCAAGAAACGCCCTTGGGTCGCCATCTGGAAAGTCTTATCCTTGGTGAAGTCGATGACCTCAGATGTGTTTCTCACCATGTCGTACAGTTTCCATCCGAAATGCGTCCGGAAGAAGTCCTTCTGCCGTCTGGACACCGCAAAGATGTTCTTCTTGGCATCATAGAGCGAGGACAAGGACAGAGCCATCAGGTCCCAGGTGTATTTCCATAACAGGAAGACGGCATGGTCGGAGAACGGATATTGCGACAGCAGCTTGCCCGTAACATCCACGAAGACATCGTGCTTGTAGGCGTTGACCTCGAACGGATAGAAGCGATAGGAGAGCGAGTTCGTGTCGGAGGCATCGTGGACGTACGTTATCTCCGAGACGGTGGCGATGCCATGCGCATGCAACAGATAGTGGTAGCAGAACAGCCGGTCTTCGGACAGAGACAGCTTGGTGTCGAAGCGCACGCCACCGTCTTCTATCACCTTGCGGCGGTACATCCTGTCCCAAGGTATCATGTAGCTCAATGCCGCCGTCTCCCCCAGGAATCTGGCGATGCCCTCCTTGCCCGCATATACCCCACGCTCATATCGGTGGCCTTCCGCCATCCTGTTGTCGGCAACCATCTGCTCAAAGCCTGTGAACACGACATCCACGCCATCGACGGCGGCTGCCAGAAGAGCCTCCAAATGGTTGGGCTTGAGTATGTCGTCGCTGTCGAGGAAGACGACCCATTGCCCGTTTGCCCTCTCCAAACCTTCGTTGCGGGCGGAACTGACTCCCCCGTTTTTCTTATGCACAGCCTTGAAGCGGGCATCCTCCCGGGCGAACTGGTCTATCACCGAAGGAGACTGGTCGGTGCTGCCGTCATCGACCATCAGGCACTCGAAGTCCTTGTAGGTCTGGGCGGAGACACTCCGCAGACAACGCTGCAGCTTGTCACCTGTGTTGTATATCGGAATAATAATCGAAACTGTTGTCATCTTTCCCATTTTACGTTGGTGGCCAGCACTTTGGAACTCACCCCCCCAGATAAGGTGTTAGGTTCATCCACCGACTTGGTTACAACTGCTCCTTGCGCTATGATGCAACCGTCAGCAATAGACACGCCCTTGGTCACTATCGTATTGGCGGTTAGCCAAACATGATTACCTATGGCCACAGGCAATTCAGATGGTTTCACGACCCCGTCATGCGATACCACATGCCCATCGGAAGTGTTGATTTGCACATTCCACCCCAACAGACAGTCCTCGCCAAACGTTATCTTGCTGGAGGAACGGAAGAAGCAGTTCTTGTTGCAGAAGAAGTTCCTGCCTATCTCGATAGTCGCGTCCTCGTCCATCCTCAGTACCGATCCCTGTGCCACGACCGTGAAACCATGGAGGATGAGCCGGGAACGGGTGGAGAAAAACAATCCGCCCCTCATCTCCTGCAGCCCCGGGCTTCCGCAGTCGCCCAGGAATACGCTCTTGCGATAGGGCTGGTACAGCACCAGCATCCCTCTACGCAGCCCCCTCACCTTGAAGTTGGCCGTTATCCAAACAGGCATGTATATCGCCTGACGGAAGGGGAGGTAGCGGAAGTTGAAATAAAGTGACTTGAGTAAGTTGAATATATACATAAATCGACAGTTACGCCTCAGGACTGCGTAATGTCACAAATAATCTGTTTTCTGTACGACAAGTCGTCGCACCCCGGCACGCTACGCCCTCCCTTGGCCTCGTTGGTAAATTTTCCTTGTATCGCTACATTGTCGGTCGCCCCTTGCCTGAACCATTCATATTCGATGTCGAGATGGCCGATGTCGATGGCCTGGTAGCCCAGCTTTGCCAAGTCGTAGGCAAGGATGGTCGCCGTCGGGCCGTAAGAGAGCAATATCAGCTTGTCTTTATCTACATGGTTGACGATGGCTTCAAGCATCTCATCGTAGTGCGAGAAGGCATCCGTGGCATAGCCGATGACCCGCCCTATACTGCGTGCGTTGTCGTAGAGGTCGTTGCCTATTCCTGTTCGGCTCTGCGCGCCCTCCACGATGACGATGTCACGATCGTTCCATATCTGCCGAAGCAACTGGAGCTGCCGCTTGCTGGTTGCCTTGTCACTATAGATGATGTAAAACCGGGAAAGCTGGGTATCCACATACGTCCTGCTTGGAGAAAGGCACGGCAAAAGTGCCTTTCCTTTCCGCAAGGTGAAGTAATCCCAGAACTCCCTGGACGAGGGACGCAGAGCCCCGGTTTTCTTCAGTGGCAAGGGCAAACCCACCATATGATTGGGGGCGTCGTCAGCCGTCAGCACCTGACGGAGTCGCATCGCCAGCAGGGTGTCAGCACCCTGGTAGCCAGAATACCCCCCCGAAATACATGACTATCTCGCCATCGCCAAACCTGCTTACGGAACAGCGGTGGTCTATGATGTACCGGATGGAGTCTATGGAGTTGAGGATGTGGATATCCCGGAACTGACCATGCGCCCGGGGGATGAGCACATAGCGGTCGTAACGACGCTTTACCGCGCCGATGAATCGAGTGAATATTGTCATGATTTCTATGTTCTGGTAATGTTTGTAACGGTTCCTCTTTCATCTCACCATACCGCGCCAAATCACCGAGACATACGTATAGAGGCGGAAGAAGGCCTTTACGAGGAAAGGCGGCTGGTTGCTGGCAGCCGACGAGAAACTCGACACGTTGTGCAGACCTGTCCAGCGGTGGATGGCGCACGGTTCGTCGATATAGCTCAAGCGACGACGCCAAGCCGCGGAATACTGGATGTAGTTGTCGTGCCCGTTTGAAATATTGGGGAAAGGAAGGAGATATTTCAGCTCTTCCCGGGAAAAGCCCATGCTGAACCCATAAACACTAACCGTCTTAAAAGTGAAAAACGGCACATCATGCGGATAGATGACTAGACCTATCCTCTTGAGGTTTCCATCCCCCATGTCGAAGGATGCACAATTCACCCCCCCGAATTTCCGCAGCACAGTAAGCTGACGATCTATCTTGTGCGGATACCACACATCGTCCTGGTCGCTCAAGAAGATGTATTCTCCCTGCGCCTGACGGATGGCATTCTCGAAGTTGCATTTACAGGCACGTGTGCCGTTGAAGTAGCGATACTTGCGGTGGTCGCGGTGATAAAACATCTTGATTCTTGGGTCGTGATAAGACTCCAGGATGCGGATGGTGTCGTCGGTGGACTCGTCATCGCTCACCACCAGTTCCATCTCCACGTCGCAGTTGTCGCGAAACTCTTGCTGCAGAATGGAATCCACTTGTTCACGGAGATATTTGGCCCCATTGTAGGTAGCCATACATACGGATATCAGCATATCAGTGTTTGGGATTTAATTGACGTGTGTCCCACTTCTCGTCATACTTGGCTGCAAACGCCACCAAGCGGTTCCATAGCGGGTTGAACATCTTGTCGAAGCTCGCCATGACGATCATGGCTACGGCTGCGTAAACTATCATTATCGGAATTATGGCGCAAGGGTGCGGGAACAAGGCGTATAACTGCTGCACGGGGTGTTCAAACAGGTTCTTCCACA
Organism: Escherichia coli; assembly: GCA_963593695.1. Taxonomy (GTDB): domain Bacteria; phylum Bacteroidota; class Bacteroidia; order Bacteroidales; family Bacteroidaceae; genus Prevotella. The sequence goes on along the minus strand of CAVBBO010000088.1, from coordinate 6,099 downwards.
CAACGGAGGGGCACTGCAACAGATAGCAGGCGAAGACTCCGCTCCCCAACCAGTTGACAAACCGCGACTGCAACTGTATCTTGCTGAAGATGGCAAACACCCAGATGCTGTTGATCATGATAACGGGGCTGTCGTAGGCGTAGGAATATTTCCAGATTTTGCCGGCGAGGAAAGGCACATACATGAAGCCTACGACCAACAGTAGGTTGAAGAGTAGGTAGGTGACTACGAGCCTACTCATCTTGCAGGAGTTGATGCGCGACTGGCAGTGGCGGATGGTATTGCCTATCGTATAGAGCAACAAGAAATTGGTGAGGTTCTTGCCTTCCACCAGACTCACGTCGCCCTCGGTGACATTACCGATGTAGATGCTCATAAACGCCAGTATCGCCAACAGGTAGATGCGCTGCACACGAGTGACTGGGTCGAGATACTTGTTGATGACCGGCGAGAAGAGAAAAAGATAAAGATAGGTGTTGAGATACCACTGGGCATCAAACCCGAATATGAAGATGCTCCTCAACAAATCCTTCGCCCCCCCATAATTGTGAGTCACCAGCATGGGGATGACGGCAAGGGGCACGAAATAGACGTATCCCTTGGAGCAGAGACGCATGAGTCCTCGCAGAGAAAAGCGGATGCCGAAGTAGCCGCTGATAAGCACGAACAGGGGCACACCGATGTGCAGGGGGATCTGGAGAGCCTGGTAGAGGCGGGTATCCGTGGGCACCCCTCCCAAGGCAAACAGACACAGGTGATAGACGATGATGCAGAGCATCGCGAAGCAGCGCAGCAACTCTATGTTGGACTGACGGGTGTTTGATGACTTCATTTATTTCGTCGTTTGATATTTATTTTTTCTTTCACAATACCCATGATGCGCTTATGGAACTTTCTGGTACCTGGTGTGAGCAAATAAAACTGCAGATATACAACAGGAATGATGACTACACTGAGAACTATTCCATAAATTGCGATGTCGAGATATGAGTCAAGATTAGAAGGGCGAAACATGCCGTCAAGCCACACAAAGAGGACTCCATTGGCAGCCAACAAGCCCCATCGCCATGCCATCGGCAGGAAATATCCCCGCCAAGGGTTCTCCTTGAAGCCCCGTGTGAAAAGGAAATAGGGTTTCCAGCCATTGACAATAATCAGGTTGCTCGCCAAACCTCCCATCAAGACACCGGCAATGTCGAAGAAATAGCCCAGACAGAACGCCAGTCCCAAGTTTATCACCGCCTCGACGGCCGGTGCCCATATATCCTGAAACAAACCATAGCCACCGATGTAACAATCCACGGTGCCGCGATTGATGGACAACCATGAGAGGATGCACACGAGGAACAAGACCTCATGCCCCAGCAAGTACTTAGGCGACAACCATACCGAGATAAACGGCTCGCAAATCAAGCCTAACACAAGCACACAGCCAAAGGATATGCAGAGGCGAGAGTCTATCAACTCCCAGAAGACAGACTTGATACGCCTTTCGTCGTTGCTGGCGATCAAGTTGCCGATGGCATTGCCCGTACTGGCAAAAGCTGTCTTCAAGACATCCTTCGCACGGTCGATGGTAGCGAGATAGTTGCCGTAATACGCCACCGCCGTCAAGGAAGTGAAGGCATACATGACAAGCGGAGACACCTGATTGACGATAAACGTCGTTATCTTATGGAAAAATATCTGCTTAGTCTTGGTGATAATCTCGGGGTACTCCTGCAACAGTTGCTTGCCGCTCTCCTCCACCTTCGCCAACCAAGGGTAGTCGCGGCGCAGCACATGGTTGAGCCATAGGCAACCGATGACGGAACCCAGCAGGGTCGTGCCGATATAAAGAAGGAACGGGCATGGTACTACAGGCAACAGGAATATCAGCAGCACCTGAAAGACAATACCTGCCGTGGAGGTCACCTCCGTTACCTTATATCCCTTTTGGTCGGCGGCAAGGATGCACTGGCGATAGTTCATGAAGTAGCCCAGCATGGATCCTATCAGCATCACCGAGAAGGTGGCGTAGGCATACCACAAGGGAAGTTGTATCTTGGCGAATATAATCGGGAAGAAGCACATGAGGACGGCGGAACCTGCCATCACCACCATGGCTATCCTACGATAAATCCACCCCTGGAGGGCAACAATCTTGTTCATCGTCAGCGTATCACCCAAAAACATGGGGCGATACAGGAAATAACCTACCGACGAACCGATACCCAGCTCTGCCAGATTCAGAAAACTAAAGAGCGTGGATGCCGTGGTATCGAGCCCCAGCACCTCACTACCGAGATAATCAAAGAAGACCTGTCTCTTCCAGAAGCCAATCACAACATTAATGGCATAGAACAGCAAGGATACCCAAGCATTCTTCAAACTCTTGGAAGTACGAGATTCAGACATGAATATTATTAATTATTACCAAAACACAAATGCCTAACAATCGAAAATGGTTCGACAATTTTTTTGATAAAAATACATACTAAAGCTATTCCTACAGCAATAGGGCACAAGATTGCCATTTCAATCAAAAAAGCACAACTATGCCCTCTAAAACAATAGTCGTTAGACAAAGTGATTAACCAACTATCTATACCGTATATTTTAAACAAGAAGAAATAATGCAGAAAATAAATCTCCAACGTATTCCTACCAATTACCCTCAAACCACGAGGTATGATCGTTTATCTTGTCTTCATTGATGTCGGCAAAATTTGTAAAGATTTTCACACCATCTTTGATGATATTGCAATTGCCATTCTTTTTCTTATTTCTCATAAAGCTATATGATTATCACTATCCCATCGCCCACTCCAATATATTAACACCTGCCTTTACGGTGAAGTTCAGGCCCACCTTACGGACGGGCTTGTCTTTCAGGAGAAAAGCATCGGCGTAATAGCGTGATGCTATTTGGGAGAGGGCTTCGGCTGCACTCTTGCCAAACTTCAATTCCATGACGTAAACAACGGTAGTAGTTTCGAGTGTGAGATCTATCCTGCCTGCAGAAGTGTGCTGCTCCACATGGATGTTATAGTCGGTTAGGAGGGCAAAGACGATGTACAACAACTGCTGGTAATGACCCTCGTAACGTGTGTTGTCGCAATAGGGCACCGTCTTCAGAAAATCGGCAAGCATCTGCAAAGCATCTTCCATTCTGTCTTGGCGTATCAGTACTGACATGCGTGCTATCGTCGTGTTGCCCGCTGCCGTGTTGCGATGCAGATAATGTGGCAACAGACTTCCGTAGAGACCTACTCTTATCTCGTTGTTGGGAAGTGCCAGTTGATAGAGTTTACTCATTCTGTCATATCCCTTAATGGTAAGATAGCCGCTCTGGTAGAGCAATGGGATAATGGTGGTCATGGTCTCGGTTGGCGCATCAAAATCCTGCTTGCCTACCCATACATTCTCACCAAGGTCTGTGGGAAGAAAGTCGTACTTCCTCATCATGTTGATGAGATAGGTAGGTGTACCCGTGCCGAACCAATAAGAATCCGTCTTGCCGTCAGCAAAACAATTGAGCAAACTGAATGGATTGTACACGTCGGACGAGGGCCAAGTGAAATGGTAGCCGTCATAGTGGGTCTTCAGGTTGGATATAGTTTCTTCTCTGCTCATTTCAAGCTTGGCAGCAAGTTCGTCTATGTCATCACTCATATGCGAAAGCAACTCGTCCTCAGTAATACCACAGATACCGGCATACGGCTCGTCCATGCTTACATTCTTGATGTTATTCAGCTCACTGAAGATACTGAGTTGCGAGAACTTGGTGATGCCCGTAAGGAATACGAAGCGGACCAAAGGTTCGCATTCTTTCAACGGACTGTAAAAATTGCGCATCGTATTGCGGAGCACATCAAGCGTCTCTTCCTCATGCGCCACGTCGAGCAAAGGTGCGTCATACTCGTCGACAAGCACAACTACCAGTTTGCCAGTCTGCTGGTGCACTGTCTTTATCAGATTCAATAGCCTGACATTGGGGTCAGGAGAATCGCATTCCACACCAAAACGTTTTTCGTTGTCTGCCAAGACATAGAGCAAGTAGCGTTCTAGCTGATCCAACTTCATGTGCTTGCCTCCTGCCAAACTGAAATGCAGCACGGGATATGTTTCCCATACCTGCTCCAGTTTTTCGATGGCAAGTCCTCGGAAGAGGTCTTTCCTTCCCTCGAAATAGCTTCGGAATGTGGAGACCAACAACGACTTGCCGAAACGACGCGGACGGCTCAAGAAGTAATACTTCCCGTCGGCATGCGTCATACGATAGACGTACTCCGTCTTGTCGACATAGATATTGTCGTCCTTACGAATACTTTCAAAAGTCTGTATTCCTATGGGATATCGTTTTCTTTGCATAATCTATACAGTATATAACAGATATTCATACTGCGACAATACACGCTGGTAATCAGCTTCATATCTGATTTTGTCGTTAAGCCTAACTTGTGGGTTGGAAATGACACATTCCATTTCTTGGAGTATCTTGCCACCCTCTCGCATGATTGGGGCGAGAGTATCCCTGAACTGTTCGATGATAGGTGAATAATAGTAGCCAATCTCTTCGATGATGAAAGAATAGATATTCCATGCACCGTTGAGGGTGATGCGGTTCTGCGCCACTTCGTTCTGTATGTATTTCCTTAAATAGGCGATGTTTTCGGCTTGTGGGGCTACGTCGTTATTGTTTTTTACTGGATGAAAATAACGGTCGATGAGCACCTGACGCTCTTGCAGGTTGCGCTGGTAGAAGATGTTTTCATCGGTTAACGACGTGCTTTCTTGCTCCACTTCTTCGAAATGCTCGGCGTGCACTCCGCTTATGGCCACGCTCAAGCCACCCACATTCATCACCAAGCGGCGGTCGCGGTCGATGCGGATGACATAGCCTTCCAAGCCAGCCAACTCACCCGTGGTGATGCGAAGCAGTATGCGGTTGCGGGCATAATAATGATAAGGATGAAGCAGAAAACGTATGCGCTCTGGCGATATTTCGGAGACACGCATGAATGGTTGCATCTGCGAGTCGGGGATTTCAGCCACTTTGCCCGTGCTGCAGTTTTTGCATAAGTGACAATTAGCAAAGTTGTTGTCGAGATATGACTGTATTTCTTTCGGACTGCCTTTGAAGAACACGAGTCCGCTGACGGTAGGCATTTCTTTTTTCTGCACTTGCCGCTTGCCCGACTTCCTGTAGTAGTGCACGGTTTTATGCACGAAATAGGTTCTGTTGTCTTTGGCCAACTGTTCTTCCATGCTCTTCACTTTATTGTGATGCATGAAGATGTAAGACCAAGTTTTGCCTTCCGTTTGACGACACGCCTTTACCTCTGAACCGGTATTCACCTTTGGCTCAGTAACGTGGTTGCCCTCTGGAGAAACAAGTTTCTCGTCGGCTGTAGAAAAAGAACTCGTACCATCCGGTTTCATAAATTCTGTTCTACTTTATGTCTTTAGCTGCAACCATACATGATGATTGGGAAAGCCTATTTAGTTTGCCATTGTTATGCATAATTCTAGCCATATTATAGCATGAGAAAGCCGGTCTCCCATTTTGTGCATAAAAACTTTTTACATTCGGTCACCCATTCTTGTTGCAAACGGGCAAACTCATTGCAAAAATACGAAATTTGCCCGGATTACTTGTCGCATTTTATCATTTTCTGCATGCAGCTCAAAAAATATCATGTAAATGTTTGCATCATTTGTTAAGCCCTTACAGTTCTTCCTTCATGCGGCAAGGTTTTCAATTTTCGGATTTGTCATTTAACTGGTGTCCCCGAAGGGTGTTCAAAATTCAAGAAAAAAGTAGTCGCAATTTTGTGTGGTTCTGCATACCAAGCCCTGTAAGGTAGGGTGTTCAAAATTGGATTACAAGATGTGCATAATTTTTATATGGATTTAAACTTATAATTGTTTGATTATCAGGAGAGATTCGGTAATCATAGCCCTGAAAGGGCGTCACAATCCCAGCCCAGGGTGAGGACCGAGCGAAGCGAGGAACGTAACCCTGGGTTTCATGTACGACGGAGCTGGTTGGCCTGTAAGGTCAACACTGGCTCTCAAATATTGTGCTGACCTTACAGGCCAGCCTTGAAACTCAAT
>CAVBBO010000087.1:0-11246 GCA_963593695.1 Escherichia coli | reverse complement strand
CTGATGGCAACTGCTTTGAGATCTTCAAGGAAGTGAAGGTTGACACTCCTGTGATATTCACCACAGCTTATGACGAGTATGCCATTCAGGCTTTCTCACTCAATAGCGTGCAATACCTGCTGAAGCCTCTAACGGAAGAGGAGCTTCACAAGGCTATCGTTAAGTATGAGACAGTCTGCAAGCCTTGCGAGGAGGGCATGCTTTACCAACGTCTTGCCATGAATCTTAATCCGTATAGGAATCGCATCCTTGCCTTGAGCGGTGACAATTATGTTCCAATATTGGTCAACGAGATAGCGTTTTTCCTGAGCGAGGACAAGTATGTATATGCCTATCTGCAAGATGGCAGGCGTAAGTTGACAGAGTTTTCCAACTTAAACGAGGTAGTGGAGAGCTTGAATCCTAACGACTTTACATTGATAAGCCGAAACGTGGTCACATCAATCTATTCGGTCAAGCAAGTTGCCCGTTTTTTCAAAGGCCGTCTACAGGTTACGGTCGTGGCTGGCACGGAAAAATTGGAAGTGACTGTCAGTGCTGCCAGAAGACAATGCGTGCTTGACTGGTTGGGAGGAAAGCACTGAGAATAATTCATTCTCCATATCTCTCATTTCGCTCTTCGAATATCCCATCTGGCGCGCAAGCCTTTGTGCATACACCGTGATTTTAGTACTTTTACACCCAAGAAGACAAAACGAAAGCAAATTGCTGGGTTTTGTACCAACTTGACATTATGTAAATTTACTGTATCAGTTTTTATTAACAAAATCAAGGTGTATGGTTAAGAAGAAAAAGAGAGGTGCAACCGTCATTGTTGCGATGGTTTGCTCGTTAGCGTTGCACGCAGCAAACATCGAGCCCAAGGACACTGTTGTAATTGTGCCAGAGGCAGGAACTCTGTCTAAGGTTTTTCCTGCGGTGACATGGACAGACCAAGCGCAGCGCGACAGCGTTATGCAAACCTTCACGGGATTAAAGATCCAGGGAAAGTTGAATGGCAACGACATTGTGTATCTTCAGGCAGTATGCGGAAGTTGGGCTGAGATAACTGGCAACGTTGAGAGTTTGGACCTCTCGGAAGCGTCCATCGTTGCTGGTGGCGACGACTATGCGAATGCTGAAGGTTGGAAAGCCTTCTCTTCTATAAACAAATTGTCTGAAGCACCCGTCACAGAATATAACATTCTCACTGAAGAGTTTATTCCCGACGAGACTTTCAGGACATGGATTGACGCAAATCTCGCCAATGGCTCGGGTTATTTCAGCAACAAGGATGCCGAGGCTTATGAGGGCGGCTTGGTTATTGGCTATACCGAAATAGCTTCTCTTCAGGGTATTGAGTATTTTACATCCATTGAGAGCATTTCGCTCACCAATAACAATAACTTGACGTCTGTGGACTTGCACAAGAACAGCAACCTGAAAAAGATCGATTTGCTATATTCTATGAGCCTCGAGGACTTGAATATCGAAGGTTTGAAGAACCTTGAGGTATTGAAAATCGGTATGACTCATATTGCTAATTTTGATTTGTCAAAATTCACTTACCTAGCCCCAACATTGAAGGAACTGAACGTATCAAAACTTAGCCTTGAAACAATAGATGTCACTCCGTTCATTAATTTGGAACAACTGGATGTTTCCAGCAACAAGTTTGAGACAATAGATTGTAGCAACCTGTCAAAGCTGAAACTTTTCAGTTGTTCCAATATATCAACACTGACAAGCGTCAACCTGAAGGGTTGTGTAGCCTTGGAAGAACTCATCGCTTCCATGTGCAATCTAAAAAGTCTGGACCTGACCGACAATCAAGCTCTGAACGCAATCTACTTGCATGAGAACGAAGAGTTAGGGAACGTAGAACTGAGTCCCTCCGTAAAGTCGCAGCTGAAATTCCTGAATGTAGGCAACACTGGATGTACATCCATCAATCTAGACGGGTGCGTAAACCTTGAAGAGTTTGAGTGCCCATCCAACACGTTGGAACAAGCGCCAAGTTTCAAGGACTGCAAGAAATTAAACTGGCTGAGAATCGAGAATACCGGCATCAAAGATATAGACGTGTCCTCTTGTCCAGAACTGAAGGAATTCTATTGCTTCAGCAATAACCTGGAAAGGCTTGACGTTAGCAACAATGAGAAATTGGAGCGTTTAATTTGCCATGAGAACAAAATGAACGAAATCAAGGTTTGGAAAACTTTTGATATAGTTGACCCTTCAATTGAATACCTCAAAGATGACAACACAAAATTTGTATATGAGTTTTCATCTACCGGCATAGAGCATATCGCCAGTGACAACAATTCGCACGCCGTATCTCGTTATGACATGAGCGGAAGAAGGCTTGCAGGAAAGACACATGGTTTGAACATCATTGTCAATAGCAATGGGAAAGTAACCAAAACCATAGAAAAATAAAACACACGCTTTCAGGGATTGATTGAAAGAATGTATTACAAAAAAATCTCGCAAAGAAGTCTTTGCGAGATTTTTTTATATTGCTGCCCGATAAAACTCAAAAGGACACAGACCCATTCGTTTTTCTTGCGCATTTGAAATATTTTTACGCTTTATTCGATTTGTTTATCTATTTATTGCTACTTTTGCATTATTCAATCAATTTTGAAGCATAAACTGTATGGGTATGGATAGATTTACAAATGACACTATTGGTTGTTTAGAGCTTTCAGGAGGCGACGAAAAAGCTTTTGACACCCTATTTGTGAACTATTATCCACGCATATTGCGTTATGCGATGCGCTTTTGCAACGACGAGCAAGAGGCAGAGAATATAGTGCAAGAATTGTTTCTCGACTTGTGGGTCAACCATCAGCGTACAACCCCATACACAAAGAAAGGAGGCATATAAACAAAACAGACAAGGAAACATTCTATTTGACCAACAACGCTCAATGATATTGAGATTATTACCAACCAGACTTATTAAACTTTAGACAGTGGGGTATCAGGCATGAGCCCTCCATGCTGCCTTCAATAAATTGACAACATGAAGATAAACAAGACAATGAAGAACCTTATTGACAGAAGAACGGCGTGCACGCTCGCCCTTTGCCTGTCGATGTCGGTCGCCACGTATGGACAAAACCAGACCATTCGCCTGTCGAAGACCAAGGCCACCGTGGAAAACCTTATCAAGGACATCGAGACGCAGACAGACATGTCTGTCGACTTTTCCCAAAATACCATCAACACGAAGAAAGTGATAACCGTGGAATCAAGCACGCCTACGCTATCCACACTCCTCAACACCATTCTCCGCGGACAGAATTTAAGCTACAAGATTGTAGACCACCATATCATCATAGTGAAGGCAGAAGCCACGACAACTCCAAGCAAGCAACCTGCGAAGGCTGCCAACGGCACCTACAAGGTCTCCGGCAAGGTAGTGGACAAGAACGGAGAGCCTATCATCGGCGCAACCATCATGGAGCAAGGCACGAAAAATGGCGCCGTGACCGACATCGACGGCAACTTCACGATAAGCGCCTCCAAGGAAACGCCGGTGTTAAGCGTTTCATATATAGGCTTCATACCACAAGAGGTGAAGCCCCGTGGCGGACAGACAACCATACATCTACAAGAAAACGCGCAAAACCTTAGCGAGGTGGTTGTAGTGGGCTACGGCACGCAGAAGAAAGCCGACCTTACGGGTGCGGTGTCATCGGTGAGCGGAAGCGAAATAGCGACACGTCCCGTGACCGACGCCACGCAGAGCCTGCAAGGACTTGTTCCCGGACTGCTTGTGTCTAACGAGAGCTCCGGCCGCCCGGGCTCGTCGGGCACGCTGACACTTCGCGGACAAGGCAACCTCTCCGGAACGGGCCATCCCTACGTGCTTGTAGACGGCATAGAGATGGACCTATCGGATGTTAACCCCAACGACATTGAGAACATCTCCGTGTTGAAAGACGCGGCGGCATGCGCCATCTATGGAGCTCGCGCCGCTTACGGCGTGATACTTGTCACCACGAAGCGTGGCAAGGAAGGCAAGGCACGCATCAACTATCAAGGCAGTGTGGGATGGAACTCGCCTACCGTGCTGCCCGACATGGTAAACTCGCTCGACTTTGCCGAGTTCTGGAACGCGGGCTGCACCAACGCCAACTCCTCGCGCCTTTACAGCCAAGAGAAAATCGACTTGCTGCGCCAATACATAAACGACCCCAAGAGCGTTGACCCATGGCAGGAACTGTCGTCGACGGCGAGCATGAACCCGGCATTCGAAAACTCGGAAAGCGGCATTGGCAACGTAGACTATTTCAAGCTGCACTACAAGAACGCCGCCATCAAGCAGCGCCACAACCTCAGCGTGAGCGGTGGCGGCAAGGCGGCTCAATATTACGTGTCGTCGGGCTATTACAAGGAGGACGGACTGTTGCGCTATGCCGACATCGACTTTGAGCGCATCAACGTGTCGTCGAACCTCACGTCACAGATAACACCTTGGCTCAAGCTCAAGGCTGGTTTGAAATTTGCCCACTCCAACCAAAACACGCCGTTTGGCGACGGTGGCTTGAGCGACGGTTTCTTCCATTCGCTCGCACGTTTCCGCCCAACCGTGTCGGTGGTTGACCCCAACGGGCATTTCACAGAGCTCTCGATGATTCCGTACTTGCAGAGTGGAACATACACGAAGACCAAGCGCGACTTCATCAACATGACCGGCGGCTTCGAGATAAACCCGTTCAAGGGATTCAATATCTACATGGACTATACCTACAAGATCGTGGGCACCCACTACTCCGCGCTCAACGTGGCGCCGATGATATACGCTGCCGACGGCGTGTCGACATCCAAGGGCGTGCGCTCGGAGCTGGGAGTAACCGCCGACGGCAAGTATACCCGCTACAACCAAAGCAGCCACTACCAAACGATAAACCTCTATGGCAGCTACAACTTCTCGTTCAACCAGAAACACAACTTCACCGTCATGGCTGGTTACCAGGAGGAGAACAACAAGTATGAATACCTGCGCAATGTCATCACCGGCCTCTACTCTACCAAGAACCCCAACGTGGGCATGGGCAGTGGCGACAAGACCGTGACCGACACTCGCAACTCTTGGGCAACGCGCAGCTTCTTCGCACGCTTAAACTACGACTACAAGAGCCGCTACCTGCTCGAGCTGAACGGACGCTACGACGGTTCTTCGCGATTTGCCAAGGACCACCGCTGGGGATTCTTCCCATCAGTGTCGGTAGGATGGAATCTCACGGAAGAGCCGTTCATGGAGGACGTTCGCCGTGTGATGTCACAATTCAAGGTGCGCGCGTCATTAGGACGACTTGGCAACCAGGCAGGAGCCGCGCTATACACCTTCGCCTCGACAATGAACCTGAGCAGCAGCCTGGGTAGCTACATCTACTCAGACGGCCGCCATACCTACCTCACGGCTCCTGGCGTGGTGAATCCCTCAACGACATGGGAAAAGGTAGACAGCAAGAACCTCGGTATCGACTTCGGATTCTTTGACGGCAAGCTCTCGGGCAGCTTCGACATATTCCAACGCGACACCAAGGACATGCTTGGTCCAAGCGTGGACTTCCCCGACTTCTTCGGTGCCACTGCCCCACAGACCAACAACGCACAGTTGCGCAACCGTGGCTGGGAACTGTCTCTCATCTACCGTGGAAAGATAGGAAGCGACATCAGCTACAACATCGGCGGCTCCATTTCGGACGCCACTGCGGAAGTGACGGCATACGAGAACCCCACAGGCACGAGCCCTGCGAGCAACTGGTACACAGGCAAAAAGGTGGGCGAGATATGGGGCTACCGCACAGACGGCATCATCCAGACACAGGAGCAGGCTGACGAATACAACAAGACACACGACAACAGCTTCTTCACAAAACAGAAATGGACTCCTGGCGACATAGCCTTCCGCGACCTTAATGGCGACAACAAGGTGAACAACGGCAGCAACAAGCTCGGCGACATGGGCGACATGACCATTATCGGCAACACCACACCACGCTACCAGTATACCATCAACGGCGGCATCAACTGGAAGGGACTCGGCATGAGCTTCATATTCCAGGGAGTGGGCAAACGCGATTGGGACCCTACCGGAAACGTGTATTTCTGGGGCAGCAGCTCATACGCCCAAGTGACGGTGTTCAAGGAGCATCTTGACTACTGGAGCGAGAGCAACAAGAACGCCTACTATCCGAAGCCTTACATCAACACGGCAGGCGGCGTGGGCCAATACAACGCCAAGACATCGGCACACACCACCGACCAGTATCTGCAGAGTGCCGCTTACTGCCGACTGAAGAACCTCACCATCAGCTACGACCTGCCCAAGAACCTCATCCGCAAAGCCGGACTGGAGCAGGTGCGCGTGTTTGTGTCGGGCGAGAACCTGTTTACGATAACCAGCCTCAAGGGCATGTTCGACCCCGAAGTGATATTCGCAGAGAACAGCTACAATGCCGAGGGTGGAAAGCAGTATCCCATGAACAAGGTCTACTCGATTGGATTGACGGTAAGTTTCTAAGCGAGCGAAAGTAAATACAAACAACCCAAAACAACGTGAAGATTATGAATATAAGAAATATAACGATAGGACTAGCGTCGGTGTTCTGCCTGACAGGATGCTACGACCTGAACAAATCGCCCGAAGGCGTGATTTCCACTGTTGGTGCCTTTTCGACAATAGGCGAGATGAACAGCTATCTCGACCAATTCTACGAGACTGCCGTCTATGCCCAAGGATTCGACTGGAACGGCAACTTCATAGCCAGTGGCGACTTGGTGAGCGACAACATGTCGGGCTCTACGGTGAACACCCGTCTCAATGGCGCGCTTGCCTTGAGCAACGCCTCAAAGCTCACCAACTACACATATATAAGAAACGTGAACTTCTTCCTCAACAACCTTGACAACTGCGAGGAGAAAGGCTCGACAAGCTACAAGCAGTGTGTGGGCGAGGGATACTACTTCAGGGCATGGTATTATTTCCAGCTGTTCAAGAGCTATGGCGAACTGACATGGGTGGAGACGCCTCTCGACCCTAATGCCGAGGCCATGTATCTGCCAAGGGAAAGCCGCACCGTAATAGCCGACCATATTTTGGCCGACCTCGACAACGCCATAGAAAACCTGCAGACGCAAAACAACAGCTCGACAATGCGCATACACAAGGACGTGGCTCGCGCACTGAAAGCCGAAGTGGCACTTTTCGAAGCCACATGGGAGAAATACCACAAGGCAAAAAGCGATGCCTTCTATGACAAGACCGTCACCGACGACAAGATAAAGACGTATCTGAACACTTGCGTGAGCGCATGCAAGGACGTGGTGGACCGTGGCGTTTGGCACATCTATTCCACAGGAAACCCGCTCAACGACTATCGTCAGCTCTTCCAGACCGAAGACCTCAGCAGCAATTCGGAGGTGCTTTGGTTCAAGCACTACGACGGAACCAACGTGGGCAACAACGTGGACCGCTACCTCAACCAGGGCGGTGGCAGCGCTGGAGTAACGGCGTCGCTCGTAGACGACTATCTCACCATCGACGGCAAGCCGTTCACTGGCGACCAGGTGCTTCAGGCCAAGAAAGTGTTTGGCGACGAGCTGAAACCCACGGTGCGCGACCCTCGACTCTCACAGACCGTGTGTATGCCTGGCCAGACATTGCGTCCCGACATGGGCGCATACGTCGTGCCGCCATTGACAGGCTCAAGCTACAACAAGAACGAGACAGGATACTCACTTCTGAAGCATGTGCAGATCGACTTCACAGGAAGCCTCGACGCCGAGTATCGCGGTGCTACGCCTGGCATACAGTGCCGATATGCCGACATATTGCTCAACTACGCCGAAGCCCTTGCCGAGCTCGACGGAGCGGCCAACGCATCCAAGATAGTGGAAGTGTTGAAGCCTCTGCGCGACAGGGTCGGCATGCCTGCAATGGATTTTGACCGTGAATACAACACCGACTCTTCTTATCCATTCCGCGGGTTGGACAAGTATATCCAGGCAGTGCGTCGCGAGCGCCGCATTGAGCAGGCTGCCGAGGGCAAGCGACTCACCGACATCTTGCGCTGGGCAGCAGCCGACGAGCTTATCGTGGGCAAGCATGCTGTAGGTGCACTCTTCAAGGGAAGCAACCTTGAGAACCATTCGCAGTATGGAGGCAAGCTTGTCTACGACCAGACTTCGGGCAACAATCTTTATTTGTCAGGGTCTCCAACAGACACCTACAGGTATATATTGCCTATTGACCCGAAGACAACGGGCGATGGATGGGGATTCCGCGTAGACCGCGACTATCTCCTGCCCATACAGCCACGTATGTTGTCGCTGACAAACAACATGTGGAAACAGAACCCAGGATGGGAATAAACAGACAAGCCAACTGGTATGTAGTTTGAGACCTATAGGTAACAATTCATCCGACAAGGCACGTGGGGCACGGGCCTTATCGGATGAATAAAAAGAAAAATCAGTAAAGATTCGTCGGAAGCCTACCGTCTTCCATTGTAACAGATTGAATTATACCTTGTATCAATTCTCTAACTTTTCAAATTTGGCAGTTAATAAATTAAGTTTAGACTATTTTTTTGGCAAAGAAAAACAAAATTTTTCAAATATACAAATGTTTTTCGAAATATCTTTCGACAAATCTAAAAAAACAATGCAAAAAACTTGCCCATTTAATAAAATACTTGTAAATTGCAACCAATTTTAGAAACTTAATCACATATTATTATACATGACTCTAAACATGACATACATGAAAAAGGTATTAATCTTGATGGCAATGGTATTATGCCAGGCTTTTGCCATAGCACAGACAAACGAGAAACCGTTTGTCGTCCCCGAACTCACGCAGTGGAATGGAGCTTCTGGCTCTATGAAACTTTCGGGCAGAATCGTAGTAACCAACAAGAATCTCTTGAAAACAGCCCAAGAGTTTAAAAGCAACTACGCACTGCTCTTTGGTAGCGACCTGACCATCACAACCAAGAAAGCACAAGACGGCGACATCGTGCTGACAATAAAGCAAGACAAGAACTTAGGCAAGGAAGGATACCGCTTGACAATAGGCAAAAACTGCCAAATCTCCGCTACATCTACGACTGGCGCGTTTTGGGCCACACAAACTGTGCTCCAAATGTTGCAAGGGCAGAAAGACCTGCCATGTGGAGAGGCCATAGATGTTCCACAATATGGCATGAGAGGATTCATGCTGGACGTGGGCCGTAAATTCTTCCCGATAAGCTACTTGAAAAACCTTATAAGGATCATGGCTTATCATAAGATGAACACTCTGCAGATCCACCTCAACGACAACGCTTTCAAATACTATTTCGGTAACGACTGGAGCAAGACGCCTGGCGATTTCCGCCTTGAGAGTGACACGTACCCGGGGCTTGCGTCAAAAGACGGCCATTACACAAAGGCTGAGTTCATCGACCTGCAGAAGTTCGCGGAGAGCCTTGGTGTGAACATAATACCGGAAATCGACTCTCCTGCCCACGTCCTGGCATTTACACACTATAAGCCAAACTTGGGATCCAAGGAATTTGGCATGGACCACTTCAACATCGACAATCCAGAGGTGTATACCTTCATGGATAAGCTTTTTGACGAATACCTATCTGGAAAGGATCCCGTGTTTAGAGGAAAATACGTAAACATTGGCACTGACGAGTATAACAACTCCACGGAAGAGCTTCGCGAAAAGTTCCGTGCCTATACCAACCATTATCTCGAGCTTATTAAGAAGTATGGGAAGACTCCCGTATTGTGGGGCGCGCTAAACTTTGCCCCAGGCAAGACACCTGTCAGCCCCAAAGGTGCCATCATGGGGATGTGGTCCGACTACATGGCAAAAGCCGCAGACATGAAAGCTGAAGGATGGACGATGATATGCATGCCAGACATATGGGTCTACATTGTGCCTCTGGCTGATTATTACCACGACATCCTGCCCAATGAGGATATATACAAGAATTGGACACCTGCCAAATTTGGCGACACAACTCTCGTCGAGAAAGACCCTCAAATAGCAGGAGGCATGTTCGCTCTGTGGAACGATTTGTACGGAAACGGCGTTACGGTTCACGACGCGCACGTCCGCATCCTGCCGGTGCTCCAAGCCATGGCAGTGAAATGTTGGACAGGCAAACAAACAAGCGTGCCCTACTCCACCTTTGAAAGCAAACGTCAGCTTCTTGCAGAAGCTCCAGGAGTAAATGAACTCGGAAAAGTCGACAATCTTCCTATTGCCGTCACGCAACTTCTCCATGACAAGACACTTAACTTGCAACAGGATGAAATTGGATATGGCCATAAGATATCTTTCAGCATAGACTGCAAACCCGAGCAAAAAGGAACCGTTTTGACATCAAGTCCAAACGCTACATTCTACTTGTCTGACCCTATCAATGGGAAAATGGGCTTCAAGCGTGAATACTACACCGACTGCTTCAAATACGCATTGCCTAAGGAAGGGCATGTCGACGTGACAATAGAAAACACTTCCACGTCAACCAACCTGTACATAAACGGAAAGTTGGTCGAGAAACTCGGACAGGTACGCCTATACATGGTGAACCCGGACGACAAGACGAGTCACATGCCTGGCAACTCTTGGCAACTTGAAGCCTACGAGCCCAAACGTAGCATGCGCTATCAGCGCGCGCTGTACTTCCCCACCCAGAAGACCGGGAAGTTCAATAGCAAAATCTGTAACTTCAGAGTTGAATAGTCTTTGAACTTGGTTAGCAAAAGGGAAAGTCATCCACAGACATTTACCACTGAGCCAATTAAGGCTCAATTATAACTCAACAAAGACGTAAACGTCGCTATCAAAGACATTCTTTCTGCCAAAGGCAAGGCAGGGAGAATGTCTTTTATTTCGTTAAAAAAACTTTGCATTCCTTCTTGGTTTTGTATTTTTGGGGTAATTTTGCACTAAAATTAAGACAACAAGAAATCAATAGGTAGTAAACATATACTTACAAACATAAATTTATTTAGATGAGAAAAATTTACACTATGAAAAACATGGTAAAAGGATTGATGCTTTCTGTTCTCATGACTTTAGGCGTGGCAACGGCAAACGCTCAGGAAACAACGGAAACTTTGAAACCAGCCGACCAATATGAGTTCTGGATGGGTGAGGAAGCCGTAGCAGGTGACTTCTATCTCTACAATGTGACTATCCCTAAAAAGCGTTGTCACATTTGAGGTCGATTAACTAATATTGTTTA
>CAVBBO010000086.1:0-11922 GCA_963593695.1 Escherichia coli | reverse complement strand
GTATAGATTATTTCGGTTATACCAACACCGAAAATTGCAGTTCTATGTTGAACTTACGCATGAAATTTAAAATTTTTCTTGGCATTGCCCTTGCCGCAGGATGTATGGTGTCTTGCTCGGTGGAGGACAACGACAGTGAGGCCTCTAAGGTTAAGGAGGACTACACGCGTGAGTTCATCAAGAAGTTCGGCACCATTGCCCCGAACCAGGATTGGAGTGTCATTGAGCAGAAGAGTGTCACGGTAGACTTGCCCAAACCCTCGCATGTGCAGATTTTCGAGATGCAAGGTGGGGTTTATCGCTTGGCTGCCGACTACAATGATGTCACTAAGCAGACCATCACCTTCGATGGATTGGAGGGCGACAACACACCGTTCATCGTCAACATCGACGGTGCTAGTTATGCCGCCGACAATGGCCAGACTCTCACCATTGGTGCGGCAAGCAAGAAATGTCAAACGCGCGCTTCCGTGATACCGGACGACTGCACTTATATAACACGTGGGACACCCCAGACCATAACTCTGCATTCTACCGACCTCGTGTTGAATGTCCTTGCCCAGCATAAAATTGACCCTGTTGAAATGGGTACCGTTACTATTATGTTACCGGGTACCAGGTGGGTTTTAACCAAAGGCAGCCAGGGTGTATTTTATCCCGTCTATTCAAACTCCACGAAGAAGCATATAGTTGGTATTTTCTATTATTCCAACGGCAAGCTTGTTCGTGTCCCACTCTATACTGACAAGACGAGTAGTGACGACTTGAGTTTCTTTGCCTCCAATTCCGACAATACGGCTTATCCTGTGGAAACGGATGCTGACGACTGTTGGCAGTATACCCACACGCCAACTACGGAGTCGCCAGATGGAAAATGGAAAGTCTCCTTTGAAAAGCCTTTCAAATTCCAAAGCAGTCCTTATTATATCACTGCTGCTACGCAGAACATTGCTGCTGGTGCCTATGTTCAGATTGGCGATAATATATACTATTCGGATCCTTCCATGAATGAGGGTGGAAAGCAATATTTCGCTAGTAAGGCGATATCCCATTCCGATGGTAGATTCTCGGGCTACTGTTATGTATGTTTCGATGATCCCGGTGACAATGGCGCTGAGGGCGACGGAGATTTCAATGACTTCATATTTCTTACACCGGTAAAAATTTCCCCCGTCTCCAGCGAAACGCTGCAGTGGACCGTGGCTTGCGAAGACCTCGGTGGCTTGTTCGACTACGACTTCAACGATATCGTGTTTCGTGTGAGCCATGCCTCCGGCCAAAGCTACCTCACCATCTATCCGTTGGCTGCCGGTGGCACATATCCTGCCTACCTATGCTACAAGAATCAGCCAATCTCAAAGGAGTGGCATCAGCATTTCGGCAACGGCTACGACTCCAACGTGATGATCAACACTGGTCGTGTCACTGAACATGACGTTTACCGTATCCGATTGAAAGGCATTCCTACCAACTGGAGCATGAACTCGTTCACTGCCGATCCCACGGCCAAGGACGGCGACTTCTCAATCCTTGTCGAGCGTGGCGGCGGCCAGCAAACCGTTACCGGTCCAAGCAAGGGCTCCGCTCCGCAGATGCTCATTCTGCCTGCTGATTGGCTGTGGCCGACAGAGCTGACACCCATCACCACTGCTTATCCCAACTTCGGCACGTGGGGTGCCAACTATACCAACAGTACTTGGGTGGAGAAGGTGGAAGAAAATGCCGTTGTCCCGAGTCTAAGTGTCACTTCAAGCAAGGGCATTCTGGAATATTATGTTGAATAGTAAGCCTCAAGCCGCTGTCTTATAAACAACGATATGCCAAGCCCCGTGCGGATATTCTCCCCACGGGGCTTTTGTTTGGTTACTTTAAAAATGAAGTCGACTGCAAATACACACGAATCAATACAGCACCATAAAACATTATGCGATTGTTGATTTAACCACTAATCTTACAAATCTCACGAATAACGTCTGCGTGAGCCATTCGCCAGATTAGTGAGATTCGTGGTTCAAAAATTAGATTCCAAGTTGATTAGAGTGGGCATGATACTCCTTCTTGTGATTTTTCCCACATTCGGATTTTTTTTCCACACGGATCAAAATGATTTTAAAGATTGCTACGCCGCAAGCGGCTACGCGGTGATGCTTGCAACCTGTTTACCCATTCGGGGGGCGGACGACAACGTGCGATTGAAGGCGGTATGCGTCATCGGCGAAGCCGACATCTTTAAAATCTTTTCAATCCGTGAGAAGCAAAATATGTGAAACAGATGCCCACACGAGTCAACACAATAAAACAAATCTTGCCTAAAGTCTACAAAAACACACCAAAAAGGCAAAATATAGTATATTATATTTTGCCGAAAACTGTCTTTTTGGTATATTTATTCTGACCGAATATTCGTCAAACCCACAAATTAGCGTCGTTCTTATTCCGCAAAATATGTTCACTTAGCCTAAAATTCGTTATATCACGGTGCAAGGGACGAGTTGCGGAAGATAATAGTCGTAACTTTGCCCTCCAAATGCAGAGGACAATCCGCAATAAGAGAATCAGGCTCTCTTGGCTGCTGCTGTTGGTCTACATACCGATGCTGCTTGCCATCACGTTTCACCACCACGGTGAGACGCGGCAAGCCGTAGACGTTTCTTATTGTGAGGATTGCGCCCATCATGTCCATCACCAGGGGCATCTCCTCGCCTTTCAAGACACCACGCACGACTGTGTGCTCTGCCAGTTGCAAAGCACCTTTTATCTTGCCCCGGCACTTTTGCTGTGGATGCCCTGTGTCGTGCTCCACCGTGCCACCCGCCTTGCTGCTTGCGCCCATTGCAAGAGCAGGGTGAATGGTGTGCTGTCTACTCGTGCCCCACCTTGTTTTTAAATATAAAAGATTTAAAAGATTGCTACGCCGCAAGCGGCTACGCGGTGATGGTTGCAACCCGAATGGCAACGTGCTATTGAAGACGGTATGCGTCATCGGCGAAGCCGACATCTTTAAAATCTTTTCGATCCGTGTGAAAGAAAATATGTGAAACATGGACACACACGAATCAACATAGCACTATTATATAATTCTTAAAAACAAGATAACAATGCGAACAATATTGAAATCAATATTGCTGGTGAGCCTTTGCTCATCGGCAACAGCCCATGCCATGGCTATAAACGAGACAGACGATTCCATCAAGCACCAGCCCATGACGGAGACCACCGTCAAACTGAACGAGGTGGTGGTGACCGGACTCACGGGCAGTCAGAAACTGAAGCAGTCGCCTGCCCCCATCTCCATCATCTCACCGCGACAGCTGGAGAAGCAACCCTCTACCAACATCATCGATGCCATTGCCCACCAGCCCGGTGTCTCACAGATCACCACGGGAGGCGGCATCTCCAAGCCCGTGATCCGTGGGCTTGGCTACAACCGTGTGGTGGTGGTCAACGACGGCATCCGACAGGAAGGCCAGCAATGGGGCGACGAGCATGGCATCGAGATAGACCCGGCATCTGTTCATTCGGTGGAGATTCTGAAAGGCCCCGCGAGCCTGATGTATGGCTCCGATGCTATGGCAGGCGTCATCATCTTCCATTCCGCCCCCACGTTGCCAAAGGGAGACATGAAGGCCAACATCTCCACAGGCTACCAGACCAACAACGGTCTCTTCGACTATTCGCTCAACTTCGCCGGCCACCAAGGCGGTTTCGTTTGGGACACCCGCTACAGTGGCAAGATGGCGCACGCCTACCAAAACAAGTACGACGGCTACGTCTTCGGCTCGTCTTTCCGCGAGCAGGCTTTCTCCCAACTCCTCGGATGGAACTACCGCCAAGGCCATTCGCATCTCATTCTCGACTATTATCACAGCACGCCGGGCATCGTGGAGGGCGAGCGCGACGAGAATACGGGCTGCCTCCTCGTGCCCGAAGGCTACAACGCCAAGAGCTACGGCAAGCCGATGCCCTACCAGCAGATTCATCACTACAAGGCGGTGCTCGACAACTCTTGGTTTCTGGGCGACGGCAACCTGAAGCTCCTCTTGGGCTATCAACAAAACCGCCGTCAGGAGTTTGAGGAGGAAGAAAACCCCAGCGAGTGCGGACTCGACTTCATGCTCCACACCATCAACTACGACCTGCACTATCTCTCGCCCGAGATGGACGGATGGAAGGTTTCCACCGGCATCAATGGCATGTGGCAGAAGTCGGAAAACAAGGGCACGGAATTTTTGATTCCAGCCTATCGTCTCTTCGACTATGGCGTGTTTGCCAACGTGAGCAAGGAGATAGGTAGGCTGAACATCAGTGGCGGCATCAGATACGACCATCGTCATCTCAATAGCCAAGAGTTGGTGGAAGAAGAGGAGGATGGTGAGAAGTCGTCTCTCCGATTCCATGCCTTCAAGCGCAGTTTTCACGGAGTGACAGGCAGCATAGGCGTGGCTTACGAACTTCTGAAAGACCTCAACGTCAAGGTGAACATCGCCCGTGGATTCCGTGCGCCCAACATCAGCGAACTGTCCTCCAACGGCGTGCATGAGGGCACGCAGCGATACGAGTTGGGCAACACCGACCTGAAGCCCGAGACCAGTTGGCAGTTCGACCTGGGGCTGGACTATTCTTCGCCCATCGTCTCGGCAGAGCTTTCGCTCTTTGCCAACCGCATCAACCACTACATCTTCAGCGAGAAAGTGGCAGACGAGAGCGGGCACGAAGTACTCATCGACGACACCCCTGCCTATCGCTTCACGTCGGGCGACGCGCGCATCATGGGCGGCGAGGCAAGCGTTGACATCCATCCCATCGAGCATCTGCACTTCGGCAACACTTTCTCTTATGTCAACTCCGTGCAGCTTCATCAGCCTGCCGCGTCGAAATATCTGCCCTTCACCCCGGCTCCACGATGGGTGTCGGACGTGAGGTATGAGTTCATCTGCGGTGGCAGGACCTTCGACAACCTCTTTGTGAAGTTTGAGGTGGATTGCAACCTCCGCCAAAACCACTATCTCGCTGCCAACGCTACAGAGACCGCCACGCCCTCCTATACTTTGTTGAACCTGTATGCCGGCACCGACATCAAAAGTCACGGCAGGCGTATCCTCTCCCTATACCTTTCGGGCGAGAACCTTACCGACCGTGCCTACCAAAGCCATCTGAGCCGACTGAAATACCTCGACACCAACACGGCGACAGGCCGCCGCGGCGTTTACAACATGGGCCGCAACTTCAGCATGAAGGTAGTGGTGCCGATAGCGCTGTAGCACTAACCCTTCTTCGCCGTGGCACACTGGTCCACGAGATACACTATCGACTGGTAGGGTATGCCGGAGTTGGTGGTGAGGCCTATCTCGCACGTGCGGCTGTTGCTGTAGCCCATGCTCACGCCTTTCTCCTTGAGCTGTGGCGCGAGTTTGCGCAGGGCGTAGGCGTTGACCTCCGGGTGGGTGAATCCGCGGTCGCCGGCGAATCCGCAGCAGCCTATGCCCTCGGGCACTACCACTGCCTTGGCGCACAGCTTGGCAAGGTCAATGATGAAGTGGGCGGCGCCCATCCTCCGCATAGAGCAGGTGACGTGCACCGCTACGGTGTCGTCTATCGGCGTGAAGGTGAGGCGGTCGCGCAGGAAGGTGTAGATAAACTCGGCGGGCTCGTAGAGGCGCACCTTCTTTATGGTCTCGCGCATGCGGTGCAGGCATGGGCTCTGGTCGCACAGCACGGGATACTTGCCGTGCTCGCTCGCCTCCCAAAGGGCATCCTCCAGCTCCTTCGACTTGCGGTCGGCAATGTCCATCATGCCCTTGCTCTCCCAAATGGTGCCGCAGCACATGCGCTCCATGCCCTTGGGGAAGATTATCTCGTAGCCGCCCTTGTTGAGCAGCGACACCATCTTGTTGACCAACGCCGCCTCCTCGGGCGACTTGCGTTGCAAGCCCATGGTCTGGTTTATGCAGCTTGGGAAATACACCACCTTGTCGCGGCTCTCGGGCTGGCTTGCCTCCAGCCCCTTGTCTATGTGGAACGCCTTGGGCATTGCCGGTGTCCACAAGGGCACCTTGAGAGTGTCGTGCATGGCTTTCGTCACCGCGCTCATCGCCTTCGTGCCCATCATGGCATGGGCGGTGTCGGCGAGCGTGAGCACGGGGCGCAGCGCGTCTTTTATGCCGGCGAGGTGGTTGGCGGCAAAGTCGCCCGCCTTATAGCCCAGGCTGCCCTTGGGCAGGTCTTTCTGTCGCAACACGTGGGTCAGCTCGCCCATGTTGATGTGCATCGGGCACGACGTGGAGCACATGCCGTCGCCGGCGCACGTGGCGTTGCCCCAGTATTTGTATTCCTTCTCCAGCCGCTCCAGCCTCTGTGGGTCTTCGCCTGTGTCCCTCAGGCGGGTTATCTCCCTCTGTATCACTATGCGTTGGCGGCTCGACAGCGCGAAACCACACGTCAGGCAGTTGACCTCGCAGAATCCGCATTCTATGCAGCGGTCCACGAGCGGGTCGGTCATGGGCAGGGGCTTGAAATGCTTGAGATGGCACTTGGGGTCGTCGTTGAATATCACGCCCGGGTTGAGCAGTGCGTTGGGATCGAAGAGGTCTTTCACCGCCTTCATCACGTCGTAGGCGTCGTCGCCCCACTCGTAGCGCACAAAGGGCGCCATGTTTCTGCCCGTGCCGTGCTCCGCCTTCAGCGAGCCGTCGTATTTGTCCACCACCAGGTTCTTCACGTCGTTCATCAAGTCTTCGTAGCGGCGCACCTCGGCGTCGGAGTCGAACGACTGGTTGATGATGAAGTGGTAGTTGCCCTCCAGCGTGTGTCCGTAGATGCAGGCATCGTCGTAGCCGTGGCGGGCTATCAGCTCTTGCAGGTCGGCGGTGGCGTTGGGCAGGTCCTCTATGTGGAACGCCACGTCTTCTATGAGGCAGGTGGTGCCGAGCTTGCGCGTGCCGCCCACGGCAGGGAAGACACCGGAGCGCATCGCCCAAAACTTGGAATACTCCTCAGGCTTGTCGGTGAACTTCACCGGCACGTATGTGGTGAACGCCTTGAGGCATTCTTCTATCTTGGCTATGTTGGCATGCAGCTCCTCGGCTGTCGATGCCTTTGTCTCTGTCAGTATGGCTGTCAGGCCCTCGCCTGTGGTGTCGTTTACCGAGGCGAGCGACTTCTTGTCGAGCAGCTCAGCGCTCTTCACTATCCATTGCCCGTCGTTGTCGACCAGCTTCTTCATCGCCACCACAGCGTTGCACGCCTCTTTTATCTCCTTGAAATAGAGCATGGCGCTCGCCTTGAACGGATAGTCGTATTCGGTGTTCATGCTCACCTCGGCGAGAAACGCCAACGTGCCTTCCGAGCCCACCATCAAGTGGGCAATGATGTCGAACGGGTCGTCGAAGCGCACGAAGGGCAGAATGTTGAGGCCCGTCACGTTCTTGATGGCATACTTGTAGTTTATGCGCTCGCAGAGCTTCTCGTTGGCGCGCACCTTGTCGCGCAGCTCCTCGATGCGCCTTATGAAGTCGGGTCTGGCCTTCTTGAACTCCTCCCGGCTCGCCTTGTCGCCGGTGTCGAGCACGGTGCCGTCGGCAAGGATTATCCTCACCGAGTTCATCATCCTGTCGCTGTTGGCGTGCGTGCCGCAGTTCATGCCCGACGCGTTGTTCATCACTATGCCGCCCACCATGGCGCTCTTCACCGACGCCGGGTCGGGGCCGAGCTTGCGGCCGTAGGGCTTCAGCAGGTCGTTGACGCGTTGGCCTATGAGTCCCGGTTGCAGGCGTATGGTCTTGCCCTGGTCCAGGATCTCGTATTTCTCCCAGTGCTTGCCCGCCACGATGAGGATGGAGTCGCTCACCGACTGTCCCGAGAGGCTCGTGCCCGCAGCGCGGAAGGTGACGGGCAGGCGGTGGACTTGCGCCGCCTTGAGGATATTGGAGATCTCAGCCTCCGAGTCGGAGCGGATCACGATTTGCGGCACGAGGCGGTAGAAGCTCGCGTCGGTGCCCCAGGCAAGACGCCTCAGCTCATCGGTATAAACCCGGTTCTTGGGAATGAAATGGTATATCTCTTTTAGGAATGAAGTGTAGTCGTGGTTCATTTTTGTGTTATTTGTTTTCCTTAAACATAGCAACCTCCTCATTGAATCTTTTTGCTATGGCATCATAATGTGGGTGTTCTTTTAGGAGAATCATGGCTATATAGTTTTCTTCGTTTTCATATGCCTTGTCTTCAACGAACGATGATATTTAAATTCAAAGGTCTCATCTCAAAACCTGTTTGCCATTACTCCTATTGTCCGCAAGGCGGTTCGCCATATCATTCAGTTCGGTTTCAACCTGTTTCTGCCATTCTGCTTTACGGGCTTTTGCTTTTCTGAAAATATCAAGAAATTCTTCTCGAGTATAGTTTGTCAAAGTTGCCATGATTTGTATTTTTCCGCAAACTTACACAAAAAAGGTGAATTACACGCTGGTTTTATGTGAAAAAAGTTCTAAGCCTCCTTAACCAGCTATAATCATGAACATTAATCGCCGCGCACATCCTCGTATGGATAATATTGGTTTTGGCACCAAGGCAGGCTATATCAAAGCTCCGAAACTATAGATATATAAATATTTACTCCAATATTTGGGGATTAATGAAGAAATATCTATATTTGCGCCATGATTACAGAATACGGAATAGAAGGGAAGTCGAATGCGGAGATTATCGCCGAACTTGGAGCGCGATATAAGTCATATCGCATTTTCCGAAACCTTACGCAGAAGGAGGTGGCGGAGAGGTCTGGTGTGAGCATCTTTACCATCAGTCAGTTTGAGAAGGGCGAGGCCCGCAACATCGGGTATGGCACCATACTCTCCCTCCTGCGCAGCATCGGTTTTATAGCAGAAGCCGAGAAGCTGCTCCCGGAACTTCCTCTGCTCCCCACACAAATACTGAAAATGAAAGCAAAGAAGGAAAGGGTAAGGCATGAAAAATAATGTGGTAGAGGTAAAGCTGTGGGACAAGACGGTGGGGCTGTTGTCGTGGGACACCAACAAGGGACGCTCCGTGTTTCAATTTGACCGGGCATTCTTACAGGGCGGGCTAAACATTGCTCCGCTCGTGGCCCCCATAGATTCTTCCATTGTGCAGGGTGGGTTCCCTATATCGGGCAATAAAGAAAAGCTTTATTGTGGTTTGCCGGAGTTCATCTCCGACTCTCTTCCTGATTATTGGGGAAACGTAGTGTTCCAGAAATGGATTGAAGCCAACAATTTGCGTCAAAGGGACATCACGGCCGTGGACCGGCTCTCGTTTATAGGCAAACGGGCGATGGGAGCATTGGAATTTCATCCGCCTCATATAGAGGAGGACGCCTCTGTAGATATAGAGCTAAGCTCGCTCTATGACCTTGCCAACAGAATTTTCTGCGACCGTCAGGATATAGCCATCGATGCGAGCCATGGATTCATCATGGAAGACCTCTATAAAGTGGGAACTTCTGCTGGCGGACAACGCCCGAAAGCTATAATAGCGATAAACGAAAAAACGGGAGCCATACGTTCCGGACAGGCAGACCTTCCGCCATCTTTCACGCATTATATTCTGAAATTCGACACAGGCAAGCCTTCTGGCTTCCCCTTCACCCGTGTAGAAATGGCCTATTGGCTTATGGCCCGCGATGCTGGCATTGACATGATGCCGTCGAGACTCATAGAGATTGACGGTACGCAGAATTTCCTGACCCAGCGTTTCGACCGTGTCGACGGCAAGAAAATCCACACGCAGACAATGGCTGCCATGAGTCCGTTGGCTGACACCTACGAAGACCTCTTCGTTATAGGCCGTAAAATAGGACTGACCACAGAGGAGCAGGTGCAGCAATACAGGCGTATGGTATTCAATTTTATAGCAGAGAATGTGGACGACCATACAAAGAACTTCTCTTTTATGATGACGCCCGACGGCAAGTGGCATCTGTCCCCTGCATACGACATGATCTTCTCCGCCGACCCCAGTACCACGTTCTTCCGCAACCACGAGCTTCCGATGAATTTCAAACGGAAGGGAATAACCCGTAAGGACTTGCTCGACTTTGCTGCCAAGCAGGATATAAAGAATGCTGCCGGCATCATCGATACAGTTGCGAATGTAGTGGCTAACTTCAACAGTTATGCCGACGAGGTGGGTATTAGTGAGCATTGGACAAAGAAAATCTTCGCTGTGCTAAGGCAGAATCTGGGATAAATAGACATGCTAACATTGTTATATCATAACGTTGCGAAGAAAGAACTGGAGCAAGTGGAGGAACTCCGTTTTATCTTTACCTCGCCGACCTTCGTCAAGGACAAGAGCAAGAAGGAAAAGCGCGAGTTCTACATCCCGAAGCTCAACGACAACTGGCAGACGTTCCGTGCCAACTACAAGAACAATCCCGTTGCCGCCGACCGCTTGCGCTACGACATCTTGTTCCACTCCGACCTCAGCCGCGACCGTGGACAAAGCAACGGTCTCGACCTCGAACACTTCAACTGGGGCAACTACGACCTTGTCGTCATTGATGAGAGCCACAACTTTTGCAACGGTGGCAACATCGACCGCAAGAACCTGTTGCAGGAAGCCATCAACAGCATCGTGAGCATCAAGGAGGAGAGCGACATCGACAGTCTTTTCTCCCTTGGCGAGACTACCGCCCTGCGTGGGGAGATAAATGGGCTGGACGACTTCGAGTTGGTAACGTTCTTGGTAATTCGTAAAGCATGACAGGAGAAATGAGTAATAAGAATGATATGGTAGGCAACATAGACAATAAAGAGAACTTCCAATTGGACGAGAAATGTGGACAGTTGGTCGCTTCGGACAACATAGAATCTCTCATCAAAGTGGTCAGAGGGAAACAAGTCATGCTTGACCGTGACCTCGCAATGCTTTACGGAGTTGAGACCAAGCGTCTTAACGAGCAAGTAAAGCGTAACATAAAAAGATTTCCAGAAGATTTCATGTTTCAATTGACCAAGGAAGAATGTTTAAGGTCGCAATTTGCGACCTTAAACGAAGGACGTGGACAACATTTGAAATAATGGCCAAATTTATGATGCCTATGCTTTCGTTTCCAATTTGATTAAGAGTGCAAATAAGCGTATCATCCTTATTGACAACTATGTGGATGAATCGGTTTTGACATTGCTTGACAAAAGACAGGAAGGTGTCTCTGCCGTCATCTATACACAACAGATAAACCGGCAGCTTCAGTTGGATATAGACAGGCACAATGCCCAGTATGCACCGATAGACGTTAAGGTGTTTCGGTTGTCCCACGACCGCTTTCTTTGCATCGACAATGATGTCTATCACGTCGGAGCATCTATCAAAGACTTGGGAAAGAAGTGGTTTTGTTTCTCCAAGATGGAAATACTCTCTCCCGATGAGTTGGTAGAAAGAATCCACAACTCCTAATTCCTCATTGTATGATAGTTTTTCCAAAATCTACCCTCGTTGGCAAGCCTGTCCCCAAGACGGCTTTTTACCGCAACCTGGAGGTGAACGCCAATATAAAGCAGCGGTTTGTGTATGATGTGGCGAGCGTCACGTGGACGGCGAAGATTGCTCCATCGACGCTCAATGTGGCAGACGGCCGACGCGCTGTCGCTCTCGCTCGAAGGCTCCACGATGGACAAGCTCTACGAGCACATGGCTGGGCAGATTTCGGGCTTCGGCACCACCTCTGCCGCCGACACCAAGCAAATCATAGCCTTGCAGGACACCATACGCGCCAAGCAGCGGCAAGCCGAGGCGTTGCAGAAGAAGGTGCGCATGGAGAAACGCTTTGCCAAGCAGATGCAGCTCAACGCCGAGGCGCTCTACCGCATTGCCCCAAGCGCATTCACCGAACGTGACTTGAACTGGAAAAACTTGACACATTTTGAGGTGTAAAAATGAAGTCAATGA
>CAVBBO010000085.1:0-12237 GCA_963593695.1 Escherichia coli | reverse complement strand
ACACGATGGTATATACTTCCCCTGTGGAGAGACAGGTTTCGTCTATGCATAAATTTGGCCCGATGTTCTCTGGGAACACCAGCCAATCTTCGGCATGGTCAGCCTCCGCCCATTTGGTAAAGTCGCTGATGGTGTTCTTGTAGGCCCTCTCAAAAGCATCGCCATCGATGAAGTAGTCCTTCTCAAACGAACGGGCCGTTACAGGATATGTCTCCAACCTTATCTTTTAAAAAAGCCGCCAACTCCTTCGAGCAGCGGGTGGACTCTTGTACAAAATCACAAGCTGTCATTACATTTTCCCCATGTTCGTCAAGCCAACGGCGGCGACGAATATGCAGGAGCACTTCCTGGCCACGAATGGGGAAGTCATGGAATACGCTTTCGCGAGTGAAGCCATTAGAACGCAAATCAGTTCTCTCATCGGGAGTCTTTTCATTTTCGTCAAGGTAAATATGGATGGAAGTTTTACCGTCTTCTTCGGTAAGACAAACATCTTTTAGGTTAAACCAATCTAACATTCCTTCTGGGAGGATACAAGTTGCAAGGGCTATATATTCTTTCATTTTTTGTTCCATTTTTATATTAACGGAAAAATGGAAGATTTATTAGGGCAACCACACATTTTTGCAGGTGACCCGAACAAAGCGTCAAGTAAACGCCTTAATCATAAAATGATTCCCACTGTCAAGCCACTCCTCGTGAGCGACATTTCCACCCTCTCATGGACCTCTGCTTTTTCAAACATTCATCCTCCGAAAGGATTACGACACGGTTATCAGTGGCAAAGTTAGATAGATTATTTCATATAACCCATGTTTTCGGGAAAAAATAGCACGATTATTATTTTCTATGGTCGCTTATTACAAATTCTCAAACCTAATCATTCCCATCAACTGCAAGAAGTAGTCATTTGACCAGATGTCAAGCTCCTTGGGATTTCTGACGAATGGCAGGACATCTGCTTTCACTTGGTTGATGTCTGAGTTACGAAGGCGTTGATCCAAATCAAATAAGAATTCTTCTGTTGTCTTCACCTCTCCATTGAATTCCTTGATTCTTTCTTGCAAATGATTGAAATCTAAAGGTACTCGCTTTCTGATATACCACTCGAAATCATACCAGTCTCTACCTTTCACACGGTTTTTCCAAGCACGATACACTAAGGCATGCATCTTACCAGCAAACAAGTCGGGTAAGGTGAAGCATCTGGTCATAAACGAGCGAGGTTCCAACAAAAGCTTTTGCTCGGTAGAGAACCGAAGCGGCGGATTGGTATCCACCTCTATTTTTATCTTAATGGATTTTTCAGTCTGGAATGACACGTCATATACGTCTGTGTTATCTTTCAGGAAAGCTGACTCTACCTTGCCAAAGTTTCTCTTGTCCTTTTTTTTGATTTCCACACGCCTTCCTATTGCCGTAAACTCATCTATGATGGGCTGAAAGTATTGCGTGAAGTCGAAATTCTCCTTTGGTTGTAATAAAGAAAAGTCCATGTCCTCGCTAAATCTCTGGAGACCGTGGAATATACGCAAGCAGGTTCCTCCGTAGAAAGCGGCCTTATCAAAGAATCCTCCTTGATAAAGACCAGCGAGGATAACTTGTTGATTCACTTCAAACGTGGCATTGCGAACTGCTTGGTCGGTTGATAAATCGTACGCCGACAACATGTTTTGATAAATGTCATTCATTCTCTAATAACTTTAGAATCGTTAGAACAGACGTGGATTTTTTGCCCAACTTGGCATAAGCCTTAAACACTTCCTTGTCGAAATTAGCAAACCTTTCCATATCCAGTCGCAAATTTTCTTCCAAAAATTGCCTTGCCTCGGTTTTATACCTCAATATCACGTTTGGTGTATTGGCAATAAGGTCGCAAAGGGCCTTTTCTGGGGTAGCTATTATATATTGTGCATTTCCCTCTCTCACCTGTGTTATGCCAATAGGATAGGCTTCCTTGGAAATGTGAAGGTATGAATAAGTGCCGTATGGGGTCACGAAATTCTTGGCAGGTTTGAAAGTCATGGATTGGATGGTGTAAACTGCTTCAGGAATAAGTCCATAATGTCGCAATGCTGTTTGCATGGATACATAAGATGGAGACAGCAGGTGATTTGCTATCAAACCTGTTGACAACTTGATGCCGGTTTCCTCTGGGTTTACAACGAACAAGTTTCTCTTGAGTCGGATAATCTCCCCCGACTTCTCCAATTGTGCAATCTTCGCTCTCTTCGTCTTGATGTTTGGAAAGAACGAGCTTATGACAGAAGACGACACTGGAATATTCCCTATTTCAGCTAAAACGTTTCTCATATCAGTGGCAAAGTTAGCAAAATTTTCAATAGAAAAGCAAGTATTTGTTGCTTTTCTATTGAAAATTTTACTCTTTTGCCATGTACTTTCTTGCTGATTTTTCCACACGGAGTAAAAAAAATGTAAAGCTGGCTACGTCGCAAGCGGTTGCGTGGTGGTTGTTTCGTTACAAGTAAGTATGTCGCGTGTTTAATGAAAATATTGGACAAAAGATGCTTCGAGAATCGCTTGTTTGAAATGAGATGTCCCCTTGATAAATCCGTGGCCATTCTTGCGTGGATTGCGTAAAGTACAGATTAGTAGGTGGTTATGCCTTGTTATGCCTTGCGGTGTAACAAAAACATGAATTCTTACGCTGCCGTTACAGTGGAATCGTGGCGCTTTTGCAGTGAAAAGGCAATGGCATTGCACTGCAAAGGCAACGGCTTTGCAGTGGAATCGATGTTACTTTGCGTCGGTATCGTGATGCCATTGCGGTGAAATAGCATCACGATGGCATGGATTAAGGGCTGTCCAAGGGGCAATGGGAGGTTGAAATGTCGTTTCAGGTGCCTCTCGCTCTCTGCATTGTGCCGCTTTCAAGTGTTAAATTCCGGCAATAATTCTTTACATTATCGTGGTATGCCTTGCAGGGGCGGTTCCTGTGGCCGTCCGCAATCCGAATGGTACACCTCTAATGAGGCAAATTGGTTGCGGACGGGCACAGGGCCCGCCCCTGCCATTATATACCCGGTGGTCGTTTGAAACCTGCCATGTGCATTAACAAACAGCAATCCACCTGGTGGCCATGGCGTGCGGACTAATCGCAAAACTTCTGGAGCACTTGAGCCACGCCGTCTTCCTCGTTGGAGAGGGTCACGAAGTCGGCCTTGGCCTTTACCTCGTCTGCGGCGTTAGCCATTGCCACGCCCAAGCCCGCATATTCTATCATGGATAAGTCGTTGTATCCATCACCTACGGCAATGACCTCCTCGCGTTTCAGCCCCAATGCCATGATGAGGCGCGAGAGCGATGCCGCCTTGTCTATGCCACAAGGCACACATTCGAGGAAGAAGTCGGCTGAGCGGTAGATGCTGCATTTGCCTTTCAGCGCCTCTGCCAAATCCTTCTCCAGCTGTGCGAGCGGAGTGGGGTCGCCCACGATAAGACATTTGTTTATAGGCGGTTGCACCTGGTTGGGGAAGTCGTCGTATTGAATGAGGGGCATCTTGTTGATGAAAGCCTCGTGTTGCACGTATTTGTCGTCGATGTCGGTCGCGGCGATGCTCTCCCCTTGGTAAGTGAGGATGTTGAAGGGGTGGGGGGCTTGGGTTGCCGCGTTGAAAAGCACAGGCACCAATGCCGGGTCAAGCGTTTGGTTGAAGACGACAGACTTGTCTGCCCACTTGGTTACGCATCCGCCGTTGTATGCCAGCACGTAGCCATCGTAGGAGGCTATGCTCAGTGCGTCGGCAACAGGACTGATGCCGTAGGTAGGTCTGCCCGAGGCGAGGATGACGCGCATGCCTTTGCGTTGCGCGCTCATCAATGCTTCCTTCGTAAGGGGAGTAATCTCTTTCTTGTTGTTTGTCAATGTCCCGTCGAGATCGAGGACGATAGCCTTGTATGTCATTTGCTTGAATCCTAATTTTAGGCAAAGTTAGCCATAAAAAATGAGACGCGCCCTTCGTTGTCAAGTTTTCTTTCTTTGATTTTTGGGGGCTATGTTAAATTGTGTGGGTGCTTTTTTCTCATGTATTTCTATGCACACGGATTTAAAAGATTTTAAAGATGTCGGCTTTGCCGATTACGCATACCGACTTTCCACCGCCTTTTGCCATTCGGGACGCGGACGGGCACAGGGCCCGCCCCTGCAAAGCATTGGTGGCTACGCGTTAATTGACGAACGACGTGCAGGGGCGGGCCTTGTGCCCGTCCGCATCCCGAATGGTCCACAAGTTGCAACTGTCACCGCGTAGCCGCTTGCGGCGTAGCAATCTTAAAAATCTTTTAAATCCGTGTGCAATGAAACTTGTGAAATCTATGAGAGAAAATCACTCGCACGAATCAATATGAAGCCAAAATTTTCTTGACGACAGCATTTTGCAACGAGGTTGCATTAGTATATCCGTAACTTTGCAAGCAAATAGAAATACCGAACCTTTTATCTTATGAATAAAGCAGACATAGCAAGACGAGTGTTTTTCATAGCCGGCTCCGCCATTGTGGCGCTGGCGGCCTTTACGCTATGGCATGGCCAACCGGCAGACGACGGCCATGACCATGACGCGGAGGCGTCTCACGTTGAGGACGAGGAACACCAAAACATATCTCTCACCCAGCAGCAGATGGCCGCCGTGGACTTGCGCATGGACATTGCCAAGATGCGCGAACTGGATGCCACGCTGAAAGCCACAGGCTCGTTGGTGCTTCGTCCGCAGAGCCAGGGCGAGGTGGCGAGCCTGATGGGAGGCATCGTGAAAAGCCTCTTGGTAAAGGATGGCCAACGGGTGAGCCGTGGTCAGGTGGTCGCCATGATAGAAAACACCGACGTGGTGTCGCTGCAGCGCGAGTATTACTCCGCCTATAAGGAGAGCGAGGTGTCGCGCATGGAGCTTGACCGGCAACGCAAGCTGTCGAGCAATGGCGCTGGCGTGGGCAAGAACCTGCAACTGGCTGAGAAGAACTATCGGATAGCGCGCGCCAACATGGTGGGCATAGCGCGCCAACTGTCGCAGCTCGGTATCGGCACCGATGCCGCGGCACAAGGACGCTTCACCACGGTCTTCCCCTTGCGCGCCCCGATATCCGGAACCGTAAGCCAACTTTCGGCAAGCATCGGCAGCTATGCCGACATGCAGACGCCGCTCATGAAGATACGCGACAACAATGCCCTGGAATGCGACTTGAACGTGTTTGAGAAAGACGTGAACAAGGTGAAGAACGGCGACCGCGTGCGCATGGAGCTTGCCAACCAGCCCAACGTGACCCTCACCGGAACGGTATATGGCATGAACCAATATTTCAACGACGGCACCAAGTCGGTGGCGGTGCACGTGAAGCTCGACAACGCCAAGGGTGCAAGGCTCTTCGACGGCATGTATGTCTCGGGCCAGATTGCCACGGGAAGGCAAGAATGCAAGACCTTGCCTACCGATGCCATAGTCAACTCGGATGGCAAGACCTATGTCTTCGCCCTCAACAAGTCGCCCAGAAACGGCAAGTTTGAGTTCTCCCGCCACGAGGTGACCACAGGCGTGAGCCAAGGCGGATACACCGAGGTGGCACTTTGCGAGCACATACAGAAAGACCAGAAGATAGTTACCGAGAGTGCGTCGTATCTCGCCTCCATGACCGCCGACCACGGCGAGCACAATCATTGATAGCCAGGTTATGTTTCAGAAACTCATTGACTATTCGATAGGCCACAAGCTCGTTGTGGGTGTGCTGACCTTGGCCCTTGTGGCATGGGGCGTGTGGTCGCTTGTGAACCTTCCTTTCGACTCTACGCCCGACATCACCGACAACCAAGTGCAGGTGATAACCCAAGCTCCATCGCTTGGCGCGCAAGAGGTGGAACAATATATCACCACACCCATAGAGATGGCGCTGGCCAACATCCCACGCCTTGAGCAGCGGCGCAGCATCTCGCGTAGCGGCCTGTCGGTCATAACGCTTGTCTTCGACGACAATGCCGACATCTATTGGGCAC
The DNA here is from genome assembly GCA_963593695.1 of Escherichia coli. GTDB lineage: Bacteria > Bacteroidota > Bacteroidia > Bacteroidales > Bacteroidaceae > Prevotella. The sequence continues at coordinate 6,233 of CAVBBO010000085.1, read as the reverse complement.
GGTCCCAAGTGAGCCAGATGCTCAGCGAGGCGGTGAAAGACCTGCCCAAGAACACCGACACGGAGATGGGGCCGATAGCCACGGGCCTTGGCGAGATATACCATTACACCGTGAGGGCGAAAAAGGGATATGAGAACAAATACAGTCTTACCGACCTGCGAACGATGCAAGACTGGATCGTAAGGAAACAACTCTCCGGCACGCCGGGCGTGGCAGAGGTGAGCGGTTGGGGAGGTTATGTGAAGCAATACGAGGTGGCATTGAGCACCGACCGTCTCAACGCAAACGGCATAAGCATTGCCGACGTGTACGGCGCCATAGAGAAAAACAATGCCAACACGGGAGGCGGCTACATAGAGGAGGCTGCCAACCAATACTACATACGTGGCATAGGCGTGGCAAAGTCGCTCGACGACATTGCCGACATCACCGTGAAAAACATATCTGGCACGCCTGTCAGGGTGGGCGATGTGGCTGACGTGAGATATGGCCACGCCACACGCTTCGGCGCCGTGACGCGCAACGGCGAGGGCGAAGTGGTGGCAGGAATTGCCATCATGCTGAAAGGCGAGAACTTTCAGGAGGTGATAAAGAACGTGAAGCATCGCATGGCGCAGATACAGAAGAGTCTGCCCGAAGGCGTGGTGATAGAGCCGTTTATCGACCGCACCAATCTCGTGAACCGCGTGGAAGGCACCATTGCCCGAAACCTCATAGAAGGCGGACTGATAGTGGTTTTCGTGCTCGTTCTTTTCCTTGGCAACGCTCGCGCTGGCCTTGTCGTGGCTAGTGTCATTCCGCTGAGCATGCTCTTTGCCTTCGGCATGATGAAGCTTTTTGGCATAGACGGCAACCTGATGAGCCTTGGTGCGATAGACTTCGGCATGATAGTGGACTCGGCGGTGATAATAGTGGAGGCCGTGGTGCTGCATCTGAAAGTGAAGAGTGAAGAGGGGAGAGGGAAGAATGAAGAGGGGAGAGTGAAGAATCATAATGGCGACGTCTTGTGCCTTTCTCAGAAGGAGATGAACCAAGAGGTGAGTTTCTCAGCCTCGCGCATCCGCCAAAGTGCGGCGTTTGGCGAGATCATCATCATGATAGTCTACGTGCCTCTGATGACCCTTGTGGGCATTGAGGGCAAGATGTTCCGACCTATGGCGCTCACCGTATTCTTTGCCATTCTCGGTGCCTTCATCCTGTCGCTGACCTACGTGCCCATGGCGAGCAGCCTCTTCCTGAGCAAGAAGATACGCGTGAGAGAGACTCTCTCCGACAAGATGATGCACAGGCTCAGAGGGGTCTATTCCAGGGCGCTCGATTGGGCATTGGCACGCCATAAGGATGTGATAACGGGAGCCGTAGCATTGTTTGCCGTGAGCCTCGTGGCGTTCAAGTTTCTCGGTGGAGAATTCATTCCCACGCTCGACGAGGGCGACTTTGCCGTGGAGATGAGCATGGCTCAAGGCACGTCGCTGTCGCAGATGGTAAAGACGTGTACCAAGGCTGAGGCGCTGTTGAAGCGGAAGTTTCCGGAGATAAAGCAGGTGGTGAGCCGCATAGGCAGCGCGGAGATACCCACGGATCCCATGCCCGTGGAGCGTGCCGACATCATGGTGGCATTGAAGCCCAAGGCGGAGTGGACCTCGGCCAAGTCGACGTCGGAGCTGATGGAGCTGATGGAGGAAACGCTCAAGACCATACCGGGACTTGAGGCGGAGATATCGCAACCCATCCAGATGCGCAACAACGAGCTGCTGACAGGCATCAAGCAAGACGTGGCGATAAAGATCTACGGCGACGACCTCGACGAGCTCTCGCGTCAGGCAAACAAGGTGAAAGGCATAATAAGCGGAGTGGAAGGCGTGAGCGGAGTGTCGGTGGAAGAGGTCTCCGGACTGCCACAGGTCAATGTCAGGTACAACCATGAGCGCATGGCGCGTTATGGCATAAACGTAGACGACGTGAACAACGTGGTGGAGTCGAGCTTTGCAGGTGCCACGGCAGGAAGCGTCTACGAGGGTGAGCGCAAGTTTGACATCGTGGTTCGCATAGACAACGCCGAGCGCAACGCCACGCGGCTTGCCGACCTCGCCGTGCCATTGCCTGGCGGAGGCTTCGTGCCGTTGTCGCAGATAGCCGACATCGTGTATGAGCCAGCTCCTGCCCAGGTGTCGCACGAGAACGGGGCAAGGCGCATCTACGTGGGATTCAATGTCAAGGGGCGTGACGTGCAAGGCACGGTGAACGACATTCAAGCCTTGCTCGACAAGAAACTGAGCTTGCCCGAGGGATATTATTATGATTACGGCGGCGAGTTCCAAAACCTGAAGAGCGCCACCGAGAGGCTGATGGTGGTTGTGCCTGTGGCGCTCATGGTTATCCTTCTGCTTCTCTACGCCACGGTGAAGAACCTGCGCGAGTCGCTCTTCGTGTTTTCTGCCATTCCGCTTGCCGCCATAGGCGGAGTGTGGGCGTTGTGGCTTCGCGGAATGCCCTTCTCCATATCGGCAGGCGTGGGCTTCATAGCCCTGTTTGGCGTTGCCGTGCTCAACGGCATCGTGCTCATAGGGCAGATGAACCAGTTGCAGCGCGATGGGGTGGGAGACATCCACGAGCGGATAATGGAGAGTTGCAAGACAAGGCTGCGCCCTGTGCTCATGACAGCCCTCGTGGCGTCAATGGGCTTCCTGCCAATGGCCCTCTCGCATGGCGATGGGGCGGAGGTTCAGCGGCCGCTTGCCACGGTGGTGATAGGAGGACTCGTGACCTCGACGCTCCTCACCTTGTTTGTGTTGCCGGCCGTATATAAGATGTTCACTAAAAAATGAAAACAGCATTGATGATGACAAGATGCCTTATAGTTGTATCCATGGCCTTGTTCTCGCTGCCCACACTGGCGCAGCAGGGCAAGAGCATGACCTTGAAACAGTGTATCGGCATAGGCTTGACCAACAACTATGGTATCAAGGCCGCGGAGAAAAGCGTGGAGCGCGCCAAGGCGATGCAAGGCTCGGCATGGGACTTGGACAAGACTGACATAACGCTGTCTCAGGACCCCACGTCGGGCGGAAGCACCGACAACGCCCTCTCGCTGACTCAGCAGATGGATTTCCCCACGGTTTACGTGGCAAAGGGGAAACTGTTGAAGGCTGAGACAAAGGTGGAACGCGGCAAGGCGGAGATAGCCAAGCTGCAGCTGCGGACTGACATTGCCTCAACCTATTACCAACTGGTGTACAAACAGGAACTTATACACATACTGCAAGCACAAGACAGCGTGATAGGGAAGTTCTGTTCCATTGTAGCCAAACTGCACGAGGCTGGAGAGGCACGAAAACTGGAAAGGATGACGATGGAGCGTAAGTTGACGGACAACCGTCATGAGCTGCTTCTGGCTAAGAACGACTTTGCCATGCTCCAGAAACAGATGATGACCCTGATGAACGTAGCAGAGCCTGTGTTGCCAGCTGAGTCGAAGTTGGAGGCGTTGACCCGGGATTTGAGCGATTTCAATTTCTATAACACTGCGGAAGGCCAGTTGGCACAAGACAAGATAGAGGTTGCCGACAGGGAACTGACGCTGGCAAAGAACGGTTTTGCCCCGTCGTTGTCGGTGTCGCTGCGCAATCAATTGGTGATATCGTCGTGGAACCCCTACCATCAAGACCGCTCAAGGTTCAGCGAAGGCAACTTCATGGGCTTTGAGGTTGGCATAGGCGTGCCATTGTTTTTTGGTGCCACGAAGGCTAAGGTGAAGGCGGCAAAACGCGACCGCGAGATAGCCGACTTGGAGATGAAGCAGGATGAGGCACAGCGGCGCAAAGAATACGGCGACTTGCTCAACAACCTGTCGGTGGCGCGCGAGAAGATGGCTTATTACAATGGCGACGGCCTGCGGCAGGTGGAGGAAATGACGCGCCTAGCCGAGACTGAATATGAGAACGGCGAGATAACGTATCTGGAACTTGCCGATGTCTTGGACGAGAGCGTCTCGCACGCCATGAACCGTGCATCGGCAATCAACGATTACAACCAAGTGGTGATATCGTTGCTTCAAGCCAACTGGGAGATAGGGAAGCTCTGACATCATCTGTCTTTCCCATTAAGAAAAACGCGCATGAGCTGGTCTACGTTGACCGCTCATGCGCGTTTGCTTATGCGTGAGTTTTTGTTATTTCACTATGCCTTTCTCAAGATATTCTTCAAGGTTTACCCTTACACGTGCTGCGGCATCGTCTGCCGCCACCTTCTTCATGTCGGAGTCTACCATGATTTTCACGAGCTCCTCGAAGGATGTCTGGGTGGGGTTCCAGCCCAGTTCAGCCTTTGCCTTGGTGGGGTCGCCCCAAAGGTTTACCACGTCGGTGGGTCGATAGAAATCGGGCGACACCTCTACGAGGGTCTTTCCCGTGGCCTTGTCTATGCCCTTCTCGTCGGAGCCTTCGCCTTGCCATTCGAGTTCTATGCCCACATGGTGGAAGGCAAGCGTGGCAAACTCTCTCACGGTGTGTTGGTTGCCTGTGGCTATGACGAAATCGTCGGGCTTCTCGTTTTGCAGTATGAGCCACATGCATTGCACATAGTCCTTGGCATAGCCCCAGTCGCGTCGGCTGGAGAGGTTGCCGAGATACAGCTTTTCTTGTTTGCCCTGCTTGATGCGAGCTGCGGCAAGCGTTATCTTGCGAGTGACGAAAGTCTCGCCGCGCCGTTCGCTCTCGTGGTTGAAGAGTATGCCGTTGCACGCAAACATATTGTAGGCGTCACGATATTCCCTCACGATCCAAAAGCCGTATTGCTTTGCCACCGCATATGGCGAGTAGGGATGGAAAGGCGTGTTCTCGTTTTGAGGCACCTCCTCAACCTTTCCGTAGAGCTCCGACGTTGAGGCTTGGTAGACGCGGCAAGAGTCGGTAAGCCCGAGCTGCCTCACGGCTTCAAGAATGCGCAACACTCCCACGGCATCAACGTCGGCCGTGTATTCGGGTGAGTCGAAGCTCACTTGCACGTGGCTCTGCGCCGCGAGGTTGTAGATCTCCGTCGGGCGCACCAGACCAATCACGCCGAGGACGCTCATGGAGTCGCTGAGGTCGGCGTAGTGGAGGTGGAAATGCGGCTTGCCCTCCAGATGGGCGATGCGTGGCCTGAAGTCGACAGAAGAACGACGGATGACACCGTGCACATCATATCCTTTATCGAGCAGGAACTCGGAGAGGTAGGAACCGTCCTGTCCTGTTATGCCCGTGATGAGGGCTACTTTCCTTGTTGTCATAATAAAAGTTGGTTTGTTTTGCAAATTTCGCTAAATTTTATGACAGTAGCAAGCCTTTATAATGGAAATAGCTCTTTTTTTGCGTAAAAAAGGCATGCTCTTATCATCAAGAAAGAGCATGCCTTTGAAAATTATGTTGTGGGTGATTTTACTTCACCAATACTTTCTTTACGGTGCCATCGCTCATCTTGACGATGTTGAGGCCCTTTGTGAGCTGTGACTTGCGTGCGCCGTTGACACCATAGATCTCTGCAGTCTTGGCTTCTGAGGTGCCGTTGATTGCGTGGATGCCAGTCGTGGTGTTGATGAAATCCTCGGCGGCCTTGATGGCTTCCTCGAGCTTGGTCTTTCCGCTTTCCTCGTAAGATGTGTAGTTGTAGCTCTGCAGGGCATCTTTGATTTGGCTGACAATCTCTTCAATCTTGGCGGTGTCGTCAGACTTGTAAAGCTCGCTGCTTGAGTCAAGGTAGCCTGCGGCCTTCTGGAAGAGGCTCACATACTCTGCGTAAGCTTCCTTCTGGGCTTCAGAGATGAAGAGCCAGTCGTTGCAAGGACCCTGAGTCTTGGCTGCGGTGTACTTGTAAGCATTGTCGGTGTCGACGTTGAAATAGCGTGTGGGCATCGGTATCCATGCGGTCCATCCCTCGTTTCTGGAAAATTTGTAGACGTTACCCTTGTCTGTAGTGGTGCCATTGGCCAATGTGAAAACAGTGGCGTCGCCTTTTGTGGTTATTTCCGTAGTCCAGTTTACACCTGCAGACAAAATGCTTTCCATGTATATGACATATCCACCATTGTTGTCGTTGAAAGAGAAGCCTTTGCTTCCCTCATTGGCGGTCCAAAGTGTTGCATTGTTGATGTCGGTCTCCGATGGAGTGTTGTTGGTGGCGAAAACATTGGCGCCAACATTGACTTGAACTGGAAAAACTTGACACATTTTGAGGTGTAAAAATGAAGTCAATGA
>CAVBBO010000084.1:0-12532 GCA_963593695.1 Escherichia coli | reverse complement strand
CCCCAAGCATCATCAGAGGTTTCCTGTCCTCTTTCACCTGCCATTCCTTCAGTTGGGCTATTATTTTCCTGTCAAACATATCAACCTATTTTGTCGTCGAAGTGTCAAAAATGTGACATTCCACACATTTTTGATACCTGTTTTGTGCAAAGTTACACATTTTTCGCACATGAAGCAAGATTTCATGCTCTTCTTGTGGATTCTGACATATTTGACACTTAAAAGTTTGCGGATTTTGACATTTTAGCGTATTGAAACTTTGCGGATTCTGACATTCTTACAGTAAAAGCATTGAATATTAAGCTAATAGTGCATTGTTACTGCAATCCCCTCTTCAACCACAAGTCCATGAACCTGTCGTAGACCACATAGCCCTCGGGCTTACGATAGACGAGTTCTTTGTCTTCCAAAACTTTGAGGGCGGCCTTCACGCTGCTGGCACCACTCAGATTGTGGTCCTTGATGAACTTGCCAGCCGTCGGCTGGGCAACGATGCTATCCTTGGCAATAGCCTTGAGGAGCGAGAACTGATTTCCGGTGAAGAACTGCACCATGGCCTCGTATTGTGCTTCTCTTCCCTTCAGTATGGATAGCAAGGCCTCGTTTACTTGCTCCATGCCATCCACTTTCATCTCCGTCTCATAGAGCCGGTTCATTACACACTGGATATACCAAGTATGTCCTTCGAACAGCTGGTACACTTGCCCGAAGACCTTTTTCTCCAGCACAGCCCCCTTCCTGTTGAAGAAGTTTTCGCAGAACGCATAATAGACCTCACAATCCAAAGGCTTCAATCCCATCATCTCCGTACTCTGGTAGAATGGATGCTTCGGAGACCCGAACATCTCCGCCATCAGATGGTGCTTGCTTCCCAAGAAGATGAAGTGAACGTGCTGGGCAAACTGGATATAGGAGCGGAGCAACGCTTCCGTTCCTTTCTCTGGATATTCCGCTATTTGCTGAAACTCGTCGATGGCGATATATACCTCCTTCTCACTTTCGTTGAGATAGTTGAAGATGCTGCGCAGGGTGATTTCTTCCTGCGCAGGTTCCACCGTGATGGATATACTTGGCTCGCCCGTCAGCGGGTCCATGCTGAGCACCGGGCGCAGGGCACTAAAGAAAGAGATTGTCTTATCGATGAACGAGGCGTTCTTTCTCACGACATCGTTGATCACCAAGACTCCAAGCTGTTCCACAAAATCATTGAGACTCTTGGTGGCAAAGATGTCGAGATACAGGCATACGGAATACTTTTCCTCCTTTTCGAGATAGTAGAAGGTGTTCTTGATGAGACCTGTCTTGCCGATTCTTCGGGGAGAGATGAGCGTGACGTTTCTTCCGTTTCTCAAGTGGGACAGCAGCATATTGGTCTCTGCCTCCCTGTCACAGAAATACTCGGGGCTTTCATAGCCCTGATATATGAAAGGATTGACTAATTTCCTGTTTCTAAGCCTCATACGCCATTACATATTTTGTGTTACAACTTTTTTGTAATGGTAAAGGTACTGCTATTTCTTGAATATACAAAGGAAAAGAAGCTAATGTACAACAAATTCCCTCATAAGGGGAAAGAAAAGTGCGAAAAATCTCCTCTATAAAGGAAACATTCCTGCATTTACAACTCTTTCTTCAAGTTGGGCATGGAAAAGGCGGACGCGCAATTCGGGCGAATATCTCTTGTTGTATTCCACCAAGCTCCTGCCCGTGACACAGGTGCCCGATGCCTAAAAACAAAAAAGCCAACCGCTTGAAATATAAGCGATTGGCTTTTTGTGGGTTGTCGTACGCGGACTCGAACCACGACAAACAGAACCAAAACCTGTTGTGCTACCATTACACCATACGACAATCATTTGCATCCTCGGGACGCATGCCAAGCACACGTGTTTCCTAAATGCGCTGCAAAGTTATAATTTTTATATAAAACAACCAAAGAAAAACCAACGTTTTTGTTTATTTTTGTCTAACTTTGCCCCGACGTAGGCCATTACAGCCCCCTTGAGGGGAAGCGAAATGGCTATCACTATGATAAAGACATCACAGACATTTTATGAACTAATAAACCAAAACAGATGAAAGTACACGAATATCAAGCCAAGGGCTTCTTCGAGAAGTATGGCGTGCCCGTAGACCGGCATTACCTTTGCCGTACTGCCGACGAGGCCGTGGAGGCATACCGCGCCTTGGGCGGTGGCAAGGCCGTGGTGAAGGCGCAAGTGCACACTGGCGGACGCGGCAAGGCCGGCGGCGTGAAGCTCGGCTCAAGCGAGGAGGAGATACGCGAGAAGGCCAACGCCATTATCGGCATGCAGATAAAGGGATACACCGTGGACAGGGTGCTCGTGTCCGAGGCCGTGGACATCGCCGCCGAGTATTACGTGTCTATACTCGTGGACCGCAAGTCGAAATGCCCCATGATGATGCTCTCGCGCTCGGGCGGCATGGACATTGAGCAGGTGGCGCACGAGACCCCCGAGAAGATAGAGAAGATCATCATCGACCCGACGATAGGCATGGCCGACTTCAAGGCCAACGAGGCGGCATGGAAGCTCTTCGACGACAAGGCGCAGGTGAGGCAGGCCGCCAAGATCTTCAAGGCCCTCTACCAGCTCTTCGTGGAGAAAGATGCGTCGCTCGTGGAGATCAACCCGCTCGTGATGCTCGGTGACGGCACGCTGAAGGCCATCGACGCCAAGATGACGTTCGACGACAACGCACTCTTCCGCCACGCCGACGTGAAAGAGTGTTTCGAGCCCGACGAGGACGAGAAGAAGGAGCAATGGGCCAAGGAGCACGGCTTCAGCTATGTGAACCTCGGCGGCAAGATAGGCTGCATGGTCAACGGTGCCGGCCTCGCCATGGCCACGATGGACATGATAAAGCTCTATGGCGGCGAGCCAGCCAACTTCCTCGACATCGGCGGCTCGTCGAACCCCGAGAAGATAGTGGAGGCGATGAAGCTCCTCATCTCCGACAAGCACGTCAACACCATCCTTATCAACATCTTCGGCGGCATCACCCGTTGCGACGACGTGGCGAAGGGTCTGCTGGAGGCACTGAAGGTGGTGGACACCGACATACCTATCGTGATCCGCCTCACGGGAACCAACGAGGCCGAAGGCCGCGAGATCCTCAAGGGCACCCACTTCAACGTCGCCACGTCGATGGCAGAGGCGGGCCGCAAGGCCGTGGAGATATCCAACGCCAGGTGAGCGGGTAACACACATATAAACAAAGCTAATAGATCAAGACAATGAGCGTACTTATAGACAACAATACAAAGGTCATCGTCCAGGGCATCACCGGGCGTGACGGCAGTTTCCACGCTGCCAAGATGAAGGAGTATGGCACAAACGTGGTTGGCGGCACGTCGCCCGGCAAGGGCGGCCAGGAGGTCGACGGCATTCCGGTGTTCAACACCGTGAAGGAGGCCGTGGCTGCCACAGGAGCCAACACGTCGATAATATTCGTCCCTGCCCCGTTTGCCAAGGATGCCATGCTCGAGGCCATCGACGGCGGCGTGAAGCTCGTGGTGTGCATCACCGAGGGCGTGCCGGTGCTCGACGCGGTTGAGGCGCAAAACTATGCCCGCGTGAAGGGCGTGAAGGTCATTGGCCCCAACTGCCCCGGACTCATCTCCCCGGGCAAGTCGATGGTGGGCATCATGCCCACGGGCGTGTTCAAGCAGGGACACACGGGCGTGATCTCGCGCAGTGGCACGCTGACCTACGAGGTGGTCTACGACCTTGTGGAGAGCGGCCTGGGCATCTCTACGGCGGTGGGCGTGGGCGGCGACCCCGTGGTGGGCCTCTATTTCGAGGACCTGCTGCAGATGTTCCAAGACGACCCCGAGACCGACTCCATAGCCATGATTGGCGAGATTGGCGGTGATGCCGAGGAGCGTGCGGCTGAGTTTATCAAGGCCCACGTCACCAAGCCCGTGGCGGTGTTCATCTCAGGCCGTCAGGCTCCTCCGGGCAAGCAGATGGGCCACGCCGGAGCCATCATCTCAGGCGGTTCTGGCTCTGCCGAGGGCAAGATAAAGGCGCTGGAGGCAGCGGGTGTGCCCGTGGCCGACGAGACACGCATCTTGCCGGAGCTGCTGAAGGAGCGACTCTGAACGTTAACACTCGAATAGCACATTGTGCGGAGGGCGACCACGCGTTGGCAAGCGCGTGGACGTTCTCCGCGTTTCTATAATCACGAAGAATGACACAACACGACACATTTCATGGCGACCGACTTTGGAACGCCAATTATATCAAGGTGATGACTACGAACTTCCTGCTCTATTTCGCCTTTTACCTCCTTACCCCGCTGCTGCCGCTGTATCTCAGCGAGGAGTTCGGGGCTACGAAGGACGTGATAGGCATCGTCTTGAGCGGCTACACGGTGGCGGCGCTCGTCGTGCGCCCGTTTTGCGGATACGTTGTCGACAGCTTCTCGCGCAAGAAGGTGCTCATGGTGTGTCTCACGCTTTTCTTCGTGTGCTTCGCCGGCTACATCGCCGCCGGCACCATCCTGATGTTCGCCATCTGCCGCACGCTCCACGGCGCGCCTTTCGGCGCGGTGACGGTGGCCAACAGCACTTGCGCCATCGACGTGCTGCCAGCCTCGCGGCGCAACGAGGGCATAGGGCTCTACGGGCTGAGCAACAATTTTGCCATGGCCATAGCACCCTCCGTGGGCATCTGGCTCCACGATGCCATGGGCAGCTATGCCGCGCTGTTCTGGGTGGCACTCGCCGTGGCGGGCATGTCGGTGGTGATAGCCGGCACGCTGCGTCTGCCCGAGAAGGACATAGTGAAAAACAAGAGCAGGATCTCGCTCGACCGCTTCTTCCTGACGCGGGCATGGCTTCTCGCGATCAACATAGCCATGTTCGGCTTCTGCTGGGGCACGCTCAGCAACTATCTTGCCATCTACAGCAAGGAGACACTTGGCATAACGGGCGGCACCGGTACCTATTTTGCCATACTCTCCTGCGGACTGTTCCTCTCCCGCCTGCAGGGGCGCAAGGCGCTGCGCGACGGCAAGCTCACCCATGTGGCTGCCCAAGGCATGTGCCTCTCGCTCGTGGGCTTCATCCTCTTCGTGGCGGTGCCGCATCCGGTGGCCTACTACCTCTCGGCGGTATGCATAGGCCTTGGCAACGGCCATCTGTATCCGGCTTTCCTCAACATGTTCGTGGCAGTGGCACGCCACGACGAGCGCGGCACAGCCAACTCCAGCATCCTCACGGGGTGGGACCTCGGCTTCGGCATCGGGTGCCTGCTTGGCGGAGTGGTGGCAGAGCATTGGGGCTATACCGCCGCCTTCTGGATGGTGGCGGTGGAGAACGCCGTCGGCGTGTCGCTCTTCTTCATGTATGGCCGCCAGTTTTTCTTGGCGAGGAGGCGGCGCGAGTGAGGCGAAGCCACCCCCTGCGCGTCTTTTTCACCTTTTCTTCTTGCGTGGATTATGAATTTTTCATAAATTTGTAATCGGAAAGAAAATAAGGAACATGACTAAAACCTATAGGAAAAATATGGTGGCGCTCCTCGCCACCATGCTCTGTCTCACGTTTCATTTGCTTGGCTGCCATGCGCAAACGCGGCAAAGCGTCGACTCGTTGCTCCGCTGTATCGACAAGGAGGTGGACAATTCCTCGGCGTATGTGGGCAAGAGGGAAACGAGGATAAGCAAGCTGAGGCGAGAGCTGGCAAGCGCGCGGACCGACGGCGAGCGCTATCGTGTCTCCTACGGCCTTTACGAGCAATACCTGCCGTTCGTCAACGACTCGGCAATATATTTTCTGAACCGCTGCGTCGCGGTGGCCTCGCACATGAAAGGCCAGGAGTCGAACTTGTGCAAGTGCAAGGCGCTCATAGCCCTGCGCCACTCCTGCGCCGGCATATACGTGGAGGCATTCAAGGCACTCGCCGGCATCGACACCGCCAATGTCTCCAAGGAAGCCAAGGGCGTGTATTTCCAAGCATATACCCACGTCTATGGGGAGATGGCATACTATAGCCACATAGCCTCTACGGCGGCGCGCTACTGGGATGCCCAGGCGCATTACCGCACGCTGATGTATGCCAACCTGCCGGCCACCGACAACGCCGTGTTCCAATACCGCCAGCTGGAGAGCCTCGGCGCCGACAAGTGGCGCGAGGCGCTGAGCGTCAACGACGAGTGGATGACCCACGTGGAGGAAGGCTCCTATCCTTATGCCCTCGCCACGCTCTACCGCTACCTCGCCTACAAGGCTGCCAACGACTCCACGCGCATGATGTACTGGCTGGCGCAATCGGTGCTCACCGACATCAGAAACGGCGTGCTGGACCAAGGCTCCATGTGGGAGATGGCAAACCAGCTGATGGTGATAAACAACATGGACAGGGCATACCGTTACATCAACTACACCAGCCAGAGCGCCACCAGGTTCGGCTCGCGCCAGAGGCTGGCGCAGATAGCCCCGTTGCTTGCCGACATAGCGGGAAAATACAAGGCCGAGAACGACCGCTACAACCGCCAGCAGAACATGGCCCTCTGCGTCATCAGCGTGCTTGCCGTGGCATTGCTCATAGGCTTGTTCTATGTTGTCAGGCAACGTCACAGGCTCGCCGTGGCAAAGGACGAGCTGGCAAGCTCCAACCGCCAGCTGCAAGAGCTCAACGTGAAGCTCGAATCGCTCAACGACCAGTTGACGGCGGCGAACGTGCGCCTGTCGGCGGTAAACAAGGAACTGTCGGATGCCAACCGCGTGAAAGAGGAGTACGTGGGACAGTTTATGCGGCTCTGCTCCGACTATATCAACAAGATAGAGGCGTTGCGGAAGAAGGTGAACAACAAGGTCAAGACCAAGCAATATGCCGAGATCTACGAGATGACGCGTCCGCAGGACGGCAAGGAGGAGCTGGAAGCGTTCTACGCCAATTTCGACTCCGCCTTCCTCCACCTTTTCCCCCACTTTTTCGAGTCGTTCAACGCCCTGCTGCGCCCCGAGGAGCGCATAGAGCAGCCGCATAAGGACAGCCTCACCACCCCCGTGCGAATCTTCGCCCTGATACGCCTTGGCATAAACGACAGTAGCAAGATAGCCGAGTTTCTGCATTACAGCGTGAACACCATCTACAACTATCGCGCCCACATCAAGAAAGGCGCGCTCAACGACAAGGAGACCTTTGAGGACGACATAAGGAAAATCGGTACCTTCTGATTGCTTTAACTGTGATGCCACGTCGGTTTCGCTCATGCCCATGATGGCGGTTGTTTGCGCTTTTTTGCCCGGTTTTTGAAATGACATTTCAAAACGGTGGCCAAAACGGCCTGTTTTCTTGAATTTTTCTTGCACGTTATTCTTTTCCTTCCTACTTTTGCCGACGTAAGCTTACGACAAAAGAATGACTTTTCAATAACAAGCATGAAGATGATGAAAAATGATATTGCATATGATGACGATGAGTTGTATGGCGCTCCAGACCCCGTGGCGCTCGACGCGGCGGCGGTGGTGGCAAAGCTGGTGAGGCGCCCGTCGGGCAGTGTGACGTGGCGCGGCAGCAAGCGATGCCTTGTGGAACTAGTGGCTCGTGCGGCAGAGGCCCGCGTGCTCACCGACGGACACGGCGGCACCGCCACCCGCGTGGCGCTATGCAGGGAAGTGTTCCGGGTGACGGGCATGATGCCGCCGCGCCGCCTCTCGTCGGTGGTCTACCGCATACGCAACAGGGTGACGCGCCAGTCGCCATTGGGCGACAGGGTGAGGGAGGCGCTGGGCGATAGCGCGACGGCGTTGTGAGCAAGCCAACTATTAACTGCGACAATCTTATAAACAAACAATTCAACAAGCAACAACACGATTATGGAAAACACTACGACAATAAACACCGCGACCATCAAGAACACCATAGAGGCTCTCGACAAGCTCGACCCCCGCACCACCTGGCTCTCGCCCCATTTCCGGCTGATAGAGTTCACGCGGTCGGGCGTGGCCACCGACAAGGGCATAGACAACACGCCCGGCAAGGAGGAGGTGGAGGCATTGCGCGCACTCTGCGAGAACATCCTCGAGCCCATGCGCCGTCGTTTCGGTGCCATATACATCAGTTCCGGCTATCGCAGCCGACGTGTCAACAATGCCGTAGGCGGTGTGATGAACTCGCAGCACATGCGTGGCGAGGCTGCCGACATCCTGCTATCCACGTTTGCCGACTGGCGCGACGCCGTGAGGTTCGTGCAGGGACTCGACTTCGACCAGGTGCTAGTGGAGCCGCTCCACGGCTCAAGGGCGCGCTGGCTCCACGTGAGCTATTCCACGCGCCACCGCAACCGCCACTTCCTGAGTGTGGGCGAGCGCGACATGACGGTGCGCAAAGTATAAAAACAAGGCGAAATGCTTGCCGCTTTTAACTTTATTTGTTATCTTTGCAGAAGATAAGCTGCATCTCGGCAAAAAGGTCAAGCAAGCTTGACTTTCTGCGTTCGATTTGCACTGTCTTTGCGATGATGACAACTTGTATGGATGTGTATTCGACTGGTAATCAGTCGAATATGCTTTCGTATAAGGACTTTTGGCGTATATGTGGGTTGTGTGCTAACGGCATCTCAGTCTTATTTTCACAAATTATTTTTAGCGGGATTATGGCAAGAAAACTATACCCAATAGGAATACAGACATTCGAGGAAATCCGCAAAAAGGATTTCTTCTATGTCGACAAGACGGCTTACGTCTACAAAATGGCCCATACCGATGGCAAATACTTTTTCTTGAGCCGTCCCCGGCGGTTCGGCAAGTCGTTGTTGGTCTCCACCTTCCAAAGCTATTTCGAGGGCAGGAAAGACCTCTTCGAAGGGCTTGCCATCGAGAAGCTTGAGAAAGAGTGGACAGAGTATCCCGTGCTGCATTTCAGTCTGGCAGGTGGTAAGCACATGGAAAAAGCGCAACTGGAACGCTATCTGCTGTATATCCTGCAGACCAACGAAGACCGTTTTGGTGTGGAATGCGATTCCCAAGACCCCAATGTCAGGCTTCTCAACTTGATAAAGACCGTCACTGCCAAGACGGGCAAGCAGGCAGTGGTGCTTATCGACGAGTACGATGCGCCCCTGCTCGATGTGGTGCACGAGCGCGAGAGCCTCGACGTGCTCCGCGACATTATGCGCAATTTCTATTCGCCCTTGAAGGATTGTGAACCCATGTTGCGCTTCGTCTTCTTGACAGGCATCACCAAGTTCTCGCAACTCAGCATCTTCAGCGAGCTGAACAATATCAAGAACGTGAGCATGGACGAGCCGTACGCGGGGATATGTGGCATCACCAAGGAGGAACTCCTGACGCAGATGGGCGACGACATCGACTTGCTGGCTGAGAAACTGGAGCTGAGCCGGGAAGAGACGATAGCCGAGCTGAAGAAAAACTACGACGGTTACCATTTCTGCTGGCCGTCGCCCGACGTGTACAATCCTTTCAGCCTGCTCAACTGCTTCGCCGACGGCAAGACCGATGCCTACTGGTTCGGCTCCGGCACGCCCACTTATCTCATCAACATGATGCGGAAATTCGAATATCTGCCCACCGATCTTGGCGAGGCGACCTATGCCGACAAGAAAGACTTCGACGCAGCCACGGAGACGATGACCACCATCATACCATTGCTCTACCAGAGCGGCTACATCACCATCAAGGGCTACGACAAGCTGAGCAAGCTATACGAGCTGGCACTTCCCAACCAGGAGATAAGGGTGGGGCTGTTTGGCAGTCTGCTTCCCCATTATCTGGGTAGGAACTCGGTGAAGGGCAACACCACGATAGCCAGGGTCTCCGTCTTGATAAGGCAGGGCAGGATGGACGATGCCCTTGGTATGCTTGCCGACTTCCTGGAGACGATACCCTATTGCGACAACACCCACTATGAGGGGCATTTCCAGCAGATGCTATATATCATCTTCGCCCTGCTCACCGATTACGACATCCAGGTGGAGCAGCACACGGCACGGGGCAGGATAGACATCACGCTGGAGACGCGGACCGACATCTACGTGATGGAGTTGAAATTCGGCAAGAGCGCGGAAGAGGCGCTTCGCCAGATAGACGCGCGCCATTATGCCGATGCCTTTAAGATGAAGGGCAAGCCCGTGGCGAAGGTCGGCCTGAACTTCTCGCTCAAGGATGGCGTGAACAGCCTGGAGTGGGAGATGGGGGAGTGAGCTGGTGTGTTGGCGTTGGTGAATAACATAATTATTTATCCTCTTATCCTGCTTTCAACAAGAAATTCGCAGGTTTTATTTGTTCGGTTGGATAAATTGCAGTATCTTTGTCTCAAAACTAATTGAGGAGTTTATGGCAACATTAACATTACAAATAGAAAATCCTTCGATTTTGGCACATCTGAAAGCTGTGTTAAAGTCAATCAAAGGAGTAAAAGTGTTGAGTAGTGACAATGCTTCAACGAATGAAATGTCATTGGATGATATTCCTAACGCAGTGACGTTAGCCGCAATGAAAGAGGCTGAGAATGGAGACGATGCGGGTGTCGTGGCTACGGACAGTTTGGAAAGTTTCATGAAGTCGATGGAATAGTCATGAAAGAAATCCGTAAAACTTCACAATTCAAAAAAGACTTCAAACGTTTTAGTAATGATATAGAAAAGGTTAAAACATTGATGTCTGTTGTGAAAATGCTGCAGAATGACGAACCTATACCAGAAGAGTTTTATCCTCATCCATTGAAAGGCGAATGGAAAAACTACATGGAATGCCATATAGATGATGATTATCTTTTGATATGGTATGACAAGGAAGAATATGTAGTGAAACTAGTTCGCCTTGGGTCTCATTCTGAATTGTTTGGAAAGAGAAGAAAGAAATAAACCCTTTTCATGAGGTATTAGACGCGTAGAGCAATAATGCAATTGATATTAGGCATAGAGGATACCTTGGTTCCTAATATCATATAAGGCTTAAGGAATTACGCTTTCTCTCAATATGAAGAATGCTATGATATGCAAATCCTAAAAACGAGGCGTAAAATTTTCTAATATGAACTCTTTTTGTTATCTTTATGGCGATGATAACTTATATGGATGCGTTTAGCTAGCAATTGCTGGTAATAGACTGGTAATCAGTTGAATATGCTTTCGTATAAGGACTTTTGGCGTATATGTGGGTTGTGTGCGAACGGCATCTCAGTCTTATTTTCACAAATTATTTTTAGCGGGATTATGGCAAGAAAACTATACCCAATAGGAATACAGACATTCGAACGTATCCGCAAGGAGGATAAGTTTTATGTTGACAAGACGGCTTATGTCTACCAAATGACGCATACCAATGGCACATATTTTTTCCTGAGCCGCCCCCGGCGGTTCGGCAAGTCGTTGTTGGTCTCCACCTTCCTATACGAGCTGGCACTTCCCAACCAGGAGATAAGGGTGGGGCTGTTTGGCAGTTTGCTTCCCCATTATCTGGGCAGGAACTCGGTGAAGGGCAACACCACGATAGCCAGGGTCTCCGTCTTGATAAGGCAGGGCAGGATGGACGATGCCCTTGGTATGCTTGCCGACTTCCTGGAGACGATACCCTATTGCGACAACACCCACTATGAGGGGCATTTCCAGCAGATGCTATATATCATCTTCGCCCTGCTCACCGATTACGACATCCAGGTGGAGCAGCACACGGCACGGGGCAGGATAGACATCACGCTGGAGACGCGGACCGACATCTACGTGATGGAGTTGAAATTCGGCAAGAGCGCGGAAGAGGCGCTTCGCCAGATAGACGCGCGCCATTATGCCGATGCCTTTAAGATGAAGGGCAAGCCCGTGGCGAAGGTCGGCCTGAACTTCTCGCTCAAGGATGGCGTGAACTGTCTGGAGTGGGAGATAGGGATGTGAGCTGGTAAAATAAAGAATGAATTGCTATTTCTGCAAAAATAAGGTTTAATATTATAGGAGACTTTATCATGATGTTAGGAATGAATGCACCTAAGCCATTGGTTAAGGGCGAGTTTGCGAAAGCAGTTCGCAAGGCCGTGCGAGACTCTTTGGCTGCAAAAGAAAATTGGAAGGAACCTGTGTCAAAGAGGCCTTGGAAGGTTAAATTTGTTGAGCGCTAATAATGTGCAAGGAACCAGAACTGATAGTAGAGGTTGCTGACGAATTTAACACAAAATATGCAGTTCACTTCCAATAGATATTGGGTAGATTCTGTTATGAATGAATATTGCGGCTATGATAGTAAATTATGCTTTATATGCGCATGATGGTGTTGATGCTCATAGGACTTTATACTTCAAGGGTCATATTGCAGTCACTCGGAGTGGAGAACTATGGCAAAAATAATGTTATAGCCGGATTCTTGAGCATGTACGGTATCATAACAAGTTCGATGAGTAGTGCCATGAGCAGATTCATTATGGTAGATTGGAAAAAGATAACCTTAATCGACGTAAACAGAATATTTGGGAAAACTTAATTTTTCTACACCAAAAAAGAAGTTATTCAGAGTTTATTATTAATTTTGCGCTTATTATTGACACTATAAACA
>CAVBBO010000083.1:0-17622 GCA_963593695.1 Escherichia coli | reverse complement strand
CCTATATCGGTTGGGGACACTGCATCCAGCCGCATGAGCGCAAGAGGTTCACCCGTAACCTCACCGTCCGACAAGCCGACTCGCTCCTTCGAGCCGACCTCATGAGTTTCTGCTCCCTCTTCCGCAAGTACGGCAAAGACTCTTTGCTTCTCGCCGTCCTTGCCTACAACATCGGTCCCTACAAAATCCTTGGTGACAGGAAACATCCCAAGAGCCGCTTGCTCCAGAAGATAGAGCGAGGCGACCGAAACATAGAGGAAGATTACCTCGACTTCTGTCGATGGAAAGGCAAGCCCATTGTCTCCATACGACGGCGTCGCATGATGGAGTTCTCTCTGCTATATAACTTAGTTGGCAAAGTATCTTAGGATAGTTGCCCAAGTATCTTAACTTACTTGGCGATGTATCTTAAGATACTTTTTTCATGCCCTTTTGTGAAGTAGGCTTCATTGACCAACGCAATAGACTTTAACAGCGATTGAAGGCGGCTTCGTTGACCGTTGAAGCCTATTGCGCTTTTGTCCTGTCTAACTTTGATTTCAGCTCAATGGAACAACACTAGTTAGGAAAACCCCTTTTGTAGCGCAAATTCTTGCACGTTTAAGCACAGATTTTGCCTAATTCGCAAAATTATATATAGAAAAACCCAAATTTATTCGTGATTATCGGATAAAAAGTT
This sequence comes from Escherichia coli, assembly GCA_963593695.1. Classification (GTDB taxonomy): domain Bacteria; phylum Bacteroidota; class Bacteroidia; order Bacteroidales; family Bacteroidaceae; genus Prevotella. Next base: position 16,943 of record CAVBBO010000083.1, on the reverse strand, counting down.
TATATTTGCAACCAAATAACTATAAAAATCTCAATATGCAAGCTAATAAAGACATCAACAGACTAAAGATTGTGTTAGCAGAACAAAAGAAAACCAACAAATGGTTAGCGGAACAATTAGGAAAAGACCAAGCAACTATCTCAAAGTGGTGTACCAATACCGCTCAACCAAGTTTGGAAACTCTGGCTGCTATTGCCGACAAATTGGATGTTGACATTAGAGACCTGCTTCAACCGTCAAAGGCGAACAAAGGTCCATTGTATATACGAGTAGAACAATAAACAAGCACGCCAACAATATGGATATTATTGAACTATATGAGAAGCTGAAAGGTAGCTACAAAAGCTACCTTGAGAGCTTTGTAGCTATAAAGGACGACCGCATCAAAGAGAAGGTCAGCGAGTCTATACGTTCGGAGAAATTGTGGCCAAAAGCCCTCATTCAGTTCAACCCGAACTTTGCAAAAGGCACTGGTGTGAAAGAAATGATTTCACAAGGATTCCCCATCCATCCCGACTTGGAGAAATTCTTTGCCACTTCTTTTTACAAGCATCAGCAGGAGGCTATCGAGCTGGGATGTCAAGACCGTGAGTTTATCGTGACCTCCGGCACTGGCTCAGGAAAGTCGCGCACGTTTATGGCCACCATCTTCAATTATATCCTTCAGCATGAGACTGCATGCAAGGACAAAACAGTTGCCATCATCGTTTACCCAATGAATGCGCTTATCAACTCTCAGGCAGAAGAGTTGGCGCGCTACAAGTCGGCATTTGAGGAGAAGGCCGGACGCACCTGTCCGTTTACTTTTGGCAAATATACAGGTCAGGAAAACGACGAGGCACGCACCAAGATGCAACAGATTCCTCCCAACATTATCCTGACCAACTACATGATGCTCGAACTGCTCATGACCCGTGCCGGAAGTGAGGAGTCCTTGCGCAAATGCTTCCTCGAAAATCTACATTTCCTTGTCTTCGACGAGTTGCACACCTACCGTGGCATGCAGGGAAGCGATGTGTCGTTCCTCATTCGTCGCATCAAGTCGTTGGCTGCAGGCAATGTGCTTTGTTTCGGCACATCCGCAACAATGGTTTCCGACGACAGTATGACTTATGCCCAGCAGCGTGAGAAAGTTGCTGAGGTGGCATCATGCATCTTTGGCAGCACCTACACCAAGGAACAGGTAATTGACGAAACACTGGCTATTGGACTGGAGGAGGACGAGCCTTCCGAGGGAGAACTGCGTAAATGTATCCACGACGCAGTACCCGAAAGCATAGATATAGAGACTGCCCGAAACTACCCGACAGCAATTTGGATAGAACAGAATATTGCATTGGCATATAGTCGCAAGGAGAAGAAGTATTTCCGTGGCAAGCCCATATCCATTGAGGAGATGGCTCAGAAGCTAAGCCACCTTGTCGGCGAAGCTGAAGAAAGATGCAAGGCCCACATCATTGATGTCTTGAACTGGTGCAACCGCATCAATCTTCAAGGCGGTCCAAGCGTCCTGCCTTACAAGATACACCAGTTCATTCCGCAGACGGGCAATGTTTACGCTACGCTCGGCGAACAGGACGCTCGTGTCATCACAGTAGAGGAAAAGCTCTATTGTGATGAGTTGTCACATGGAGAAACAAAGGTGATGTACTATCCTGTAGTGTTCAGCCGTCTCAGTGGTCATGAATTTTATGTTGTCAAGATAAACGGCAGCCATATTGCACCTCGCAATTTCGACGGCTATGCTACTGGAGAAGACGATAGCAATGTCAATGACGGCTACATCACCATTCCTCATATAGGAGAAAAAGCCGAGAACTACATGCTCGACCTGTCGTCCGACGATGTTCCTGCAGATTGGTTTACGGTAAATAAAAAGGGCGAGCGCAAACTGAAAAAATCATACGCAGCGCGCATTCCCCAGAAGATTTGGATTACACAGACTGGTTCCTATAGTCCCACCCAACCATTGGATGGCATGGGCTATATGGAAGCTGTCTTTGTGCCTTCACCTCTTAAATATGACCCTACAGCACGTGTGGTGTATAGTGGCCGTAAGTCGGAATATTCCAAGTTGGCAAGGATAGGTGGCGAAGGTCGTAGTACTGCCACAACAGTATTGTCTTATGAGGACATCATCTTGATGAAGCAACTTGGCGTTGTGCCACACGACCGCAAGGTGCTCACCTTTGTCGATGCCCGTCAGGATGCAGCCTTGCAAGCCGGTCATTTCAACGACTTTATACGCATCGGCAAGATACGTTCTGCCATATGGAATGCCATCAAGGATGCCGACAAACCAATAGACAGTTCGCAAATTGCACATTTGGTACTCCAAAACCTGCACCTCGATATTGACAGTTACTCCAAGCAGTCGGGCATCAGAAGCCGATTGGCACGCGAGGAGGTAAATAACGTGATGGAGCGTTATCTCTCCACCATCATTTTCGACGACCTTGCCGGCAACTGGACGGTCATCATGCCCAATCTTGAAGACTGTGCACTGCTGAAGATAGGCTACAAGTATCTCCATGAAGGCATTGTGGAGGAACGTTTGTTCGATATCCCACAACTCGAAGGACTCGATGATGCACAAAAGGAGGAGTTTCTCGTCCAGATAATGGACTATTTCCGCCATCGTCTGTGTATGGCATGCGAAGACCGCACAGAAACAAAGGTCAAAGAGATTGAAAAGGCTGTCCGTGCCAAGCTGAAAAGTCCATGGACACTCGACGAGTCCGACAAAATCGACGTAGCCAACGAGATGTTCCTCGTGCGTCCGCAGCGTCGCCGCAATGACAATCTGGAAAGCGCAGGCTTCCGCAGCAAACTCGGCATCTTTGTGCGTGATTATATAGCGCGCAATACTGGGCATATCCTTGGTTCCGACGAAGCCTACACGCAATTTATGACCGAAGTCTTTGCCGCATTGTCTGACTACATCCAGTTTGACCGTGGCACCTACCAGCTACGCTATGAATACATACAGTGGCAAGCTGGCGATAAGCGTACCGTCAGTCGCGACATGGTTAGCTTCCGCACGCTCAGCGGTGGTGAATTCCTTGACCGTGAGCCAAATGCCTATTTCCAACAGTTCTATCAGAATATACCGCTCAAAGAGGTTCATTTGGAAGCAAAAGACCACACTGGGCAGGTAGCAAAGGAAGAACGTGAAGTGCGTGAGCAGCAGTTCCGTGAGGGCGAATTCCCTGTCCTCTATTGCTCCCCTACCATGGAGTTGGGTATCGACATCAAGGACCTCTCCGTTGTCGGTATGCGCAACGTGCCGCCCACTCCTGCCAACTATACCCAGCGCGCAGGACGTGCCGGACGTAGCGGCCAGGCGGCGTTGGTCTATACTTACTGCCGCCCGCGCAACTCCCACGAGAACTATTATCTCAACAATCCCGAGAAGATGGTGAAGGGCGAGGTGAAAGCACCGCGCATGGAACTGGTCAACGAAGAACTCTTCCGCACCCATTTCCATTCCACCATCCTCGCCATTTGCCCAATACCACAACTCTCGGAAGGCATTTCCGAGTTGGTGGACTGCACCGATGTCAATCACATCACTCTGCGTGATGAAGTCCGCGCTTTCCTTGTGCTCACTCCAGAGCGCAAGCAGGAAATCAAGCAGATATTCACCAAGATAGTCAACGACAATTTCCTTAAAGGCCGTTTGGAGGCAGAGCGTCCTTATTGGTTTACCGATAGCTGGATGGACAACGTACTCAGTAATTATGAGCTCGACTTCGACCATGCCCTCGACCGCTGGCGCTCGCTCTACAAGTTGGCGCAGACGCAGATTGAGGAAGCCAGCATCGTCATCAATAACCGCATCTATGGCGAGAACTCGCAAGAGAAGAAAGAGGCCCACATGAAGCAGCAGCGCGGTGAGAACCTGCGCGACATGCTCCTTGGCAAGAACCAAGGCAAGAACCGTGAGGAGAATGAGTTCTATCCCTATCGCTACATGGCGAGCGAGGGCTTCCTGCCTGGCTACAACTTCACAAAGTTGCCACAGCGCGCCTTGTTGCAATACAAGAGCGACAAGGTGGAATACCTCAGCCGGGCCAAGCGTCTTGCCCTTACCGAGTTCGGACCACAGAATATCATATATAATAATGGTGGAAAATTCCGCATATCACGCATGCAGATACTCTCTGAACCATTGCCCCACAAGTTCTTCTACAACCCCAAGACGGGCGTCGTCTACAAGGACATGGAGAATACCACCCACCACACCGACATCATCACGGGCGAGTCGCTCGACGGCGTGGCAAAGCTCGTCACAGGCTACTGTATCGAGGCGCAGGACATGATTGCCACCGAGACGGAGAAGATTACCTGCCAGGAGGAAGAGCGTTCACGCAAGTATTACCAGACCAAGACCTACTTTGCCAGTGACAACCCAAAGGCCATCAGCGAGTGTGAACTTCTTTCTGCCGACGGCAACCACCTGGCCAACGTACGCTACATACCTTCCTGTCGGCTCACTTATATTCTTGAATCCAAGAATGACGATAACGGCAACGGTTTTGCGCTCGACACAAAGACCGGCGACTGGATAAGCCTTGACCGTCTGCACAACATCCAGCAGCATGCCGATGAAAATCCCGACGAGGCCGGGCGCACCAAGTTGGTGAAACTCTTTGCCGAGACCACCGCCAATGCCATCTACATACAGCCGCTCGATGCGCTGGCTCTCAGCGATGCCGACGCCGTGCGCACCTTCCTCTACGCCTTCAAACAGGCCATTGAGGACGTGTTCCAGATTGAAGGCAGCGAGATGGGGGCTGAGGTGATGGGCGAAGGCCGCGTGCCCAACATCCTCATCTATGAGAATGCCGAGGGGTCGCTAGGCGTGCTCAACCGCTTCGTCAGCGAGCCGCAGAGTTATCGCGACGTGGTGAACCGGGCCTACGAGATATGTTTCGGCACAAAGAAAGAATTGGCTCCCGACGAGTTACAAGCCCTCACACCAGCCGACTACACCAACCTGCTCAACTACTACAACCAGCCATGGCATCAGCAGATTGACATCCGCAAGATTTACGGCACTCTGAAACTCATGCAAGATGCCAACATCGAGGTGCACCAGGCCGGACAGACTCTAAGTTACGATGAGCAGTATGCCGCCCTCGAAGCGGCACGCGACCACAACAGCAGCACGGAACACGAGTTCTTGAAGTATCTTCACGACCACCATCTGCGCTTGCCCGACAAGGCGCAGCCCATGTTCCCCGACGAATACTATGTGCAGCCCGACTTCCAGTATGGCGACCGCATCGTGGTGTTCTGCGACGGCACGCCGCACGACAGCCCTGACGTACAGGCTGACGATGCCCAGAAGCGCGAGGTGCTCGAAGACGCAGGCTTCGTAGTGCTGGCATGGCACTATGCCACACCGCTCCCGGACTTCATCGCGCAGTATCCAGATATTTTTACCCCAGTAAACTAAAACATCATTATGAACAAAGACATCATAGAATTTGTGACCTATTGCATCGGCAATCTCTCACGCCGCTTGGGCCTGACCGCCAAGGATGTGTATCTGCGCTTGAAGACTTCGGGGATATTGTCCGAATATATTGTGCCAAGTTATGACGTGTTGCATACATTCGGCAAAGAATACCTAATGGAAGACCTCACCGGATTTATGAGGGAGAAAGGAGTGTTGAAGTGATATGGAAGTATTTCACGCATCTACACAGGAGATTCTCCATCCAGACATCCAGCATAGCAGAAAGTATCTGGATTTCGGTCCTGGCTTTTATGCCACCACCCTGCGCCAGCAAGCTGTCAACTATGCTGAAAGATTCAAACGCAGAAAACGGCAGGCTTGGCTCAATACGTACGAATTGGCTGCCACATACACCGACTACCGCTTAAAGACCTTTGAGAGATATGATGCCGAATGGCTCGATTTCGTTACGGAATGTAGAAAGGGGAACATTGTCGGCGAATACGACATCGTGCGTGGCGGCATTGCCGACGACAAGGTGTTCCGCACCATCGATTTGTACTTTGCGGGCGACATCACGAAAGACGAGGCTCTCAAGCGTTTGTTGTTCGAAAAGCCCAACGACCAGTTGTGCTTCCGTACACAAGAGATATTGGATGAATGTCTGACCTTTAAAAACAGCATTGAATTATGACCACACACGATGAGGGCTACTTCGCTATCCTTGATGCCAAATATGCACGTATCATCAAAGCAATTAGCCAGATGCACCACATTCCCTTGGAAGAGGCTATGGAAATGTTCTACAATTCCGATCTTCTGCAATTGATGAACGATGGTGTAGCCGATCTGCACTGCCGCAGCGACCTGTATTTGGCGGAAGAAGTGTGGAACGAAATGAACAATCAGTCAAACGAAAATCAATAAAAGCAAAATGGAATATAGTACAGGCACTCTCGTCGAGTTTCGCGATCGTCCGTGGGTAGTGCAGCAGTCTGCCAGCCACGACCTCATGATGCTCAAACCGCTGGGCGGCACCGATGCCGAGACCATCGGCCTCTACCTGCCGCTCTATGGCGACGAACTGTCCCTCCAGTCATACAATTTCCGCCGTCCGTCGGCTGCCGACCTCGAAAGGGGCAGTTACCGTTCGGCTGCCCGTGTGCTCTACAACGCTTGCCGACTGTCGTTCCGCGACATTGCCGGACCGTTCCAATGTTTGGGCCGACTATCCTTCGAGCCGCGCCCTTACCAGATGGTGCCGCTCATCCTGGCCCTGAAGCAGGAGAAGATACGCCTGCTCATCTCCGATGACGTGGGTATCGGCAAGACGCTTGAGTCGCTCCTCATTGCCAAGGAACTGCTCGACCGCCACGAGATACAGCGTTTCGCCGTGGTATGCCTGCCTCACCTCTGCGAGCAGTGGCAGAAGGAAATCAAGGACAAGTTCGGTCTCGATGCCGAAATCATACGCTCATCTACAGTCAGCCGACTGGAGAAAAGGCTGCGTGCCGACCAGAACATCTTTCGCGACAATCCCTTCCAGGTCATCTCCATCGACTTCATCAAGCAGGACAACCGCCGCAACGTGTTTCTCGACCATTGTCCCGACTTCATCATCGTCGACGAGGCGCACACCTGCGCCAAGCCTACTGGTGCCAACAAGTATCAGCAGCAACGCTATCGTCTGTTGAAAGATCTCTCCGACAAGAAAGGTCAGCAACTGGTGCTCCTCACCGCCACGCCCCATAGCGGACAGACCGAGGAGTTCCAGTCGCTCATCGGACTATTGAAGCCCGAGTTCGAACGCTACGACCTGAAGACTGCCACTGAGCGCGAAAACCTGTCGCACTACTTCGTGCAGCGTCGCCGTGCCGACATCAAGCAATATCTGGGCGACGAAGTGGTGTTTCCCGAGCGTGTGCGCATCGACAACGACGACTACACCTGTACTCCTGCCTATTCCTCGCTGCTCAACCGCCTCATCGACTATGTGAAGAGCGGTGTGGAGCGCGTAAGGACTGCCGACAAGCGCAAGCAACGCTACATCTACTGGGACTTGCTCGCCCTCATGCGTGGCGTGATGTCGAGTCCCGATGCCGGCATCAGCATGCTGCAAAACAAGATTGACAAAGCCGCCGACACGTCTGCCGTCAACACGGAGGACACCGTGGACAGCGTGTATAAGTTCAACGACCCGCTGAAGGACCGCCTCGACGGCGACGATGTGGTGCCCGAGGCTCTGGAGACGGTTGCCGATGGCGACAAGGCGCAGTTCCAGGAGTTTATACGCGACTTGCAGGACATCAAGACTTTCGACAATGACGAGAAGGTGCGCCAGGCACTATCCATCGTCCGCGTGGCACTGGGCGAGCAGATGAACCCCATCGTCTTCTGCCAGTACATCCAGACTGCCGAATATGTGGGCCGATACATCGCCGAGCGCCTTGCCAAGGACAAGAAGCTGAAGACGGTAAGGGTGGAGACCGTCACCAGCCGCCTCTCCGACGAGGAGCGCAAGATGAAGATTGACGAGCTGGCGCGCTCCGACCGCCATGTGCTGGTATGCACCGACTGCCTCTCAGAGGGTGTCAACCTGCAGCAGGGCTTCGAGGCCATCGTACACTACGACCTGCCGTGGAACCCCAACCGCATGGAGCAGCGCAACGGACGCATCGACCGCTTCGGACAGACCGCGCCGCAGGTGCTCATATCCACCATTCACGCCAAAAACAACCCCGTGGACGACATCGTGCTCAACGTGCTCTACAAGAAGCAGGACGAGATACGCAAGCAGCTGGGCGTCTACCTGCCCATAGCCGACAACGACGCCACGCTCATGGAGACCATCATGGAGCGGTTCATCAATGCCAAGACGGGCGGCCGTGTGGAGAGCAGCCAGCCCACACTCTTCGATGATGACGAGGAGTGGCAACGGCAACTGGAGGAGCAACGGCAGATAGAGATAGAGAAACTCAAGGAGAACGAGAAGATATCGCACACCTATTTTGCCCACAACAACAAGCAGATGGACCCCACGCGACTCACCGCCACGCTCGAAGAGGCTCGCTCGGTAATCGGTGGCGTGGACGACACGTGCCACTTCGTAACCGACCTGCTGGAGCATATCGGCGTGACGGTCAATCAGGACGCAGAGCCGCTCTGCTTCTCGTTCAACATCTCCGAACTGCCCGCTCGCTTGCACCATTATTTCAAGTCGGTGGCCACAGCCAAGGGCGTGGTGCGCATCTCCTTCGCATCGCCCACACCCAAGCACTATATGTACATTGGCCGCAACCACACCTTTGTGGAGGACCTCAGCCGCAGCGTGGTCAACGACACCGTCAACGGTGGCGAACTCTCTGCCTGCCGTGCCATGGTGACGGCGACCACAGCCGTGGAGCACCGCACCACCATACTGATGATGCGCGTGCGCTCCGTAATACGCGACAAGCGGCAGACCGACCGCGAACTTGTGGGCGAGGAGATGATATTCATCGGTTATCGGGGCAAGATTGAGGCTCACGACTTCCTCTCCCAAGACGAGGCGCGCAGCCTCTTCCTCGAAGCCGAGGCTTCGGACAACACCGACCTCACCTCGCAAAAGATGCTTCTGCAGAACGCCACACGCTGGATTGACAACGAAGCGACGCTGCGCCAGCACACCGACCAGATAGCCCTGGAGCGCGCCGCCCACCTCGTGGACGCTTTCTCCAAGTATCGCACCTATGTCTCTGCAGCCGAGTATCAGGTGGTGGAACCGGTGCTGCCGATGGATGTCATCGCGGCCTATCTCTTCATTCCTAAACATTAAACGCTATGGACTATACAAGCATTCATATATACGGCCATTTGCTCTCCGACGAGATTTTGCGCTCCATAGAGCAGGACACCACCTTGCTGGGCAACCGCGAGCAGGACTTCTCCATCGACATGCCCACGTCGTCGGCCATCGACTATGTGTGGAGCGCGCTGCGCAACGACTGGCGCTTCTACAACGAGCGTTCCACCGTAAACGACACTTACGGCACACGCCGCTCGCGCGACCTCATGGAGCGGCTCTTCCTGAGCCTGGGCTACCAGCTGCAGCGTCAGCAAGCCAATGTGGAGGCCGGAGGCACGGCCTACGACATCAGCTATCTCTGTCCCGACCTGGGCGGTCTGCCGGTCATCGTCATCGGCGACTGCATTGTCGATGAGCAGGGCATAGAGACGCTCGACCGCTGCTCGCTCGACTACCGCGCCAAGGGTGCGCGCCGCAAGCGGTCGGCCCATGCCACCATGCTGGAATACCTCAACGCCACGGAGTGTGTCTACGGCATCATCAGCAACGGCCAGACCATACGCCTGCTGCGCAACTCGGGCCAGCTTGTCAAGCTCACCTACATCGAGTTCGACCTGCGCCGCATGCTCGACGAAGACAAATACACGGAGTTCTGCCTGATGTATCGCTTGCTGCATGCCTCGCGCTTCCGCCAGAGCGGCGACGAGCAGACGGTCATGGAGCGGTGGTTCAACATGAGCATCGAGAGCGGCAACCGCATACGCGCCGGTCTCTCCAGCGCCGTGCAGAAAACGATGGAGACCATCGGTCTTGCAGCGGTGCGCGGCGAGGGTGATGGCAACGAGGCGTTGCGCCAGGCCATTGCCGACGGCGCGGTCACTGCCGATGCGCTCAACAAGGAACTCATCCACTTCATCTACCGCTTGCTCTTCCTCTTCATCATCGAAGACCGCAACCTCGTCTACGACATACCCGAGCGGGCTGACCATGAAGACTACCGGCAACTCGTCAGTTGGCAGGACATCTACAAGCAACACTATGCCGCCTCGCGCCTGCGCCACCTGTCGGAGTTGGCCTATCTGCGCCAGCAGCAGTACTGCGACCTGTGGCTCGGACTGATGGACACCTTCCGCCTCTTCGAGACGGGCGACTTCGGCGCGCGACTGGGCATCAAGCCCTTGGGCGGCGTGCTCTTCGGCACCGACACGCTCCATTGGCTCAAGCAGTGCCGCGTGGCCAACAGCGACGTGCTGCGTGCCTTCGCCGCCCTCAACGAGTTTACCGACGAGGGTGGCGCACGGGTGAAGATCAACTACTCGGCGCTCGATGTTGAGGAGTTTGGCTCTGTCTATGAGGGCATCCTCGAGATGCGCCCCTTCGTGCAGCAGGGTGTCAGCCCGCAAGACTGGCAGTTTGGCTTCGTGGGCGGACTCGACCGCCAGAGCACGTCGAGCTACTACACGCGCCCCGACCTCGTGCAGAACCTCATACGCACCACGCTCGAACCGGTCATCAAGGAGAAGATAGCCGCCTGCGCCACCACGGAGGAGAAAGTGCGCTCGCTCCTAAGCATGAAGGTGTGCGATGCCGCAAGCGGTTCGGGCCACATCGTGCTGGCCATGGCACGCACCATAGCGTGGTATGTCTGCACGCTGCGCACGGGCGAAGACAACCCTGCGTCGTTGGACTATCGCCAGGCTCTGCGCGAGGTCATCTCGCGCTGCGTCTATGCCGTTGACTACAACCCCGATGCGGTGGAGCTGTGCAAGGTGGAGCTCTGGATTGAGGGCTACTGTGCCGGCAAGCCGCTGTCGTTTCTCGACCACCACATACGCTGCGGCAACTCGGTGGTGGGCGTCACAGACCTGCAGATGCTCATCGACGGTGTGCCCGACAAGGCGTTTGCCTGCGAGAACAATGCCGACCTGCGCGAACTGAAACGCCTCAACCAGTATGCTGTCAGTGCCGTCAACGGTTCGGGCGAGCCATCGCTGGGCATGGAGGATCCCTTCGGCGTGGAAGGCATGGATGCGGCGCAGATAAGCCTGGCCGACAAGGTGCACTTCATCAACCACATGCCCGAGGATACGCTGGAGGAGGAACAGGTGAAGCAGATGCAGTGGCAGGAGCTGATGCAGTCGGCAAGGGTTGACTGTCTGCGCCGTGCCTGCGACATCTATGCCTATGCCTTCTACCACAAGTTCCGCCACGACGAACTCTATAAGCCAGCCGAGCAAGGCCGCCCCGAGCATCTCGACCTGGAGGCTGAAGTGCCTTACACCAAGACCGTGGTGCGCGCCCTGCAGGAGATTAAGGCCATGGAGTGCGTGGAAAAAGGCAAGCCGCTGCCCACCTACTATCGTGAGCTTTCAACGGACTTCAAGACCCGTGTGCTCTGCGCCGCCATGGAGCAACGCTTCTTCCACTGGGCGGTGGAGTTTCCCGAGGTGTTTGCCGCCAACCGAGGCTTCGATGTGATGTGCGGCAATCCGCCGTGGGACAAGATAAAGGTGGAGGACAAGAAATGGTTTGAGAGCCACAACCGCGCCGACATTGTGAACGCCGGAACGGCGGCGCAACGCAAAAAGGCCATTGCAGCCTTGCCAGAGACCGACCCCATATTATATAAGGAGTACACCGAGGCGCTCGCCAATGCCGAGAGCCAGAGCCGCTTTGTGCGCTTCTCCCACCGCTTCGATCTCACCGCCACGGGCGACATCGACCTCTACCCAATGTTTGCCGAGCTGTGCCTCTCGTTCTCCAAGGAGGCATGGGGACTGGTGCTGCCCACGGGCATCGCCGTAAACGACAGCAACAAATATTTCTTCTCGAAGCTCATCGACGAGAACCGACTCATCTCGCTCTACGACTTTGAGAACCGGGAGAAGTTGTTTGACATAGACAGTCGTTTCAAGTTTTGCCTCCTCACCGCCGGCAAGCCACAGACAGAGCCACGCACCGTGAGCGGCGGCTTCTATCTGACGCGCCTCGACCACCTGCTCGACCCGCGCCGCATCTATACGCTGCAGACGAGCGACTTCGTGCGCCTCAACCCCAACACCAAGACATGCCCCGTGTTCCGCACCAGCCGCGACGCCAAGCTCACCGCCAAAATCTACCGCAACGCCACCATCCTGCTCAACGAGACCACAGGCGACAACCCTTGGAACGTGAAGTTTGCACGTATGCTTGACATGTCCAACGACTCCCACCTCTTCCGCACCTACGCCCAGCTCACGGAGCAGGGAGCCACCTTGGAGGGCAACACGTTCACCACCGCCGACGGCGAGACTTACGTGCCGCTCTACGAGGGCAAGATGATATGGCACTACAACCACCATTACGGCACGTGGCCCACCGAGGGCGAACGCCCCAACGCCATCGACACGCCGCCCGTCAACGAGCTTGCCAACCCCAACAGCCACATCATGCCCTGGTATTGGGTGCCGCTCTCTGCCGTCAGCGAACGACTCGTGAAACGGGACAAGGAGGGGAATGTCGTGTGGGAATGGGGACATAGGTGGATGCTTGGTTTCCGTGATATCGCACGAGGAGTGGATATGCGTACCTTCATTATCTCCCCTATTCCCGACGCCAAAGGCGTCGGGCATACAGCCACACTCCTCTTCGCGGAGTGTGGCTGTATGCCCGGGGCTGCGCTTTACGGCATGATGTGTTCGCTCGTTTTCGACTATACGACACGCCAAAAGATAGGCGGGACGCATGCCAGCATCAACTATGTCAAGCAGTTCCCCGTCCTCACCCCCGCCCAAATCCCCACCGCCATGCAATGGCAAATTGTGAAGCGTGTGGCGGAACTCTGCTATTTCAACCACGACATGGACGGCTGGGCGAGCGAGCTGTGGGACGAGATGAGCGAGGAGCAGCGGCAGGAGCTGCCGCAGATAGGCCGGCAGGAGCCGTGGACCTACGACCCCGAACGCCGCGCCACAGTGCAGGCAGAACTCGACGCCATCTTCGCCCACCTCTACGGTCTCTCCACCGACGACCTCCGCTACATCCTCGACCCCGAGGATGTGTGCGGCAAGGGCTGCATCAACGAGACCTTCCGCGTATTGCGCGACAACGAACAGCGCCAGCTGGGCGAATACCGCACCAAGCGCCTCGTAATGGAAGCGTGGCACCGATTTGGCTATGACAATTAGAGAGCGTATGAGAAGTTTCAACGATACAGAGAAAAGCATCCATTGGTGAATATATGATTTTGGTCGGTCTATTCTCTATCTCCAAGACAAATTGGATTTTTGAATTATTCAACAAAGTAACAACATGGCTAACGAACTGTTTACCCCGATAAATAGAAAGGTGGGCGACCTGCTCACTGATGTAAAGAATGGTCGCATAGGCTTGCCTGACCTTCAACGTCCCTTTGTCTGGAAAGACAATAAGGTGCGCGAACTTTTGGACTCGATGCTCAAAGGTTATCCCATTGGCTTTGTGATGCTCTGGGAAGCACCTACTGATTTTACCAACAAGAAACAGATTGGCAACAATGCCAAGGATTTTCAAGAAGCACGCGACCTCGTCATTGATGGCCAGCAACGTCTGACGGCTCTGCTCGCTGCCATCAAAGGTGTGCAAGTGAAAGACTCCAATTACAAGGAACGTACCATCAAAATCGCTTTCAATCCTTTGAAACGCGAATTTGAGGTGTGGAGCCAAGCCTATGAACGTTCCATAGAGTGGATTAGTGCCATCAGCGAAGTGTTTGCAGCCAAAGACAACAATACCGTTTCAAAGTTACGTCGCAACTACATCAAGCAGTTGAATGAGAAGCGTATAAAAGACGGCTTGGAAGAATTGAGCGATGACGAGGAGATCATGATAGAAGACAACATCAATGAACTTCTCAACCTCGCAGACTACGTGTTGCCGACATTGGAGATAAAAGCAATAGCCAACGAGGAAGAAGTAGCCGACATCTTCGTGCGTGTGAACTCTGGAGGTCAAAAACTCACAGAGAAGAACTTTATTGAAACCCTGCTTGCTGTATATGACAACGACCTGCATATACGCATTAACCAGTTCTGCAAGGAATCTCGCATACCCAAGGATGGCACTTCATACAACCATATCATTGAGGTGGATCCTGTGCATATCATCCGCACCACGGTAGGTTTGGCCTTCAAACGTGCAAGGTTGAGATATGCCTATATGCTACTGAGAGGTAAAGACTTGAATACGCGTAAGTCTTCAGTGGAAACCCAGCAGGAGAATTTCGAGAAGTTCCGTAATGCGCTTGAAACAGTGATGAACCTCAACCATTGGCATGCCTTTATGAATATTGAGGCAGAAGCTGGCTACTTGAAGAGTTCACTGATTTCTTCAGACAATGCCGTAATCTTCTCGTATATGCTCTACCTCATCGGCAAAACAGAATACAAGGTGCAACCGGTGGAACTCAAACGCATCATGCAACGATGGGTGTTTATGGCAAATATCCGTGGCTTCTATACTGATTCTCCAGAGTCAACTGTAGAGCGACAATTGGCTGACCTTCGCTCAGTAAAAACAGCGGATGAATTTGTGGCTTATCTTGACAATGAAATAAAGAACCAGTTTACAGAAGATTATTTCAGCGTTACGCTGCTCAACAATTTGGTGACATCCTCCACCACGTCACCTATATGGTATGGCTATGTCGCAGCACTCAATGTGCTGAACTATCCTATGCTCTTCAGTACTACACCGACTTCAAAGTATTTCGTTGTCGGAGCACATGGCACTAAATCGTCAATAGACATTCATCATATATTCCCGAAACATTATCTGACTCTTCAAGGATATGAAGACGATAGAGACCGCAACCAGATTGCGAACTATACCTATCTGGACTACTCTACAAATATCGACATCTCAGACAACCCTCCATCGGACTACGTTGAAGCGTATCGTAAACGGCTTGGCGAAGATGGCTACAAGGCAGCCTGCGAGCAGAATGCATTGCCCGAGAATTTCGAGACATTAAGCTATCCTGATTTCTTAGTGGAACGCCGGAAGCTTATGGCTGAACTTATCAGGAAGGCTTACAATAAATTGTCGGAATAAGATATTTTGTAGAACTATCGAATTTAATGAATAAAGATATGCTAGATACATTTACTATTGTTTCATGTTTTATCATATTCTGTGCTTTTTTGGGTGCATGGCTTTATGTGGTAAATATTGAGAAACAAGACTTTACCAAGCACAAAAAGTGGATTGACCAGTTGCCTTCTATTGTTTCAACTCTTGGAGTACTTGGAACCTTTGCTGGAATCACAAAAGGATTGGTAACATTTGATACAACCGACCTTGATTCAAGTATTCCGCTCTTGCTAGATGGACTAAAGACTGCCTTTTTTACGTCTTTGAGTGGAATGATACTTTCACTCATCCTCAGTAGAATTGTTACCAGAAAATTTGAAAAGGAAGAGTCTGGTTCAGAGATTGAAAAAGCTGCTAGACTCATAGTTGACACTTTGAAAAGTAACCAAAATTATTTGCCTACAATACTTAATAATAGCAATAAGAATTTAGTAAAAACAACTTTCAGAAGATGCCACAATTAAGGCAATAAAGGCAGATGTTGTACAACTGAAAGATGATATTGAGGAAATAAAAGGTCACATCGAAGAGATAAAAGGAATAGCAGGAAGATTAAGTGAACAAAATGACAAAGTTGAAAAGCTGCTAAAAAATATAAATATCTCTGCTGGCAATGCCGCTGACGAGATACCTCGACTGCGTGCTGTTGCTGTGACTGCCACAGCATCTATTTCGGCGATTGACAATAATATTGAAGAAATTAACGGAACTCTTACGAATCTCGGAAATGACGCATCAGAGATAAATGAAAATGTAGAAGCTATCAAATCAAAAGACGAGGAGGTATTCTAATGGCTAAGAATAATGTTTGGATGTCGGTATCAGACTTGATGACCGGCTTGATGGTCATTTTCCTGTTCATAGCAATAGCCTACATGATAAGAGTACGTGATGACATCTCTGAATACAAAGATACTAAAGAAGCAATATATAACCGATTAAGGGATAAATTTTTCGACAGTGAGATGTCAAACGGCACAATTTCAGTTAATCCTGATTTGTCAATGAGGTTTCTTAGGGCGACAACGCAATTCTCATCAGGACAAATGACACTCCCAAAATCCTTTGAGATGACACTTGACACAGTAATGCCAAAGTACTTGGATGTGTTGGTAAATCTCAACGACACACTAAAGGGTAAGTTGAAGGAAATACGTATCGAGGGACATACAGATGATATTGGATTTCCGAAAATTAATCCTGATCCATATCGGGCTAATCTGATATTGTCACAAGAGCGTGCGCGTAATGTATTGTTTCATATGTTGAACATAATAGAACAAAAAAAATATAGGAAAGAGGACAAACTGTTACTTCGGCATTTATTGACAGCCAACGGCTATTCTTTCAGTAGAGCACTTGATTCGTCTGGCAATGAAATATTCGGAACAGCCAAAGCCATCGACAAGAATAAATCCAGACGAGTGGAAATAAGGATTATAACAGACGAGAAGGCTGTGCTTGAAAAACTTATCAAAAAGACCGGCGTAAACAGCAAAGATGCAAAATAAAAGACATGGATACAGACTATAGTATCTATTACTGATTAATTATCAGTATTATACACCTTAAATGGTAGAAAAGTGG
>CAVBBO010000082.1:0-19383 GCA_963593695.1 Escherichia coli | reverse complement strand
AGTCATGCAGAAGGAGATTAGGAGATACCCGATAGGCATCCAGACGTTCCAGAAAATCATCGAGGGCAACTACGTCTACGTAGACAAGACCAAGTATATAGCCGATTTCAAGGAACAAGGCTTCCAGTTCGTTTTCCTGAGCCGCCCAAGGCGGTTCGGCAAGTCGCTCTTCGCCTCCACTCTCCACGCCTATTATGAGGGCCGTAAGGAGCTTTTCGAGGGCCTTGCCATTGCCGACTATGAAAAAAACTGGGTGAAGCACCCCGTTTTCCATTTCGACATGAGCGGCGCCAAGCACATGGGAAAGGAGAGGCTTGAGCGTTATCTTGACGACATCCTCACCGATCAAGAGGCATTGGTGGGATACAAAAGCGTTAAGGTGGATGCCAACATCCGCCTGAAAGATCTGGTGATGAAAGCCTACGAAAAGACTGGACAGAAGGTAGTTGTCATCATCGACGAGTATGACGCGCCGTTGCTCGACGTGGTGCACGAGGAGGACAACCTGCACGATTTGAGGCTCATCATGCAGAACTTCTACAGCCCGCTGAAGATGCTCGACCCATATCTTGAGTTCGTGTTCATCACCGGCATAACGAAGTTCTCGCAGCTCAGCATCTTCAGCGAGCTCAACAACCTCAACAACATATCCATGGACGACCGGTTCTCCGCCATTTGCGGCATCAGCAAGACGGAACTGACGACACAGATGCGGCGCGATGTTGAAATATTCGCCGATAGTCAGGGCGTGAGCTACGACGAGATGCTCTCACGCCTCACCGAATATTACGACGGCTACCATTTCAGCGAAAACTCAGAGGATATATTCAACCCGTTTAGCCTGATTATAGCCATGTCGAAACAGAAGCTCGGCAGCTATTGGTTTGGGTCTGGCACGCCATCGTATATAATAAATGTGATGAGGAAGTTCCACGTCGGCATTCGCGACATAGAGCGCAAGAGCACGTCGGTTGACGACTTCGACGTATCGCCCGAGCAGATGACCTCAGCCCTGCCGTTGCTCTACCAGAGCGGCTACCTCACTATAAAGAAATACAGTCCTGTCACAGGTCGCTACACTCTCGACTATCCAAACAAGGAGGTACGGTTGGGGATGTTCAACAGTCTAGCTCCCAACTATTTGTCACCCACGAAGACAGACAACAGCGACTTCCTCGGCGATTTTGTCGAACTGCTCTACGAAGGCGATGCCAATGCCGCCCTTGAGCGCATGCGCGCTTATCTGGCAAGCATCAGCTATCGGTTGTCAAACAAGAGTGAGCGCGATGTGCAGACCGTGTTCTATCTCATTTTCAGCCTCATGGGAGCCAATGTGCGCGTGGAGGAATGCAGTGCCGTGGGGCGTGCTGATGTGGTGATATATTTCCCCGAGGTGGTCTATGTCATGGAACTCAAGTATGACGGCTCCGCCGAGGCTGCTCTCAAGCAGATAGACGACAAAGGCTATCTCGTGCCTTACTCAGCTTCCGGCAAGCGCCTCGTGAAGATAGGTGTCAACTACGACAGCGCAAAGCGCACGATAGGAGAGTGGATAGTGAAAGACGATAATAACTAACAGATTATCAATAATCTTTAATCCAGTATTGAAAAAATCGGCGGTGCTTCACACACCGCCGATTTTTTATGACTTTAGGTCCACGTGTAAATAAAATGTAGTTTAGTTATAGGTAGTTATATATCTGCCCATTTGGTTTAAACACCTATAAACAAATATCCTTTAAAAATAATCATGAATATTTGAAACTTTCCGATTTTAATTATTAACTTTGTAATTGAGTTTAAGCTGTTTGTAAATACAGATATGCCAAGAGCTCCAATGACGAAAGCGTATTGAGCGTTATCCTAGAATAGAAATGTGGTAGTTTCGAAATCTGCTTGGATAGTGAACAATGCTGCTCACGCTATGGATTATTATCCATCCTTTAGGGGGAGATAATATACCCATTTGGCGTGGGCTATTGTTTTAAGCCAGCAGATGGGTCCTACCACAACCTCTATTCTGGCAGACGGCAATAGTCCCACGCCAAATTTCGCATAAACAATATAATCAACTTTCGGGACAGGTTGAAATGAAACAATTCTGACCGATATGTCAAAGAGAAATCAATCGAAGTCGTTATCTTTCTTAGCGTTTATTTTGTTTGCGTGTCTTGTCGTCTCTTCTTGTGGTAGTGACGGCAATATAAGATTGTCTTGGACTGAAGTTAAACCGCTAGAGCAAAGCAAGTTTAAGGTCAATTTCTATGTGGAAAATTCTGGTAGCATGAATGGATACATGTGTGCAGGTTCGGAATTCAAAAATGTCGTTCACTATTATGCTAACGAACTCGAAAACTTAGCCGACACCACAAGCTTGTATTTCATCAATTCACAGATTATACCCTTCGGTGGTGATATTGACAACTATACCCTTGGCATGACCCCTGCAACTTTTAACCGCTATGGCGGAGTCACGTCATCATCGTCCATTGATAAGATGTTGGGTCTTGTAGTTGACAATACAGACAGCAACACTGTGTCAATATTCATATCCGATTGCATATTGGCTGTGCCTTTTGGTCAAGCTGATAAATATTTTAGCATGGCAAAGGATAATGTAAAGAAAGTGTTTGTAAATGCCCTTAAAAGGCACAACGACTTAGGTGTGGAGATTCTATGCCTAAAATCTCAATTCAATGGGATATATTACCAATATGGCATGGCTCCTAGAAAGATAGACCATCCACGTCCTTACTATATATGGATCGTCGGTCCACAAAGCCTCATAGGATTGATAGACAAGAAAATAGGGAAGTCAAGGTTGCAAGGCTTAAAAAATGACATAGGTTTTTCTACGTGTTTACATATTCCTTTCACCATTGTCAACGACCATGGAGTAGTAGGTACAGCTACATCTGTCTTGTCGCGTGTGAAAGGAAGGAAAGCAAGATTTATATTGAGGGTCGACTTGTCTTCATGTCTACAAAACGATGCGGTCTTGGAGGCTCCTGGAAATTACCAGACAGCCCCCAAGGTCGTGATTGAACAAGTGCGCAAGACAAATGTGCCTGACTACACTCATGAAATGGTCTTGGCCATATTCGACAATGCCCATCTTGAGGAAAATATCATGCTCAGGCGGCAGCCACTGCCGTCGTGGGTCTCCAACATCAGTGACATGGCTGGGCAGGATCTTGACAAGACCGCAGGTATAAAATATATCATAGACGGTGTGTCTGACGCTTATAATAATGTCACACGGCAAAATGGAATAAAATTCTCAATAAAGTAAAACAAATATGGGTGAGAAATTAGGTACAATTTATAGTTCCCTATTTGAGAACTGGTATGGCGTGGATCTTTCCGACTATATTTGGGGAATATCCTCGCCAGTCCAAGACGCGAACCTTTACGCGAATTTTGGATTGTGGATGCTGGCGACGACAGTGTTGTGCGGCATAGTGTATTATTTCGTGATAGACAGGCATTCCTTATCCCATTGGTGGTGTTGGTTGATATCGATGGCTGTGCCGATGGTCTACAATGGTATATACGGCTATGTGACACTTGCTAACCAGAATAATGAAGGCTTGATGATAGACGAGAAGCAAGCGGATTTAGGCTTCACGTCTTTGGACTTTGTTAATTTTGGCCTGGCCAATATGTTTATGTCCATGCTCGTCTTCATCGCCTTCACGATAATCGTAAAGCTGCTTTTCAAGTACACTCCATTGCAGAGTGACTGTTCTCAGGCTCCATTTTGTAAATAGTTGGAATTATGGCAAGATTGTTTATTTTTGGCATTGGCGGAACGGGTGCGCGTGTATTGCGTTCCTTGACCATGCTGATGGCGAGTGGTGTAAAGCTGGGTGTGGACGAAGTGGTGCCAATTTTGATTGACCCCGATGCAGGCAACGCTGACTTGACACGCGCGACAAGCCTTCTCAACGATTATGCTAGCATAAAGAAATACTTGACTCAGCCAAACGGGAACAAGTTTTTCGGTACTGGAATTACCAATGTCACGACAAACTATTACATGGAACTGAAAGACACTTCTTCCATGAAGTTTGCTGACTATATCGGACTGAAAACAATGGACGAGGCGAGCAGGAGCATGACTGAAATGCTGTTTTCCGGCGAAAACCTTGACTCTGACATGAAAGTAGGTTTTAAAGGTAATCCAAACGTTGGAAGCGTCGTGTTGAACCAACTTGTCGGAAGTGATGCCTTCCAAGGTTTCGAGTCATTGTTTTCCGCTGGCGACAAGATATTCATCATCAATTCCATCTTCGGCGGTACAGGTGCAAGCGGATTTCCTCTTCTGCTGAAAATCCTCAGGGAAAGCACCCCCAAGGATTACGCCAAGGCTAGCGTCGTGGCTTCTTCCGTGATAGGAGCAGTGACAGTGCTGCCATATTTTACGATAAAGGCCGCGGATGAATCTAAGAGTAGAATCAATTCTTCCACGTTCTTGTCAAAGGCGAAGTCAGCCTTGGCCTATTATGAGGAGAACATCTATGAAAACAAGCAGATAGACCAGCTCTATTTCATTGGCGACGACATGATGTCCGAGCCTTATGAGAACAACGAGGGCGGACCAGACCAGAAGAATAACGCGCACCTCGTGGAGATGATGGCAGCCACCGCCATTGTGGATTTCAGCAAGGTGGACGGCGACACGAGACCGGGCCGTCCTTGCTCCAAGGAACTTGGCTTAAAGGTAATGGACGGCGATGACGACCCCACGGTCATTACGTTCAATAATTTCCATGATGGTCTACGTGATATGCTTTTTGCTCCGATGGTTGAGTTTGCGATGATGGCCAATGTCTTCCACTATCGCTTAGATGATGTGAAGGGTAGTTCTTTGGATGCTAACCAAAAGGGTGAGTTCGCTGACATATTTTCTTCTGCATTCATGAAGGGGCTAAGGAGTTTTCTTGAATGTTACCGTGACTGGCTTGCAGAAATGGAAGGCAACGTGAGAAGCCTGAAGCTGTTCTGCCTCGACAGTGCAAAAGACCCGTTCATGCTGGTGACGGGAATCGCGCCTAAAAAATCTGGTATGTTTGCAAGGAAAGGATATAATTTGCTTTTCCACCAACTGGCTCTAGCGGCAAGACATATGACCAAAGTCAAGAGAGATGACCCAAGCGCGTTCATGGAGATGTATTTCCTGGCAATGCGGGAGCTAGTAACAAACAAATTCAAATAGGAAACCATGTCAAAAGTACTTCGCCTTTTCAAAAATGGCAACAACAACATAAGCGATTGGCAGGAACAGACCAACTACGCCTACGACTCTTCCAACCGTGCCCAGATCAAGGACACGATTAAAGCGTCAAAGTTTTACGACATAACATCCATTCCGTCGCCTTTCGCCCGTATGCAGCTAGTGAAAGACGCCTTTCGCGAAATAGTGAAAACAGGCAATTTGGATGCCGACGACATCTATGGTCGTACGGTGTCCGACACGCTGGACGTGGGTGAGCTGTTCTTCAATATAGACAAATTTTCCGACAAGCTAAAGATTGTTGCCGTCGACTTGCGCTCCATGGCCAACAAGCTGAAGGAAGACAACGTGGACGAAAGCCACAAATCTTTGGGAGATACGTTGTCGAAATACCTTGATTCTGACAGCAAGTCTTTCAACTTCTCTAAAATGAACAAGATTTACTTGCTACGTTATGATAATGGTGATGAAAGCAGGCATCTTCAAGTCATTGGAGCCACATCGCCAAGGACCTTGTTCTTCAGTACGGCCAATAAGCTGCAAGACATTTCCGATGAGTTCAGTTTCGGACAGGACAAGCCTTTCGACATGGACTTTGCCCCACTTTACAAGAGGGATTTCGAATACGTGAAACAGTGGTTCTATTTGCGCAACACCATTCCGGCTTTTGCCAGAGACTTTAAGGAAGTGGACGATTACCTGTCGTTGGTAAGAGACCGTTACCCCAATGACAAGAGGGCTATTTTGGACAATATCCAGACAGCCGATGACTTTGAGCAGATTGAGGTGGGCACCACCGACCACGTTGAAGTGACGGGCTACCAGATATTGAAGAAGAAACTGAAGCCCTGTGTTGACAGCGACTTCATGATTGATTCCAAGCTGCTCGAAGACACCAAGCATCCGTTCCCATTGGTCCTTCCTGTGGATGCAGGTATCAACTATGCCAACTTGAAGTATACCGAAGACAAATGGGGAGACAAGAACAAGGCTCCCTATTATGATGAAGAAGTGTTGGAAAATCGTAGATTGCCCAAGCCTGGAAACTTGCAGCAGCCTTACCTTACGATTTCCGATTTTCTTGAAGATTATATTGTTAAGGTCCCACATGCTCTGAATAGTGAGAATTTCTTTTCAGGCAATGCTTTCTTTCGTTTCAACGAAAGGCAGATGGCATACTTGCTTCCGTTGAAAAAGCGTTTCTTTGACTATTTCACTACTGCCGACTTGATGGGGACGGTGAATGGTCACAACATGATAGAGATGGAGACCAAGCCATCATCGGGAGTCCGTGTTACCTTGCGTGTGCCAATTAGGGGAAATGGACAAGTGAAATGCATCGTCTATTCGCGCACTTATCATGACAACGACAACCACGACTGCATGCCCGACCGTGAACGAAACGAGGGAGCGGTTCGCGAGTTCAACTTCACGGGGTTGGTAATGCCCAACTTTAAGTTCGCCACCGACATGGACGCATTCTATACATTGTCATGTATTAACCGTCGCGACCTAGATTTCGACTATCATGTATTTAAGGGAAGTAAAGAGATAGAAGACATACCTTGTGCCGTGAGAAATCCCTGTGACACCACGAGTGAGCCATATAAAGCAAAGAACTATACATTGGAGCACAAGGCTTTCGACTACATACAAGTCTCTGATGTCAACAGGGAAGCCAAAGGTATAATAGTTCCTATATTCAAGAATAGAATAGGCAACCGCCAATTTGATTTCTCAGTTGACTTGGGCACGTCAAATACGCTGGTGGAATATGCCGTTCCCAATAGTAACACTGGTAAGATAACCCCCATGGTGTTTGGTTTTGACAAGACAGACTCGCAAGTGTGCCAGGTGTTCCTGCAAACGTTCGACGTAAGAGATTCCGTGCGTATTGAGTTGGACTTGTTAAGGGAAAAACAGCTAATCGAAAAAGACTTCTTGCCCGAAGATTTGGGGTCAGGAGGCGATTTCTGCTTTCCCAACCGTACAGTGTTGTCGGCCAAGCGCAACATAGACTGGAACGCTCGCGTGGATGCCTTTGCCTTGGTTAATATACCTTTTACATACGACAAGCGACGGAACTTGACATACAATCAGATGTATTTCGACATCAAGTGGGGCAACGACCTGGCGTCGAAGACTATTTTGGAGAAGTACATTGATTGCTTGATGCTGATGATTCGCAATAAGGTTGTACTGAATGACGGAGACTTGAAAAACACAAGAATCACGTGGTTCTATCCTATAAGCATGGAACAGGCCCGCATGGCCGATTTGAAGAGGATTTGGGACGAATCGTACAAGAAGTATTTCGATGAGGATGGGGGCACGTCTTCAGTCACGGAGTCGTCTGCACCCGTCAAGGCATTCTATGAGACAAATCCAAATGCCTCCCAAATCGTTTCTGTGGACATTGGAGGCGGCACTACCGACATGGCATTTTCCAAGATGAAGGGCGAGGTGAGCTACGTTACGTCGTTCCGGTTCGCAACGAACGATTTGTTCTGTACGCCTTTCTCCAAGGTAAACTCACTCAATGGTATAGTGGAACACTTTAAGCAAAGTTTTAGGAATGTCCTGGCAAACAATGGTCAACTAAAGGAGTTGCTTGACGTCTTTGACAATGAAGACAATTCGGATCCAGTCAACATGGCCTCCTACTTGTTTACCCTAAAAGAAAATTCCCTGATTGCCAATAATGACATCAACGTCAGAAGCGTGGACTTCCTATACAACCTGCAAGCCGATGACAAGTTCAAGATAGTGTTCCTGCTCTACTATTCTGCCATTATCTATCATCTCGCAAAGATTGTCAAGGTAGCCAACCAAGGCTGTGGGGTGGATGGCATGTTCATGCCGCGCCACTTGACTTTCAGTGGCAATGGCAGCAAGATCATCATGGCCCTTACACCTGACGTGGCAGGGGTACTTACCGATTACACACGTATGTTGATTGAGAAAGTGTCGGGTATGGCTTGTCCCCATTTGTGCATCCTTGGCCTATCTGACAATTCCGCGCCAAAGGAAGCAACGTGCAAGGGCGGCCTGATGACCGACGGCAACATTGACGACCGTGGGAAGACTGTCATCTTGAAAGCTACAGGAGACAGTTTCGCCGATTCGAAAGAAGAATACGAGTCCATCACCTCTGCCTATGAGCACGATATCGCGGAAGAGGTTTCCAGATTCTTCGATTTCATACTTATAGACATGAACAAGGCTTTCAATTTCTCCAAGAAGTTTCAGATGAGCCAGAAGTCACTGGATTTGGCGAAGGAGATGTGTAAGCAGAATCTTGACACGTATCTGACCAAGGCCCTTGACGTGCATCGTGAGCGGAAAGGAGAGCAGATAGAGGAAACTGCTTTCTTCTATCCCGTAAAGGGTGCCTTGTATGCGTTGACAGACAAGATTTATACGGTTTTACATTCTAAAGGAGATATGATATGAGACATTTTGTATTATTAATAGTCTTTTGTCTGTTTTCAGTATCTATAACGGGAGAAGCAGCGACAGACAGCACAGCAACAACTCGCGAATGCACGTCCGACACAACTACAGTAGTCACTGCCCAAATAGACACTTTGAAATGCAGCCTTGCGAATATGTCAAAGCGGCAAAATTCACAAGAAAAAGGCTTGTTGGCCGCTTATGCTTGTGTTGGCGTGCTGGCAATAATGGTGATCCTATTGTTGGTAAAGCTCAAGAGAGTAAGTGTCAAGCGCAAACAATTGCGAAGCGATTTTGAGCAATTTAAACAAGCTCCATTGTCACAAGAGTATGTAGGCTTCTTGGAGAAAAAGATTCTTGGTGAGGTGGACAGAAGAATGTCGAAAGTGCGGAAGGCCGTAGAGTTTAGGGGTGACATACGTGATTCGAGACAACAGTCAGGCACAAGTGTGGTATCCACATTGCGCGACAGTCCTGTAATTCGCTATTTTGAAACCAACAGTGATCGCTATTTTGTCGGGGTTTTTAAAGATTCAAGTCCATGCACAGCCTTCAAGGTAACTTTTAAAAACGATTCTTTGGAGGTTGGAGAATTTGAGTTGACAAACTTGAGTATAATCAAGTCGGCAGACCAAAATGAAAAGGTGATACAATTGGAGGAAGGCTCCAAGAAGATAGAATCGGCCACACAGATAATCTCACAAGTCAAAGGCAAAGTGGTGAGAAGTGGTAATCAATGGGAAGTAAAGGAAAAGTTAAGACTAAAATTGAGTTGACATGATAGTTGTAATAATAGTGCTTGTGGTCATAGCCTTTCAGGTCTATTTCTTTTATAAGAACTTGAAGAGGATGCTATCGTTTCGAAAAATCTTCTTTATCTCATATTCGTGGGGGGTGAGAAGAAATACCAACACCAATACGGTGTCAGGAATAGATGGGAAAGGGAACGATGTGTTTGTATTGATAAAAAACACAATCAACGATTATCTGGATCATAGTCAAGGCGCGATTATTGACTATAATATCCTCAAAGACGCGGTAGACAGGAACTGCGAGACCATAGAAGACGAGATTAATGCCCAAATGCCAATTCCGCTTTATTGTGGTCTGGCCGGCACTATGGCTGGCGTAATTGTGGGTTTGTTTAGTTTGCTAAGTGAAGACAGCATCGCCTGTCTGATGACAAGCGGTTCAAAGTCGGTTGAAAATGCTGCTTTGGCCATGAATGGTGCCGCGAGTGGCATCAACGACCTGCTGGCGGGGGTCGCGTGTGCAATGATAGCGAGCATTCTGGGAATATTGTTGACAACGCTCAACTCCGTGCTGTTCAAACGTTACAAGAGGGAGGAGGAAATAGGCAAAAACAAGTTTCTTTCATGGATGCAGTCGGTATTGTTGCCACAACTTCCCAACAATATCTCCGATTCTTTTTCACGCTTTGTTGACAATCTCAACAGCTTCAACAGGACTTTCAGGCAAAATACCACCGGTCTTAACGAGACTTTATGCAGAATCAACGAGGCTTCTTCCATCCAGGCCGACATTGTCAACACAATACAGCAGATGGATGTGGCTAAGATGGCGACGGCCAATGTCAAAGTGTTGGGAGCCCTCAACGTTTGTACCGAAAAGTTGGAGCAGTTTAATGTCTATCTTAACAGTATTCAGGGCTACACTAATGAGATAGAGGCTTTCCGGAGGCAACTGAGGTCAGAGGCCAATATGGTCTACCTCCTTGAGGAGATGAAAGATACGCTGGCGAGCATCAAGGACTTCTTCAGGACAGAGTTGGGTGAAATTAATCAGCGCAAGCAAGCGATTGGAAGTTCTGTTGATGAGGTGGATACCTATGTCAAGGAAGCCTTGGAAAGGCTTAAGAGTTCTTCTACCCAGTCGGTCGATGGTTTGAAAAATGCCATAGATGATCAAGCCCAAGGACTACAGAGTTTCTTGAATCGGGAAAGGCAGATGCTTCAGGACATGAGCCAAAACGTACGCGATGAGTTTGACAGGCAGATAAGCCAAATACCCAACCTTTCCAAGCGACTGGAGGATATAACAAAGCTCCCCTCCCAATTGGAATCTCTTTCTCGTAGCATAACCGAATCTAACAAGAAACTTGTGAACGGTATCACGCAGACCAACCAGAACATGACTAACGAGATAAAGCATGCGTTAAAGTCATTGGATTATTCTTCCTCAGGCAAAGGTGGTGATTCGGCAAAGATAGTCATACCGATGTGGATGAAAGTGGCAGTAGTGGCACTTTTGACTATAATTGCCAGTGCTACCGTGGCCAATAGCTGGATGTCTTATGCTAACGTAAAGGTTCGTGCTGCGCAAGAACAAACGACAGAAGGCATGGCTGTTAAACTTGATAGCGTAGCAGCCAGAGACTCTTCCATCGTCATGCCGATAAAGAAAGGAAGCGAGGCTAACGACTCTGCTTTGTATCATGCACAGACAAAAATATGACATCAATGAAGAAGCAGAAAGAGTCTTTTTTTTGGACGAGCTATTCCGACTTGATGACAAGTCTATTCTTCATTATGTTGGTGCTTTTTGTATTGGTCATAGTGCTTTTGCATAAGAGGATGGAAGTGACTGAACAGCAGCTGGCAGACATAGAGAAAGTTGTCAACTCCACAAAGGACTTGAGCAGGGAGTACTTCACTTATCGTCCGGAATACAAAAAGTATGTTTTAAACATCAAGGTGGAGTATCCTGTTGGCCTTAGCAGCATCAATAACATAGACGAGAAAACCAAAGAAGAGCTTTATGCAGCGGGCGTGGAAATTAAGAAATTTCTTCTCCGCCACCATGATGCACAATATATATTGGTAATTGAAGGGCAGGCTTCCAACTTGCACGATGGCTTCTCAGCCAACTATCCTTTAAGCTATGATAGGGCTTATGGATTATTCAAGTATTGGACGGAAGACAGGCATCTCGATTTCGGCGACAACTGTGAGATACAAATCTCGGGCAGCGGTGACGGAACATTAGACACTCGCTCCATGCGTGAGATAGATGAGAAGAAAAACCAGCGGTTCTTGATTCAAATACTGCCCAAAAATGTAATACAGGATGAGAAAAATTAAACTCTCTCATGTGATAATAGCGATTTGTCTTTTGATTGCGTCTGTTTCTTGCGTCCATAAGTCGGGATACAGAAGAAAGAATGGCCCGACTTCCAGTAGCAATATCAGACCACGGGATGGTAAAGTGACGAAACATACAAGAGTGCGTATGATAAAGGACAACGGAGTCTACTATGTCCCAATAGAAGTTAATGGCTTGAAACTTCGTTTTATTTTCGATACTGGAGCGTCAATCATTTCCCTTTCAAGCGCAGAAGCTATAGTGATGTATCGTCAGGGGTTGATTACAGATGATGATATTTTGGGCTCTTCGCAAATGCAAGATGCCACTGGAGGAATATCTACAGGAGTCGTAGTCAATTTGCGTACAGTGAGAATTGGCGACATCGTGTTAAACAATATCCAAGCCACGGTCGTAGATAATATTCAGGCACCACTACTTCTGGGTCAAACGGCACTTTCTAAATTTGGAAAAGTGTCATTGGACTACAACAACGGATATATAGAGTTTAACTGATTATCAATAATCTTTAATCCCGTATTGTTGACAGGCATAAAAAAAATCGGCGGTGCTTCACAGCAACGCCGATCTTTTTGAGCTTGTAGGCCCACGTGTATATATATAATGTAGGTCAGTTATAGGTAGTTATAAAGTTATCTGGAGCGATGTTTCTTTCTGCTCTTAAATCTGCTGCAAAGTTAGTCATATTGTCAAAAATACAACCAAAACCGTGTCAATATGTTATAACTGATATTTACAGAATGACGGAATGTAATAGTTGGTGCTTCTGTTTGGTGCAATTTGTTAGCTTTTGTTTGCCTATTGCTAACAAATTGATAGAATTTGGTGAAACTTGCATAAATTCTGCAGAAAAATTTTTCTGTTACTGACATTTTGTTGTAACTTTGCACCGTGAATAGCACAAAGCGTTCAGTTAAAAGAAATAGAGCTTAACAAAATGTCAATAGGCGCATCGGTTACAGATAAGTCGCAGTCGGTATCAGTCACGCAAAAGGTCACCAAGATTCCTTTTACGAAAATGCATGGCGCAGGCAACGACTATGTTTACGTTAACACATTGTCATACCACATTCCCGACCCATCGTCCACATCCATAAAGTGGAGCGACCGCCATTTCGGCATCGGTTCCGATGGCTTGGTGCTTATCGGCGCGCCCACTGAAGGCGTAGATGCCGATTTCTCAATGCGGATTTTCAATGCCGACGGTTCGGAGGCTATGATGTGCGGCAACGCCAGCCGCTGCATAGGCAAGTATGTCTACGAGCGCGGCCTTTTCAAGGGCGACACCGTGCGTCTTGAGACGCTCTCCGGCATCAAGGTGCTTAAGCTGCACATTGAGGACGGCAAGGTGACCAGCGTCACGGTCGACATGGGCGAGCCTCGCCTTGAGGCTCCAGAGCAGTACACAGGCTTACAGCCCGAAGGCACCGACGGCGTGTTCGTGTCGATGGGCAATCCCCATTATGTGAATTTTGTAAATAAAGTGAGAGAGATAGACATTGCCGCTCGAGGAAGCGAGCTGGAATTTTCCAGCAGCTTTCCCGAGCGTTGCAATATCGAGTTTGCCGAGATCCTTCCTTGCGCCGACGGCGCCGTGCAGGGCATCCGCACCCGCGTATGGGAGCGAGGCTCCGGCATCACCATGGCTTGCGGCACGGGAGCGTGCGCCACGGCGGTGGCAGCCGCGGTGACGGGCAAGGCCGGACGGCAAAGCGACATCGTCATGGACGGCGGCACGCTGCATATAGAGTGGGGTGCCGACAACCACGTCAGGATGACGGGCCCGGCGGAGATAGTCTTCGACGGCGAAATGGAACCATGACGGGTCAAAAGACAAGCAAGAAAATAAACAACCATCAAAAAAGAAGAGAAAAAATGGCATTAGTAAACGAGTATTACCTTCGTCTTCCGGGTAGTTACCTTTTCGCCGATGTTGCCAAGCGCGTCACGGCATACAAGGTGTCCCACCCCAAGCAACGCGTCATCAGCCTTGGCATTGGCGACGTGACACGCCCGTTGGCACCCGCAGTGGTAGAGGCCATGAAGAAGGCCGCCGACGAAATGGCCAACATCGACACGTTTCGTGGCTACGGCCCTGAGCACGGCTACGACTTCCTGCGCGAAGCCATATTGAAGGGCGACTTCCTCCCCCGTGGCATACACCTCGCCAAGGACGAGATATTCGTCAACGACGGAGCCAAGAGCGACACCGCCAACATACAGGAGCTCCTGCGCTGGGACAACAGCGTGGCACTCACCGACCCCGTCTATCCCGTTTACGTCGACTCCAACGCCATGATCGGCCGCGCCGGCAAATACGTAGACGGCAAGTGGGAAGACATCACCTACCTGCCCTGCACCGCCGAGAACAACTTCACGCCCGAGCTGCCCGACCATCGCGTCGACATGATTTATCTGTGCTACCCCAACAACCCCACGGGCACGGTGCTCACCAAGGACGAGCTTCGCAAGTGGGTCAACTTCGCGCTCCACAACGAGGCCATCATCCTCTACGACGCCGCCTACCAGGCATATATCCAAGACCCCGAAATACCACACTCCATATATGAGATAAAGGGTGCGCGCAAGTGCGCAATAGAGTTCCACTCCTTCTCCAAGACCGCCGGTTTCACAGGCGTGCGTTGTGGCTACACCGTCATCCCCAAGGACCTGATGGCGAAGACGCTCGACGGCAAGGATGTGTCGCTCAACGCCTTGTGGGAGCGCCGCCAGTCGACCAAGTTCAATGGCACCTCATACATCTCGCAGCGCGCCGCCGAAGCCACCTACAGCGAGGAGGGACACCGCCAGACCCGCGAGATAATAGCCTATTACATGGAGAACGCACGCATCATGCGCGAGACCCTCATAGGTCTTGGCTACGATGTCTATGGCGGCGAGAATGCTCCCTACATCTGGGTGCGCACGCCGGGCGGCGAAAGCTCGTGGAAGTTCTTCGACACGTTGCTCTATGGCTGTGGCGTGGTATGCACGCCGGGCGTGGGCTTCGGCCCCTCAGGCGAGGGCTATTTCCGCCTTACGAGCTTCGGCAACCGCGAAGACGTGATAGAGGCAATGGAGAGAATAAAGAATCTTTAAGGGACCAAACCCTAACTATATTTCATAACATACAAACACGAATAACACATTCCCAGGCATGGGGGTATTAATAAAATTTTACAAGTATGACCAACGAAAGATTTGACGCCGTAGTGGCTGCTTCCCACAAGAAGCCAGTGGAGGTGATTGCTCCCGTGGAGCGTCCCTCAGAGTATTTTGGCAAGAAGGTGTTCAACCGCGCCAAGATGTACAAGTACCTTCCCGCTGATGTATATCAGAAGCTTGTAGACGTCATCGACAATGGAGCCACGCTCGACCGTTCCATCGCCGACGCCGTGGCAAAAGGCATGAAGCAGTGGGCCGACGAGAATGGCGTGACCCACTATACCCACTGGTTCCAGCCCCTCACCGAGGGCACCGCTGAGAAGCACGACTCTTTCATCGAGCACGATGGCAAGGGTGGCATGATAGAGGAGTTCTCAGGCAAGCTCCTCGTGCAGCAAGAGCCCGACGCATCCAGCTTCCCCTCTGGCGGCATCCGTTCCACTTTCGAGGCGCGTGGCTACTCGGCATGGGATCCTACCAGCCCCGTGTTCATCATCGACGACACGCTCTGCATACCCACTATCTTCATTTCTTACACCGGTGAGGCCCTCGACTACAAGGCACCATTGCTCCGTGCGCTCCACGCTGTCAACGTGGCTGCCACCAACGTGTGCCACTATTTCTATCCCGACGTGAAGAAGGTTGTCTCCAACCTCGGCTGGGAGCAGGAGTATTTCCTCGTCGACGAGGACCTCTACGCAGCCCGTCCCGACCTCATCCTCACCGGCCGCACGCTGATGGGCCACGAGAGCGCCAAGAACCAGCAGATGGACGACCACTATTTCGGCACCATCCCAGAGCGCGTGCAGGCGTTCATGAAAGACCTTGAGATTCAGGCTCTCGAGCTCGGCATACCAGTCAAGACACGCCACAACGAGGTAGCTCCAAACCAGTTTGAGTGCGCCCCGATATTCGAGGAGACCAACCTCGCCGTAGACCACAACATGCTACTCATGTCGCTCATGAAGCGCGTAGCCCACAAGCACGGCTTCGAGGTGCTGCTCCACGAGAAGCCTTTCGACGGCATCAACGGCTCCGGCAAGCACAACAACTGGTCGCTCGCGACCGACACGGGCGTCCTGCTCCACGGTCCAGGCAAGACACGCGAGGACAACCTCCGCTTCGTGGTCTTCACCGTTGAGACGCTCATGGCCGTCTACAAGCACAACGGACTGCTCAAGGCGAGCATCATGGATGCCGGAAACGCTCATCGTCTGGGCGCCAACGAGGCACCTCCAGCAATCATCTCTTCTTTCCTTGGAAAGTCGGTATCGGCTGTTCTTGAGCACATCATGAACTCCGACAACGACGCGCTCCTCATCAAGGGCAAGGAAGGCGTGGAGATCGACATCCCTGAGATTCCCGACATCATGCGCGACAACACCGACCGCAACCGCACGTCGCCATTCGCCTTCACCGGCAACCGCTTCGAGTTCCGTGCCGTGGGTTCTTCTGCCAACTGCGCCAGCGCCCAGATGGTGCTCAACACCGCCGTGGCCGAGGCCCTGACAAACTTCAAGGAGCGTGTCGACGCACTCATTGCCAAGGGCGAGGACAAGTTCACAGCCATCCTCTCCGTGGTGAAAGACGACATCAAGACCTGCGCACCAATCCACTTCGACGGCAACGGCTACAGCGACGAGTGGGTCGAGGAGGCTGACAAGCGCGGTCTCGACACAGAGAAGTCTGCTCCGATAATCTTCGACAACTATCTCACACCAGATACCGTCAAGATGTTTGAGTCTATGTCGGTGATGAAGGAGAACGAGCTCAAGGCCCGCAACGAGGTGAAATGGGAGACCTTCACCAAGAAGTTGCAGATCGAGGCACGCGTGCTTGGCGACCTCTCACTCAACCATATCATACCAGTGGCAACCCACTACCAGTCGATGCTTTCAAAGGACGTGCAGAACCTCATGGCCATCTATGGCGATGAGAAGGGCAAGAAGCTCTCAGAGCGCATCATGAACATCATCGAGCAGATCTCTGAGCGCACGGCAATCATCGAGAAAGACGTGGAAGACATGGTCAACGCCCGCAAGGTGGCAAACAAGATCGCCGACGAGCGCGAGAAGGCCGTGGCATACCACGACACCGTGGAGACATGGTTCGACAAGATACGCTACCAGATCGACAAGCTTGAGCTTGTGGTGGCCGACGAGCTTTGGACTCTGCCTAAGTATCGTGAGCTTCTGTTCATCAGATAAAAATAGTTAGCAATCTATTTCTTTTATTGGTTGTTTAATCATGCGTGGGGCGACGTCGTGAGACGTGGCCCCACCTTTTTTACGATTGGCAGGCTTCAACCTGTCATCATAAAACTCAGAAAACATGACTTGTGAAACAAAATCATTTGCTTCTGCCGCCGACAAGCAGAAGGCCTATGCCACCGCCCTTGCCCAAGCCGAGAGTCTCGTGGCAGGCGTCACCAACCGCGTAGGCGCGCTGGCCAACCTCTGCGCTCTGCTCAAGGACACCTTCCCCCATTATTTCTGGGTAGGGTTCTATCTCGTTGAGGGCGACAGCCTGTGTCTCGGCCCCTTCCAAGGTCCCGTGGCGTGCTACACCATAGGCAAGGGTCGAGGCGTGTGTGGCACGGCGTGGGAGCAGGCACGAACCCTCGTGGTGCCCGACGTGGAGCAGTTCCCCGGCCACATAGCATGCTCCTCGCGCTCGCGTTCCGAGATCGTGGTGCCAGTATTCAAAGACGGCAAGGTGGCGGCAGTAATCGACGTAGACAGCGAGAGCCTTGAGGCGTTCGACAGCGTAGACCAGCAAGCCCTTGAGCGTCTCGCCATCATCTGCGCGCCTTTCGTCTGACGGGTCAAGCCTGAAAGCCAAGACAACCCTCTATCCGAAATTTAGTTCTGATTTGCAGTAAATTTCGGATAGGACGTTGATGGCAACAGAAAGCGCAGGGGCATGCCCCTGCGCTTCAATATGTCGTCCCTATGGGACTTGTCTGTTACAATGGTTTTACCCGGGCAGCAATAAAGATCTATTGCCATTTTAGTTTTACCGGATAGCAATATTTAAAAAAGCGGTATCCACCTTGCTCTCTTTTTCGCCCGCCACGCTTCAAACTCCTTTTCGGCAGATTTGTCGAGCTTGGGACACTTCTTGTCGTGGGTTGCACCCGACTTCTGCCGCATCCTCATCTCCATGTATTCCTTCCTGTCGGCTTCCCGCATCTTCGTTTGCCAATATCCGTTTGGATTGACGAATAAAAAGTAGAAACTCGTCACTGCCAGCACTACCGCAAAAGCCGTAGCGGCACTAAAAACGTTTTTCTTGGTATTTTTTTCCATACGATTAGTCTTGTGAGGTTCTTTATTATGCCACATTGTTTTGCAACCACGCCGCGACATGATTGATGAAGTCAGTATTCTTCAACTGCTTTTTACTCGCGTCTCCACGGACGTATAGCTCACAACCGTTGAGAAGGAGGATAGAGCCCTTCCATATCGGTACGCAGATTCTGCAAAACAGTTTGTCCTCGGCGGTCTTGTACCAGATCATCTTGACTGACGAAACGAAAGCATAATTGTCTATGGCCTGACTCAACTGATTGAGGAAGTCGGCCTGGAAGTCGGCGCGATTATCAAAAGGCGCCTCATTCAGCAATTCGTCTTCGATACCACAAACCGTCCCGTTGTTGTCTACTCCAATAAAGACTTCACCACCTTCCTGGCTGTTGCCAAAAGCGGCTATCTCTTTGAATATTTCCCTGTACTGGACACTTCTTCCGCTCCGAAGCGTGTTTGCGTGATTATTAGAGCTATGCAGAAAAGATTCCTTGAACTCCTGATGCTGGTTTTCCTGTATTGCTATGTCGATGGCATTCACTTCCATCATTAAGCTAAGGTAGGCACGCTGCTCTTTCTCCGAAGATTTGCTCTTGACCTCCATTGCTTGCAGGATAGCGTCTGCGGTCAGCTCATTGTTTCTCAGCTTCTGCTCGAACATTTTCCATAAGTCTCCAAGAGGCACCGATTGGTACAGAGTGGCACCTTCATACAAGCTCTCCTTGCTCATTTTCTTCATCTTTATGCCAGGCTTTTGCAATGGAACCGCGCGACGCTGATAGCACATGCCCGGATAGACTTTGCCATCCTCCATCTCACGCAACTTTAAAACAGTGCCTTCCACAATATGTCCATCCTCGTCAAGACATTCCTTGGGTAATATGGCAAAGCTAACGATACACCATTCAGGAATCTTGCCCTCTTCACCAGAATTCATATTCACATAGCGTAAGTATCGACCTGCGGAAGAATTATTCACTTCAATCACTTTTGCCTCAAAGCTTCTCTTTGTTGTTTTCATAAAATTATAAATTAAGTTGTTTAAATAGTCGTCCCTCAAAAAGTACACGCGGGCACCACTTAGGTATTGGCAGAGACCCC
>CAVBBO010000081.1:0-21090 GCA_963593695.1 Escherichia coli | reverse complement strand
GGGGTCTCTGCCAATACCTAAGTGGTGCCCGCGTGTACTTTTTGAGGGACGACTAAGTATTGCTATTACACATAGAGGTCAACCAGAATGGTGTCTCGTAATTGTGGTAATTGCTCTGAGTGATGCGATAGCCCAAACGAGAGGTATAGGTGAAGCCCTTGAATGGCTTGATGTTGGCTGCCACTGTACCACGAACATTAATTCCACTATTCCATTGGTCACGACGGTTTATCTGATAGAGAGGGTTACCAGTGGCATCCTCCACATACTTAGATGTACCATAGTAATCGTTGTTGTGGTCAGGGTCTGTAGGAACAGCGCCACCAGACTCCACCTGCGCCTTCATGCCGGGAGCCAAGTCATCGACATTGCTGATATAGGCAGGGGTCAAGGGGTCGATGGACACCACTGAGTTCAACAAAGAGCCATAGCCCTTGGTCACGCCTTTGGTCTTCCACTTCTCAAACGAAGTATTGGTAGAAACATTCAACCACTTGTAGATATCATAGTCGGCATTGATCTGACCTGTGAAACGCTTGTAAGTATCCTTGCTACCCTTCACGATACCATCGTTGTTGAGGATGTTAAGGCTGGCGAGGAAACGTCCCTTGCCATTGCTTGCCTGAACAGTCAAGTTGTGCTGATGTGCCAAGGAGTTTTCAAACACCTCGTCATACCAGTTGGTATTCTGACCATTATAGCCATTCTTCTGAAGCAAAGCGTCATCAATATCGCCCAAGTACTTATGATACTCGATATATTCTGGAGCGTCGAAAAGCTCTGCACGCTTACCCAAAGACTGGATCGTAAACTTGCTGCTGTAAGAAATCTTAGCCTTACCACCATTGGCAGCACCCGTCTTGGTAGTGATGATAACGACACCATTACCAGCCTGCGCACCATAGATAGCAGCAGAAGCCGCATCCTTCAACACCTCCATACTCTCAATCATTGAAGGGTCGAGATACTGGATATTGTCTACCTTCAAACCATCGACAATGAGCAAAGGCCCAATGCTACCACTATTGGAAGAATAACCACGAATACGAATGTCGGCAGCCTCACCTGGAGCACCAGAATTGATGATCTGCACA
Source organism: Escherichia coli (assembly GCA_963593695.1). Lineage (GTDB taxonomy): Bacteria > Bacteroidota > Bacteroidia > Bacteroidales > Bacteroidaceae > Prevotella. The sequence goes on along the minus strand of CAVBBO010000081.1, from coordinate 19,996 downwards.
CCGGCAGCCTTACCTTGGAGGGCAGCACCGGCATCGGTAGTAGAGAGTCCTTTGATGTCATCGCTCTTGATGGATGCCACGGCACCCGTCAGGTCGCTCTTCTTCTGCACACCATAACCGATAACCACTACATCGTCTATTACCTTGGCATCATCTTTCAAGGTAACGTTTATAGGTTTACCTGCCTCTACCTTTACTGTCTTTGGTTCCATTCCGACATAGGTAATCGTCAATGTTGAACCAGGAGCTGCATCAATGCTAAACTTACCATCCAAATCGGTAACAGCACCAACCTTGCTTCCGTTCACCTTGACTGTAGCACCAATTACAGGTTCTCCAGTAGGATCATTTACTACTCCTTTTATTATACTCTGAGCCGCTGCTCCCATAGGAAGCAAACAGAGAAAGGATAGCATTGCTAATGGCTTTTGAATCTTTCTAAAATTCCTCATAATAGAGTTAGTTTAAATTGGTTTTGATTGATTGTTACTTGTATGTTTTTTGCCTCAACTGTAGCCCTCAAGGGCAATAGGCGATTCTTAAAGAATCATGTTGCAAAATTGGGATTTGTTTTGCAACATGACTTTGTTTTATGTAACAAATACTTTGTTACCTACCGACAAGAAAGAAAATCACCTTTTCTTAAACAAATGAGGCACAAACTCCTTAAAACACCTGCGCCAGGTGAGCCACTCATGCGCCGTACCTTGTGATTGATAATAGTCGAGCTTGATGCCAAGGTCCTTGAGTTCCCTCGCCATCTTGGGAGTACCGAAGTTTTCCTCCGACCCACACCCCATGAACATATAGTGCATCTGGCTGTTGAACTTCTCCGCATCGGCAAAGACTCCATTGAAACAAGTCTTCACATCCACCCCAAACAAGGCACCGCTAAAAGTTCCCATATAAGAGAACTTGTCAAGATGGGGCAACACCGTATTGAAGGTTTGGCAACCGCCCCATGACAAGCCTGCCATCGCACGGTGCTCACGATCGGTATAGGTACGGAATGTCTTGTCCACCATCGGTATCAAGTCCTTGATGATGACATCATAGAATGAGGCACCATACCGATTGCGCTCCTCGTCCACATCCTTGCCTGGGCGAGGGATGAAAGGCTGCTTCACGTCACCGCTCTCCATCACCACTATCATCGGTTCTGCCTTGCCCTCGGCAATCAGGTTGTCCATGATGTGCTGCATATTGCCCTGACGGCTCCATCCTGTCTCGTCCTCGCCCATACCGTGCTGCAGATAGAGCACAGGATAACGCTTGGTTGTGTTGGTCTCATATTCGGCAGGTGTATAGACCATGGCGCGACGGAACTTGCCTTGCGAAGCGGCATAATAAGAAACCGAACGCACCTGTCCGTGAGCCACACCCTGCTGAGGACGGTAATAGTTGCCTTCCTCGCCTTCCGGCACTTCCAAGCCGCTTGCTTCTCGGCAACAACCAAAATAGGTCTCGCTGGCAGGATCCACCACCTGCACACCGTCCACATTTAGGAAATAATAGTGGAAGCCCACTACCAACGGGTCGCTCACACCATACCAGTCGCCGTCCAAGTCTTTCTTCATGGGATATTGCTTTCCGCAGATGTCGAAAATCACTTGCTTCGCCTCTGGTGCATGGAGCTTGACGTATGCACGGCGGTCCTTGTCGACACGAGGATAGTTGGTATCGGGCTGGATGCCGAGCAGCGAGAGCATCATGTTGGCATAACGCTTGCCCATGGTGCGGTAGCTCTCGGCCACGAAGTGCAGGCCGTCGCCTCGCTGCGGACATCCCTTGGAGGAGATGACATGAGCCGTGGGTATGGTCTTGGCGATACTGTCGACCACGGCGATATGAGCCCAGCATGAGCCGCCTTGGTCTTTCTGCACGGTTTCGCCCACGAGCAGAGGTACATCTTCAGCTTTCAGATTCAATTCCTTGAGGATGTCATCATACACAGTTTTCACTCTTGCCGCCCATGTGGGAGAACCGTTGTCGGTCTCGCCCTGGTGCAGGAGAATACCTTTGATGACACCTTGCTTCTGTGCTGTCTTTGCCAGTTCGATGAGCCGGGCATATGGATTGCCGTTGTAGCCTGAGGCAAGGTTCTTCATCCAGTCGGGCTGCTTCTTGAGATAAGCCTTGTACGTCCGCTTGTTGAAGAGGTCGATGCTGGCGCCGCCCACAGCCACGGTGATGGTTCCCACCCTGATGCTGTCTGGGAGGTTTGCCACCATCTTACGTCCGAAGTAGTCAATATGTGTCAGTCCGGTGTTGGGACGAGCCTGAGGTGGAACGGCGGTATGCCATTCGCCTTTCTTCCATCCCGCCTTCTCGTCATCCACGGCATACATCGCCACGAAGCGAGGATTCACACCAGTTCGGTCTTGGTCTTCGATGGCGGCATTGCCCTCCATGTTCGACTGTCCGAAACAGAGGTAGATTTGAAAATTGGGGTCGGGCTTGTCGCTCGGCTTGTTGCTCTTATGCTGTGCGGCCATCGGCAGGCACACCATCATGAGCATGGATGCTAAGAATGTCAATCTGTTCATCTTGTTTAATATTATTAGTTCTTTATTTTTCCAGTGGCAAAGTTACGAACTATACCATGTTACGGTCTTTCTCACAAGTAATACAGACTTTTGACCTTGTAACGTTTCCGACGGAAAGGTGTTTCGTGCAGTCAACATAGAGCCTTTTTTCCCACCGCCAGGACCCTCGCCGGCATTGCATTGGAAAGGCGTCGGCTTTGCAATGGAAAGGCGTCGGCATTGCACTGGAAAGCCGGCATCATTCCAATGGAAAGCCGAATCAAGAGCTCAAAAACTATGTCATGTTTTAGGCTGTGAAAATATAATCATTTGATTATTAAGGCGTTATAAAAACCGCGCAAAGATTGCTCAAATCCGACGAGAGGAAAAGTTTTTCAAAACAATCGATTTTCAGATAGCCTTTTGTCGTGATCTTTTCATTGCACGGATTATTTTTCGTAATTTTGCAAAGAACTTAAAATACTGACACCTATGACAAAAACACTACAACATACGATGGCTCTCCTGCTGGCTATGGTCTGGACGATTGCCGCTTACGCCCAGCAGGGACGGCTCTATACCGGCAACAGCGAGCTGTCGTCGAGTCTGGTGAGGCATGTTTATCAGGACAAGCAGGGATATATATGGATTTCGACCATGAACGGGTTGTGCCGATACGACGGCTACCAGTTTTACACCTACCAGAAAAAGGACGGACGGTCGCAGGGCATGCTTGGCAATCTGCTCAACTGCGTTGCCGAAGATGCCCGTGGGCAGCTGTATATAGGCTATTCCGGCGGCTTGCAGATGTATGACGGCGGACGCTTCGAGACCGTATCCGTCACAGGCGGAGGAAAGATTTCCAATCCCAACGTGAGCACGTTTTGCCGGCTCGGCGACGGCACTCTGCTTGCCGCTACTACCGGCTACGGCATCTTGAAGGTGGAGGGAAAGACCGCCAAGCCGCTCGGCGGCATATACCAGCAGTTTGCCGCCGTGCGCTGCATGATGCAGGACCGTGACGGATGGCTGTGGGTGGTGACCGACAACAATGGCATTGCCGCCGTGAAAGGCCGCAAATGCCGCTCCTATATGGACAAGGGAGAGCTGAAAAGCTGTTTCGGCTATATCTGCCAAGACCGCCAAGGCAACATCTTTGCGGCTTCCTGGCACGGCGGCCTCTACCGTCTGGACAGCCGTAGCAAGGGTTTCACGCCGGTGAAGGGCACGGAACATTTGCCGCTGACCACGCTTCTGCCCCTGGCCGACGGCAGGCTGCTGATGGGCACCGACGGCTGTGGCGTTTGGGTTTTCGACAGCAAGACGGGCGCAGTGAGACAGTCAGTGCAATGGTCGCCGCTGGTTAACCTGAGCGCGGCAAAGGTTTCCTCCATCATGGAAGACCGCCAAGGCAACCGGTGGATAGGCATGCTGCAAAAAGGACTGTACATGCAGCCGCGCCACGAGTCGCCTTTCCGCTACATGGGAAGCCAGCTTGGCAAGGCCAACACGATAGGCGAGGCACAGCCCACCTGCATCCTCATTGACCGCAAGGGCCGCTATTGGATGAGCGCTGACAACGGCGGCGTGTATATATTCGACAGTAAGCGGCAGCCGCTGTACCATTACAAGCGCGGAGAACGGGGCACGGTGCCGCCGTCGGTATTATGGATGACGCTCGACCGTCAGGGACGCGTATGGGCAGGGTGCTATCTTGAAGGGTGCGGCACTATAGACCCAGCCACCGGAGCTTATCGCCAGCTCGACTGCACGAGGGGTGCGGCAAGCAATGTGTTTGATGTAAAGACCGACAAGGACAACCGTCTGTGGATAGGGACGCTGGGCTACGGACTCATCTGCTACGACATTGCCACGGGAAAGGCCGAGACATACAAGGAAGACCAGCATCCGCACCAAGGACTGCCCAACGACTATATCATGCAGATGCGACTTTCGCTCGACAGCACGCGCCTCTACGTGGGCACGTCGACGGGTCTCGGCTGTCTGGAGCTGGCCACGCGCAGCTGGACATCGGTGTTTCGCACCAACTGCATGCTATCCGGCCTCTCCATATCCGACATCTGCGAAGATGAAGCCGGCAACCTGTGGGTAGCCACGCACGACGGACTCTACAAAATAAATTGCCCCAAGCGCGGGCGAGGCGCCAAAGGCAACACCAAAGTGGCTGTCAAGCGCATAAGTACCGCCGACGGACTGCCCGACAATACCATACAGGCCATACAGCAAGGGCGCGACGGCTGTCTGTGGGTGAGCACCGCACACGGCCTGTGCCGCTACAATCCCAAGACCAACCTGTATACCAACTACTATGCGGGTGACGGCCTGATGGACAACGAGTTTACCGATGGAGTGGCGGCGTGCAGCCCCGACGGCACTCTCTGGTTCGGCACGATGACCGGAATCGTAAGTTTCCGCCCCGGCGATGTGGTGCGGCAGACCGTAAAGCCAACGCTTCACCTCGTCGGCCTGCAGGTCAACGGTGAGCGGCGCGCCGGCATAGAGGGCGACAGCTTCTGCTTTGACCACCACGAGAACAACATCCAGCTGTATTTCTCGACGTTCAACTACGACAACCCCGAGCGCATTGTATATAAATATAAGGTGAACGACGACGATTGGGTCAGCCTTCCTGCCGGCCAAAATGCGGTTGGCTTCTCACGGCTCGGCGCGGGAACATACCGAATACGCGTGAAAGCCATTGACGGCGCAGCCGAATCGGACACCAAGGAGCTGACGGTCACAGTGAGCCCCGTCTGGTACCTCTCCACTGCCGCCTACATCGTCTATCTGCTATTTGCCATCGGCCTTGTGGCTCTCTACCTGCGCCACCGCAAGAGGCTGGAGCAGGAACGCCTGCAGCGGCAGGAGGCTCGTCATGCCGAGGAACTTGGCGAGGCGAAAATACGCTTCTTCATCAACATGAGCCATGAGATACGCACGCCTATGACGCTCATCCTCACGCCCCTGCTGTCGCTTTTGAAGAGCGACACCGATGCCCAGCGCCACTCTGTCTATGACCTCATGCGGCGCAACGCCGAGCGCATTCTGCACATAATAAACCAGATGATGGACCTGCGCAAGATAGACAAGGGGCAAATGAGGATACATACGCGCGAAACAGACTATGTGGGCTTCATAGAAGACATATACAATCTCTTCGACCATCAGGCGAAGACCAAGCGCATACGCTTCACCTTCAATCACGACACCGACCACCTGCCCGTCTATCTGGACGTTGACCAGTTTGACAAGGCCGTGGTCAACGTGCTCAGCAATGCCTTCAAGTTCACTCCCGCCAATGGTTCTGTCGCCATAACCCTCTCCCACGACGACCGCCAGGCTGTGCTTTCCGTCAAGGACAGCGGTTGCGGCATACCCGAAGACCAGATTGGCAACATCTTCCAGAGGTTCTACCAGGCCACATCCGACACAGCTGGAAAGAACATCGGCACAGGTGTGGGACTTGACCTCACGCGCTCGCTCGTGGAACTGCACTACGGCACCATAACAGCACGCAACAACTCTGACGGCAAGGGCGCTGAATTTGTCATAACCCTGCCCTTGGGCAAGGAACACCTGAAGCCGGAGGAGATCGTAGACGCCGGGGCGGAAACGGAAGGCGACGTTGTGGAAGGCGAAGACCTTGCAGCCGCACAGGGCGGCATAGATGTCAATGATGCTGGAGGTGACGGCACGGAGGAACCTGTCTCGCCGACTGTTGCCCCCATGTCTTCACAGAAGCGCCCGCACATCGTGGTCGTGGAAGACGATGTGGAGATAGCCGACTATCTGGAAAGCCAACTCAAGGACGACTACCGCGTCAGCGTGACACACGACGGCACCGAGGCGCTGCCTGTCATCTTGCAGCAACTGCCCGACCTCGTGATCAGCGACGTCATGATGCCGCAGATGGACGGCACCACACTAGCCACGAAAGTGAAGTGCCACGCGCAGACAAACGACATCCCGATAATCCTTCTCACGGCAAAAACCAGCGAGGAAGACCAGCTCGATGGTCTCCAGACCGGAGCGGATGCCTACCTGATGAAGCCGTTCAACATGGACATACTCCGCCGTACCATCATCAACCTGCTGGCCATACGCCGTGTGATGCGCAACAAGTTCTCTGGAAGGCAGGAGCAGGACGACAAGACAGAGCCGGTGGAAAAGACCATGTCGCCCGATGAAAAGTTGCTGGAACGCATAATGAAGTCGATAAACAACCACCTCTCCGACTCGGAGATAACAGTGGAGGAGATAGCCAACGAGGTTGGCATCAGCCGCATACACCTTAACCGCAAAATGAAGGAGCTTACCAACCAGACACCGCACAACTTCATCCGCGATTTCCGTCTGCGCACGGCCGGCAACTTGCTGCGTGACCCTCACCAAAACATCACCGAGGTCATGTATCGCTGCGGTTTCTCCAATCTCGCCTCCTTCTCCACCATGTTCAAAAACTTCTATGGACTCTCACCGCGCGAGTTTCAGCGGCAGCAGACGGACACAAAATAAATGGCGTGCGGACATTCTTCCGCACGCCACAAGGCTGGTCCTATAAAAGGTTGATATATAAAGGGCGGTTCTAAAAAAAACACCGCCCTGAACAAGGGTCATGTCCTGCGAATTAAGGCGGCAAGCCTTGAGCGAGCGCAGCCACGTGACGCCGTCAGACGGCTGGCAGTCGTGGAAGAACAGATACCATTGGCCGCGATATTCCGTGATGCAATGGTGGGTGGTCCAGCCCACCACAGGTTGCAGTGCCGTCTCAGTGCCCTTGGGCAAATAGGGATTCTCCACCAGGCGGTTGTCCCTGTACCACTGCAACTGGCCGCCCCAAATGCCGCCGAAGTAGCAGTAGACCTCGCCGTCATTGCCGCTGGTTTTATGGTTTGTGGCGTAGAGGCCGATGCAGGCTCCGATGAAACCGCCACTCTGATTGGTACTTAGATTGGCTGCATCCACACCGCGGGCGAGCATCTGCCACTGGCTGTCAGCTCCTTCGGCATAAAGGAAGTCGTAGTATCGGCCACGCCCCTCAATCTTCAGACGCAGGGAACCGGAGGCGATGGGGGCTGAGGCTATGACGGTCACGGCTGTCACACTGCTGCCGTCGGGACGGACAACCTTGCCGCCGGCGCGGGTCAAGACGACGGCTTCGTGGCCGTTTTGCAGGGTTTTGCCGAACGTAAAGTTGTAGTCTTCGTTCTGAAGCAGTGCCAGTCCGGCAAGCTGGTTCTCGTTTTCGGGAGTGAAACTCACTGATGTTTCGGCTGTGAAGCATTCATGCTGCTGACGGGCAAAGAGGGCGGTCAGGTTCTTGCGCTCGTAGATGTTTGCCGGCGCGGGATGGATGGTGAGTCCTCTCCCGTCGAGGGTATAGGCAGAAGGCTGTGGGTCGCGGAGCTGAAGCCAGCGTTTGTGGAGTTTGTCAGCATCAAAACGGTCGGTATAGGCGAAGTTGCCGGTGAGCAGACCTGCGGTTTGCTGTTGTGCGGCATCATATTTGACCACGGTAGGGATGGCCTTTCCTGCCTTCAGGATGCTTGGCCAGCCGTCTTTCCATGTGACCGGCAGCAGATAGGTGTCGCGCCCGGTGTTGTAGAGCACGTAACGGTGCGACGCATCGGCGGCTTCTTGCGCATTGAGGGGCAGGTCATAGGGACGGCAACCGAGAAACACTGCCCACCAGTCGCCCTTTGGAGTCTGCACGAAGTCGGCATGTCCGGCACTCGATACGTAGTCCTGGCGCAACTCGTCAAGTCCTTCTCTCTGTGTAAGTATGGGGTTGTCGGGACACTCCTCGTAGGGGCCGAAGGGACTCTTGGCACGGAAGACCACCTCACTGTGAGCCTCGCCAGTGCCTCCCTCGGCGCATATCAGGTAATACACCTTGCCCACACGCAACAGATGAGGTCCTTCTATCCAGATGGGACGCTCGCTCACATGGATGCCTCCGCGCACTATCTGCGTGTAGCTGCCCTTGATGCTGTCGCCCTTCACGTCGAATTCAAACAGACGGATGGCGCGCTGTCCTTCATAATCGGCACCTCCTTCTACCTGTGCGTTGTGCACTATGTAGCCCCGGCCGTCCTTGTCGAAGAAGAAAGAAGGGTCTATGCCGTCGATCTGCGGCAGATATATTGGTTCGCTCCATCCCTTTTCGGGATCTTTTGTCTTCACGAAAAAGTTGCCCCTGCCCACGTTTGTGGTAATCATGTAGAACGTCTTGTTCTTCTCGTTGTAGCTGATGGCTGGAGCAAAGATGCCTCCGCTGACGCCCTGTCCTGCCAGCGGCAACTGTGAAGGGCGGTCGAGCACATGACCGATCTGCTCCCAGTTCACCATGTCGCGGCTCTTGAAAATCGGCACACCGGGGAAAAACGAGAACGAGGAGTTCACCAAGTAGTAGGTGTCGCCCTTGCGGCACACCGAAGGGTCGGGGTAAAATCCTGCCAGGATGGGGTTGAGGTATTCGCTCTTGGGGTCAAACTGTTTCTGGAAGCGCGTCGTTGCCTTCATACTTGAACTCACGGAACGTGGCATCCTGCGCCGAGGCGGTCAGCGAGGTCATCGCTGCAATCAAAACTCCCGCAACGGCAATCACGGCAGGCTTTGCTGTAATCACGGTGCGCCCTGCGGGCAAGGTTGATGGTTCTCGTTTCATATTCATATCGTTGTTGTTTTTTTGCATAGACTTCTGCTTGTCATTGCAGTTGTGCTTGCTTGTAAGTATTTCAGTTTACTTGTTTTCGCAGCAAAGTTACTGTTTTCCCGACACGAATACTTTATGGCGTGTTACATATAGTTTTTAGAAGGAAACGCCTCAAATGGAGGCTTATAAACATGACAGGAGACTCATATAGATAAAAGAAACTATTTAAAACAGATGCTAATATTAACCTGTCTGCTTAAATGTGGGTCAAGTTTTTCTAATCCAAATCAAAAAAGCGTCCACATTGTATTTTTGTTCCATTCTCTTTCTTTTGTTAGGAGAAAAAGCTGTAATTTTATGGCGGAATTAATGGCTTGGGCGTACGAATACGCCTCATGCCAAGCTTTCTGCGCCTCAGCGCACGCCGAGCTTTCTGTGGGTTAATCACCTGCAAGTAAGAAGGTTGGGCGGGTAAGAGGCACGACATAATTAAGGCGTTTACTTGACGCTTTGTTCAGCAGACACTCTGAAACGTGAGAAATTTCTGGAATTACTGCCTCGAACTTAGCAACGGTAGATGCCCATGGGATGTGTTTATATACGCATCCCTTATGTTCGTACACCTACTACTCGTAAGAGAAAGCGGGACATTGTGCGTTCATAAGGGAAGGTCATATTCTCATATCGGCGTGGGCTATACTGTTGTTCGTTCAGCAGTATGGGCAATTCTCACGGCCTCAGAGTGTAGATCGGACAACGGGCGGTCTACGCTTTTTTTGTGCTATTCCTTTCATGTAGAATAAAGCAAGTCGTGACAGATGTGTTGCAACTGGCGAATAAGGGAAAACTCTTAGATAGTCAGATAGTGTTGACAACAATATGACACGCGACTACTGAAAACTATCAGAAACACCAATTTACAGACACACGGAGATGAAAAAGAAAATGCGATGTACTTTAATTTTGTGTATAATAGCAATTGTTGTTACTTCCATTACAGGATGTGGTGGCACTGTAAATACCAATTACGACCCTCATTTCACGAATAATGGAGAGATCATCAAGGAGACTGCAAAAACAGAGTTCCGATTACGGGAACCATCAAAGGTTAAATTCTACATTGAAGTGTCGGGCAGCATGAACGGATTTTTTAGGGCAAACTGTCCGACCGACTTCAAGACGGACGTCTGGGAAGTAATGAATTACTATTCCGCACGTGCGGACAACGTGTGCATATTGACAGATGACGGCAACCAAGGAGCCAGCGTCGGCATAAATGATTTTCAGGCCTTGATGAATACAGGCTCGTTTATTTCTGCAGCATCCACCAAGGTGCCGTTGATGCTTCAGACGATTATTGACAGTCTGAATGTCAACGCTGGCGAAGTGGCCGTACTGGTTTCCGACATGAAATACAGCCCGGTAGGTGCGGCTGCTCCCGAGGTGCTAATGGCACAATACAGCACAGACATAGCCACTATTCTCAGCAAGTTCGGCAAGGCCGTCAGCCTTGTCGGAGCAACATCCAATTACCTTGACAAGAACGGTAAAGAGGCATGCGCCAAGTCACCTTACTATTTCTTCATAATAGGAAATGCCGGACAGGTGGCAGAAATGAGAAACGGAATATCATATCTCATCTCCCGAAGGAATCACTTTATTGACAACATAGACAGCGGGTTTGACTTCGGCAGTCCGAAATACTCTTTCGGCATTACAAACCGTTGCGAGCAACTTGACGACGAACCGACGTTTATCGGCTACGAAGAGCAGGAAGATGGGGACACTTGCTATGTCAAGCTGAAAATCGACCTGGAGGATTATCGTTGGAGAATTACGAACAAATCGATTTTTGCCAAAGCTTTTACGGCCAAGGCAAAATACGGCTCTAAAGTAAAAGTGGGAGGCATAGACATAAAAGTTGAAGACATAACAGGCACAGAAAAAGAGCTGAAGCGCAAGGCCACCGCAGAAGTGAAATTGCAAGTCTATGGCATGGCGACCGATTCGGAAGTCATAGAATGGCGTCTGGATTTGCCGGACACAGACTATACCCTATTCGGTGATTATTTCGACAACACGACAGGAGAAAACGACCCGTCAAAGTCTTACTCTCTCATCGATTTCGTGCAAGGCATTTTCCAAGGCGGCCTCGTGAACAAAGCACTTAGTCCGAACTATATACTCGTATCTAAATCAAATTGATATATATGAACCTTATAAAATTCTACGGATGGATAGCAGGCTCAATGTCTGACTTCACGAAGCCTTTCCAAGAAAACGAACAGCTATACAATCAGGCAAAAGCATTTTGGAGACACCTTGACGGTTCAATGGTGATTGTTTTTATTGGTTTTGTGCTAGCGGGAATACTGTTTGCCGCCTACTATTACAAGTGGTTCAATAACAATCCAGGTCGCCATTACAGACCAAGATACTGGGCCTTTTCCCTGTTACTGACAGTGTTAATTACCTTTATAGGGACGTTAGGATTTGAATGCTTTGTCGCGAAGCCAACTCTTAATGGAGCTTTCTGGCTTGAAGTGAGGATTGCGTTTGGCAACGCCCTTTATGCGTTGGTCGTGTATTTTCTGACATCTGTAGTATGGTGCAATGCGCTCCCCACAAACGCTTACCGCCTATTTAAATTTTAAAGACACATGAAAAAAGTATTTGTTTTCTGCATAGGAGGAACGGGCATACGTGTCATGAAGAGCGTCACGATGCTTATGGCTGGTGGCATGGACACCAACGGCTACACGGTTGTGCCCATTATCCTTGACCCCCACCTCGACCTTGAAGAGAAAAAGAACCTGCATTCGTTGATTGCCAACTATAAGGACATTTACGACAAGTCTGTCAATAATGGTTCTTCCAAACTTAACCATCTTGATGGATTTTTTAATTCAGAGATTCGTAAACTCGATGAATTAAACAACCAGACAAATGACACCCAGCAGTTTGCAGGCATTAACAAAAAATTTCGCTCTTATATTGAACTTGCAAACCTTGGAACAGATGATCTGAACAATTATCTTGTGGAAACTCTGTTTTCCACCAAGAACCTTGACAACCCTCTGTCCGTGGGATTCAAGGGCAATCCCAACGTGGGAACCGTGGTTTTGGGTGACATCATTGAAGGAGCAGATTGGTTCCGCGCATTTAAGCAGCATTGCGAAAAGGACGACCGCGTTTTTATCATCAGTTCCATCTTTGGGGGAACAGGGGCGTCTGGTTTTCCTCTCATTGAAAAGAAAATCCGCCTTGCCGAGAACGAGCCGGCAGTAAAGAATGCGGTTATGGGTGCCGTCACGGTTTTACCGTATTATGGACTGAAAGACCCGGTGACGACAGGCAGCGACATTGACTCAGCAAAATTCTATACCAAGACCAAGGCTGCGCTTGCTTATTACCAAGGGACAATCAAGTCGGACTATCTCTATTACGTTGGAGAAAAGAGCCTTAAACAAGTCTATGACAACGATGAGAAGAAGCAAGACGACAAATCCAACTTCATAGAGCTTGTCGCGGCATCCGCACTCTTTGACTTCCTGAAGAGAGGTAGGCCGGACAATCAGCAATATTTGACACGCGCAATTGAATCAGACGAAGAATCACTTGATCTCAAATCTTTAGGCAAAGGCTACAAAGACATAGTAAAGAGCGTCGCCGACTATATGCTCCTGAGAAATCTCGTAAACGGCCTGCCATCAGAGAAATACTTTCCGTTGTCAAAGAACAGAGGCTTCGACAATAATTTCTACAAGGATTCGGCATTTCAGGCATTGGCGACTTTTACTGACAAATACTACAATTGGTATACTGAACTTGCGCAGAACAAACGGGCATTTGCCCCATTGCATTATGACAATGTAAAGCAAATGGGAGGTTGGATCAAGAATATTGAGCTTGATGCGAAAGACGACTCCTATTATCTCCTTGTCATGATTCAAGCCAGCAACAAAGAGAAGTCAGAAGAACATAGCAACAAATTCAGGTTCTTCCTGCAGTTTGCCTATGAGGCAATTGACAGTTTCACTAAAAAAATAAACGATTGACAATATGGCAAGAATAGATCTTAATATAGTAGACCGTGGTGTTTCAGGTTCAGAGTGGGTTGCAGAAGACGTTGGATTGACAGCAGAACACCTTGACGAGGTCATGGAGCAGAAAACGGACAACAGCGGCGCGCTCAACTCGCTCCCCACTCCGTTCGCTCGCTTCTTTGTGGCGCGCGAAGCTTTCCGCCGCGTAATGGAAGAGCATATCAACATCAAGAAAGAAGCTGGCTATGCTTACCGCCAGATTGTTTCAGATATTCTTGATGTCTACGAGCTGATTTTCAATGTCAAGTATCATCGCAACAACTCATGGAAGAGAGGGGAGAAAATAGAACTGCGCGAATGGGACTGCAACGAGAATATGGCAGTTATAAAAAGGCAGATGCCCATTCTTTTCAACTCGATAGACCAATATTATAAAACAGACATCGCCGAGGACAAGCTCTATTTCCTGATTTACACGGAGGAAGGAAAGGAAAAGTTGCTGGCGTGTAGTTCGCCGTTGACCGGTTTTGTCACTCCGCCCGACATGGACAAGGCTATCGCCAAGAAAGATGGCACGCAGAGCATCATATTTGCCGACGAAGACGCAAGGAGCGGGCACGACAGCAAGTACAGAGACATGCATATAAGAAGAAAGTCCGGCGGCGAGTATTTCCGTGACTTGAAGATGTTTGAAGATCGTGATCAGGATTTCAAGAACTACATGTATAACGAGCTGTTCGGTTCTGACGAAGTGGACAAATGCTTCAAGGCCATTAAGGAATACATCCTGAGTTTCAAGAACGACCCCGATATAAGAATCGACTACAAACTGAAGCTGACAGATATGATGACAGACCAGAACGACAGTCTTGTAATCAACGGTCTGGCAATTAAATCTTCCGATGAGATAGACATAAACAGCTATTTCACCTCGTCGCTCATCCGTCTGCCATACCGCATTTCAAGAGAAAGGTTCAAGGCGGTCACATACCAGAACGACAACGCCAGCCGCGACTATGATTTTCTCCTTCCGTTCAAGCCTGAAGTTACAGCTTTGTTTGAGGGCAAGGACATAGATTCGGATGCCCACATCAACCGAAATTCGGTCACAGTCTACCTGCGCTACAATGGCAAAGAATATCAGAAAGAATATGCAACTGAACCATTCAGGGCCGGTATGGGCAAGATTGTGGAGATGAAGAAAGCCAAGATAAACTTTGATCTTGGCATTTTCCCGAATATACTATCATACAAGGAACAGGAAAACAACTATTTCAAGATCCTTGTTGTCGCCGCGGACGACGATCCCGAGGCCCCGAATTTTAATATCGACCAAATATCCCTGGCGTTCTTCAAGAACAATGCGGAAGGACTTGTGCAGATAAGGGAGTTGGACCCCGCGTCTACGGGGGCGCAGTATGGCGTACTACCTGCAGTTGTCCGCTCTCGCCAGAAGACGGACAATTCTGAGGGCGGCACGAAATTCTACGAGCTGTTCAATTCTTCATTCGACATTATTGAGGTTTCCGTGTTAGGCGACACAGGTCTCGTCATCCCGTTGTGGGAAAAGAGCCTACCTTCGAACGACACTTATACGTATGCCGTTGACCTTGGAACGTCAAACACGTTCATGTCACGGTGCAAAAACAAGGACGACGGAACGCCTGACCTGTTCAGGAAACCGGAATTGTTCAAAATGTCCCGTCCTATGGTCAGCTATCTTCACGAAGAGCCGAAGGACAGCCAGTTCTCCCTTACGAGGCGCATAGAAAATTCTGTGTTTGAGAAGGCGAAGAACAAGATCAAGACAGAATTCCTTCCTGCCCTCATCGACGGAGCTGATTACAAATTCCCGATTCGCACCGCATTGTGTGGCATAAAGAACCGCGTCGATGAACCCAAACTGTTTGACAACCACAACATCGCTTTCTTCTATGAGAGGCTGATGGCAAATGACGACCAGCATATCCTAACGGACATAAAATGGGACAAAAACGAGGCCATGCTCCGTGTATTCATCCGCGAGCTTTTGCTCATCATAAAATGTGACATTCTCCAAAGGAACGGAGATCTGGATCGCACACGGTTGGTGTGGTTCCGTCCTCTGAGTTTTATGGGTACCACACGTGCCACATACAATGAGATATGGACATCTGAGCCCAAAAAGATTCTTTCGATACAGGCTTCTCTGGTCAACTGTTTCTCGGAATCTGAAGCACCATATTATTATTTTGACAACAACAACGACATAAAGGACGCGTCTGCCGTGTCTGTCATAGACATCGGTGGCGGCTCAACCGATTTCGTCTATTTTATCGACAACAAACCAAAAATGGCGAACTCAGTCCATTTCGGGTGTGACGTCCTTTGGGAGAATGGGTTCAACAAGTATGGCACGACAAAGGAAAACGGCATCTACAAGAAATATGCGGACACATTGCGTTTCAAGCGTCAAGACCTTGAGGATTTGAACGAGTGCTTCAAGCACGTTGATGATACGACGACCAAGGACATCATAAATTTCTGGTTGAGCAATTCCGAGTTCTGCGACATACAGAAGTATCTGAGCACTGATTTCAAGCCAGTATTCGTATATCACCTCACCTCTATCCTCTTCTATATGGCATGCATGTACAAGGAGAACGGCCTTGTCGCCCCGCGAACCGTTGTGTTCAGCGGAAACGGCAGCAAGTACATAGACAGTTTCATCTGTAGCGAGAGCCGCGTCCTGAAGCTGATAATAGACCTCATCTTTACGAATGTATTTGGAGGCGAGCACAATGTCATTCTCGAATTGCCGAAGGAGCGCAAGGAGTCTACCTGCTATGGAGGATTGTACCGTGACCCTAACGCACCGGATGTGCCTGAGAGAATTTACCAAGGCGACCTCTCCGAAAACTACAAGACCGTAGGAGACGTGAACAGAAATTTCGCTACGCTTCAAGAGGCTCTGACGAGAAAGTACGGGCAGTTGAGCATGCTTTACAAGGATGTTCTTGACTTGCTGAAGGGAGAGCGAATCATTGACAACACGACGGACATCTCGAAGTACGTCAATGCTGCCTCAGAAGACATGCAGACCCCACTCAACACCTATTATATTAAAGAGGTTAAGGAAAAATATCAAGAGGACGTGGATTTGTACGACTCTATATTCTTCCTCCCAATAACAGACAGAATATTTACATTAACCAAATTGTAAAATGGTAGCTATTATTACAAATATATTATCCGGCGTGGCTTTCTTCGTATTTTCGTGGTATCAGTACAAATATTACAAGGAAACGAAGAAGTGCAGAAAGATATTTGAGGGCTTTTTCTCCAAGAAAGAAGCGTATGCGGTACAGATAATCGAGAACGCTGGTGACCCTTATCCTCAGATAGTCAACGTTGGACACTCTGGGTCTGATTTGGAAGCTCTCATTAAAGAACTAAACAATTATCTGTTTAAGACAAAAGGGACATCCGACTACGAGTTCATTCGCAACAAAGTGGAGAGAAAGCTCAATATGCGATACGACCAGTCTACGGTCCATCTTGCGTTCCCGACATATTTGGGGCTGATGGGCACTTTCTTTGGCGTGTTTATCGGCATATTGGCTTTCATCATTGACTTTGACAATGCAAGCGGCGTAACCGACAATTCCATCAGGAACCTGCTGGCAGGCGTTCTAGTGTCAATGTTAACTAGTTTGTGCGGTTTGTTTCTAACCACGAGAAACAATCATTTCGCAGGTGAGGCACGCAAGAAGATTGAAGATGACAAGAATGAGTTTTACGACTTCATTCAAACTGAAGTGACAAAGACCGCGAATGCAAGTCTTGTCTCCGCTATCAGCAAACTCCATGACACTGTTGACAAGTTTGAACCGGCATTTTCCACTGTCATCGACGGGTTCAAAGAAGCGTTTGCTAACTGCACAAGAGCTTTCGGCAATGATTTCAAGAGAAATGTAGATGCCGTTACCTCCGCAGTAAAAGTCATGGGCAAAAACATGGACAAGATCAACGAAAACATCGAGCTACAGAAGGAACTGATAGCATCCCTCAAAAGCCGCGAACTCATCCGTGGACTTGACAAATATATCGATGCGGCCAACCATTTTGTCTGCATCACAATGTCTCTCGACAAATTTGAAGAGGCGCGCCGCATGATGCTCGCTGCCGCACAAGAAGCCATTGCCTTGCAGAACAAGTATAATGAAGACTTGAAGGTTCCGCGCGAAATAGCAATCAGGGTAAACCAGATTCTTGACCGCATCAAGGACTTTGAGCAGAACGTCAACGAGGCCGGTCAAGCCCTCACAAGGAGAGACATTCTTGGCAATGACGTTGTCGAAGCTATCCGCGACCAAATCAAGGGCATCTCCAAGAAAGGTAAAATCGCAGACAAGTACCTTGAAATGGCAGACGGAAAGCTGACAGACCTATACACGGAACAAGTAAAGGTCATCACAGAAATGAACCAGCGCTATAAGGAGGCAATCGAGGGCCATATAAAGGGCTTTGAAAATATGTTGGCTGCACAGACCTCAGAGCTTGAAAAACGACACAATGAATTCATTCAAGCTATTGAGGCGAAGTTCAACGTCGAAGATGTACGTCAGGAATTTTCAAATCTGCGCAAGTTGAACGACATAGAGACAGAGCTTTCTCAAATTGCTTCTACTGCTTCCGGCAACAAGGACCTTACGGAGTCGGTCAAAGCTGTCAGAAACAGTGTACAGGAAGTCAAGAAAGCAATCGACACAAAGCAAGTGGAAGTGGTCGTAAAGCAGAAAGGTGGATTTTTTGGATGGGGGGCAAACTCTAATGAGAAAAAGTAATTAGGCTATGGATGGGAAGAACAACGGCTCTTTTTGGCCCAGTTACGTTGACATTATGACAACGTTGTTTGCCATAATGCTCGTCCTCTTTGCTGTTTCGTTCAGCAGATTCAAGGTGAAGGAAAAGCAGCTGCAAGTTCTCGTGGATGAATACGAGAACATTGTCAATGTATATTCAACCGTGAATGA
The DNA here is from genome assembly GCA_963593695.1 of Escherichia coli. Taxonomy (GTDB): domain Bacteria; phylum Bacteroidota; class Bacteroidia; order Bacteroidales; family Bacteroidaceae; genus Prevotella. Next base: position 1,734 of record CAVBBO010000081.1, on the reverse strand, counting down.
AATCGACCAGACTGGTGCTTTCCGATACGACCCCTCGTATCTCAAGCATTTGATGAACATCGAAATCAAATATCAGCCCAAAGAATACAGTATGTACAAATTAGCTGATGATACCAGCAATCCGTCAAAAGCCGACAAAATTCGTGCCGAGGTAAAAGCCGACGGTTACACCATTATGGCAAAGATCAACAAGTTGGAAAAGTCGATACCAGACAGTCTCAAGAAGAACATCAAATTCTTGATTGTAATAGAAGGCCAGTCCTCAAAGATTCCATTCAACGAAGGGGATTGGAGAAACAATTACACTCTGTCATACCTTAGGGCACAATTCTTAAACAGGTACTGGATAGAGAATGGTATTGACTTTGACAAAATGCCAAGATGCGAACTGCTTATTTCCGGCAGTGGAGAAGCCGGAAAGCCTCGCATCAAGGTTAATGAAGATTCCTTGCACCGGGCGCATCCTGGCAACACAGAGTATTTGATGAATTGGATGAAGGAAGAGGAGAAGAACCAAAGGTTCCTAGTCAATATCGTACCTGTTATCGGAAACATTGACGTGACGAAGGAAAAGATGGAGAACCTGAAAGGAAAGAGATGAATATGGCAGACGCGTTTGACATCAATAAGGAATACGAGAGGGTCTTCGGGAAAGAGACACGCAAAAACATTTTCAGTCCAGACGACGAAGATTACAAATCTCTGCGCCAATTTATTATCGACTCAAAAAGAGAGTTCAACTTCAATAAGTCGCTCCCGTTTGAAGGCATCACGCTTCTTTCCTATGAGGAAATCGAGCGTGCCAAAATAGTGGATGAAGCCACGTCTAAAGGCTATAGGATATTTTACATCAAGAGATATGTCAAGAACGAATTGGCAACCTATGCCGCGGGATATTTTACCCCGAAGGACTCGCGGTTTGTCGTGTTGAAAGGGGCTTTCTTCGGCCGTAGTGACTATTTCACATCTTTAGTCCGATATTTTCCACCACATACCAGAATGAGGTTCTCAACGGATTATCTATATAGCAATGGTGTTATAACCCAAAAAAATGATTGGTTTTTTAGTTCTGCGTCTTTAGCTGCCAGCTGCATTCTTGGGAGGAAATGCACATTCAGGGAGTGGACAGACGACAGTGGCAAGACATTGGATGCTTATTATGTAAAATACAAATCTGCAGGCATTGACAGCATGGAGGATAAGTCATTTCCCGATTATATTAAGCCAGAGTCTCCCTTGGCAGACATAATTGAAGCACTTCTTCATAATGTAAAAAAAATATTCCTGTTCACTAGGGTGTAAAGTCGAGATTTCGACTTTACACCCTATATCGAGTTATTTCCCCCTTTCGCTTATATTCCCTCCTCCTCTTCGAGTATTCTGAAGAGGATGGCATGTTCGAGGGCCAGCGGCTTGTTGTATTCAAAGAACACGGTGCCCGTCACGGGCGCCTTGATCTCTTCTATTACGGTCGCCTCGTAGGGGTCTATGATGCGTGCCAGCGGCTGCCCCTCCTGCACCTGTTCTCCCACGGGCACGAGCCGACTGAGGATGCCCGCCCTGTGTGCCGTGACGTTGTGCAGTTCGGCCTCGTCGAGGACCACCGACGAGTAAGCCACGCTCTTGTCGCGATAACTGATGATGCCCTCCTTGGCAAGGAAGCGCAGTATGGCCTCTACGGTCTGTAGGCTCGACGCATCCTCCACATAGTTGGTCTGGCCTGCATAGAGCGAG
>CAVBBO010000080.1:0-26735 GCA_963593695.1 Escherichia coli | reverse complement strand
ATAACTCTGCGAGATTTTTTTGTCATGTGCAAGTCGGCTCAATTCGGATGGTTACGTTCCTAACACCTTAGTTTGACCCTTGCCTGTTTTTACAACAAAACGCTTTTGAGAATTGTGAGACACCTCAAAATATGTCTCTTCCTCCAAAGTTACGACACGCTCCTTTTCCTCAATATAACCCTCCACATTTTTATATTTTTTTATCAGGTTGAGTAAGTAAAAAGGGTAAGCTTGTTCGTATCTGCTATGTTGAAAGATATCAATCAGGATAAAATATAAAATTCAGGGTCATATAAGTTAAACTTAAAAAGTAGTTGTATGAAAAGAGAGAGATTTTACATGTTAGTGTTAATGCTCTTCTTGCTTCTACCAAGTGCGATGGCACAAGGCAACATCTCCATGAAGTTTGCCAATGAATCTTTGCCGTCCATCTTCAGTAAGTTAGAGAAGGCTTCAGGGTACAAAATCTTGTTCACTTACAATGATGTTGAATCATATCGAGTGAACGGACAGATCAAAAACGTTTCTTTCAACGAGGCGATGAATTATGTCTTGGAAGGTAAGCCATTGACTTACCACACCAAGGGAGAAATCGTCAACGTGGTGAAAAGCAGCATTCAGCCTAAGAAAAGTCAGGAACACAAGCCTTCCCTACGTGGAGAGGTTATTGAGATGGCTACTGGGTATCCTATCATAGGTGCTACCGTCAAGGTAAAGGGCACAAAGACGATGACCGTGACGGATACCGACGGTATGTTCACATTGGACGATTGCAAGGAAGGAGCTCGATTGGTGATTTCTTACATCGGTATGAAAAACAGAGAGGTGGCAGCCACCGACCGTTTTATGCGCATTCCTCTCGAAGCAGATGCCGAGGATATCAATGAGGTGGTCGTGACGGGAATCGTCAATCGTAAGGCGAGCAGTTTCACGGGTTCCATTTCATCTTTCAACAATGAGAAGTTGAAACAAGTAGGTAGCCAGAATGTCATCAAGAGTTTGGAATTGCTGGAGCCCTCCTTGCTGAAAGTCACCAACTTGGGTGTAGGCTCAGACCCTAACAGTTTGCCATCTTTGGAATTGAATGGCACATCCAGTTTTCCTGATGTAACAGGTCAATACACAGGCAATCCTAACCAGCCTTTGTTTATTTTGAATGGTTTCGAGAGCGACCTCCAGACTATCAACGACTTGGATATGAACTTGGTGAAGAGTGTCACCATCTTGAAAGATGCCTCAGCCAAGGCTATCTATGGTTCCAAGGCTTCCAATGGTGTTGTTATCGTGGATACCAAGCGTCCAGAGGCAGGCAAGTTGCAAGTTTACTACAGTGGTGCCATCTCTTTGGAAGTACCAGACCTGACCAGTTACAACCTCTGCAATGCAAGGGAGAAATTGCAGGCAGAGGTGGCATCTGGGCAGGTATACAATAATGCCTACCAGCCAGATACACAAGTCACCGACAACACCATCTACAATGAACTCTATAAGGAGGTGTTGCGTGGCGTCGATACCTATTGGCTCTCAGCTCCATTGCGCACAGGTGTCGGCAACAAGCACACCCTTTCCATTGATGGTGGTACGGAGAACTACATCTACGGACTGAACCTTTCTTATAACAAGATAACGGGTGCGATGAAGAATTCCGACCGTGAGACCTTGAACGGTACGATGTCCATCGAATATCGTCTCAAGAACCTCAGCGTGAGAAATCAAGTCAGCATCAACTACAACAATCAGAACAATCCATATCATGATTTCTCAACCTACGCCAGCTTGAATCCTTATTGGCGCAAGTATGATACCGACGGCAATCCTGTCAAGGAATTCAATAGTGTGCGTTCGGGCATCTACAACCCTCTTTGGGATGACCAATGGAAAGCATACGACAAGAGCAATTACACGGAGATTACAGACAACTTCGACTTGGACTGGACCATCTTGCAAGGCATGCGCTTGGTAGGTCGATTCAATTTTACGAAGACCACAACCAATTCCGAGAGTTTCCGCTCTCCTTATCTCACAGAGTTCAACAACTCCGACAAGGATGAGAAAGGTAGCTATACCAAGGGACTGGACAAGAACTTCACTATGGGCGGCGACTTGAACCTGAGTTATTCCCACGCCATCGCCGACAAGCATATCTTCTTCTACAACGTCGGTACATCCATGCAGATGAGCAACTACGATGATTATTCATTCACGGCATACGGTTTCCCTGACGAGACTGACTTCCTCTATTTCGCCAAGGGCTACAAAACGGATGACAAGCCATCTGCTTCCGAAGGCAAGGAGAGAGAACTTAGTTTCTTGGGTATCTTCAACTACTCTTACATGGACCGCTATCTCGTGGATGCCTCTATCCGCACCACAGGTTCGTCACAGTTTGGACGTGACAAGCGTTGGGGTAACTTCTGGTCAGCCGGTTTGGGATGGAACGTTCACAACGAGCCATTCATCGCCAACCACAAGATTGCCAAGATGATCAATCTCTTGAAAATTCGTGGCAGCTATGGTTACACAGGTTCACAGAACTTCAATTCTTACCAAGCTATCCCTACGTATCAATATTATTCTCGCTACTACTACGATGGTTCCATCGGTGCTTACTTGCAGGCTTTCCCTAACACCAAGTTGCAGTGGCAAGAGAAGTTGGACACCAACCTGGGTATCGACATGACTCTCTGGAAGAAGTTGAACATCACCTTCAACTACTACAACGCTACCACCAAGAACTCCATCGGACAGTTGACCGTAGCCCCTTCCATCGGTTTCACTTCCTATGCTGAGAACATCGGCGACATCGAGAACAAAGGATTTGACCTCAATGCCAGCTATACGGTGTTCAACCAACCATCCACTCGCTCATACCTTACATTCAACTTCTCTATGGCGCACAACAAGAACGTCATCAAGAAGATTTCAGATGCAATGAAGAAGTACAACGAGACCTTGGATGCCCAGAAAGAAGGTACAGCCAACGTGGGTAGCTCAGCCAGTGTGCGCAATCAATATACTCGCCCTGCCGCCCGCTATGTGGAGGGACGTTCTATGACAGCCATTTGGGGAGTGAAGTCAGCAGGTATCGACCCATTGACAGGTCAAGAAGTCTATATCCGTCCTAACGGCGAGAAGACCTTGGAGTGGAATGCTGCCGACCAACAGGTCATTGGCGACTCTCGTCCTGACCTCCACGGCACCTTCGGCTTCAACCTCCAGTATCGAGGCTTCATGCTCAACGCCGTATTCAGTTACCAGTTGGGTGGCGACTACTACAACACTACCTTGGTAGACAAGGTGGAGAATGCCAACATATATAATAATGTGGATAGACGTTACTTATATGACAGATGGCAGAAAGCAGGAGATGTGTCTTACTTCAAGGACATCGCCAACTCGGAATACACCAAACCAACTTCCCGCTTCATCATGAAAAACAACCAGCTCGTCATTTCCAGCATCAACGTGGGCTACAACTTCCGTGACTGGAAATTCATGAAGCGCATCGGTTTCAGTTCTCTATTGGTGCAAGCGTATCTCAACGACCTCGCCACCCTATCGTCCGTGAAACAAGAAAGAGGTACCTCCTACCCTTTCGCTCGCAACGTCAACCTCGGTGTCTCATTTAATTTCTAAGCATGATGATAAAAAACAAAATAGCAAGCATGGCCCTGATGCTCATGACCGTCTCCCTCGTTTCTTGCAACGACTGGTTTGATGTCATTCCTCGTTCGTCAGTATATGAAGACGACCTCTATGCCAAGGAACAAGGTTTCCAAAGCACCTTGACTGGTCTTTACATCGCCATGGGAGATGACAATATGTACGGCAAGGAGATGACCTTCGGCTTGAACGATGTGGTCAGCGGTCTCTATTACTTGCCGAAAATCAACAACAACTCCTATAAGTTTGCCGCACAATACAATTACGAGTATTCCTCCACCAAGTCAACCATCACAGGCATTTGGAACGCTGCCTACAACGTGATAGCCAATGCCAACGTACTCTTGAAGGAAATCGGCTTGAAGCAAGACGTGGACAAGGAGAACACAGCCAACTACCAGTTGAGCGACAAGTTTGCATCGGCACAGACTCGTGACATCATCGCAGGCGAGGCTTTGGCGGTAAGAGCCTTGGTCCACCTCGACTTGCTCCGTCTCTATGGAGTAAACCCTCAGGTGGATGCCAACAAGCCTTCCATCCCATACGTCACCGCCTTGCAGAAGGAATACACGCCTCAGTCGACAACCTCGGAAACCATTCAGAAAGTCATCACCGACTTGTCGCAAGCCGAGTCCCTGCTGAAGACCTCCGACCCAATCGTTGCAGGCAACCCAGCCATCAGTAATGACTACTACAAGAAGAGCAGTCGCAATACCCACCTCAACTACTATGCCGTATGCGGTCTCTTGGCACGTGCCTACCAATATGCCGGCGACAATGATAACGCAGGTAAATGGGCAAAGGTGGTCATGGACTCCAAGGCTTTCACTTGGAACACAACCGCCCAGCTCTCCAAGGGCGACTACGTGGCAACCAGTGAGTTGATGTTCGACCTCTATGTGGCAGACATGAAGGACCGCATGACTCCTTACTTCAAGTATTCCAATTCTGACAACAACGAGGGACAACTCTTGTTGATGAGCAGTCAGCGATACAACGACCTCTTCTCTGCAAGCGACAAGCGCAGCAAGGGCTTCATGTCATACCAAGGCAACTACCTCTGCCAAAAATATGTTGTGACCGAGGGCGACGTGGTCGACTCCTTGACCGTACAGCATCGCATCCCTATGGTTCGCCTTTCCGAGATGTACTACATTCTCACAGAGTCTTGCTTGGCACAAGGCAATGTGGAAGAAGCTGCCCAAACACTCAACACCGAGCTGAAGGCATACGGACTGAAGAATGTCGATTTGAGCACTTCGGAGGCTATCCGCAAATGTCTCGACTTGGAATATCAACGAGAGTTTGTTGCCGAAGGACAATGGTTCTACTACATCAAGCGCCGCAATGCGGCCAACTTGATAGAGACCCAGTTTGTCGTAGATTTCGTATTCCCATTGCCAGACAATGAATACACCTACGCCAACCGTCAGAAGAACAAATAATAAAAATCGTCAAAAGAACAAACATAAAACAGAGGAAGGAAAATGAAAAGAATATTCTATTTATCATTGACATTCATCGTAGCTCTACTGACGATGACCTCATGCGAGAAGGACACGCCACTGCCATACGACGGCACCACTGGCATCACCTTCCAACCTGTCAGCATGTTTACCGATGCATTGAGCAACACTGCCAAATATCCATCAGCCTCGGACACTTGCTTCACCAAGGAGTTTTTCTTCACTTACGATGAGGATGAAGATAGTTATCGAGTATTGCAGATACCAGTTGCAGCCTTGGGGTACACCGTGAATTTCGACCGTCCTGTCAGTGTGGAGATAGATGGTGCCACCACGCTTGCTGCCGACAAATATGAGGTAGCGGAGAACCAATGCAATGTGACAGCCAACAATACTCGTGGCGTGCTGAGCGTTTTGGTGAAACGACCTGACATCGAAGAAGAAGATACCAAGCAACTTATCATCCGCTTGATACCCAACGATTACTTCTCCTACGTGTTAGGCTCGGGCAACACCTTCACCTGCAAGTTGTCCAACACCAACCACAAGCCACAATACTGGGATGTAGCTGGGGTCAACGGAGTCAACTTGCCCCAGACGTTCGGCATCTATTCCAACAACAAGTTTGACTTCATCCACGAAACACTCGACAACTACGAGGAAGAGGATGAAGAAACAGGCGACACGAAATATCCTTATCGCAAGTACGCCACCCTTGAAGGTTTCAAGGCTTTGGTAGGCAACTTCGACTTGTGCAGCAAGATACAGGATGTGCTCCAGGCAGCCTACAAGGAATACAAGGAAGAAGGTGGCGAGCCTATCCTCGACGAGAACACTGGCAAGGAAATCGTCTTCGAATACTAAAAAGCTATTCAAGTAGAATCATTAAATGAGGAAAACAATGAAAATCAAACATATCATATATACGCTGTTGATGGCGATTACCACATTCGGCTTGACCGCTTGCTATGATGACAAGGGCAACTACGACTATGTGGATATTGATGACATCAAGGTGGCGTTTCCTGGCAACATGGGAACGGAGAGCGACATTCGCTTTGTGGAAAGACAAGGCAACACGCTCAACATCTCTCCCGACGTGGAATGTATGGACAAGTCGCACCTCACCTATCTTTGGGAACGCTATACCTCAGGTGTGGAAACGGAAATATTGAAGAAAGACAAGGACGTGAGCCTTCCCCTTACCGCAGGCGATGATGCCAACCTGCAATGGAAAGTGGGCTCCTACAAGCTTCGCTTCACCGTGAAAGACACCGTGACCCAACAAACTTGCCAAAAGTTGGTGAACGTCACCGTGAAGTCCGTCACGCCTATCGGTGTGCAGGTATTGACAACCACTGATGGCAAGAGTGACATATCCACCATCGAGGACAACAACTTCATTGAGGGTTTGGAGCAACCGTCCGTCACCTACAACTATTTCTCACAACAGAACGACGGCATGAAGTTGGATGGCGAAGGACGCAACATCAACTATTTCCATAGTAGCGACGGCAGTGCCTTGATAGCACTTACCGATCACGATGGTTGCAGCATCGACATGTCCACCTTCCAACCAAACATCGCTTACGATGACCTTTTCAGCGAAGAGCCTGACAACATCTATCGAATGGTGAACACGGCAGGTGTGTATCTTGTCTATGCAGACAACAACATCTACAATCTCGATGTCACTTACGGACTTGTGTTGGACGACGAACCAGCCTTCGAACCTGTCTTTGGCTCAGAGGAAGAGATGGAGTATGCCCCAGAACCAAGTTATGTATCATCGGAAAGTGGAACGATGGCTGGTTCACTCATCTACGGCAACATCGCCTATAGTGCAGAAAAGAACAAGTTTTTGCTCTACGACTGGTACAACGAGCCTATGCCTGGCATTCCTTTCCCCATGCAGAACATGAGCGAGGATCCATACGCCGTCTTCAATCCATCGGATATGAACGCAGGCGACTTGGTAGGCATGGACTATGGCATCTATACCAACTATCTCTTCTCGCAGAACCAATGGGCTTTGTTCAAGAACGAAACCGACAATGGTACAAGTCTCACTCTCTACCGTTTCAATGACGAGGGTTACAACGATGACAAGGCGACTTACGACAAGAAGCAAGTCATCGCAACAGACAAGGCAAACACGGAGTTGGCAAATGTCAACTGCTTCCAAATGAGCACCTTGATAGATGGCATTGGCTTCTTCTCCACACCTAACGGAGTCTATTCACTCAATGCCAACGAAACAAGCAATGGTTTGACAGAGTTGTTCACCCCATCAAACGGCAACGAGCAAGTGACCATGATTCGCTTGCTGAAATATCAGATAAACGATGAAACTACCCAAAACGTCAACCCGACTTTCTTCTCACATCTCTCCAAGTCGCTCTACATCGCTACATGGGATGGCATACAAGGTCGCATCTATCGCATCGGCTTGACCGAGGAAGGCCAGCTGGACTCTGCCGTGGAGATGAACGAGTGGGATGGTTTCGGAGAAATCAAGGACATGTGTTTCCGTTTGCAATAACACCATTAAAGAACATTCAAGATGAAAAGAAAACATATCATGACTTTCGTGGCAAGCACGTTGGTCACCTTGGCTGTGACCTCATGCGTGGACGACAAGGACTATGACCCTAAGTTGCCACAAGACCCTTCTATCGCAGAGCCCAAGGATTACGCCTTGCAGATAGATGAGAACAAGACCTTCATTCACCCGGGATGTATGGCAGCGCAAGCCGACTTCGACCGTGCCAAACGACATGTAGAATCAGGCGACGAGCCATGGAGCACGGCTTTCACCGCCCTGAAGAACGCCAAGTTTTTCAAGCAGAACTTCTTGCGCATGAATCTTTATAAAGGTTATCTCGTAAGAAGCGACAATACCAAGCGACAATACTTGGAGGAGTTGGATGAATATTACAAGGGCACAGGCAACTACGACCAAGAATACCAAGATTGTTCCTCGGCTTATTCCAAGGCGGTGTATTGGAAACTGACGGGCGACACACAAGCGGCCGACTTTGCCGTCAAGGTATTGAACACTTGGGCTCAGAACTGCAAGGGTGTGACTGGCGACAACAACAAGATGCTCGCCATCATGGAGGCTGGCTACGACTTTGCAAGCGTGGCTGAGTTGATGCGCAGCTATGAGGGCTGGACTGCCGAAGACCAAGCCACCTTCAAGGAATGGCTCATCAAGAACTTTGCCGAGCGAAGCATCGAGTACTTGGACTATCATGGCAACTGGCCTGACGGTAGCACCCACTATTGGTCCAACTGGGACTTGGGCAACATGCTCTCGCTCATGGCTATCGGTGTGTATTGCGACCGTCCCGACTTCTACAACAAGGTCATCAACTACATCACCTACGGTAGTGGCAATGGCAACTGGCGCAGATTCATCAACTATCTCCATCCTGCCATTGCTGGTGAGGACGACATTGACCTCGGACAAACACAGGAGGCAGGACGCGACCAAGGCCACAACCTTCTCTCCATCCGATTGGGCGCAGCCATCTGCCGTATCGCTTGGAACCAAGGAGACGACCTCTATGGATACGATGACAACCGTTTCTTGAAAGGTGCTGAGTTTGTCGCCAAGTACAATTATGGTCCTAAGATAGAGGAACAGCAGGGCATCACTCTCACCTATCCTTTCAATGCCATGATTGTGGCACCAGGCACCTATCACCAAGACAACAGCACGACGGATCGAGGGCAATATTGCTCTGGCTTTGTTTCCATCCTCGAGCACTACAAGAAGTACAAAAACCTAAGCACACGATATGTTCGTTGGGCTGCAAAGACACCGGGGCAAAATGACATCACGGCAGATACTACCAAGGTAGTGAACATCGAACCTGAGACTTACAATCACAACCAGGGTGCTGGCTCCAGCTTTGGAACGCTTCTTTTCACAGAGGATGAAAGTGCTTTGAAAAAATAAGGCAAGTTTTATTTGATAAAAGAATCGTAAATGAAGATTTATATTTGAATGAAACCAAACAAGAAATTATTCTCTCTCTCAATTCTGTTCTGTTGCGGCTGCCTTGGTGCAGTCGCACAGAACTTTCCTTCCACTACCTTTCGTGGAAGCAGTTCTTCCGACGCAGGAAAGAACATGGAGGTATGGAGTACCAATGCCCTCGCCGATATTGCACAAACAGGCAACTTGGTGATTCCTGTCAAGGCTGATGGGAGTTTCGATTATTCCTTCTCCTTGTCTCAACCTGGTTATTTCACTATCGGTTACAATACCATCTATGCTAAGCCTGGTGACATGGTAAGCATTCAGATAGACAATGAAGACCCTACGAAGTCGGTTATCGCAGGCACTCATCCTGCCATCAACCAATACCTCAGTGGAAATTCCTACACTCATAGCGGCTCTTACTTCGCCATGATGAACCGAGAAAGATTGGAAGATGCAACCTATGCCGACCATTTCATCGACTCCGTGGCAAATGCTCGTTTCACACAACTGAAAGCCATCAAGGATGCTGATTCCACTTTTGTCCGTGCGGAGAAAGCTCGTATCGATGCCGATGCTCCAGCACCTTCAGACGAAGACCAATTAAAGAAGGAGATTGATGAACTCTTGAAGAACTAATAAACAGTTTTCAGTATAAGCTACATTGTATTATTTATCATCGAAATCAATTGTGAGAATATATAGATTTCAACTCAAAGGACTCGTCTTATGCCTGTCGCTATTTAGCATGGCTCCCATGACAAGCCAAGCGCAAGAGATTCCGAAAGATGTCGTTTGCGACAATGATATCATGGACAAGATAGAGAAGGTGATTCCGTCCATGCTGAAAGCCCAACCTGGCAAGTATGGAGTAAGCAATCTTCAACAACACATTTCAAGGGATGTCGCCAAAGACGTAACCCGAAAGATTGTGGCACAGCAGAAGAAACTATCAGTAAGCAATTATGTCCAACCACAAACAGGTGATGCGCTCTACGAAAAGTGTTGTCAAGCAACCCTCATCTTCGGCAACTATTACGACTGTGGCAATTGCGACAACATGCACGTCGGTGTAGGCACTACCGCCATCGCCTTGACCGAGGACGGTATCTGTATGACCAACTACCACGTGATGGAAGACATCATCCGTAAAGACACTGCCGCCCTGAATGGCGATAGTCTCTTCTACGTCGGAACGATCGACGGAAAGGCATATCCCATTACCGCTGTGTTGGGATATTCACGCATCGACGATACCGCCATCTTCCAAGTAGATACGCATGGAGACAAGCTCGCTTGCTTTCCTTTGGGCGAGGCGGCGAGGGTAGGAAGCCATGTCAACATCATCTCACACCCTAAGCACGTGCTCTACTACTATACCGACGGCAAAGTAACCAAGAACTCCAAGTTCAAGGAAGAGAACATGCCCGAGATGTATCGCATGCAAGTGACGGCTGAGTTTGCCGTGGGTTCCAGCGGAGGTCCAGTCTTCAACGACTATGGTCAGCTCGTAGGTATGGTGGCAAGCACCACCAACTTCTACTTCGAGGATGACAAGAGAGACAACTTGCAGATGGTCGTGAAAACCACAATCCCTATTTTCAGAATCAAACATTTATTAGGAATCAAATGAGAAAACATCTAAAGAAAGTCATGGTGCTCTTCGTCTTGTTGACGATTGCCATGAACGGCTTTGCCCAGAAAATCAACTGGATGGACTACAAGAAGGTGACCATGCAGCAGGTTCTCGACCAGGCAAAGCAAGAAAACAAGTACGTGTTCGTCGATATTTGGACACCTTGGTGTGGTGTCTGCAAAGCCATCGACAAATATATTTTTACCAGAAAAGACGTGTCTGAGTTCTTCAACAAGAACACCGTCAACCTCACCTTCGACGCAGAATATGGCGATTGGCAGAAAGTAGCACGCAAGTTTGGTGCCACCGCTTTTCCTACTATTCTGATTCTTAACCAGCAAGGTGAAATCGTTTGGGCTATCGACAACCTCGGTGTCCCTACCCCACAGCAACAGACATCGGATAAATCGGAGGTAGGAGAACGCATGATGGAACAAGCCAAGATGGGCATGCAGTTGGAAAGCATGACCAACGAGCAGTTCACCGACAGCACCACCTTCGCCTTCATGCGGAAGTACAGTGTGGTTTTCAACTCCAAGGCTTTCGACCGCTTGATAGCCAACAAGGAGGTGATGCAACAGAAGTATGGTCGTGCCTTCATACGCCTTTGCAAGGAATCCTTGGGCAGTGCCTCTTGCAACATGCTCACCTACGGCAAGGGAGGCACGCATATCTTGAACGAAGACAAGTTGGCTCAATATGAGGATGCCGTGAAGCGTCTCAACCTACCAGAGACACAGACCTTGCTCATCGACCCCAAGATTAGCATCTACGCTGGTCAAGGCAAATGGAAGGAGCTTCTCGACCTCATCGAGAACAACGAGTCTGCAATGACTCCCTATATGTATGCTGATGCCATCGGCTCCTTCGCCGAAGACTGTCATGACAAGACCTTAATCAATCGTGCCGCTCCAATCTTCAAGAAAGCAACGACTATCAAAATGAATGAAAGAGAGAAAGCCGCTCTCACTGAGGCTTACCATATTTTTGCCAATAACAACAAATAAGAAAACGATTATTGCTGTCCGTTTAGCGGCTATCCGCTAAAATGTGTAGCTTTGTTCATGGTTATCATATCTTTTTAGCACAAACAAAGGTAGCTAATAGGGCTGAAATCCTCACTTGGATTTCAGCCCTAATTTTATCTTTACCTAAAAGGTTTTAGCGGGCAGCAATAGTTTTCAATTATATACTACCCAACCAGAACTCTCGCCGTTCACTTGTTAAGTTTTACTAATATTCTTCAATTTTTCACATTTTTAGGGGGGGTAAACAAAATTTCACTATCTTTACACCGCAAATCCAGCAAAGCCTTTAGTATATCCTAAACATAAACCGTTCAGAAAAACAAAATTAACCAAAAACTAAACACATGAAGAAAGATCTATCTATTTTACACTCCTCACGGGTGTACATGACAGGCCTACTCTTGGGAGCTGCCATCACGGCAAACGCCCAGACTGCTAATGTCAAGGGTGTCGTGACAGATTCTTCAGGCGAGCCCGTCATAGGCGCGACTGTCAAAGTGAAAGGTTCAAGCAACGTTGGAACCGTGACCAACATGGATGGTGACTTCACGCTCAATGGCGTACAAAAAGGGCAGACACTCGTCATTACCTACATTGGTTGCGACCCACAAGAAGTGAAATACACAGGTCAAGCCATAAAGATCGTGATGAAGGACAGCTCGCAATCGCTCAACGAGATTGTGGTCGTTGGTTATGGCACGCAAAAGAAGGCCAACCTCTCCGGTGCCGTGGCTTCGGTAGACGGCAAGGTGCTCGAGAACCGTCCCATTACCAACATAGGACAGGGACTGCAAGGTGTCGTTCCTAACTTGAATGTCACCATGAACAGCGGTGGCGCACCTGGTGCTTCCTCATCATTCAACATCCGTGGTAACACGTCGCTCAACGGTGGCTCTCCGCTTGTGCTCGTGGACAACGTACAGATGGATGCCAACCTTGTCAACCCTGAAGACATCGAGTCTATATCCGTGTTGAAAGACGCCTCATCCGCTGCCATCTATGGCGCGCGAGCAGCCTACGGCGTGATCCTCATCACCACTAAGAAGGGTAAACGCGGCGACAAGCCTACAATCAACGTTAACGCTTCCGGCTACTGGCAGAACCCGACTAAGTCGTTCCACAACGTCAACTCACTGAAGTATCTTGAGATGATGGACGAGGCTTACCAGAACGACGGCGGCTCAGGTCACTACTTCAACCCTCTCGTCTACGAGTATGCCGAGAAGTATGCCAACGGCACCTACGACAGCCCCGTGTTCTACGACAAGTCGTATAACCAGAACAAGTATGGCTATTGCGGCAACACCGACTGGTGGAACGAGCTTTACAAGACCTCATTCTCGCAGATATACAACGCGAGCATCAGCGGCGGCAGCGACCGCACCACATACTACGCATCCGTGGCAATGAACGACCAGGGCGGTATGCAGAAGTACGGCGATGACCAGTACCGCAAGTACAACGCCAACATCAACGTGTCGTCCAACATCACGAAGTGGTTGAACGTGTCTGCCAAAATCATGCACACCTACACCACCGAGAACCACCCATCGGGCGGTAACACCGTGATGAACCCGACCGCATACTCAGGCCTTAGCGCATACTCAGGTATCTTCAAGAACGACCTCAACCCGCTCATGCCTGTTCGCCATCCGGACGGCAACTTCGCGGGACAGGGCTCTTATACCAACCCTGCAGCCGTGCTGTCGCAGGGCGGTCGCGCACGCTACAAGCAGAACGACCTTTGGATGACAGGTGCCGTGCGCATCACTCCTATTGAGGGTCTCGTCATCAACGCCGACTACACTTGGAACTTCTACGGACAGAACACGAGCCAGCACGTGCAGCGCTACTACGACTACACGGCAGTCCCCGGCACGGAGAACTACTACCCTTGGACAAACCCGAACTCAGTGGCCCTCTCAAGCACCAACGACTACTACAATGCGTTCAACGCCTTCGCAGAGTACTCATTCTCGCTTGGCAAGAAGGTACACAACTTCAAGGTGCTCGCAGGTTACAACCAGGAGAAGAAGCACAACAAGTACTTCTATGGTGGCCGCAAGAACCTCATCGACAACACCAACCCGTCGCCTAACCTCGCAACCGGCGACATGGCATTCAGCGGCAGCGAAGGTGAGTGGGCTACCAACGGATGGTTTGGCCGTATCAACTACGACTACATGGGCAAGTACCTCATCGAGTTGAACGGACGCTACGATGGCTCATCCAAGTTCCCGAAGGGTGACCGCTACGCCTTCTTCCCCTCTGGCTCAGTGGCATGGCGCATATCAGAAGAAAAGTTCTGGGAGCCGTTGAAGACATGGTGGGACTACGCCAAGATTCGCGCTTCCTATGGCTCGCTCGGCAATCAGGCCGTGTCCGGTAACTTCCCATATCTCGCTACTTATGGCGTAAACACTAAGTATGGTGCCCTGCTCGGTGGCTCACTGCCAGTGTCAGTGTCGGCTCCGGGCCTCGTCAGCGCTTCGCTCACATGGGAGACAGTGAACCAGTTCAACATCGGTGCTGACTTCTCATTCCTCAAGAGTCGCCTCAACGCCAGCTTCGACTGGTATCGCCGCGACACCAAGGACATGCTCACCTCTGGCCAGGCCCTGCCAGCCGTGCTCGGCGCGTCAGTGCCACGCGAGAACGCGGCCAACATGAAGACCACAGGTTGGGAGCTTTCAATTGAGTGGAACGACCGCCTGAGCAATGGCTTCGGCTACCACGTGAAGGGCGTGCTCTCCGACTACCAGGCTGAAATCACCAAGTTCGCCAACCCGACAGGTACCCTCAACACTTATTATGTAGGCCGCAAGATGGGCGAAATCTGGGGCTTGACATCATACGGACTCTTCAAGACCGACGAAGAGGCCGCAGCAGCCGACCAGTCTTACCTCTCCGGCTCTAAATGGTCGGCAGGTGACGTGAAGTTCGAGGACCTCGACAAGAGCGGAAAGATTGACTACGGCAAATACACCCTCTCAGACCACGGTGACCTCAGCATCATCGGTAACTCCACTCCTCGCTACTCATTCGGTATCACCGCTGGCGCCGACTGGAAGGGCGTTGACTTCGAGATGTTCTGGCAGGGTATCGGCAAGCGCGATGTGGTGCCAAGCGGTGCCCAGTTCTGGGGCTTCACCGACGAATGGTGTACACCGCAGACAACGGCAACAGACTACTGGACAACGGACAACCAAGACGCTTACTTGCCAAAGCTGCACCACTATGGCGTGAACGGTGCCAACCACACCACCTCAACCCGCTACCTGCAGAACGGTGCTTACATGCGCCTGAAGAACATCACGCTGGGTTACACCTTCCCGAAGAGCCTCACGCAGAAGTGGTATATCAACCGTCTGCGCGTGTACATCCAGGGCGAGAACCTGCTCACCTTCACATCCATCAAGTACACCGATCCTGAGACCCTCAACAACATGACTTACCCACTCAGTAAGAAGATTGCGATTGGTGTGAACATTACTTTATAATAATCGTTGGAAACCTACAAAGTGAACATTACAATGAAAATCAGAAATATTTTATTCGCGACGGCATTGCTTGCCGGGAGCGGTCTCTCTCTTACATCGTGCGAGGACTACACTGACTTGTCGCCTCGCGACTCCTTCACGGACAAGTCATACTGGAAGACCGTTGACGACTTGAAGATGTATGCCACAAACTTCTACGGCGTACTCTCAAGTCCTTCCGCCACTCTCGACGGCACAAGCGACAACTTCGTGTCGCGCAGCGCCAGCGGTTGGCTCTTCGACGAGAGCACGGTGCCCACCAACGCAGGAAGCGGAGTATGGTACTGGAACGACATCCGCAACTGCAACTATTTCTTCTCCCGCTACCAGACCGTGCAAGGCACGGAGACTGACATCAACAAGTATGTGGCTGAGATGCGCATGTTCCGCGCCATACTCTATTACTCAAAGATACGCCAATACGGTGACGTGCCATGGTATGAGCGCGACCTCAGCACCGACGACACCGAGGAGCTCTACAAGGCTCGCGACCCACGCGACTACGTGCTTGGCAAGATTATCGAGGACATGCAGTTCGCCATACAGTGGTTGCCAGAGAAGGCTTCGGCAGAAAAGGGACGCCTCCACAAGGACGCCGCCCGCCAGCAGCTCGCTCGCATCTGCCTCTACTATGGCACATACATGAAGTATCACCATGAGACTCCAACAACCGAATGGACTTCCGACAAGCTCCTGCAACTGGCAGCCAGCCTGACCGACGAGATTATCAACAGTGGGAAGTACGACATCGTGAAGGCTTCTGACGCTGACGCCGACACCAAGTCGCAGGATGGCTATCCACTCTACTACGCCAACCTCTTCGTGACAAAGGATCTCAGCAACTGCGCCGAGGCGGTGCTCGCACGCTTCTACGAGGAGGGTGTGCTCACCCATGAGACCGGTCGTCAAGAAGGCGGCAACGGCTATGGCTTGACAAAGGACTTCATCGAGTCGTTCCTCATGAAAGACGGCACGCCTATCCATAACGACAACTCCGGCTACAAGGGCGACAACAACCAGGAGGATGAGATCGCGGGTCGCGACCCACGCCTCTATCAGCTCATCCCCAACCAGCACAAGCCAGAGCTCGTGCTCACCGACGGAACTGTACAGTTCCCAGTGAATGCCGACGTAAACGCGGCCGCTGGCGTGACAGGTTATCCTTGCACGAAGTTCCACTCCGCCAACTCTAAGCAGGCCGAGGCACGCAACACCTACTACGACTGGTTCATCTACCGCTATGCCGAGGTGCTCCTCATCAACGCTGAGGCAAAGGCAGAACTTGGCACATGCACGCAGGACGTGCTCGACAAGACCATCAACAAGCTGCGCGACCGCGTGAGCATGGCTCACCTGACCACGACTCCCGTTGCCGACGCGAAGCCTTTGGACTATGGCTACACCCTTTCAAACTTGTTGTATGAGATTCGCCGTGAGCGTCGCATCGAGCTCGTACACGAGGGCTTCCGCCTCGATGACCTCAAGCGTTGGAACGCCATGAAACTTCTTGACAACCCGAAGACCATGTTCGGCATCAAGATTACACCTGACGTGAGAGCCGAGTACGCAAAGGCCGGCATCGAGTTCGGCAACAAGGACGGACAGCGCCCAACTGCTGAGTATGAAGGTGCGGAATACCTCTACCAGTATCCAGACCGCGACCTTGACCCGACCGTGTCTCACCGCCACTGGAAGGACAACGACCGTCGTTGGCTCGACCCACTGCCTACAACAGAGCTCGTCCTCAACCCCAACTTGACACAGAACCCAGGATGGTAAGCGAATAGTTCGTGAGAACACTTCGCACCACATACGTTTTGACATATATTAGTTAATTGAAAAAAGGCTGTCTGCAATCGAGCAGAGAGCCTTTTTTCGTGTTTTCGCCTTATGGCTTAGAAGTCGAGTTCGTTCAGGTTCTTGTCAACAGCCATACCCTTCGGGTTCTGCTGCTTCACGGTGAAGGCGCGCACGGCCTTGAAATGCAACACGCAGAGCGTTTCGTCACCATTGAGCGTGGCTTGGTTGCCCACATTGGCAAAGGTGGGATACAGCACCTGCGAGCCATCGCTGTGATGTCTGTCGTAGGTCATGTTGCGCATGTCTTTCGCGGCTACCGCCTCTACCTTTACAAACCGCATGTCTTGCGGACGATAAGGAAGGACGAAGTTGAACGCGTTGACCGACTGCATGCCTTGGCCTTTCACCTTTATCGTGACATCATCGCCAGCCTTGTAGGTCTTCTTGTCGTACTCATAAGCGAACTTGCCTGCCAATGGCTCGTTGTGACCGTCGTCATAGACACCGCCATCGAGCTTGGTCGTCACGTTGGATATGTCGTAAGCGTCTATCAGGCCATTGTTGTTCACGTCGCCCACGGAGATATAACCGTCGAAGTCGGAGTCGCCCTTCTTCAGACCTGTATAGTTCATGTATGAGGTCAAGTCGTTTTCGTCTATCTTGCCGTCGTTGTTGACGTCTCCAGGAATCAGCGTCTTGGTGCCTGGCACCTTGAACACGAACAACTCGCGTCCAGAGCCGAATCCGCCAACGGCATCGAGCACCTTCACCTTTACATATCGAGCCTCCGGATGCGATTCCAGCTTTACCTCCTTGGTCTCTGCGTCGCGTGCCCACGTCTGCTCGCCTATCTCCGTCCACGTCTTGCCATCACGGCTCACTTGAATGTCTGCGCGCGTTATCGTGCCGTTGCCAGCGTTGGCGCGAGGCAGATACTGGATCTTGTCGAGCGTGTTGATGCTGTGAAGGTCTACCGTGAAATCAAACGGCACAGCCTTGCTATAATAATATGTGTGCCAGATGTCGCCTGTCGTGGCAAAGTCGAAGAGATGCTCTATGCCAAAGCCCTCCATGTCCTTGGCCGTCGACGTGGCGGTGAGACCATGAATGGCAAATTCCAACGGGTTGACAGCCGTGCGCACATGCAGAGGCATCCACTTTCCCACTCCATCGGCATTGACTGCGCGCACCTTGAAGTCGTAGTCGGTCTGCGGTGTGAGGTCGTTGAACGTCAGCTCGTTGCCGCGAATCGTGGAATAGTTCTCGCCTTGGAACTCCACCTCATAATAGTCGGCATTGTCCACGCTCTTCCATTTCGGCGTGACAGAATATGGCTGCACGTCGGCATCGAGGAGTTGCGGTGCGGCAAGGCTGCCCGTTCTCGTCTTCAACCCGTTGTCCTTCGCCAACTGCTCAAAGCCCTTCACGGTCAGCGTCAAATCGTTTGCCACGATGTCCGTCTTGGCTATGCGCACCGTTATGCACGCGTTTTTCTTCACGCTGAAAGCTGCGCTCGGCGAGCCAGGCGTTGAGAAACGGTTGAGCTCCGGAGCCGCATCGTAGCTCCAGGTGTTTTCGCCCGAGGCTGCCTCGCTCAACGCCACTTTCTTTCCGCCAATGGTGGCAACCAGTTTGGAAGGCTTGGCGTTGCAGTCGATGACGAGCACAGTCGCCTGCTGAGTGGTCTGACCCTCAAACTTGCCTTGCGTCTTGTCGATATGTATGGTCAGTTCGCCCTTCGCCTTCAAGTCGGAAGTGATGAGCGTTGTGGCAGAGTCGCCCTTCAGATAGTTTTCCGTCACGCCGTCGTCGTCGTAGAGAGTGAACGCCGACTGCCCGTCGGGATATATCTCGAAGACACGTGTCGACTTGTCTATCTGCGAAGGGTTGTTGTTGGGATTGTTCATCGGGATAATCGCTCCCGCCTTGACAAACAGCGGCAACTTCCACAATGGAGCCTCAAAATCGTTGATTATGCGTCCGCCCTCATAGGTCTCGCCTGTGAAGTAGTCGTACCACGTGCCCTTGGGCAGGTAGATGCCGTTTCGCTTGTCGTTGCCGTCCTTGTCGGCCGACGTGTTCTGGTATATTGGTGCCACGAGCAGCGACGGACCGTACATATACTGGTAGCGTGTGGCAATGCCGCGCGTGTAGTCGGACGGGTCGTCGAGGAACATCGCCCTGATGAGCGGCTCGCCGGTCACTGCCTCATGAGCACAAGAATAGGTATACGGCAGAAGCATCGACTTGAACTTCAGGTAGGAGCGGTTGATGCTCGTTGCCGGCTCGCCAAGCGCGTTGGGGTATTTAGGGTTGGTGCCCCACCCGTCCATGTTGAGCTGCATGGGTGAAAGCGCTTTCCACTGGAAGTCGCGGATATTGACTATAGGGTTCTTGCCACCGAAGATGCCGTCCATGTCGCTCGTGATGTTGCTCATGCCCGACAGTCCGGCGCCGATATAAGTGGGGATGTGGAAACGGATATACTCCCATTCGCCACCAGTCTGGTCGCCTGTCCATACGCCACCGTAGCGCTGCGTGCCTGCCCATCCGTCGAGCGTGATGATGAACGGGCGCGCGTTGTTGCCATAATAAGGCATGATGCCCGCCACGTCGTCGATGCCGTTGAGTCCAAACGAGTAGCCGTCGCCAACCCACGCCACGTCGGTCTTGAGCACGCGCACGCCAGCGTCGCGCACCTCTTTCACGATGTCGCGCTGAAGCAACGCGGGAATGGAGTCTATCGGGTGAAGGTTCGACTGTGTCCACAAGCCTATCTCCACACCGTTCTTGCGGGCATAGTCGCCAAAGCTCTTCAGGTTGGCAATGTTGCCGTCGAGCGTTGATGTCTGTCCATATCCGGCTCCGTAACCGTCGTTGGGCAACACCCAGCCCAGTGGCATGTCGCTGTCCTTGTATCTGTCTACCACCGCGCGGGCTGAGAACTGATAGTTGTTCTTCTCTCCGTTCAGGCTTTCCTTGATGCCTCCATTGTCTTTCTGGCTCTCCTTGTATCGCTTGCCATCCTCAAAGAGTATGCCTTTCTCGTCGGTGGTCTCTTTCCAGTAGTCGCGGTTGTAGGCATTGAGGTGTCCCTCATAGAAGGCGAACTTTGGCAGGAGCACGGGGTTGCCCGTCAGCTGATAGTAGTCGCGCAGCAAGGCGGCAGGCGTGCTGTCCACCATGAGAAACATGTCAAGATATGATGTATCGTGGGTGATGGTCACCGTCGACTTGTCTGTGCTTCCAAAGTCGTATTCGCCTGGCTTGAAGGTGTAGGGCATGGCGGCATAACCATTTGTGGACCAATAGAATGGAGCCGGCGATGCCACGCCGCCATCCGTCCAACTGTTGCTGTTCACTATCTCTATGCGCTTTCCGCGATGCGAGAACCGTCCGTTCTGCACTCCTCCGCCATAGAAATACTCGCCGTCGTGGTTGCGAAGGCTGACCGTGGTGCGTCCTTTCTGGAAGTCAACCTCCTTTGTTTCCTCAGCCACCACCTTGCCGTTTCTCAGGTCGGTAACGGTCATCAGGCCCGTGTGACGGTCAAAGCTGACCTTTATCTCAGCTGTGGCAACCGAGACCGCCTGGTTGTCTTCCACCACTTCCAACGCCCCCACGTCGTGCCGGGGAGCATCAACGAGAATCTGCGCTGCAGGGTCGCTCTGCGGGTCACGTATTATTCCGCCATTTGGGTCGTGGAACACGCGGAAGATATTCTTGCCATAGAAATCAAGCGTCAGCATCTTGCCGTTGCCATACATGATCTCTACCGTCGTCGGGTTAATCTGCCGTATGCCAGTGACAGGTGTGTTTGCCGCCTGCGACATACCTCCTGCCAATAGTGCAGAAAGCAAGGTTGTTAGATGTTTCTTTGTACTCATTTGTCGTACACGTTTTTTATTGTTAGCTTATATTTTGGTTCTATTTTATAAGGTATCTCCCTCTCTTGTTTCCAATCAATATACCAAGTTTCAAAATTACAAAACCTTTTTGAGAATCAAACAAAAAACACCCACTAAATGAGGCGGACCTTGCCAAAAGATGGTCTCACGCTGATTCGCATGGGTGTCTTTGTTTCACATATTTTGTTAGTCCATGCGTTTTCCATTCGGGTTGCGGACGGGCACAGGGCCCGCCCCTGCCAGACAAACGAAACGTCCCGAATGGCACAACGCATAAACGGTATGATTGGCAGGGGCGGGCCCAGTGCCCGTCCGCAACCCGAATGGCAAAAGGCGAATGAAAGACAGCATGCGCAAATCCGTGTGCAATGATATATGCAAAGAAAGGCAGACAGGTTGCCTGAAACTTCCTGTCTGCCTTTTATCTTCTCTATGGGTGTATCATGATGAGGGGTCTTACATTCTCAAGTTGCCGAAACTTTTGTTGTTGGAGGCGTTGTTCGGCTGCTGCACCTTCTGGGTCTCAGCATGGTGCTTGCTGCTTGTGGTGTGCTTTGTCACCTGGCTGTAAGTCCTGTTGTCGCTCTTGGTAGAGCGTGCGCTTGGGTACTTGCTGTAGATGTTGTGCACGTAAGCATTGTTGCGCCAACTGATTGGGCGATAGAAGTAAGACGCTTTCTTGTAGCTTTTCCACTGCGAAGACGTGAGAATGCTCTTCAGCTGGATGTTGCGCTGCTTCCAAGCGTTGGAGTTGATGTCGGCGTAACTGTTGATGCCATTCATGTAGGTGAGATTCGTCTGATACGCTTTCTCCCTTTGCGCGCTGGTCAAGCCGAGTTCTTCCACCATCTTCTCCGTGAGTACACGTGCCTCTGTGTAAGCGTTGTTTATTCTCTGTGCCGA
This sequence comes from Escherichia coli, assembly GCA_963593695.1. Classification (GTDB taxonomy): domain Bacteria; phylum Bacteroidota; class Bacteroidia; order Bacteroidales; family Bacteroidaceae; genus Prevotella. The sequence goes on along the minus strand of CAVBBO010000080.1, from coordinate 4,804 downwards.
CACCGACGTGGCCATCAATATCACTGCAACCATTGCCATAATCATTCTTTTCATAACTCGTGTCATTTTAAAGGGTTACTATTATTGTTTGTGAAACTTGAGACAGGTTTCTTTTACGAAAGCTTATCTCTTGTTTTCTATGGCAAAGTTACGCTGATTTTGTTTTCCGCCAAAGGGAAAAACCATAAGCGGCACGCGGTTTTTCCCTAAAGCGGATGAGGATTTTCCCCTTACGGCCTAAGCGTCTTGTGACCTTTTCTTTACGCGTTTCGACAGGCTTATGGCACCCGTCGGACACACGTGGAGGCAGAGAAGGCATCCCGCGCACTTGGCTCCCTTGACATGGGGCATGCGGTTGTCGTCTATGGCAATGGCCTGGTGCCCACCGTCCTCACAAGAGATGTGGCATCTGCCGCAACCGATGCACTTGTCGCGGTCGATGCGTGGATAGACCACCGTGTCGCGATCCATCTGTGATGGCAGCACAAAGTTTGGAAGTTCTTCGCCTATGACAACGTCCAGGCGGTCGAGACCGCGTTGCGCCAGATAGGTCTGCATGCCGTCTATCAAGTCGTCGATGATGCGGAAGCCATATTGCATCACCGCCGTGCATACCTGCACGTTGGTGCAACCCAGCTGGATATATTCCAGGGCATCTCTCCATGTCTCGATGCCGCCGATGCCGCTCAGTGGGGTATATCGCAAGATGGGGTTCTTCGCCATCTCAAGGATATAGCGCAGGGCGATAGGCTTCACCGCACGTCCCGAATATCCCGAGATGGTGCGTTGGTGCGACACCATCGACGAGTCGGACATGGTGACGCTCTTTATCGTGTTGATGGCTGAGATGGCGTCGGCGCCTGCCAGCGACGACGCTGCCGCGGGCACGCTGATATGCGTTATGTTTGGTGTCATCTTGGTGATGACGGGGATGTTCACCCTATGCTTTACATAAGATGTATAGTGCATCACGAGCTCCGTGTTCTGCCCCACGTCGCTTCCCATTCCCTCAAGTCCCATTTGCGGGCACGAGAAGTTGAGCTCCACGGCATCCAGTCCGGCGTCTTCAGCCATGTGTGCCAGTTGCGCCCAATCCTTGAGCGTCTGTCCCATGATGCTCGCTATCACTATCTTGTTGGGATAGTTTTTCTTGAGTCGGCGCAGGATGTCGAAGTCGACCTCGGCAGGGTTCTCGCTGAGCTGCTCCATGTTGCGGAAGCCATAGAAGCGCCCCGTGTCGCCTTGCTCGCCTACGGAGTCGAAGCGTGGCGACACCTCGTGTATGTCCTCCAGGCAAATAGACTTGTAGAACACGCCTGCCCACCCTGCCTCGAAAGCTCGTGCCACCATCTCATAGTTGGTGCAGATGGCAGACGAGGCGAGGAAGAAGGGGTTCTCGCACTTCATGCCGCAGAAGTCTATCTCCAGGCTGGGCTTTACTTTCGCCTTAGGCCCTTTCTCCTCGGGGCTTTCGCCCTCGGCATGTGGCAGACCCTCGACTATCTCGCGTATGCGAATGGGGCGGTCGTAATGGATGCACGCGTTCTCGGCTGCCTCAAGGTCAGCGTCGGTGCAAGATGCTATCCATTTACCCGCGTTCTGGGTGTTGTCAAAACGTATGGCACGCAACATGCGTGCGGGGTCACCATGGTTGCACGCGGCGGTGCAGGGCGCGTTCTCGCACAATAGGCATCGCGCCGCCTCTTCTTTGAAAAGGTTCTGTTTCATAATGTTTTTGTTTAAGGTAAATCAACTATGTTTTGGCCTCCTGCCGTAGGAGGCTTGTCTTCATCGCAACCTCGCGTTGTCGAAATATTTCTTTTTCCATATCATGAACTGCAAACCCGTGAGCAGAGCGCAAGCAAAGGCGATGACGTAAGACAGGTTCCAGTTCAGGCCGAGGCTGTATTGGTCTACGCAGATGTAGCACACGCACACGGCTACCATGAACATTCCCGGCAAGAGGGCGAGGTAATATGGCTTGTTGAGCTTGGCGAGGTATATGGCTATCGTGAAGAACGTGAAGATGGAGAACGTCTGGTTGAACCAGGCGAAGTAGCGCCACAGCACGTCGAACTTCACAAACAGCAAGATGATGCTGATCACAAACACCGGCATGCAGATTGCTATTCGCTTCAACACCTTGTCCTGCTTGAGCTTGAGCATGTCGGCAAGGATGAGACGGGCGCAACGCAAGGCGGTGTCGCCGGTGGTGATAGGGGCGATGACCACGCCGAGGATGGCAAGCACCGCACCAAACGACCCAAGCCAGCTGTTGCATATCTTGTTGACGAAGATGGCGGGGTTGATGGATCCGTTGGCATCGAGCATGGCATTATAGATCTTCTCGTAGGGCGTGCTGCCGGCCACGTCGAGCTCGTTGGCAAACTGCAACGCGGCAGCCGCCCAAATCAGTGCTATCACGCCCTCAGTGATCATTGCTCCATAAAACACGCGGCGGCCGTAGCGCTCGTTCTTGATGCAGCGAGCCATCAGCGGACTTTGCGTGGCGTGGAAGCCACTGACCGCTCCGCAGGCTATGCAGATGCACATGCAGGGGAACACAGGAAGACCTCCGCCGGGATAGTGGTTCTCGAAGGCATCGGTTATCTCGGGTATGGGCTTTCCGCAGTGCAGGAATATGCCCACGAAGATGCACAGTGCCATGAATATCAGCACAACGCCAAACACGGGGTATATCTTTCCTATAATCTTGCTGATGGGCAAGGTGGCGGCTATCAGGTAATAGAGGAATATCACCACGACCCAAAACATGTAGCTGTCGCCGACAACGCCCGAGGTGAGGTTGGCGAGCAGTCCGGCAGGGGTCTTGACAAACACTGCCACCACGAGAATCATGAGCAGCAAGGCGAGGTAGCGTTGGGCGTTGCGCGCAATGGTTCCCATCTCGTCGCCTACGATCTCTGGCAGGGAGGCACCGTTGCGCTTCAGGGAAATCATGGCTGCCATATAGTCGTGGGCGGCTCCTCCGAAGATGCATCCGAACACGATCCACAGATATGCCGAAGGACCGAAGAGCAGACCTTGTATTGTTCCGAAGATAGGGCCTGTGCCCGCGATGTTGAGAAACTGTATGAGATACACCTTCCATGTGGGCATCGGGATGTAATCGACCCCGTCTTGCATGGAGTAGCATGGCGTGGGGCGATTGGCATCAGGCTCCATCACGCGTTCCACCACCTTTCCGTAGACGATATATCCCAATATAAGACAAATCAGACTGATAATAAATGTGTACATAATTGCTTTAGAAAGATTTCTGCAAAATTACGTTTTTTTTTACTGAATTGGTAAATATTGTCAGCCAAATTGCGCACAAGCAGTCATTTCTGCAGATTATCGTTTGGTTCCATGATGATTCGGGCGGATAATATCCTTTCTTTAGGATTTTAAAAATTGCCAAGCGGTGATTGAAACGCTTAGCAGGGGCGGGCCCCGTGCCCGTCCGCGTCCCGAATGGTCAGATACAATAAATCTGCCAGTGCGTCCGCGTCCCGAATGGCAAAAGGCGGCTGAAATACGGTATGTATAATCGGCCTTCGGCTTTCCATTGGAAAGGCGTCGGCTTTGCATTGGAAAGGCAACGGCTTTGCATTGGAAAGGCGATGGCTTTGCATTGGAAAGGCAAAGACACGAAAAAAGGCAAGGATTTTCTTGCCATATTCGAGAAAAATCGTACCTTTACAAACGAAAGTCGCTTGAAAAACGCACGCGATTTGCTTGTGAACAATTTCAGGGACTAAAAAACTTTCGGGTATGGATATTAACAAGAAAGAGCTTAAAGAGCAGGAAATACGGACTATGTTCATTTCACCAGCCTTAAAAGACAAAGGTTGGGAAGTTCCTGTGAATATGCGTGAAGAGTATTACTTCACTGATGGTCGTGTACTTGTAGCTGGCAGTCAGCATTCTGTTGCTGAAGGCAAGAAGGCAGACTATTTCAAAAAACGTAAGGCTCTCGACCACGAGATAGACAAGACTCTTGCAGAGATTCAGCGCATTCTGGGTATTGATGTAAAAATTGATGAGTAAGAATGAAGGACCTAACAGTTTCAAACATAGAGCGTCAAAATGTATTGAACAACCGCTTTGCGGTGAATGAGATACAAAAGACAATTGACATGGAAGGTATGCTCTTCGAAGAAGAATACCGCTTTACAAAGAAAATGGTTGCCGACTTCTATGAGGTTGAGGAACGTACAATCGAAAGATATTTGGAAAAGTACGACAACGAACTGACAGGCAATGGATATTTTTTATGTAAGGGAAAACGTCTGAAAGACTTGAAGTTACAGTTTGCTCCCGTCATCAATGTCGGGAGCAAGACGACACAACTTGGCCTGTTCAATTTCCGTTCCTTCCTCAACATAGGTATGCTTCTTACTGAGAGTGAGAAAGCAAAGCAATTGCGCAGCATAATTCTTGATTTGGTCATCGCCACTATCAACGAGAAAACGGGCGGTGGCACTAAGTTCATCAACCGCCGTGATGTCAACTACATTCCTGCAGCCATTACAGAAGAGAACTATCGCAAGAATCCTTTTTGCATTATTTCCACAAAGGTTGGTCTTGCCAGTTAGAAGGAAAACCCATGGCATGCAGACTGATATTCGGATTGGCGGCAAGAAGTTGTTTTATCCGCCTCTTGAAATCGTTATCGGGATGAATATGGTCTTGCAGATACACCAAACAGCTCAACAAGCAGTAGAGTTTGGCCGTACGCACACAGCTTGTATCAATCCATTTGCCACGAAGCTGATAAGTAATGGTTGGCTTTTGCGAA
>CAVBBO010000079.1:0-57046 GCA_963593695.1 Escherichia coli | reverse complement strand
CTTCAAGCTCCTACGGGTCCTGCCATAAAAGCCTAAAGACCGTGCCATTGCGCTTTAATGGGCAGCCCTTGCAATAACAATGGGTTTGCAAGAGAGGTTTGAAGGGTTCGCGCAAAAGTCAGTGTCAGAATCAGTCACGATTATTTTTCGAGGGGTAGAGGCTGTTCATCGGGATGCTAACATTATGCTCCATGAGAGAAACACACCAAAGAGAAAAAAGAACTGGTGTTGTTTTTGTGCATCTCTTGTCTGGTGTTTGTGCATTCTCTTGTCTGATGTCTGTGCATTCTCTTGTCTGATGTTATGATATTAAAAAGCAAAAAAACTAAATGTACTTGCCCGAAAGCTTTATGATTGGAGTAGAAGAAAAATCCCTTATATAATAATGTTCGCGCGAACATTATTATAAAAGAGTTTACTTGATGCAACTGTATGGTAGAGGTCGAAAAACTTATCGTGACTTTTCTGATTTCTGATTATACCTCCGATAAGTGTATTTATAGTTAGAGAATTAGATTGATAAATTTTTTATGCATTGAAAAAAAACAGTCTAAGATTGCAAGAATATGACATCCGCACAAATAGGCTTTTAAGGGTTTATGAGGTTTTTAGGGGTTTTAAAGATAAGAATGTGCATTGATATGCGACTGCTTGAATAAATAAAGCATTTCGAAAATAAGACCCCTGTGCGCACCATTAGGTCACTTAAATACAGCATTGCGCATAATCAGTTATGCAACAATGATTTCTAAAAGATACTCAATATGTATAAAAACAACAACGCTTTTTCTCTCGCTCACATACAACGATGAATAAAAACAACTTGATAAATATTCAAAAAAGTTTTGCGGTCTCACAACTTTTTGTTAAATTTGTAGGTGAAAGGAGGGGAAACTCCCCCCTACGTAAGGCAGACGAAAAATATTTATCTGCCTTACGTAAATAAAAAAACGTCCCACGACGGGACAAAAATAATAAAATATGGCACAAAAACAATCTATGCCAAAAAATGAAACAGGAAGCCAGTTCGAGATAGACTCTTCCGCAATCTCTAATCAAATTGCTAAGGTTGTTCAGGCTTTAGCGGACACCACCGAAGCGACGGTGTTGGACTCGTGCTGTGGCATTGATGGGATGATGGTAGTCAGGCGCTTCGATTGTCAGGACAATCAGACGGGGCGTACGCGCCAGTGCACGGAAAATGTTTTTGAATCCATGCTCACCGATGAGCGTGTGAAAAATATATGCGGTAAAATTTCTCAAGCATTCGCAATGATGAAGCGCGGTGAGATATCTAAAAAAGCATTCGCAGAGCAAAAGAGGCGACTAAAGAGCCAATTGCCCACGTTTGTCTTTGGCGGCACTTCCACGACTGGCAACCGCCTAACCGCAGACATGCAGCCCTCAGGTCTTGCCATGCTCGACATAGACAAGATAGACGTAGACCCGAAAGAGATTTATGAGGACAAGATAAAAGGACACGAGAAGGAGCTCGGCATAGCCTTGGTGCACATGACTCCCAGCACGACAGGCATGCATATCGTGTATCAGCTGAAAGCGGACGAGACGCGGGAGGCAGCCAACGAACGCATATTCACCCAGCTTCAGCTTGACGGGGACACGAGGTTACCTGAGGGCTACGACAAGGCCGTGAAAGACCTGGCTCGATGCTCGTATGTAGTGCCGCTCGACTACTTCTATTATATAGACCGTGGCTTGCTGTTCACCCGAGCTGACGAGCCACAAATGAACATGGGAGGCTCAGCGCAATCCGCAACACAGGTGCAAACTGTAACTCAGGCGCAAACTGTAACTAAAGCGCAAACCGCAACCACCGCGAAAGAGAGCACCTCAACTACTGTTGCCCAGCCAAAGAATGGTGCCGAGGACATGGATAGCGCAACCACGGCCGCCGTCTCCACACAAGACCAGATGACCGGGGAGCAAGCACTGGAGATGTTCGACAGGGTGTGCTCCGAGGTGTTGAGCTTAAACCCGATGAGCATAGACACTGTGGGCCAGCGCCACAACAACCTGATGAACCTCCTCGGCTGCGGCATTTGCAAAGTGGTGCCCATGGAGCTGATGCGGCAGGCAGTGGCAAAACGCATGCCATCGTATGCCGGTGAAGCCGATTGCCAATCGCTCATCAACGACTATTACGGGAAATACCTTGACGCGAACAGCCCTCTCTCGCGAAAGCTTTTCACGATTCGCGCGCAAGTGCTCGGACTGTCCTCACAAGCCAAGGCAGGCAGCACTACAGACGAAGAAGCCAACGATGCTGACACGCAGGAGAAACAACAGCTGGAGTTGAGCAGAAGGATAGAGAAACTCCTGCCCTCGGGGTTGCGCGACACACTCATGCTCGTGCCCGACAACATGAAGATGCCAATGCTATGCACGGTGGTGCCAGCAGCGGCAGCCTATGCCAGCGGCGTGAGCTTCGTGTATCGTGATGGCAGCGCCCACAAGCTTGGCTTGATGTCGGCAATAGTGGGACAGTCGGCAAGCGGAAAGGGCATTTTCGCCGAGCGCATAGGGCTTTGGACGAAAAAGATGGATGCCATTTCCGAACAGGCCAGACGGGAAGACGACGAATATCGGGAGAAGCTCAAAACCTACGAATGTTCCAAGCATCGCAAGACAAACGAGAAAGCCCCCGAAGACCCTCGCGTCTTCATACCAATGATTCCGTTCACCATCAGCCAGACCCAACTGTTGCATCGCGCCAAGAACGCCAATGGCGGCACACTTTTCAGCTTCTGCGAGGAACTTGCCGTCATGGGCAACTCAAACAACCGTGGTGAGTGGTCGAACAAGCGCACGGCATATATTGCTGCTTTCGACAATGCCAAATGGGGGCAGGACTATTACTCGAAGGATTCGGTGAGCGGCTCTGTGAACATGGCCTACAACTGGACGGTGACAGGCACCTTCGGCGCTTTCCGCAAGTTCTTCTCTGGAGATGCCATTGAAGGTGGTCTGGCGTCGCGTGTGCTTATGTCCACAATGCCCGACACCAGCTTCCAGCCCATCTCACGCAGGCCACAACTGTCTAAGAAGAACGTGTCGCACATAGACGAGGCAGTGGAAAAACTGTGCAACGCCCATGGCACACTGAAACTACCCCGTGTCTGCAACGCCCTCGACCAGTGGGATGAGGAAAAACGCCTTGAGGCCATGGCCTCTGACGACCATGCAGCAGACTATTTCCGCAGGCGCTCAGCCGTGATTGCCTTCCGCGGCGCCGCAGTGGTCTTCTTGGTTGCCGGAAAAGAGAGTAGGAACGTGGTGGAATTTGCACCACTGTTGGCGGAATATGTCTTCACACAGCAGATGCGCTTGCTTGCCCCGGCATTTGATGACACCACACCTAAGGCCAACATGGAGCAGCAGCGATACACTGCCAACGGCAACATTTTCGACAAGCTCGGCAAGACGTTTACAAGCGACGACCTGCGCAAGCTGAAACCCAAGGCCAAAGCTCACGCCATAACGCAGATGGTGTCGTCGTGGAAGAAGGAAGGCTGGGTGAAAAAGGTTGGCAACGGCGAATGGGAGAAGACAACCGACTATGCCACACTGCTGTCGAGGACGGGAGGAACACAAGGTGTCATGTCATCATTGTCACGATAACGCCAAGAAGGGAGGAGAAATGGAAATTGTGGTAAAGCGGCTTTACAACAAGCCATCTTACAGCATAGGCAGGATGTGGGTAGACGGGGTGCCCTTTTGCGACACCCTTGAGCCTCCCTGCCGCCATTTGAACAACCACCGTTCGCTCGACAAGATAAGGAAGGCGCGCGGAAAAGGACCAATGGCAGTGCCCAACGGACGCTATCGCGTGCTGGTGACGCGGAGCAGCAAGTGGGGCAGGTGGTTGCCACAACTCGTGGGTGTGCCTGGCTTTGAGCAGGTGTTTGTGCGACAAGGCAACAAGCCCGGCGACACTGAGGGCGACATCCTGATTGGCAGAAATACCCGCCAAGGCTATGTGCTCGACTCCACCGCCCACTCGCTTGCCCTGACACGCAAGGTGACAGAGGCCATGGAGCGAGGCGAGAAGGTGTGGGTGACGATGAAGGAGTGGCGTCAGTATTCCACGTCCCAAAGGAAGAGTCCCTTGGCTGGCATCGACTCGCCAGAGTCTGACCGCGAGCCATGGGCTATGATGTCGCGAAACTGTGGTATGGACACACGGTGACGCCCCACATCGAACAAGGTGCCGACGACAGCCCTGACCATGTTGCGCAGAAAGCGGTCGGCACTTATCTCGAAATACCATTCAGTGGGCGAGGTCTGCACCCAACGTGCGGTGTTGACATGGCAGATGGTGGTGCGTGCATCGTTGTCGGCCTTGCAGAAGGCTTTGAAGTCGGTCACACGCGTGAGTTCCAGTGCAGCCTCGTTCATCAGGTCGAAGTCGAGAGGGTAGTGGGTCTCCACGGAGAAATGGCGCGCGAAGGGGTCTTTCCGGGTGTGGATGAAATAGCGGTAGGTGCGCTTCACGGCTGAGAATCGGGCATGGAGGTCGGCGGAAACAGGCTTTAGCTCTCTGCACGAGATGTCGTGGGGGAGAAGCTGGTTGAGCCTGTAGAGGGTCTGCTGGCAGTCGAGTGCGGCTATGTGGTCGAAGTGGCACACCATGGTTCGGGCATGCACTCCGGCGTCTGTTCGGCCAGCTCCCGTGATGTCAATCTTCCGTCTCAATATCTTCGTGAGCGCATCTTGCAGCCTCTCTTGCGCCGACATGCCGTTTGGCTGTATCTGCCATCCATGATAGGCGGTGCCGTCGAAGCTGAGCGTGAGAAAATAGCGCTGGGCAGGGCAGGGGGAGAAGCGCACATAGGCACGGTCGTCGAACGACTGGTTGCCGTGCATGAGTCCCTTGGTGGCCTTGAACGTGAGGATGTTGAAAGGGTCGGTGGAGAGTTGCTTCTTGAGCTTTCTCTCGCTCTTCTCCAGCGTGGAGCAGAGGAAGGGATAACCATCAGTGGCGAGTACGATGTCGGTGTCGTGCCCGCCATTTTTCGTGTCCACCTTGATGACCTTTATGCCTTCGCGACAGACGGGATAGCCGTCTATCACGGCATAGGTCTTGTTTTCATCGTCCATCGACCTAACAAGCTCGGTCAGCACACTGTCGCGCGCATAGTCGTGCACAAGCTCTCCATGGTCTATCATGTCGGTATGAAGGCTTGCCATGCTGTTGAACACCGCAGCCCTCTTCTCGGCTATCAATTGCTCATAGGGCTTGCCGTTGGCGTGGAGCTTGCCCATGACTATGCACTGGCAGTCGCCAATCATCCAAACCTCCTCGCGCTGGCGGCTGTATATGGCAGCCGAGGCACACAGGCGGTCTACTGGGGCGATGCCACTGTCGTTGCCTTCCGCAATGAGTCCCCGCTCAATGTAGATGTCGTGTATGGCTTTGGTCACCCCATCGCAGAAATCGAGGAGAGAGATGTCGGCTGGGGCGCGCCTTATGTAGTGGGCAACTGCCTCCATGCAATAGCGTCCGTTGCTCTTGTCGGGGTCCACGCGCCATGTGCCTTTGCTGGTGCTGCCATCGATGACCGCCACGAAGTTGTCGGTCACCACTATGCCGTCTTCGCAGCTCTCTTCGTCGTGCTTGCCTTTAATGAATTGTTCGGCTATTATCATCTTCTGTTCTTGCTTTTGGGATGGAAGTTGGGGTTGAACGATGTTCGCTTCGGCTTCTGCCGCTGTGTGTCTCTCTGCGTCTCTCGCTGCTTTTTGTCCTGCCTTTGCCGTTTGGGTTGCTCAGGCGAAGAGCCCACTGCCCTGGCATCATACTTGGCTCGGCCATGATAGGGCGCTCCGTCGTAGAGCTTGGCTATGAGGTCGGCGCGTCCTATCCTCCTCAGTTCTCGCTCTATGGCGTTGCGTTCCTCCGGCTTGTACCAGAAGAAGAACATGCGCTGGGCGAGCTTCTCCTTCGGGGTCTTGGCACAATAGAGAGGTTCGAGCGTGTAGGGGTCGTAACCAGAGTAGAACGCCGTGGTGGAGACGGTCATGGGCGTGGGCGTGAAGTCTTGCACCTGTTCAAGGTGGAAGTCGAGGCCCTTGGTAATGACGGCGAGCTCTGCCATGTCCTCCTCGTGGCATCCCGGGTGGGAACTGATGAAATAGGGTATAATCTGCTGTCGCAGTCCCGCCTCCTTGTTTATCTTGTCGAAAAGTCGCTTGAACTCATAGAAGAGGGTGAACGAGGGCTTGCGCATGAACTTCAGCACGCGGTCTGACGTGTTCTCGGGAGCCACCTTCAAGCGTCCGCTGACGTGCCTCGTTATCAGTTCTCTGGCATATTGCATTGCCGCCTCGTTAGACTTCTCGTCTTTCGACTTGTGGAGAATGAGGTCGTAGCGCACACCGCTGCCTATGAAGCTCTTCTTCATGCCCGGCAAGGCGTCCACGGCACGGTAGACCTCAAGGAGCTTGGTGTGGTCGGTCATGAGGTTGGGGCAAATGGCAGGGTTGACACAGGAAGGTCGCTTGCAGTGCTCGCATGCCTTGAGGTTGCGTCCGTGCATGCCATACATGTTGGCAGACGGCCCGCCAAGGTCGGAGATATAGCCCTTGAAGTCGGGCATGGCTATGATTTTCTTTGCCTCCTTGACAATGCTCTCCTTGGAGCGGCACACCACAAACTTGCCTTGATGGGCGGAAATGGTGCAGAAGCTGCAGCCGCCGAAGCAGCCGCGGTGCATGTTGATGGAGAACTTTATCATCTCGTAGGCGGGGATGGTCTTGCCCTTGTACTTGGGGTGGGGCAGTCGCGTGTAGGGCAGGTCAAATGCCGCGTCGAGCTCCTCGCTCGTCATGGGCGGGAACATCGGGTTTTGCACCACATACTCCTCGCCCACCTTTTGCAGCAGCCTCTGTCCGTGCATGCGGTTACATTCCTCCTCTATGTGCCTGAAGTTGTCGGCATGCGCCTTCTTGTCGCGCAGGCACTGCTCGTAGGAATGGAGCACTATGTCGTCGTCGCCAATGCCTCCCGGTATGTCCTGCTCTCGTCGGACGAATGACGTCTGCGGTATGTCGCCAATCTCGCTGATGTGCCTTCCTTGGGCAAGCGCATCGCAGAGAGCCACGGTGTTTTTCTCGCCCATGCCATAGAGCAGGAAGTCGGCTCCGCTTAGGCAGAGTATGGGCTTGAGGAGCTTGTCTTGCCAATAGTCGTAGTGGGTGAAGCGACGCAGCGATGCCTCTATGCCGCCCAACACCACAGGCACGTCGGGGAAGAGCTGCTTGAGAATCTTGGTGTAGACGATGCTTGGGTAGTCGGGACGCATGTCATGGCGCGAGTCAGGGCTGTAGGCGTCGTCATGACGCATACGTCGGTTGGCAGTATAGCGGTTGACCATGCTGTCCATGTTGCCTGGCGATATGGCAAAGAAGAGGCGCGGACGGCCCAACTTCTTGAAATCGCGGAAGTCGCCGTGCCAGTCGGGTTGTGGCACTATTGCCACCTTGTATCCTGCCGATTCTATGATGCGCCCCACTGCAGCCGCCCCGAAAGCAGGGTGGTCCACATAGGCATCGCCGGAGAAGAGAATGACGTCAAGTTGTGTCCATCCTCGCAGCTCACACTCTTTCTTCGTCGTAGGCAGGAAATCGGTGAGCTGAGGGTATGGCTTCTGATTGCTTGGCATAGGCTTAGCTGTTCACTTCGCCTGGTTCGTTGCTCTCCTTTTCTTGGCTGTCGTTCTTCCACTTGATGTAGAGCAGCACGAGCTCATGCAAGCCGAATGCCTTCATGTTCTTGTTGTAGAGCACGTCGAGGCAGAGGTCGAGCAGGTCGTGGTCGGAGCCCTCAGAGCCTTCGAGCAGCGCACGCACATTGAGTTTGAGCTTGTCGAGCACCCCCTCGTCTATGATGCCGTTGCTGTCGATGAGGTTGCGCAGAAGGGCGTATTTGTCTATTGTCTCAAGGTGCTTTTCGTTCACCTCGATGCTTCTTGTCCCTGAAGGGTTGGCTTGTATTTTCATGGTGAAAAGTGTTAAGATGGTTATGTGTGTTTCTTGTGTTATTTGTTCATGAGGAAAGCGAGTATGCCCCGCATGATATTGGCTTGCGTTTGCTCGTCGGTGATGCTCTCAAGCGGGAACCCCATCACGAAGGTGCGCGAGGGTTTGGCTTGCATGGATGCTTGCGAATCCATAGTTTGTCCGCCATCGAATCCCACAGCCGCAGGACTGCCGCCGGCATAGAGCATGGCCGCGAAAGCGCCTGGGGCAGGGGAGAGCTTGTCGGCGTATTGCACGCAATAGTGGTCGGGGTTGGGAGTGGTGTATATTGTCATGTCGTTGATACCCAATCCGCTGATGCCGTTGAGGGAGTCGGTCTTCGACGCTCCGTCCCAACAGGCGTGCAATGTCTGGGCAAGCCATTCGCGCCCCGTGGCACCGTTCTCGGCATTGTCTGAGCCGACGTAGGCACCGCTGACAAGCAGCTTGCCGCCATTGGCGAGATAGCGCGTGAGCGTTTGCTTCATGACTGGCGAGAAGGTCTTGTAATACCTTGTTTGATATGCCGTGTACTTCTCCAGACCAAGCACGATGTCGAGGGCATCGTAGGCGTTGACATCCACTATGCCTGTCTCTATGGCATGTGACGAGCAGCTCACCACGTTGTACTTGTGGGCGGAAGCAATGGCAAGGGCATGCTCAGCCACATAGTTGAAGTCGTTGCCGGCTATGAACCTGCCGTTCCATCCAGCCGTGACGCCATAGGTCACACCGATGTCGGCATCCAAGTCGAAAGCCTGCTTGCCATCGCTTGCCACCGCCGGACTTGACAGTCTGTGGAAGCCATTGACCACGAGCACCGTCTTTGTGGCTCCAGGTTTCCTCACAACCGACACCACCTCCGAGGGGAAGCTCTCGCCGCCGAGGTTGCAAGCCGTCACCTTGAAGTGGTAGGCCACACCGGGCTCAATGTCGAGCGAGAAGGAAGGGCGGTCTACACGTGTGCCATTGTCGAACCCACTTTTTCCCACGGCGGTGTACACTATATAATATGTAGGCGTGGCAGTGGCCTCCGTTGAGTCTTTCTGTGGCGTCCAGCTCACCGTGGCCCTGTTTCTCGTGAGGCTTGCGTTGAGGTTCAAGGGGCGCAAAGGCTCTATCACCGTGGGCTCGCCGTGCATGCCGTTGACAAAGCGCGCTATGGTCTTGTAGAGCGAGCGTGCCATGTCGAAACGGAAGTTGGGGTCTTGCCCCAGCAGCATGTCGGGGAAACTCTGGTGCGAAAGGGTCTCTATTATTGCCGAGGGCACGGCTGGCAGACGCGTCTCTGAGTAGTTGCGGTCCCACAGGTAGCGTTTGGGCCAAGCCTGATATTTGGGGCTCAGGTCGGTCACCAGATTGTCGAGAAGGTTGCGCGCAAATACCTTTGAGGCTTGTCGCGTCACTCCACTCGCCAACTGCCCGTCGTTGAAGTCGGTGGTACACACGGCAAGGCTTCCCCACAGACTCTTTCCGTCGGGATTGAAGCCAGCGTCGCTATGTACGGCAAGCGAGAGCTCTATTGGCACGCCCTTGCCATCCTGTATGGGATTGTAGACCGAGCCTCCCGAGAGCCAGTTGGTCATCAGCGACCGTGAGTTTATGTCGTCGCCATAGTCGTCGGTGCCATTTTTCCCTCCATACACATTGTAGGGTGCTCCAGCCCACTGAGCCCAATATCTCGCTCCCTCTACCGCGCGTGGATAACCGCTGACAGAGCCGCCCCGCTCCACGTTGCCTATGCCTCCGCCAAACCTTACGGCATCGGCAGTCACTATTCCACCCGTTCGGCTCTGGTTGGACAGCATCACGCAGTTGTCTACGCTGCTGCCTGCGTCGAAGGTGAACGTGCCGAGATAGACCCACGTGCTGCCGCCCATGCGCTGGTTCACCTTGAACTCTGTCGCCACGCCTTGATGGAACACGGTGTAGCGGGCATCGTCAACGCTCTTGCCCACAGTGGCATAGCTCACATATACGGCATATTTGCCGCCCTTGACGAAATAAGGTTGCCATTTCACGAAAGCCTTGCCGGGCTTCTTGCTCGACTTTATCTGCCTTGCTCCGCCAGCCTCAAACGGGTTCTCATTGTCGTGATAGGCTCCGGCATGAGCCGCGAAGCCAGGTTGGGCCGCAGGTTTCCACTTGTCGGAAAACTCAGCATAGCATGAGCTTGAGGCGTTTAACCCTCCGTCGGGGTCCACGACATACTCCATCTGCTGCCAGTCGCGCTCGCGTGGGGTGAAGACGTTGGCTCCCGCCCGTTCAAGCATGGGTATGAGATAAGGCACCACGATGGTTTGGGTAAAGAGGTCTTCGGTGGTGGAGAAGAGCAGGGGACGCTGCCATTTCCATTGACCGCGGCTATTGTCGAAATATCTGCCGTGGGATGCCCACAGCGAGATGTGCCTGCCCTGAAGACCTCTCGATGCTTCCACGGACGAGGAGACATTTCTCACCCATGGAGCACCATGATATTGGATGCCTCCCCACATCGCCGGGCATTGGCTCGACTGTGGCTCATCGCTTGTTTGGCACGACCGCGGTTGCCTTGCCTGCGCCGGGCTGAGAGTCAGCACGACACCCGCGCATAATGACAGTATTCTCCTCATCTCATTCCTCGCCAATGGTGAAATTTTCGGGGTGCTTGCCCTTGAAGTGCTTGTAGTATTGTTTCACCATCCTCATGTCGTTGTCCACGTCGCCCGATGGGACGAAGCTCTTCGTGCACTCTATCAGCTTGCGCTCGTAGTCTACGCCAAACAGCAACACCGGGATGTTCGCTTTCAAGGCTATGAAATAGAACCCGCGCTTCCATTCAGGATTGGGCGAGCGCGTACCCTCAGGCGTTATGCACAACTTGAACGTGCCGCGCTTGGTGGCCTCCTCGGCGAGGTTGTCGGTGAGGCTTGAATGCTTTGACCTGTAAACCGGTATGCCGCCCATCTTCAGGAAAAGCGGCTTCAGCGGTCCCCAAAACCACTCCTTCTTCATGAGGAAGTTGATTTTCAATCCCTGCGAATGCATATACAGCTCGCCAAGGATGAAATCCCAGTTGCTCGTGTGGGGTGCAAGGGCGATGATGAACTTATCGGGAAGGTCAACAGTGACATTAAGCTTCCATCCAAGGCACTTGAACAGAAGCCATCCGCAAAATTTCTTTAGCATGTTGATTGAAGAAAACTATCCTAAGTTAGATATACTGTCGATAGTCTCCGACACCACGCTGTTGAAATTGTTGACAAGAGTCTTATAATATTTCTTGGCCGGCATTCCAGGTTCCTGGTGGGAGACACGCGAGATGAAGTCGTCGCGCATGAGGATGATTGAGGCAAGGATGCTGTCGCCCTCTTGCTTGTTAGCCTTGTCGCTGTAGATCACGGCTGCCATTGCTTCTGCGAAAAGCTCACTCGTGATGTAATTGATAGTGCGCTTCAGTTGTCTTTTGTTTGCCATAATAAAAAGGTGGTTTGTAACTAAAGATTGATTTTATGCCCAAAGATATGGAAAAATATTGTAACAGGAAATAGATGTGTTCTAAAAAAGTGATAAAAATATATTTTATTGGCTATTTCTTTCCTTATTTCGCCTAAAACCGCTACTTTTGCAATTGGAAATTCATAAATTCAATCAATTTTCAAATCAATGAAGACAAGTCTTTTGCAGAAAGCACGCGCTCAGTATCAGCCCAAGCTCCCCAAGGGCCTGCAGGGTGCCGTTAAAGTCAAGGAAGGCGAGCCTACACAGAGCGTAGGTGACCAGAAAGAGATCAAGGAGCTTTTCCCCAACACATACGGAATGCCCTTGATAGAATTCGTGCCCGGCGACAAGGAGGCCACAAACGAGATTAACGTAGGTATCATCCTCTCTGGCGGTCAGGCTCCTGGCGGCCACAACGTCATCTGCGGTCTCTACGATGCCGTGAAGAAGATGAACAGCAACAACAAGGTCTATGGTTTCCTGATGGGTCCCGGCGGTCTCGTTGACCACAACTACGTGGAGCTGACCGAGGATTTCGTTGACCAGTATCGCAACACTGGCGGCTTCGACATGATTGGCTCTGGCCGTACAAAGCTGGAGAAGATAGACCAGTTTGAGAAAGGCTTGGAAATCATCCGCGAGCTCAACATCAAGGCTATTGTAATCATTGGTGGCGACGACTCAAACACCAACGCTTGCGTGCTGGCCGAATACTATGCCGCAAAGAACTATGGCGTGCAGGTGATTGGCTGCCCCAAGACCATCGACGGCGACTTGAAGAACGACCAGATAGAGACCAGCTTCGGTTTCGACACAGCCACGAAGGTTTACTCTGAGCTTATCGGCAACATCGAGCGCGATGCCAACTCGGCACGCAAATACTGGCACTTCATCAAGCTGATGGGTCGCTCAGCATCGCACATCGCCTTGGAGTGCGCTCTTCAGACTCAGCCAAACATCTGCCTCATCTCCGAGGAAATCGAGGCCAAGGACATGACCTTGAACCAGATTGTAGAGCAGATTGCATCGGCTGTGGCAAAGCGTGCAGAGGATGGCAACAACTTCGGTGTGGTGCTCGTTCCAGAGGGTCTCATCGAGTTTGTGCCTGCAATTGGCCGTCTCATCGACGAGCTCAACGACCTTCTCGCTGCTCACGGCGACGACTACAAGAACCTCGACAAGGACGCACAGCGCGAATATATCATTGCTCACCTGAGCAAGGAGAATGCCGAGACATTCGCCACTCTTCCAGAGGGTGTGGCACGTCAGCTCTCACTCGACCGCGACCCTCACGGAAACGTGCAGGTGTCTCTCATCGAGACAGAGAAGCTCATCTCCGACATGGTTGGTGCCAAGCTGGCTGAGTGGAAAGAGGAAGGCAAGTTTGTCGGCAAGTTCGCCGCACAGCACCACTTCTTCGGCTACGAGGGTCGTTGCGCTGCTCCTTCCAACTTCGACGCAGACTACTGCTACGCTCTCGGCGTGAGCGCTGCCAACCTCATTGCCAACGGCAAGACTGGCTACATGGCTATCGTGAAGAACCTGTCTACTCCTACAGACGAGTGGAAGGCTGGCGGTGTGCCAATCACCATGATGATGAACATGGAGCGCCGCAACGGTGAGATGAAGCCTGTTATCCGCAAGGCTCTCGTGGAGCTTGAGGGTGCGCCTTTCAAGGCTTTCGCCTCTCATCGCGACGAGTGGGCAAAAGACACATGTTTCGTATATCCCGGCCCAATCCAGTATTGGGGTCCTGCAGAGGTGTGCGACCGTGACACCAGGACTCTGTCGTTGGAGAACGCTGAGAAAAACAAGTAAACTGATTAATGCGTAAGAAAAAGCCAATTCGTAGGCGGAATGCGTCTTCCCAAAGTCAGAGGCGAAGAACACATGGCCGGCACGGATTGGCTTTTTTCGATTTCAAAAGTTTTTTCAAGAAAAAGAACGGCAAGGCATGGGTCCTTGGCGGTCTTGCCGTAATGGCACTTTACATCTGGGCTTTCTGGTATTTTTTTGTAGGACCTACGGGCTTCCGCTGGCGTGCATTCTATGGTGACGCCAAATATCCTGAAGGCTACGAGATTCACGGAATAGACATCTCCCGATACCAGGGACAGATAAATTGGGACAGGTTGCGTTCCAATGCGCTCATCGACGGCTGCCCATTGCGGTTCATCATCATCAAGGCAACAGAAGGGTCGACAAGGGTTGATCCCAATTTTGCCGACAATTTCTATCAGGCTCGCGAATACGGTTTCATTCGCGGGGCATATCACTTTTGGAGCACCAAGTCATCGGCACGCTCGCAAGCCTATTTCTTCTTGAAGAAGGTTCATCTCGAAAATGGCGACTTGCCTCCTGTGCTTGACATTGAGCACAAGCCCGCCAACAAGAGCACGGAAGACTTCCAGACCGACGTGCTCGCATGGTTGCACATAGTGGAGGACAGATACCATGTGAAACCAATAATCTACACTTACCACAACTTCAAGGAGAAATATCTGTCGGCACCCGTTTTCGACGACTATCCTTATTGGATAGCCCACTATTATGTTGACAAGGTGGAGTATAAGGGTAAATGGAAATTTTGGCAACACACCGACACTGGCGTGCTGCCTGGAATAAAGGGCAATGTTGACCTCAACATCTACAATGGCTCATATTATGACCTCATGCAACTGACGATAGGGCATGAGGAATAGATCATAAAAATCACGAGTCACAAAGTCACGATAAGCAAAGACGGTAATATCGTCGCGCACGCATGTGAGCCTGCCTCTTACAGCACACCCTTCGACGACGGCAACTGATAGTGGTTGATGTCTCTCCTCACCGCCATCTTAAGGCTACGCGCGAGAGCCTTGAATATCCCTTCTATCTTATGGTGCTCGTTGGTACCCTCTGCTTTGACGTTGAGGTTCATCTTGGCAGCATCGCTCAAGCTCTTGAAGAAATGGAAAAACATCTCGGTGGGCATCTCGCCAATCTTCTCGCGCTTGAACTCAGCGTCCCACACAAGCCACGGACGGCCACCGAAGTCGAGAGCCACTTGGCATAGGCAATCGTCCATGGGCAGACAGTAGCCATAGCGCTCAATGCCTCGCTTGTCGCCAAGGGCTTGGAGAATGCACTCGCCCAAAGCAAGTCCCGTATCCTCTATGGTGTGGTGTTCATCCACGTATAAGTCGCCCTTGACATGAACGGTGATGTCTATCATGCCATGATGCCCGATCTGCTCAAGCATGTGGTCGAAGAAGCCAAGACCTGTGGCAACGTCGCATTTGCCAGAGCCGTCAAGGTTCAAGCGCACATATACGTCGGTCTCTTTCGTCACCCTGTGGACCTCGGCTATACGCTCCCCGGCGAACAGAATCTCGGCTATCTTGCTCCATGTCATGCCGTCCTTTCCAAGTATGAGAGCCTTGCAACCCATGTTCACGGCAAGTTGGGCATCGGTCTCCCTGTCACCGATGACATAACTCGCTGCCATGTCAACAGTGTCGTCGTTCATATATTTCTCAACCATGCCCGTGCCTGGCTTACGCATTGGCGAATTGTCCTCGGGGAAATGGCGGTCTATCAGCATCTCGTCGAAAGTGATGCCCTCACCCTTGAGCGTTTCCAAGATGAAGTTGTGTACTGGCCAAAAGGTTTCTTCTGGGAAGGAGCTCGTACCCAGTCCATCTTGATTGCTCACCATAACCAACTTATAGTCAAGATGCTGAGTTATGAATGCCAAGTTTCTGATAACCGTTGGCACAAACTTCAACTTCTCGAAGCTGTCTATCTGCTCGTCGCTTGGCTCTTCGATAAGCGTGCCATCACGATCTATGAAAAGGATGCGTTGTTTCTTCATTTTTTATTTTACTTCTTCAAAATCTATTGACCTATCATTGCTTGCCGCCTCTGTGACCTTCTGGCTTTCCTCCACTTTCTTTAAAGCCATTCTCGCCTTTTCCTTCTCGTCGATGCAACCATAGGCATAATAGAAAACGAAGACGACCCAAGGTCTTACAAATGTCATGACAAAGGTGCAGACGGTTGACGTGAGAAACGCTAACAAGCCAAAGCCCGAAGGCAATGCAGGCGAATCGCCCTCCATCAAACTGATACGTCTCATGCTTGAGGCAAGCGTGAGAATATTGTTTGGCATGCCCACAAGCGTGTCGATAACCATCACGATGATGCCTACGAGCAACGCAATGATAAACAGAAAGCCCCATTGACGCCAGCCTGCCACATAATGACGCTTGAATATAGCCATGAGCTTCTCGTCGGTCTCTACGCAATATTTCATCATAGAATAGCTGAGCGGAAGCACCAAAATACCTACGACTATGCAGGCAATCATAGCGGCAAAAGTACCCATGAGAGGCATGGCTGTAGGCTTTGGCTTTGTAAAGCTGGCACAGGCCACGGAAACCAGAGCCACGAACGCACAAGCCACTACGCTCAAGCCTAAAATGACAAAGGCAAGACGAATCATTCGAGGCAAGTTGTCCTTCACGCTCTTGCCGTTGAGAAGGCTAATGACGATTGTAAAGAACCAGACATAAGCGCAAGCGCTCAAGAGTCCTAATACTGCCAATGCGATGGAGCTGCCAACGCTCAAGCTGGCTGTGGTAACAGCCATTACAATATTTGTGCTAATTATGTAAACGGCAGCCGTCAGCAAAGACAAGACGAGTGCAGGCAGCCATAGGCGGCGAATGATGGTCTTGAAATTGGTTCGGTAAAGATTGTACGCGTCGTTTAGGCATCTGCCAAGGCTACGGTTCTTATATAGTTCTGATTCCATTATTCTATTGCGATTGTTGATGTGTTCTTCTTTTTTCAATATGAGGCGGTGCATGGAATGCCGGACGCGACAACCAAGTCCTTGATTCGGTCGAGCTCTTCGTGGGTAGCCTTCAGAAGTTTCGTGTCGGGTGTCTCGCGGTCGATAGTATATACCATGACCTCACGTGGCTTAATGTCTTTCACGGCATCCAGCCAAGGCAGCACATATTCGTCACCCGTGTTGTCGGTATCATCGCCTTTCATGAACATTGTCTGTATGACTATATGCCCATCAAACCACTTCATGTCCTCTATTATCTTGTTCACGTCGTAAGTAGGTTGGGTGGGGCGGTCAACCTTCTTTATGTATTCAGCGTTCACCGTGTCGAGCTTGAGTATGTTGTTGTCAACCTTCATCAATGCCTCCCTCACTTTCTCACGATTGATGAACGTGGAATTGCTCAACACACTTATCTTCGCGTCCGGGCACCATTTGTCGCGCAGCTTCACCGTGTCGTCTATTATCTCCGGGAAATGCGGATTGCTTGTTGGCTCGCCATTGCCCGCGAAGGTGAGCACATCGGGATGCTCATTGTCGTTGTGCATCTTAACCAATTGTTTTTCCAGCGCCTCTGCCACGACCTCACGCGTTGGGTAATGGGAGCGTGTGCGATGGTCGGCATTGAACCCACACTCGCAGTACAGGCAGTCGAATGTACATATCTTACCATCGCCCGGCATAAGGTTTATGCCAAGGCTGAGACCAAGTCGACGACTATGAACCGGTCCATAAATAGGACTCGGGTAAATAACAGTGCTCATGTTATATTAACTATTTTCTTATGCAAAAATAAGAAATTGTTGAGCCATAAACAAACTATTTGGTAGTTTTCTCTCTAAAATTTCACTTATCTTTGCACAACTCTGCGTTTCAAAGCCAGACTATTTGGCAACATTCACCTCAACATGCTTGTAGCCCATGGCATGAAAGAGCGCCGCCACTTGTATGCGTGCATTATGAGTGGCTTTTTGATAGTTCTCCTTAGTGAGACACCTTTTCCGCATCATTCTCTCTGCTTTGCGTGTCAAGGCTGCCCTGTCAGCCGACGTCCATTTGCCGTCTTCTATCAAAGGTCTTGTACGAGCCTCATCAATAAAATGGTCGTCAAGCAGCTTAATCTTTGGAAGGGTGACCACCACGGAGTCTTTCTTGGCACGCACGAAATCATCGCCAGCCGTGCTGAGGTCTGAGCCAAGTCGCAACGTACCATAATAGATGCGCGAAAGCTCATTGTCGCCAAAGAAATTATGGCGCACAGTGTCGACAATTTCCTCATCGCTCAACGTGAGAAACTCCCATTGACCAATGCTTCTCACATCTACCACTTCCATTGGCGTAGATATCGTGTTGCCCTTGGTGTCAACACTCACAAGAGGTTGCTTGTTGAGATAAAAGAACACGACGAGCGCACAAATCATCCCAAGCAAGACAACAGACAATAGCAGTATGTTTCGGATTTTCTTCATGACTGTCTTTTTTAGTTTAGCTGCCGGATAAGCACGTTGATATCTTTAGGGTGAAAGTCCTTGCGGAATGTCACAGTGACGTTTCCCTCAGCGAAACCACACTGCACCGCGATTGGCACAATGAGTATTGCCGCGTTTCGCTGTGCATCTGCGACGATGTTTGTCCTCGAAACGCTTTCAATGATTTCTTTTCGTCCTTGATGTTGCAATCTTGTCAGTTCCTCATCGGTAAAGTTGTGGCGGAGAATGCCAACCTTTTGCTTCACTCCTTTGTGGTCAATGGTAGTTGAGGTAAGTATTATCTCTGGGTCGGGAAGGATAATCTCCAAACGGTCACCACGTTTGACAATGTCCTCACGCTTAATCTTGCCAAGGTCTATAAAAGCCTTTGCCGTAGCGGAGATGGGGATGGCTATCTTGCGGCCACTCAATGGCAACGCAACCTTGAGTTGATGATTCAGGAAGTTGCCACTGATGGTTGTCGTATCGGTATAAACCATTATTTTACGCACGTCGTATTGAGCGGTATATAGCCTTGAGCAAGCAGATATATTTGTGGCAAGCACCTCCATGGTGTCTATCTTGTCAATGTTTTCCATTTTGCCTGTCTTGTGGTTGCCACACGATGCGATGATGCATAGCCAGCAAAGACAACAAATGAAAAGTACGTTTTCCTTAATGATGTTCATGGCAATTTTCCTGATATTATCACAGCGCAAAGATAAAAAATATTCTACATTTTTATTAACTTTGCACGTGCAAATTGAGTTTGAAAAACAAAAATAACATGAACAAAGCAATAATCTGCGGTTTGCCACTGCTTCTCGCTGGTTTAGCGTCGTGCAAGGACAAGCCAAAAAGTAATATCATTATTGCGCACAAGCCTGTCGTCGTCGCCAGTCAGCACAAGCCTCGTGCCATAGGCGACGCTGTAAGAAACAGCAACATCAATTGGGTAGGTGGAAAATACACGGTTAAGGTTAGCGTGAAATGCGACACGTCGCTACCTTTGGCAACCGACGGCGTAACGAGTTATTACGACAACCGAGTGAACATAAGTATCATTCGTTCAGACGGTTCCTCTTTCTTCAACCACACATTTACGAAATCGGATTTTAAAAGCCATGTTGACAGCCACTTCTATGAACATGGAGCGCTTATTGGCATCATATTTGAGAAAGTGGAAGGAGAGAATTTGAAGTTTGCCGCAAGCATCGGCAATCCTGACTGCTCCATAGATGATTTCGCATCACTCGACATAACTGTAAGTCACCTTGGCGGCATTTCCATCTCAACAAGCAATAACGAAGAAAGCGAGTAAGAATATTCTTACTCGCTTTTATTCTTTTTACACATTCTTAGTGTTATCTGTCGGGGGTTGAGAGAATCCTATAGGAATTTTCAAAACTCCTTGGATGCCTTCCTATCAAGCAGATATTTACCAAACAGTTGGCAAGCAGTTCCGCGTCATTAAGACTCACACCCTTTTCCCTCGTGAGGTTCTTTCCGATAATCACCTCCCATGTTGTGTCAAAGTCACGGTCGTCAGCACCGATGTATTGCTCATCCTCGTTGGCACCTTTGATGAACTTATACTTTATTTCTTTCTTCGATGGCACTGGCCTCATGCCGAGAAGGACGTTCCAAGCCTCGCTCAACTGTTCCTTGAACTTACCCGTCCCCGGGAACATGTCAACGATCACAGGCATTATCTCGTCAAACTCATAAGCTTGAAGAAGTTCGTATAAACGCATAAGAGAAAGTATTTGTCCTTTTAGAATTTGGCCATCATGATGGCATCGGCGGCACACTCTGCGCCTTTGTTTCCAAGCTTTCCACCACTTCTCTCCTTTGCCTGTTGCAGGTCGTTGGTAGTGAGGAGACCATAGATGACCGGAATATTCTGCGTAGCATTGAGATGGGCTATGCCATAGGTCACGCCTTGGCAAATGTAATCGAAGTGAGGAGTCTCACCACGAATAACGCTTCCAAGGATGATAATAGCATCGAAACCATCGTTCTTGCTCATCTGCTGCGCTCCGTAAACAAGCTCAAAACTGCCAGGAACGTGCTTGACATGGATATTCTCAGTCAATGCTCCGTGCTTCTCAAGCGTGTCCACTGCCCCTTGAAGCAATGCCCCGGTAATCTCGTGGTTCCAATCGGCTACCACGATACCGAAGTTCATATTGCTCGCGTCGGGAATGTTGACGTCACTTAAATCAGTAAGATTATGAAGCTCTGTTGCCATTACTTGGTAGTTCTTTCGATGTACTTGTCAATGTCGTTGCTCTGAACAAGAGCCGAATTGGCATACTTCTTCTTGATGTCCTGATAAAGCTTGTTGGCCTCGTCTACCTTGTTCTGCGACTCAAGCAGTTGTCCAGCCTGAAGCAAGAATGTGGGTGAAAGACTGTTGTTGGCACCATTGTCTGCCTTGGAATCAGCCTTGCTTGCAGCGTCTTTAAGAGTGCTAATGGCCTTGTCTATCTGGCCTACGTGAGCATAAGCATTGCCCAAAGCCTCGATAGCGGCAGGGCTAACCATGGCATCACCCTTAGGCGAATAGTTCTCCAGGTATTTC
Source organism: Escherichia coli (assembly GCA_963593695.1). Classification (GTDB taxonomy): domain Bacteria; phylum Bacteroidota; class Bacteroidia; order Bacteroidales; family Bacteroidaceae; genus Prevotella. The sequence continues at coordinate 36,639 of CAVBBO010000079.1, read as the reverse complement.
ACTGCGTCCTGCCACTTGCCGAGATTGGCATAGCAAAGACCTGCATAGAGGTTGGCGAGGTTGCCGGCATCAGTGCTGCTATAGTCGCTTGCGATCTTGACGAAACCCGCATAGTTGGCGCCATCGCCATTGAGAGCCTTGTCAAACTGGTCAGCATTGAAATACTCCTGGCCACGAGACAATGCCATGCTTGCCTTTTCCTGACGGGGGCCACCGATAAACTGGTTGTAACAGATTACAGCTGCCACGATGACGATGACGGCAATGATGACACCACTGATAATCTTCTTGTTCTTTTCGAAAAATGCCTCCGACTTTACGGATGCATCAAAAGTCTCCTTTTCGTTGTTGTTTGCCATTATTTTTATTTATTATTTTTCTATACGGTTTGTCAATATTTAATGCGTGGCAAAATTAGTCATTTTTATTCAAACATTGAAATTTATAAAGCTCTTTTTTCAATTTGTGATACAAAAGAATAGGTTTGTCGCATATTTGAGTTACCTTTGCCGATAATTATGATACTCAAGAAAATTTCCATAATCAACTATAAGAATATCTTGCAAGCCAACCTCACGCTTTCTCAAAAGTTGAATTGTTTTGTCGGAAGCAATGGGGTAGGGAAGACCAACTTGCTTGATGCCGTCTACTTCATGTCGTTTTGCCATAGCAGCTTCACCAATCTTGACAGCATGGTCATCAATCATGATCAAGACTTCTTTGTCATTGAAGGCGACTATCTTTCCGACAACGCCACGGATGAGCGCATTTACGCCGGCATGAAGCGTGGCAAGCATAAGCATTTCAAGCGCAACGGAAAGGATTACAAAAGGCTGTCGATGCATATCGGCATGATACCGCTTGTCTTCATCTCGCCAGCCGACAACAGTCTCGTGACGGGTGGAGGCGAGGAGCGGCGAAAGCTCCTCGACGTGGTAATAGCACAACTTGACAACAGCTACATCGAGGCGTTGAACAGGTACAATAAGGCATTGCAACAGCGCAACGCACTCTTGAAATCAGCGCAAGAGCCAGACGTGACGCTCATGCAACTCTTTGAAGAGGAGATGGCGAGAAACGGGGAGATTGTATACAAGAAGCGTGACGAGCTCGTAAACGAAATTACCCCGACGTTCCAAGAGGCTTACTCCCAAATATCAGGCGGGCGCGAGAATGTGTCGCTAAACTACGTTTCTCATTGCCAGCGTGGACCGCTGCTCGATGTAATCCAACGCGACAGGTTCAGGGACAGGGCTGTAGGCTATAGCCTTCACGGCACTCATCGCGATGACCTGGAGATGCTTATCGACGGCTACCCAATACGCCGCGAAGGCAGTCAGGGGCAGACAAAGACTTATGTCCTGGCCCTGAAGCTCGCGCAGTTCGCCTACCTTAAACAGAAAATGGCGGGCAAGATGCCTTTGCTGCTTCTCGACGATATTTTCGACAAGCTTGACTCCCACCGTGTGGAACAGATTATCCATTTGGTGGCAGACAATAGTTTCGGGCAGATATTTATAACCGACACCAACAGGGAGCACCTCGACAAGATTCTCAGTCATGCCGACGTGGACTACAAGTTGTTTGACGTCGACGACGGAGAGATAACAGAGAGGACAAACTAATCAAGAGTGAGGACTAAATGTTTAAACGGGACGTTAAGCCATTGGGCGATTTGCTTCGCCAATTCATCCGAAATGAGGGATTGGAGACTCCTCTTCTTCAAAAGCGCGTAGTGGACGCATGGGACGAGGTGACGGGAAGAACCGTCGCTCAATACACCGCTGAGAAATTCATAAAAAACCAGGTGCTTTTCGTGAAAATAACAAATCCCGCCCTTAGGCAGGATTTGAGTATGATGCGGTCGCAACTCACACGTCGCCTCAACGAGTCGGCAGGAGCTACGGTCATTTCTGACGTAAGAATCTATTGACCCTTATCCAAAATCAGTTCTTGAACGAATGTATAGGAGCCGGTATGCGACCTACACGGTTCACTAGCCCCTCGCTTGAAAACTTGTTTACGGGCATTATTGGCGCGTGACCCAAAAGGCCTCCCCATTCTATTGTCTCGCCCACGTGTTTTCCAATTACCGGTATGATGCGCACAGCAGTAGTCTTTTGATTAATCATGCCTATGGCAGACTCGTCTGCTATTATACCCGATATGGTGGTGGCTGGCGTATCCCCTGGAATGGCAATCATGTCAAGTCCGACAGAGCATACGCAAGTCATTGCCTCAAGCTTCTCCAGCGTCAAGGCTCCCAAGTTGACAGCGTCTATCATGCCCTGGTCCTCACTGACAGGTATGAAGGCTCCAGACAAGCCACCGACATAAGAACTTGCCATGATGCCGCCTTTCTTCACTTGGTCGTTGAGGAGAGCAAGCGCGGCAGTTGTTCCAGGTGCGCCGGGTTGCTCCACGCCGATGCATTTAAGGATGTCGGCAACAGAATCGCCAACAGCCGGTGTCGGCGCCAACGAAAGGTCAATAATGCCAAATGGCACGTTGAGCCTACGACTTGCCTCCTGCGCCACGAATTGTCCCACTCGGGTTATCTTAAACGCGGTGCGCTTGATGGTCTCGCAAAGGGTCTCGAAAGTGGCTGTCTTGTCGTCACCGTTAACCTTGCGCCAGTCGGCGTCCATCTGCTCCAATGCCGACTTCACGACACCCGGCCCCGACACACCCACATTTATAATAGCGTCGGCCTCGCTCACGCCATGGAACGCGCCAGCCATGAACGGGTTGTCGTCGGGAGCGTTGCAGAACACCACCAACTTGGCCGGGCCAATGCAGTCTCGGTCTTTAGTTAGCTCAGCGCTATCCTTGATAATGCTGCCCATCAACCTAACGGCATCCATATTGATGCCTGTCTTCGTGGAGCCCACATTGACGCTTGAGCATACCACATCGGTGACAGAGAGGGCCTTGGGGAGGGAACGGATGAGCAGTTCCTCGCTCGGAGTCATGCCTTTGCTCACTATGGCAGAGAATCCGCCAAGGAAGTTGACACCTATCTTTTTAGCCGCGTCATCGAGTGTCTTGGCTATTGCCACATAGTCGTCAATGGTCTTGCAACACGCCGCTCCCACCAGAGACACCGGCGTGACGCTTATACGCTTGTGCACAATAGGGATGCCTATCTCGCGCGATATGCTCTCGCCAGTCTTTACGAGGTCCTTGGCAAGGGTGGTTATCTTGTTGTATATCTTGTCGCAAGTCTCTTTCACGTCAGAGCTTACGCAGTCGAGCAGACTAATGCCCATCGTGATAGTTCTCACGTCAAGGTTGTCCTGCTCAACCATTCGCTTGGTTTCGAGGACTTCAGAAGCTGTTATCATAATTTATCTTTGAAGAATTTCCATTAACACGATTCCACCACGTCAGATTCTGTACATCTTATCGAAGATGGCTTCCAACTGTATCTTGGCTTGCACGCCCTTTTCCTTGCCAGCTTCGTCAAGCTCACAGCTGATTGCCTCGAAAGCTTTGCCACTTTGCGCTATATCTACAATCATCATCATGTTGAAGAAGCCATTTACAATGGTTTGGTTAATGTCAAGAATGTTAATGTTGCTGTCGGCAAGATACGAACAAATGTGCGCAATGATTCCGACCGTGTCTTTTCCCACAACGGTAATGATAGCTTTTGTCATCTTATTCAGTTTTGGTGATAATGAAGGCAAAGGTAGTACAATTTGATTAATAATCAAAATTAAGAGATATAAAGTTACGATTTTCCATTATTTCCTCGCATACGCGCACTGCAATTTTGACATATCGCAATGCCATGTTGTCACGTTGGGCGTTTAGGTACGCCCTTTGATGGAATGTGGGCGTAACAAAAACATGAAAACAAAAGAAAGGAAGAAATATGACATTCGACAAATTCACAATCAAAGCACAAGAAGCCATCCAAGAGGCAGTAAACACAGCGCAGATGGCTCACCAGCAGGCCATTGAGCCTGTGCATCTTTTGCAAGGCATCTTGCAAAAAGGCCGAGACGTTACCAACTTTGTATTTCAGAAGCTTGGCGTCAACGCCATGCAAATCGAGAATCTCGTACAACAAGAGTTGAGACACTTGCCTCGTGTGGAGGGTGGGGGACAGCCTTACCTCTCCAACGACTCCAACAGCGTGTTGGCAAAAGCAGTGGAAGACTCGCAAAAGATGGGCGATGAGTTCGTCTCTGTGGAGCCAATCCTCCTTGCTCTCTTGCAGGTCAACAGCACCGCGAGCCGAATGCTCAAGGATTCTGGTTGCACCGAGCAGGAAATGACCAAGGCCATTCAGGAACTTCGTCAAGGCCAGAAGGTGCAAAGCCAAAGCGCTGACGACAACTACCAAGCCTTGTCTAAATATGCCCGAAACCTTGTGGACGAGGCTCGCAAGGGCAAGCTCGACCCTGTGATAGGACGTGACGAGGAGATAAGGCGCGTGCTCCAGATTCTCTCTCGCCGCACCAAGAACAACCCCATCATAATAGGCGAGCCAGGCACTGGCAAAACAGCCATCGTAGAGGGGCTCGCCGAGCGCATAGTGCGCGGAGACGTGCCGGAGAACTTGAAGAACAAACAGCTCTACTCGCTTGATATGGGCGCACTTATAGCAGGCGCAAAATACAAGGGTGAGTTTGAGGAACGCCTGAAGAGCGTCATAAAAGAGGTGACCAACGCCAACGGCAACATCATTCTTTTCATTGACGAGATTCATACGCTCGTGGGCGCTGGCGGCGGCGAAGGCGCAATGGACGCAGCCAACATCCTGAAGCCGGCACTGGCAAGAGGCGAACTGAGGGCAATCGGTGCCACGACCCTCAATGAGTATCAAAAATACTTTGAGAAGGACAAGGCTCTGGAGCGTAGGTTCCAAACCGTAATGGTGGATGAGCCCGACGAGGCAGACGCCATAAGCATTCTCCGAGGCTTGAAGGAAAGGTACGAGAACCATCACAAGGTGAGGATAACCGACGACGCCTGCATCTCCGCAGTGAAACTCTCCGAGAGATATATCTCCGACCGCTACCTCCCCGACAAGGCCATCGACCTCATGGACGAGGCTGCCGCAAAGCTTCGCATGGAGCGTGACTCTGAGCCTGAGGAACTCGACGAAATCTCGCGCAAGCTCAAGCAACTTGAGATTGAGCGTGAGGCTATCAAGCGCGAGGGCGACGAAGACAAGATAAAGCAACTCGACAAGGACATTGCCGAGCTGAAAGAGAAGGAACACTCCTACAGGGCCAAATGGGAAGCCGAGAAGGGACTGGTAAACAAGATTCAGCAGGACAAGCAAGCCATTGAGAACCTGAAGTTTGAGGCAGAGAAGGCTGAGCGTGAGGGCGACTACGCAAAGGTGGCTGAGATACGCTATGGCAAATTGAAAAGCTTGCAAGACGACATCAACTCCGTGCAGTTGCAACTTCATGCCACACAGGGTGGCGACGGACTCGTGAGGGAGGAAGTGACCGGCGACGACATTGCCGAAGTCGTGAGCCGATGGACAGGCATTCCCGTGACGAGGATGCTGCAGAGCGAGAGAGAAAAGTTGCTTCATCTTGAGGACGAGCTCCACAAGCGCGTGGTTGGACAAGACGAGGCCATAAACGCAGTGGCTGATGCCGTGCGCCGTTCGCGTGCCGGACTCCAAGACCCTAAGCGACCAATAGCATCGTTCATCTTCCTCGGAACCACCGGCACAGGTAAGACGGAGTTGGCAAAGGCTCTTGCCGACTATCTCTTCAACGACGAGAACATGATGACGCGAATCGACATGAGCGAATATCAGGAGAAGTTCTCGGTGACAAGGCTCATTGGCGCGCCTCCGGGGTATGTCGGATACGATGAAGGCGGACAGCTCACCGAGGCAGTGCGCCGCAAACCTTATAGCGTGGTGTTGTTCGACGAGATTGAGAAGGCACATCCCGACGTGTTCAACACACTCTTGCAGGTGCTCGACGATGGCAGGCTGACCGACAACAAAGGTCGCACGGTGAACTTCAAGAACACCATCATCATCATGACCTCCAACCTTGGCTCGCAGTATATACAGTCGCGTTTCAGCGACTTAAACGACGCTAATCGTGACTCCGTGATAAATGACACTCGCAACCACGTGATGGACATGCTGAAGAAGACCATACGTCCGGAATTCCTCAACCGCATCGACGACATAATAATGTTCTTGCCATTGACGAAGGAACAGATAGGCAAGGTCGTGACCCTGCAGATGAACCGAGTCGCCAAGATGCTTGAGACGCAAGGCTTCACGTTGAAGTGGACTCCCGAGGCCATTGAATGGCTCGCCAAGGTCGGCTACGATCCGGAGTTTGGCGCTCGTCCTGTGAAGCGCGCCATACAAGACTATGTGCTCAACGACCTTTCAAGGCAGATTCTCGCCGAGAGGGTTCTTCGCGACAAGCCAATAGTGATAGACGCCGATGCCAACGGCATGACGTTCAGCAACTAAGAGGCACGCCAGGAATGGCTTAGGGACAAGACAACTGATTAGTAGACAGCATAATATACAAGCAAAAAGTCGCAGGACGTTTTTAAGCGTCTTGCGACTTTTTTTATGTTCTTTTCAAGGCTTTCGGCTTTCCACTGAAAAGCCATCACGATTCCAATGCAAAGGCAATGCGATTCCAATGCAAAGGCAATGCGATTCCAATGGAAAGGCAAAAGGGCATAATTTGCACGCTATGCCGTCTTTCGAAATTCTGATGGCGTAAGTCCTGTGTGCGCCTTGAAGAAGCGCACGAAATGCTGTGGATATTCGAAGCCCAAACGCATGCTCACTTGCGTGATAGTAAGCGAATCGTCGCTGAGCAACTGCTTTGCCTGGCGCAGCACACGGTCATTTATAAACTCCTTTGCCGTCTTGCCTGTCTCGGTTTTCACAAGTTCACCGAAATACTTGGCAGAATAGCAACACTTGTCTGCAAAATAAGCCACCGAGGGAAGCCCGTCAAGCTTGGCGTTGTTGGCAATATAAGTATCAAGAAGCGAAGTGAACTTCTTCACCACCGAATGGTTTATCTCCTCGCGGGTCACAAACTGCCTGTCGTAAAACCGTAGGCAATAGTTAAGCAAAAGCTCTATATTGCTCACGATCAACTCCTTGGAATGCTTGTCGATACCACGATGAAGTTCTTGGTTTATCATGTCGAGAACCCCACGGAATATTTCTATCTCGCCACAAGACAGATGGAGCGCCTCGCTTGAGGTGTAGTCGAAAAACTCGTAGCGGCTGATGTTCCTGCCCAATGCCGTGCGGTTGAGCAGGTCTGGATGGAACACCAAGGCAGTCCACCGTGGGTAAGTGACACCTGGCACAGGCTCCACATGAATCACTTGACCAGGGGCAAAACTCGTCACCGTCATCTCGTCAAAATCGTATGGCGTGCGACCATACGACAGCTTGCACCCCTTGTTTTCTTTCAGGAAAAGGGCATAGATGCCGTAATGGTTTATGGTTTCCACTATTTCGCTCTTATGCTCATAGCTCGCGACGCTCACCAGCGGGTGCAATGTCTCAAGTCCAAAGCTGTCGTTGAACGCTTGTACAGAATTTAAATATCGTTCAGTCATTATATTTACAAGTTTTATCGTTTTGAACAGAAGTATCCACAAGCAAAAGTAATAATTTTCTTGCTTTCTTATTGTTCTTGATTCCAATATTTAAAGTTTTCAACTTAGGAAACCGCAAAACAATGTTCGTTTTCTCAGAACTTCACCTTAAATCCTCCCATGACGGTAAACCCTGGCATGCGATAACCGTTGTTTATCATGTAGCTGGCATCGGTGACGTTGTCGAGATTGACAAATATGTCGACGTATTTAATAGGCTTGTAAGTCAACCGCATATTGAGCAAGGCATAGTTCTGGTGTTCCACGCCGTCGGCGACATAGAGCCCGCCCACGCCTGTCAACTCAGCATTCACGGTGAGTTGTGGCAACACATCGTAGTCAACACCAAGGAAGTATTGGTTCTTTGGAGCCGCCGTCAATCCATCGAGCGATGTGTGCATATAGCTATATGATGCGCGCAACGACAACGCATCGAGCGGACGACTTGTCGCGCCAAGCTCTATGCCCTTATTGCGAAAACTGCCCGTGTTGATATTCTTTCCGCTCACGATCTGTATGATGTTGCTGCCCTCGGAAAAATAACCTGTCAGGTCAACACTTAGATAGCGGGAGAAACGCCGGCTCAGTGTCACCTCATAGTTCATCATGCTCTCTGGGTCAAGGTCGGGGTTGTGAGGAGGATACAGATAGAGTTCGCGAAACGACGGATTGCGATAACCCTTGGCCAGAGAAGTTTTTAACGCCCACCCCTGGGCAGGATACAAGGCTACACCGACCTGAGGCAACCAATGTGAGCCAAACTTGTCGCTGTTGGCCATGCGCAAGCCACCACTCAACGAAAGTAAGCCATCGAAAAGCGACTGTTGCAGGGTGATGTAAGGCGAATACTCCGTGATGTTCTTACGGCTAAGAGTGCCGTTGCCAGAACTATTGCCGCCCGACATGGGTATCTTGCCTGAATAGACGTTGAAGTCGAAGCCGATGGTTGAGGTTGCCATGTGCCACGGACTGAAGTTCTGATAGGCAAGTATTCCGAAGCGGTCGTCGAGACTGTGAAAGTGGTTTGGGTCATCTATATAATGATTGCCATAACTATAGTAGAGACGCACCACGCCATCTGTCGACGCATAGCGGTTGCTAAGGGCAAGAGAAGACTCACCGCGCGTCACGTTTTGGTGGATGACATAGTCGGCACCACGCAGACTGGCATAGATGGGGTCATTGGCACGGAAGTTCATCAGCGAATAGTCGGCAGCCAATGCCCAACGACGCGATATGTCGTATCCTATCTTGGCATACAGGCTCGACTGCTTGAAGTCGAAGTTAGCCTCCGTGCCGTCGGTGCGGTCGTAGCCAAGGCTTACCAAGGATGAGAACTTGCCGTAGCGCGCCATGTTGGTGAGCGTCGTCTGCCAAGTGTTATAGCTTCCGTATTGCGATGAGAGCGTGGTATGTATGCCATCTTGCTGTGCTTGCCTCGTTATGACGTTTATCACGCCTCCCATGGCATTAGAACCATAGAGCACCGAGCCCGGGCCGCGCAATATCTCCACATGGTCGACATACTCCGTGCCGTAAAAATCGGCTACGGGGTGGGAGTAGAGTCCTGCAAACTGCGGTTGGCCATCGACCATCATCAGCACACCGCTTGTGGGCGAGCCGCCCACACCGCGTATCTTTATGCCACCACTGCCACCGTTGCTCACGCCAAATCCAAAAAGGCCGCGTTGAGACACGAAAAGGCTTGGCACCTTGCCCGATAGGGCAGAGAGGAGCTGCGTCTTGCCAGTGGCCTCCAATTGGCGGCTGTCGACAACCGACACCGTGTATGGCAAGAGGTTGCGCGGCATGGCCTTGTTGCTGCCAGTGACCACCACCTCGTCAAGCCCATGCACAATGGAAGAGTCGCCTACCGCCGCCCTTGCTGTGGAACCAAGCACGAGCGCCACGAGTAAAAGGAGATACTTGTTCATCATTTTATCATCTCTATTTCGTATATTTTGCTTCCCAAACCAATCTTCTCGGCATATTCCGTGATGTAAGTGCCATGCTGTCGATTGATGCGCTCTATAAGAGCCTTATATATGCGAACCAAAGCCTCCGGGCTTATCTCCTTGGTCATATAGACCTTCGACTGGGCATGGAGCATAATCGTGCTCAGCAATGCCACAGCAATCACTAAAAGTTTCTTCATGCTATTTCGACTTTTTTCGCGTAATTATCATTGCAGCTTGCCGTATTCCTCGTCGCTCACAGGCTCAAGCCATTCGTTGGAAACGTTCTCGCCTGCGACCTCGAAAGCGAGGTGGGCAAACCAACTGTCTTTTGCAGCTCCGTGCCAATGTTTCACGCCAGCAGGGATGTGGATGACGGTGCCGGGCAGGATTTCCTGCGCCGGCTTGCCCTCTTCCTGGTACCAGCCACGTCCGGCAACACCAACAAGCATCTGCCCACCGCCCTTGGTGGCATGGTGGATATGCCAATTGTTGCGGCAGCCGGGCTCAAAGGTCACATTGGCTATTGGCACCTGTTCGGTGGAAACGCGAGCCAGATAGCTGTTGCCCTTGAAATACTTGGCGTAAGCCACGTTAGGTTCGCCTATCGGGAATATCATCTCGCGCTGGAATGCCGCCTTGGCATCGTCTCCATTCACGTCTTCTCCCCACACTTCCTTGGCAAGGTTGAATGCCGCCCATGCCTTCGGCCATCCTGCATAGAAGGCTATGTGGGTGATTATCTCCGCTATCTCTGTTCGGGTGATGCCATTGGCCTTGGCGGCCTGGAGGTGATGTGTCAAAGAAGTGTTGGCAATGCCTTGGCTGATGAGTGATGTGATGGTCACCAGGCTGCGGTCTCTCAACGAGAGAAGGTCGTTGCGGCTCCACACCTCACCAAAGAGGACATCATCGTTGAGATGGGCAAACTCGGGGGCAAACTTCCCTAATTGATCGCGCCCTGCCGTCTGTGTAACTTTTTTCTGTGCCATTATTTCAATCGTCATTAACAATAATACCGTAATAAAGACAGTTCTCTTCATACAACAAATTATTTGAGTAAGTTGATGATGTCTTCCACTATCTGCTCATCGAGCAACCGATTGTCGGACAAGAGCTGGTTCACGTCGAAACGGTCGTAAAGCCCTTTCTTGATGCCGCCCACCAATACCTTCATGTCGGAAGTGCCGTAGTAGGAAGCTATGCGCTCGCCAAATCCTCCGTCCTTGGAGCCGTCTTCAAGTGTAACCACCAACTGATGGTCAGCCTTCAGCGAGTCGAGCGTATCAGAGTCTACACCGTTGAGATAACGAGGGTTGACGAGCGTGGCATCGATACCCTTTTGGGCAAGCAAGCCAACGACATTCTCACCCTTTTGGAAGAATGAACCCTCGGCGATTATCGCCACCTTCTCGCCACGGTGGACCACCTTATATTTAGGCTCATATCCATACTCCTCGTCTACCTTCTCGGAAGTGTGGTGAACACCATTGCTCGGCACACGAATGGCAACTGGCTTCTTGTCTTGCAAGATGGCCCAACGCAGCATGGCAAAATATTCCTCACAAGTGGTCGGGGCGAGATAGATAAGTCCGGGAATGCTGCAAAGCATCGGGATATCGAAGAGGCAGATGTGCGTGATGTCGTTCATGGAGTTAACGCCACCCCACAAGACATTGATTACGGCAGGGTTGGAATTGATACAGATGTCCTGCGCAATCTGGTCGTAGGTGCGCTGGATGAAGGTGCTGTAAACAGTCCAAACAGGATGCAGTCCACCTTTGGCCATGCCCGAAATCATTGCCGCTGCCTGCTCTTCGGCGATGCCCATGTCTATGTGCTGTGCGCCTGCTTGCTTGCGTTTCTCAAGAGTGAATCCGGCGGCAGTAGGCGTGCCGGCCGTTACGGCAATAAGTGTCTTGTCTTGCTTCATCTCACGCAGCATCCAATCGCTGAAGAGCTGGCCATAGTCCTCACGTGGAGCAATCTCAGGTACTGAGCCATCGGCATTTCTACGTGGGCTGCTTCCGTCATCCAAGTTGAAAGGCATTTGGTAGTGCCATGCCTCCTTGTTGGCCACGGCAGGTGCATAGCCATGCCCCTTCTCGGTGTGGATGTGGACAACCGTAGGCTTCCGAGTGCCCTTCACGCTCTCAAACACCTCGATGAGCTTCTCTATGTCATTGCCTTCTTCCAAGTATTTGTATTCGAATCCCCAAGCCTTAAACCAGTTGTGCTCACAGGTGCCGTGGCTCTCGCGTAAGGCACGCAGGTTCTTGTAGATTCCACCATGGTTCTCGGCAATGGACATCTCGTTGTCGTTAACCACGATGATGATGCCCGTGCCAAGCTCCGAAGCCTCGTCAAGACCCTCGAAAGCCTCGCCTCCCGACAGCGAGCCGTCGCCGATAACGGCAATAATATTCTCGTGCGTTCCATTGATGTCGCGCGCCTTCTGCAAGCCCGTAGCAAGGCTAATGGACGTGGAAGTGTGGCCTACCTCAAAGTTGTCGTACTCAGGGCATTCGGCTGGAGACGAATAGCCGCTTATGGCATTCATGTCGTCAACATCGCCAAGGAATCCTGCCGCACGGCCGGTGAGCACCTTGTGGGGGTAGCTTTGGTGGCTCACGTCGAACACGAACTTATCCTTTGGCGCATCAAACACGTAGTGCAAGGCCACTGTTGCCTCTACGAATCCGAGATTGGGTCCTACGTGGCCTCCATGCTTGCTCACGCGGTTCAATACTGCTTGCCTTGTTTCCTCGGCTACAGTCTGCAATGCTTTCAAATCCAGCCCTTTCAAGTCGGCTGGCGACTTAATCTTCTCTATATACATATAGCTTATGTTTAATCTTAAATAAAGTTCTTTGTTGTGCAATGGTTGTTCTCACGGTTGCAAAATTACACATATTAATATTACCACAACATACCTCAATTTCAGTTTGTCTTACCACAATTACTTTTTCATGCACATTATAATATAAGTTTTAGGTATCTTTGACATGACTGTATGGCCTTTGCTTGATTTTTTTTCGTAAATTTGCACCAAATGAGATGATTCTGTTCAAATGATATATCGTGTGTAATAACAAATAGTGAAACTTTTTTAATCTAAAGGTCATGAAAGAAAGATTGCTTAGCGCGGCAATTCTTGCCGTAGGAATAATCGTCATGGGATTGTGCTTGAAAGCAGGCATGGACAATTTCACAGAGAAGGACCGCAAGGTAACAGTCAAAGGTCTCGCGGAGAAGGAAGTAAAAGCCGACAAGGTGACATGGCCAATCGTGTCGAAAGAATTGGGCAACGACCTTCCTGAACTCTACGACCGCATAGCAGGCAAACAACTTACCATCAAGCGTTTCCTGATTGCCAATGGCATCAGTGAGAATGAGATTTCTGTAAACGCGCCAAAGGTGATAGACTTGTCGGCAGACCAATACAACGAGAATCGTCGCGAATACCGCTATAATGTCACGTTGGTGATAACCGTCACGTCGAACCACGTGGACAGAGTGCGTGGCATCATAGCCCGTCAAGGCGAACTGCTGAAGCAAGGAGTGGCAATAGTATCAGACGATTACAATAATCAAGTGGCATACAGCTTGGTATCGTTCAAGGCCATGAAGCCAAAGATGATGACCGAGGCCATTGAAAACGCGGAACAAACGGCAAACCAGTTTGCGAAGAACAGCAAGTCGACGCTCAACAAGATTATAAGCGCAGACCAAGGACAATTCTCGATAGACGACCGTGACGCCAACACGCCATGGATAAAGCGGGTTAGGGTAGTGACCACGGTGACATACTCGCTAAAAGACTGATAAACACAACATAACGATAATGGATACAGACAAGATAACAGAAAAGCTGGGCATCACCATGAGTCCGATGCAGCAAGCCGCAGCTGCCGCCATCATTGAAGGCTCTGACAACGTGGAGGTGCTCAGCCCAACAGGTAGCGGCAAGACGCTTGCTTACCTTTTGCCACTCGCGCAACTCATAGACTCGACATCAGACGAGCTTCAGGCCATAGTGATAGTGCCGGGAAGAGAGCTTGCCATACAATCGGCAGAAGTGTTGGCCAGCCTTAAGGCTGGCGTAAGAGGCTACGCAAGTCATGGTGGACGCTCGGCAATGGACGAGCATCGCGAGTTGCGAAAGGTGATGCCCCATGTGGTTTTCGCCACGCCTGGAAGACTTAACGACCATTTGGACAAGGCTAACATTGACGCAAATGGCGTGAGGTGGATCGTGATAGACGAATTCGACAAATGTCTGCAAATGGGTTTCGCCGACGAGATGAACCGTGCCATGGAACGCATGCCAAGGACAGCTCGCCGCATATTCCTTTCGGCCACCGACATGGTTGACGACGGCAGGGCGAACGGAGAACTGTCGCCCGTGGGATTCCACGTCGTGGATTTCCTTGAAACCAACGAAGACAATGAGCGCGTAAGCATAAGCATCGTTCACAGCCCAGACAAGGACAAGCTGCGCACGCTTGCCAACCTATTGGCCTGCTTTGGCGATGTGAGCACCATCGTTTTCTTGAATTACCGTGACAGCGTGGAACGCACGGCGGAGTTCCTCAAAAGTGAGGGATTCTCCTTGACTGCTTATCACGGAGGACTTGACCAGCGCCAACGTGAAGAGGCCATATACCGTTTCGCCAATGGAAGTGCAAACATATTGGTAAGCACGAACCTTGGCAGCCGTGGACTCGACATACCCAACGTCAGGAATATAGTGCACTATCATCTGCCTGAGACGGAAGAAGACTATACGCACCGGGTAGGCCGTACCGCACGATGGGACAAGACTGGCGATACTTATTTCATATTGAGCGAAGGCGAGACGCTTCCCGATTATGTGGATGCCATGACCTGCGATTTCGAGTTCCCGGAATCGTTGCCAGCCCCAGCCAAGTCGCGCATGACAACATTATATATAGGCAAAGGCAAAAAGGACAAAGTGTCGAAAGGCGACATTTTGGGCTTTCTGTGCAAGACGGGCGGGCTAAAAGGTGCCGAAATAGGACGTATAGACGTTTACGACTATTATGCCTATGCCGCGGTAGACAACAAGAAACTAAACTCGGTGCTGAAAAACGTGCAAGGTTGTAAAATAAAAGGAAAACGCACGAAAGTGGAAGTGATGAGGTGAAATATCACAATCTTGGCAAAACAATAAAAACAGAACTGTTTGGGCACACAATTGAATAAGAACCGCATATTTACAGTTTTTACATTTTATTCGAGCATTTAAGCAGCTGTTTTTGTCAGAAATATTTGCGTAGGTCAAAATAATTTATTAGGTTTGCAATCTAAAACGGAAAGAGATATCAAACCTTTTAAAATAGAAGATATGAAGAAGTACAATTTTAACGCGGGACCCTCAATGCTTCCACGTGTGGTAATCGAGAACACAGCCAAGCAAATTCTTGACTTCAATGGCTCAGGTCTCTCGCTCATGGAGATCAGTCATCGTGCCAAGGATTTCCAGCCTGTTGTTGACGAGGCAGTAGCCCTGATAAAAGAACTCCTTGATATCCCCGAGGGCTATTCTGTTATATTCCTCGGCGGTGGCGCAAGCCTCCAGTTCATGCAGATTCCTGCCAACTTCCTCATCAAGAAAGCAGGATATATCAATACGGGCACTTGGGCAAAGAAAGCCATGAAAGAAGCCAAGCACTTCGGCGAGACAGTGGAAGTGGCTTCATCAGCTGCAGACAACTACACTCATCTTCCACACCACTATGAGATTCCCTCAGACCTTGATTATCTTCACATAACGACCAACAACACTATCTTCGGAACGGAGATTCGCAAGGATATCGACGCTCCCGTGCCACTCATTGCCGACATGTCATCAGACATCATGAGCCGCCCTGTAGACGTATCGAAGTATACCGCCATCTATGCCGGCGCACAGAAGAACCTTGCCATGGCTGGCGTAACAGTGGTAATCGTCAAAGACGACATGTTGGGAAAGGCTCCACGCGAGTTGCCTACGATGATTGATTATCGCACGCACGTGGAGAAGGGCTCTATGTTCAACACACCTCCAGTGGTGCCTATCTATTCATTGCTCGAAACCATGCGTTGGGTGAAAGAGCAAGGTGGCGTGAAGGAGATGGATCGCCTCGCAAAGGAACGTGCCGACGTGCTCTATGCGGAGATTGACCGCAACCGCTTGTTCCGTGGCACAGTGGACGCTCAAGACCGCTCGCTGATGAACATCTGCTTCGTGATGAACGACGAGTACAAGGACTTGGAAAAGCCTTTCCTCGATTTCGCAGTGGCACAAGGCATGGTGGGCATAAAAGGACATCGCTCGGTAGGCGGATTCCGTGCCAGTTGCTACAACGCTCAAACCATGGAAGGAGTGAATGCGCTCGTCAAGTGCATGCAAGAGTTTGAGGCCAATCATTAATTTTAAAAAAGAAAGAATCAACTATGAAGATACTTGTTGCAACAGAAAAGCCATTTGCCGCCACAGCGGTAAATGGCATCAAGAACGCGGCAGAGGCTGAAGGACACGAGTTGGTGTTGTTGGAGAAATACACCGACAAGCAGCAACTGCTGGATGCTGTCAAGGACGCGGACGCAATGATTGTGCGTTCCGATAAAATAACCAAAGAAGTGCTTGATGCTGCTACGAGACTGAAAATTGTGGTTCGTGCCGGAGCAGGCTACGACTCTATCGACACCGCATACGCCAAGGAAAAAGGCATAGTGGTAGAGAACACTCCTGGGCAGAACTCTAACGCAGTGGCAGAACTCGTTTTCGGTATGCTCGTTTACGCCGTGCGCAATTTCTTCAATGGCAAAGCTGGCTCTGAGCTCAAAGGCAAAAAGCTCGGCATACTCGCTTTTGGCAATGTTGGTCGCAATGTAGCCCGCATCGCTAAAGGATTCGGCATGGAGGTTTATGCTTTCGACGAGTTTGTGCCAGCCGACAAGATTGAGGCGCAAGATGTTCATGCCGCAAAAGACAGAGACGACCTGTTTAAGACTTGCGACGTTGTGTCGTTGCACATTCCCGCAACAGACGAGACCCGTAAGAGCATCAACTATGATGTTGTTTCCCAAATGGGAAAGGGAGGCGTTCTCATAAACACGGCACGCAAAGAAGTCATAGACGAAGATGGCTTGTTGAAACTCATGGCTGAGCGCGAAGACTTGAAATACATTACCGACATCATGCCAGAGAAGGACGAGGAGTTTCGTAAGTTTGCCGGACGCTACTTCTCCACGCCCAAAAAGATGGGCGCACAGACAGCTGAGGCTAACATCAACGCCGGCATTGCTGCGGCAAACCAAATCAATGCGTTCTTCAAAGACGGTTGCACAAAGTTTCAAGTGAACAAGTAATTACTAAACCCCTAATTACTAAAACATTATGGCAACAGTTAAGCCTTTTCGTGGCATTCGCCCTCCAAAGGATCTTGTCGAGAAGATAGAAAGCTATCCCTACGATGTGCTTTCCTCTGAAGAAGCTCGCAAGTCGGCAGGTGACAACGAGATGAGTTTCTACCACATCAATATGCCGGAAATAAACTTTCCGGCTGATGTTGTCGCCGATGATCCAAGAGTTTACAAAGAGGCGGAGAAACAGTTTCAATTGTTTCTCGATAAGGGTTGGCTCAAGCAAGACCAAAAGGAATGCTATTACCTCTATGCCCAGTCGTTGTCGCCAGACAAGACACAATATGGGCTAGTGGTAGCCGCGTCTGCCTCAGATTATCATAAAGGAATCATCAAACGGCATGAGTTAACTCGCCGTGAGAAAGAGGACGACAGAATGAGACACGTGTTGGCAACCGATGCCAATGTTGGGCCTGCATTCTTCGCCTATCCCGACAACAACACGTTAGATGCCATTATCTCACGCTATGCACATACGAAGCCTGAATATGACTTCGTGGCACCGGAAGATGGCTTCCGCCATCGTTTCTGGGTTATCGACGACCCAAAGGATATAGACACCATTACTCGTGAGTTTGCAAAGATGCCCTCCTTGTATATTGCTGACGGGCACCATCGCTCCGCGGCAGCCGTACGTGTGGCCGATGACAAAGCAAAGGCTAACCCACACAACACGGGAACGGAAGAATACAATTTCTTCATGGCTGTATGCTTCCCGGCAAGCGAACTGACGATTCTTGACTACAACCGAGTAGTGAAAGATCTTAATGGCATGTCTACGGAAGAGTTCCTTAAAGCCTTAGAGAAAGATTTTGTTGTAATGTACTCAGGGCAAGAAGAATATCGCCCGAGTCATCGCCACGAATTCTCTCTTTATATTGATGGCAATTGGTATAGCTTGACAGCGCGTCCAGGAGCATACGACGACAATGACCCGATAGGTTGTCTTGATGTTGACATATCAAGTCGACTCATCCTTGATAAACTGATTGGCATTAAAGACTTAAGGTCTGACAAGCGAGTTGACTTTGTTGGCGGATTGCGTGGACTCAAAGAACTGAAGAATCGCGTGGACAGCGGAGAAATGCGTTGGGCACTAGCCCTTTATCCAGTATCGATGGAGCAAATAATGAAAATTGCCGACAGCGGTAATATCATGCCTCCAAAGGCCACTTGGTTCGAGCCAAAATTAAGGTCCGGACTTGTGATACACAAATTGTCATGATTTAAAAAGCTTGATGGAAGATACATATCTGACTATAAGCCCTAAACAAATAGGCGAGGGATACTACACGGAAAAGCGGAGTAAGTTCCTCGCCTTTGCCCATCATATAGAATCAACGGAAGAGGCAATGAAACTCATTGCCGAATATCGTAAAAAATATTATGACGCACGGCATTGTTGCTATGCATATATGCTAGGTAGTGAGTGCGATGAATTTCGTGCCAATGACGATGGAGAACCATCATCCACTGCAGGCAAGCCTATACTTGGGCAAATAAACAGTCATAACTTGACAAACATCCTCGTTTGTGTCGTCAGATATTATGGTGGAGTGAACCTTGGCACAGGTGGACTTATCGTTGCATATCGCACGGCCGCAGCTGAAGCTATAGATCATGCCGTCATTGAGGAACGATTGGTAGAGGAAAGCATCACTTACCAGTTTACATACCCTATGATGAATGGCGTCATGCGGATAGTGAAAGAAATGCAACCGCGCATCGTTGACCAAAGTTTTGACAACGACTGCACTATCAAGCTTGCCATAAGAAAAAGCAAGGCCGGCGAACTCAAGTCAAAACTTGAAAAACTCGCGTTCAACATGTAACTTATTCGCGAATTAACAATATTTTTTCATGGATATATTAATGTTTACTTTTGCCCCTGAAATCATGTGGGCACAAATAGTACTCTTAATTCTCGGCATTGTGGTCGTATTGAAAAGTGCCGATTGGCTGACAAACGGCGCAGTAGGCTTGGCGACAAAACTTGGAATCCCGCAAATAGTCATAGGTCTTACAATTGTGGCAATTGGCACATCGATGCCAGAGTTTTTTGTTTCCATTGTATCTGCTATAAAAGGCACTCCGGACCTTGCAGTAGGAAATATTGTAGGAAGCAACATTTTCAACGTGTTACTCATTGTAGGAGTGGCTGCAATAGTGGCTCCCATAACCATTCAACGCGCCACAGTAAAAAGAGACATACCAATAGCTATAATTGCTTCTGTCATGCTGACAATCATGATGATGGACGATATTATGTCACGATTGGACGCATTGATTCTTTTCATCGCATTTATCGCTTTTATCTGGATTACCTTACGTGATTCAAAAAATGTTTCCCCTGAAAGTAACTCTTCAAAAGAAACGATAGGAGCGAAGAAATCCGTCTTCTTAATCGTCATTGGCCTTCTTGGTCTTGTATTGGGCTCTAATGTTTTTGTCGACAATGCATCGTCGTTGGCTCACGCTTGGGGTATAAGCGATGCCGTAATCGGACTGACAATTGTAGCCGGTGGAACTTCGCTCCCGGAGCTCGCCACAAGCGCTGTTGCCGCAAAGAAAGGTGACAGCGGTATAGCCATTGGCAACGTATTGGGTTCCAATGTCTTCAACATATTGATGATTCTCGGCTTGACCGGCTTAATATCTCCAATGCACATTCAAAACATCACCTATGTCGACATGGCTGTAATGGTAATGTCTATGACCTTGTTTTGGCTATTTTCCTTCACGAAACTCCGTGTCGATCGTTGGGAGGGATGTGTACTAATAGCCTGCTTCTTGGGATATATAACATGGCTTGTGTCAAACGCGTAGTTTCGATGATTAATGTTCCATTAACGAATCGTAAAGCCTCAAGTATTGTCGAGCCACATTGAGATAATCATGATGCCGAGCAATGTATTCAACACTTTGCCGCTTAAGCAGCGGCAGCTTTTCCATGTGAAGGACTAAATTCTCCAATTGTGAGTAAACACTTGAATAAGAAGGTTCAACATTAATGATTGGCCTAAGTGTGTTTTCGTTCAATAAGGAATAGTTCTCCGGTTCACCACCTCCGACGACAACTATTCTGCGGCTCATTGCTTCCAACGCATTCATTGCGGGAGTATAACTATAAAGTTGGTCAAGGAGAACATCAGCATTTCGTAACGCCTCAACATATTCGTCAAACGGTAAGCTTTCCGCTACGAAGAGCTGAACTTTGTCGTGGTATTTTGCAGCTATGGCTTGTGCGGCACGAAGCATTATGTCTGTGCCTTTGTACTTGTCACGTTGTCTGTTTATACCAATGAAAAGTCTTATTGGAGACAAATGAAATTTCTCAGTATAAAGTTTTTTAGGCTCTACAGGGAAAGGAATAAACGTTGTCTTATCAGTAAAGACAGGATGATAAATTGCCCAATATTCATATAACCCAGCAACAATAGCATCACAACCATCAGCTATTTGCTTATTCAATATTTCCTTGTCGGTACCAATCCAATCGTTTATATAGCGTGTCGCCTCGGGATCTTTACGCAAAGAGTCACCAATATTAAAATCACTGTATCTCAACGGTTTATGCGCAATATTTTCATGAACCCAATAATAGTCCATGCCGAATGCGCCCAACACTATCTTGCCATTGTGTTTTCTTAAATAATGGTAGAGTGGGGCGATGGTTTTAGCCTTCAATTCAAAAAACAACGGATTGATCAGTTGTACGATATCATAGCCTCGCAATTGAGGTAGAAGCGAAATGATTTTTATAAGTAGACGAATTCCGCTTAGTTTCCCATTTCCTCTGCTCACGTCTATGTCTCGCGGATAATCCTTCCAAAAGTCGCCATTGCTTACCACGGTAACCATGTGCCCTAAATTGCGAAAACCTTTGGCTAGTGTCGCGTGTACATTGCTATATTCTCCAATCAACAAGATTTTCATACCGCCAAAACAATAGTGTGTAGTTAATATAAACTTAGAATGCCCACTATAGAGTAGCAATGAGAATAAGTTGACCTGCTTTCTTTTGGATCATATACCTAAAAATCATATATTCTGGGGTATATTTGTTGTCTGGCAAAGGATAGAGGCCGTGTTCCCTCAACAATTCTATGGCGTCATTTAATTGCTTGCGGCTCTTGGTGAGCCTTATAACATTAATAAGAAAATCCATAGATAGTTGAGCCACACGCCGTTCCATTGATTTGGCACGTAAATCATCCCCCTCGTCAGCAATGGCTTTCAAATGTTTTATTACCTTGAAAATATCAGCCAACCGCTTGTTTTGTTCCTCTTTATTATCAGTGTGAGTTATTGAATCCTTACGTTGTCTGTAGAAATAAGCCTTGGCTTGCGTACAATATATATTATGCATATTCAATACAAGTTGAGGAGTGAATTCCTCATCCTCATGCACAATCCCAGGCGTGAATTTCAACTTGCCAAGCCGGCTTCTGCGAAAGATATATCCCCATGCAGAAGCACGCAAGTTGTTGTTAGCCAAATATTCCTCACCGGTTATCGGACCTGTATAGCTTGACTCCGTTGGTTGATCCAGTGAAGAAGCTGAATAAAACATCACCATGTCAACCGGTTGCTGATATCGTATAATGTCAAGGCAATGTTCGTAAGGTGCATTGATGAGGCAATCGTCACCGTCAATAAACTGCACAAATTTTCCAGTCGACATTTTCAAGCCGACATTCCTCGCCACAGACAGTCCTTTGTTTGGCTGCCTGACAAGAATTATATCGCTGGCTATTTCTGTTAACTCATTTACTGGACAAAAGTCCGAGCCGTCATCTATTACGATTATTTCCCTCTCTTTTTGTGACAACGAAAGTGCAACTATGCTTTTAACGCATTCGTGCAACAGTACCACAGGAAGGTTATAAGTTGTTATGATAAAAGAAATCAATGGGTTATTTAAGTCGCTCATATTGTTTTAATATATGTTTTCATTATCCCTATTTATCATAACAGCACTAATAGGGTTTATTTCCCAAGGAATACTTTAATCCGTTGTTCTTCTGAGAGGTGACAAATCAACAGTCGGTTGTTTTTTTCTGCCACGACATAATTTGACAATCCTTCAACTATCACTTGCTTTTCTTGAGATGTATGAATGATGCATCCACGAGTATCGTAAAGACTGATGTTTTGGCCAATACATACATTGCCATTTACATCCTTGCTGCTTTGCATCAGCAACGATCCCCATGTCCCAAGATCGCTCCATCCAAAGTTGGCCGGGAACACGAATTTCTCTTCTGCTTTCTCCATCACGGCATAGTCTATGGATATATTCTCACAGTTTGGGTAACATTTGTCAACCGTTTCCTGTTCTTTTTCAGTGCCGAGGATGTCTTGAATCCGCTCAAAGACATTATTGATTCTTGGTGCGTAAACCCTTAGTGCGTTGACGATTGTCTCAATATTCCAAATGAATATTCCCGCATTCCAAAAATAGTTGTTTTTTGCCAAATATTGTGCGGCCTTTTCTGCATTTGGTTTCTCATGAAAAGCGTCAACACGATATATTTCCTTGTTTCTCAACGTGTTAGAAGACAAGTCAGCTTCTATGTAGCCATAGCCTGTCTCTGGACGCGTAGCTTTCATTCCAAGGGTTACAATAGCATCCGACTCCTTAGTGAAATTAAGGCTTTCGGTGATAACACGCTTAAACTCAGCTGTGTCTATCACTACGTGGTCGCTTGGAGAGACTACTATGTTGGCAGAAGAGTCCTCCATCTTGATTCGCCAACTCACATAAGCTATGCATGGCGCAGTATTTCTCCTGCATGGTTCAAGGAGTATATTACTGCGTTTAACCATTGGCAGTTGCTCTTCTATGAGATGAGAATATTTCTTGTTGGTCACAATCCACACGTTCTCATCCGGACAAATGCCTTTAAAACGGTCATATGTCATTTGTATCAACGTACGTCCAGTTCCTAATACATCGATAAACTGTTTTGGGGTATCCTCAGTACTCATAGGCCAGAAGCGACTCCCTACTCCACCTGCCATTATAACCAAATGGTTGTGATTCTTTGCCATTTCTTATATTTATTTTATGGTGCAAAAATAGCAAATATTTATCGTAAAGACAAATATTTTCGCCCTAAAAAGAATAGTTCCTCAGAGTTTATTCATAATTTTGCATTTAGTCATTACCCCACAACATAATCCATGCTAATAGACAATCCATATTCAACTCTAAATATTTAACATTATATCATATATGCAAGAAAAAGACAAAGAAAAAGACATCGTACAACTTCCTGACAACGCGTTTCGCGAACTGGAAGCTGGCGAGGAGTACAAGCCTATCATGACTCCCGAAAAGGTTTACCCCGAGGTCAACACTTGGTCAGTGGTCTGGGGAATAGTAATGGCAATGCTTTTCTCTGCCGCAGCAGCCTATTTGGGTCTGAAGGTTGGACAAGTGTTCGAGGCTGCCATTCCTATCGCCATCATAGCCGTTGGCGTGAGCACGGCGGCCAAGCGTAATAAGGCATTGGGCGAGAACGTCATCATCCAAAGCATAGGAGCTTGCTCGGGAGCTGTTGTGGCAGGAGCCATTTTCACGTTGCCAGCCATCTACATTCTTCAAGCTAAGTACCCGGAGATGACCTCATCTTTCATGAAGATGTTTTTCGCGTCGGCATTGGGCGGCGTGCTGGGCATTCTTTTCCTCATTCCTTTCCGCAAGTATTTCGTTAGCGACATGCATGGCAAGTATCCTTTCCCCGAGGCTACCGCGACAACACAAGTGCTCGTGTCGGGCGAGAAAGGTGGCGACCAGGCAAAGCCTTTGCTTTTCGCCGGCATCGTGGGCGGTCTCTACGACTTCATCGTCTCTACCTTTGGCTGGTGGAACGAGAATTTCACTTCGCGAGTCATCGGGCTCGGCCAGGATCTTGCCGACAAGGCGAAGTTGGTGTTCAAGGTCAACACTGGCGCTGCCGTTCTCGGCCTCGGCTATATCGTTGGCTTGAAATACGCGCTCTACATCACTCTCGGTTCTCTTGCCGTTTGGTGGCTTATTGTGCCTGGCATGTCTATCATCTTCCACGACCAGGTGCTCAACATGTGGGATCCTTCCATCACGGCTACAGTGGGAGCCATGAGTCCCGAGCAGATTTTCAAGGCATACGCACGCTCTATTGGTATAGGCGGCATTGCCATGGCTGGAGTAATCGGAATCATAAAGAGCTGGGGCATCATCAAGGGGGCTGTAGGTCTGGCTTCCAAGGAGCTGAAGGGCAAGAACAATGGCGTGGCGAACATAAAGCGCACCCAACGCGACATCCCGTTCAAGATTATCGCAATAGGCTCAATCGCCACGCTGCTCATCACGTTTGTGTTTTTCTGGCTTGGCGTCATGCAAGGCAATATTCTTTTTGCCGTTGTCGGCATCTTGCTTGTAGCGGTCATCGCTTTTCTGTTTACCACCGTTGCTGCCAACGCAATTGCCATAGTGGGCAGCAACCCCGTATCTGGCATGACGCTCATGACGCTTATCCTTGCTTCTGTAGTGATGGTTGCCGTAGGCTTGAACGGTCCTTCTGGCATGCTCGCCGCGTTAATCATGGGCGGCGTGGTGTGCACGGCATTGTCAATGGCGGGTAGCTTCATCACCGACTTGAAGATTGGCTACTGGCTCGGCACGACACCATCCAAACAGGAGACATGGAAGTTTCTCGGTACAATCGTCAGTGCCGCTACCGTCGTAGGAGTCATGATCGTCTTGAACAAGACCTACGGATTCGCAAGCGGACAGCTTGCAGCACCACAAGCCAATGCCATGGCAGCCGTCATCGACCCACTGATGAACGGAGTTGGCGCACCATGGATTCTATACGGCATAGGTGCCATAATAGCTATTATCCTCGACCGCTGCCACATTCCTGCCCTTGCCTTCGCCCTCGGCATGTTCATTCCTCTTGAGCTCAACGTGCCGCTTGTAGTTGGTGGCGCGATAAACTGGTTTGTCACAAGTCGTTCAAAGGATGCGGAGACAAACAAGGAACGCGGAGAGAAAGGCACGCTCATAGCCAGCGGCTTCATAGCAGGCGGTGCATTGATGGGTGTCGTTTCCGCCCTGCTTAAATTTGGCGGCATCGAACTTTCTATTGCCGACCAATGGTGGAGCAACCCCATGTCGGAGATGACCTCCCTGCTCGCCTACGTCTGCCTTATCTGCTACTTCATCAAGGCTACAAGGGTGAAAAAATAAAAGCAGCAGTAAACATAAACAAACACATTTGAGACCCTCGCCACATGGATTAAGCCAAGAGCACAATCCATGTGGCGAGGGTCTCACATTTTTCTTTACCCCAACTCCCGCGTACACATACAGAAGGAAGTATCAATCTCCCCACATGGTCGAGCCAGAAAATGGTCCAGAAGGCTTAGCCAATTGCTCGTTAGCCACTTCGCCATGCGGATTCTCGTCTATTTCCGTGTCATCATCACTCCCTGCCATCAAAGGGTATTCTTGATCTATGTGTATCAATTCCGTTTCCGGTTTGATATATTTATTATGCCTGCTCATTGTCAAAATATTGAGTTTTTTATCGCTTTATAGTTTTCCTGCCATTGCTTATCACTATTCCCTTGAATCCTTGTTGACAACGCTTTCCATCAAGGGTATAAGATTCTGTCTTGCTTTCAGGGGCTTCAACCTTGCCTATCGTTGTTGTACCATCTTCGGTGAAAACATAGCCCGACTTTGCGGCAGAGCCCTTGACATCTGTTGCCGGAATGGCAAGATAAGCCTTGTGCTCTCCATTGAGGAAAGCGGCACCGTTTTGCGCTCCCCAATAATAGCCGACACCCACACCTTCCTTGTTGGCAAGCATGTAGAACTTGTCACCGTCGTTTCCCGTCGTGCTTGTCTTGGTGTCGCTGCCCTTCAGTTGGTTGTCGTCGTCGGCAACACCATCCTCAGTGGAATTGTCTAAAGGGTAATTACCCGCTGTGCCTCTCAATACCACGGCTGTGGCCTTGGGCAACGTCTCACCTTCCGAATAGGTCCGGCTCCTCACTATCTTCCCATCTTCCACCTTCATGGTGTATGCCTTGAGACCCGACGGAACTTTCAGAGCCCTACCACTATAATATAATGTGGCGTAACCAGTGGAGCCAATCGTCACGTAGTCATTGGAAATGATGGATATCTCGTCAAGGAAAAACTTTTTTCCACTAAAAGTGATGCTGCTTAGCTGGCTGGTAAGACTTAAAGGTATAGAAACATCGAGCCATTGGTTAGCAGACATGGTAACGACATCTTCCTTTGTGGTATTGTCGCTAAATGCTAACGTCACTGTCAATTCCGTGTTTTCGCTATCAGTTGATGGCGCGCATCTGAAATTCAAATTGCCGTTCTTCACTCCCAATTTCTCAAGGTTCTTGATAGTGTAAACGCTTTCAATATTAAGGCATTGGTATCCTTTTGCAATACGTTTACCAGATGTATTGTCAATTGAAAAACCATCAGAATATGTATAATTGCCCTCATAGGTATTATTTTCGAAATTACCTCCATTGCCGCCAGTTCCAATGTAATCAGCAAAGCCGTTATAATAAACCTCGTTGGTCAACGGCTCTCGCGTTGTTGTTAATTGATATGAGGCAGCCTGGTAAGCATATTCATCATTGCCTTCAAAAATGGCATAAATGTTGGTCGTTCCTATGAAATGCGGAGTAACATTGCCCGATTCGTCAACTGTCGCTATGGCTTGGTTCGATGAGTACCATTTTACGGGCAAGTCGTGAGGATTAT
The DNA here is from genome assembly GCA_963593695.1 of Escherichia coli. Classification (GTDB taxonomy): domain Bacteria; phylum Bacteroidota; class Bacteroidia; order Bacteroidales; family Bacteroidaceae; genus Prevotella. The sequence goes on along the minus strand of CAVBBO010000079.1, from coordinate 9,840 downwards.
CCATTAATGACGAACCACTATACGTCGCCCCTATTTCAGCCGATATTTCTGACTGACTGAAACTCAAATCGGCACTCGGAGTTGTTCTAATACTTGATGTAGGGGCCTTGACTACAATATCGTCGATATAAGCAACGGAAGAGGAAGAGGAATAGAATAATAAGTTGATAGTCTTTGTACCTTCTGAGACTTTAAAAGTATAAGTACCATCGGACTTCACAGAAAGTTGGGTGTCTTTATTGTTCTTTTTGAGATACACGGTAACTTCTTTGTTGTAATTCTTCAAAGAAAGAACAAAAGTACCAAAAGCTTCCATATTGTTATTAATGGTAACAGAAAAATATCCGCCATTTAATCTCAAACATGGATAACCTTCTTTTACAGCCTTTACATATTTCGTTTGTATGGAAGCTCCATTTTGAAGTGATTCATACGCCGCATTCACCCCCGACGTATGAAGGTTGAACCAACCGTCAAAATGTTCTTCAAAGATTGTGGTCATGTCGTCAGTCGTTTCCTCAGCGAAAGAAGCGATGGGCAAAAACAATAATATGAGTGATATGATCTTCTTCATAAGCATTTGTTGAATTTTAGTGGTGCTTTATGCAAAGCTATTCAAACAACTTTTCTCTATTGCAAAAATACAATTATTTTACGATACTTCAATAGTTTTGTCAACTTTTCACGGTTAGCTCTATGAAATAATTTCAAGGGATAGTAGAGGATTCGCCTTTACGATGAAAAGCCGTTGCCTTTACGATGGAAAGGCAACGGCTTTTCAATGGAAAGGGAGTGGCTTTTCAGTGGAAAGGCGATGGCATTAAAAAACAACATGCCACCTATCTCCTTCTAATCACTCTTATCGTCTGTGTTTAAGATGATTGTGGTTACTCCGATGTTGAATACGGCACCATTGTCCAAGGCGCGCCTTTCGCGTGAATCTATTCGCTCGCCATTCAAGAACGTGCCATGGTTTGAAGGCCCGTCACGAAGCACATACTTCAGTTGACCGCGCTTGTTTCGCGAAACATTGATGACGCAATGAAGCAAATCCATTGTCAAGTCACCAGTTTCTATCGGCATGGATATCTTGTTGCCCTTCATGTACCTGCCTATGGTGTTGTCACCCATTTGCAACGGCAACACCTGCTTGTAGCAATAATCGTTCTCTATCACGGTTATGCTTCCGCATCCCTTGTCGTTGGCCTTGGCCTCTTCCTCCGGGTTTTCGTCATCTTGGCGAGGACGCACTTTTGACGTGCCAAGACGAATGCCAAATTGCTTGTTGCAATAAGGGCACGTGAATATCAGAGTGGAAGATGAGTTATACTTGGTCTCGTCGAACGTGATAAACTCTTCACATTTCGGGCAGCGTACTCGTTTCATGGAATATGTATTAAGACTAAATATCTGATGGAGAGGTCATTATTTTAGCTCAACAACCCACGCACCGGAAAACTCCTTGTTGTCGCGAAGCTCGTTTAGGGATTTCATGGCTTCCTGGTGGGAAGCGAAGGAACCCATCAATACTTTGACGTGGGAACGCTGGTGAACCTGCACGTCCTTAAAGCCACGGCGAGTCAAATCAGCAGCATAAGCAACTGCGTTGTCCTTAGTGACATGACTTGCCACAACTATTGAAAAGCGCGCCTCGGCCTTGGGCTCAATGTTTGATGTTTCAGTTGAAGCAACCTCTTCAGATTTCTGGCTATCAACCTGTTTCACGACTTGCGAACTACCTTTGATGGCGTTCTCAACATTTTGTCTCCCCGTGGTTATCTCATGCGGCATGACACGGTTGAGCAAGCGGAAGTCAATATTGTTGCCTGCCATTTGCGCACTGTTCACGAGAGGAGAAGGTATGATCAAGAACAGAATCGCGGCAATGCACGCCACAGCAACATTACGCCACATGGCAATGACACGCTGGGTGTGTTTCTTGTCGTAATCATCATTGTCATCATCATCAACCTCCATGTCCACTTTTTCAATCACAGGCTGCTCAGTGCCTACAACAGACCACGGCTTTACGGCAACGCCATGCAGCTCATCCAAAGTCTTCATCCAGAAGCCGTCGAGGCCATAAAGCTCCGGGGTGAGAATGCCTGCCTTGCAAGGGGTAAACTCATAGTTGCCGTCACCATTGACGCTGACCGTTCCTATGCCATTGAATTCATAGTAACCGTCGGTGGAGATGATTCGTTTCAATTCCTCCACGCTCTTCTCCACACGTTGGCAAGCCTCTGGATAACTTATGTCATAAGAGTCCACATAAGATTGAGCCAACAATGAGTCGTTGACCGTAACCTTGGGATTGAAACCAATGTTACGGATTGGCGGAAGGAAACTTCCGTCAGCCTCGTCCTTTCGAGCGTCCACATAGTGAGCCATAAACCCGCCAAAACCAGGCACTATGACACAATCGTTGCTCAAAAGTAATATCTCAATATGTCGATTTATCTCTATCACTCTTGCAAAATTATGAAAAAGGGCAGTATCCTCCAAAAAAATCACGGGGCAAAATAAATAAAATCAAAATATTGGTTGCTTGTGTTGCTTGTTAAAAAAAAGTTTGTTATCTTTGTGCCAATCTAAGTTTAGGAAATTGACAATGATTTACGAAGAGACGCATATCAAAGGAGTTTGGACTATAACGCCAAAGGTTTTCAATGATGAGCGAGGCTACTTTTTTGAAGTCTGGAAGCAATCCGACTTTGACAGGCACGTGGGTTATCACGTTGATTTTGTACAAGACAACGAGTCGAAGTCTTCTTATGGAGTGCTTCGCGGCCTTCATTACCAGAAAGGCCCATATTCGCAGGCCAAGCTTGTGCGTGTCATAAAGGGACGCGTCATCGACGTAGCCGTGGACCTTCGTCGCTCCTCCCCCACTTTCGGCCAGCATGTCGCCGTGGAGCTGTCAGACGAAAACAAGCGCCAGCTGTTCATCCCCCGCGGTTTCGCCCATGGCTTTCTTGTCTTGAGCAAGGAGGCCATATTCACATACAAGGTAGACAACCTGTATGCCCCACAACAGGAGGCAAGCATCAGATGGAACGACGAGACCATCAACATAGAGTGGCCCATAGATTCCAAAGACGTGGTGACAAGCGAGAAGGACCTTAAAGGCAAGAGCCTTGCTGAGGCAGATGTGTTTGAATAAAAACGAGGCCATGAAGTATTCTGTATTGTTGCTTTTCGTCACGCTGCTATTAGGCGTCAGCTCATGCCGAAAAAGCAGTAACCAATCGCAGGAAGCAAAGCAAGAGGATCTTGCCGCAAAAAAGATGCTTCAAGGCATCTGGGTTGACGAGGACGAGCAAGACGTGGCCTTTAAGGCTAAGGGTGACACGATATTCTACCCCGACTCCACGTCGCAGCCTGTCTATTTCCAGATAATAGACGACACGTTGGTTCTGCATGGATCAAACGAGGCAAAATATCCTATCGTGAAGCAGACAGACCACTTGTTCGTGTTCCGCAACCAGAATGGAGACGAGGTGAGATGCGTGTTGAGCGACAATCCAGACGACGCTTCATCATTCTCCTCAAAGCATCCTATGCCAATAAACCAGAATCAACTCATAAAACGAGACACGGTAATTGACTACAACGGAGAGCGTTACCACTGCTATGTTCAAGTAAACCCTACCACGTATAAGGTGACAACACCTTCATACAATGACGACGGAGTGGAAGTGGACAATGTTTATTATGACAACATCATAAACCTCAACGTGTTTCATGGTTCCCAAAGACTCTTTGGTGGCGACTTCAAGAAACAGCAGTTCACGAAATGGGTGCCATCCCAATTCCTGGACGGAAGCATATTGAGCGATCTCACTTTCGACCATTGTGACGAGAAGGGAATACACTACACGGCCTCGTTCATAAAACCGGGCGACAGCATGGGCAGCTACCAAGTGGACGTGACTGTCAACTACAAAGGACATTTGAAAATAGAATCAAAATAAAAATAATCGGCAATAATATATAATAGCTTATGAGAAAACGTTTACTTTTAATCGCCTTTATGGGAATGGTGATGACGCCTTGCCTGTCGAGCGCCGAGACGGTTTCCTCACCATTGCTGACTGAGGCTTCCTTGACATCTGCGGTCAATATATATTTTTCCGGCAACACGTTGCGCATTACTGGTGGAGCCAACCTCACCTTGTCTGTCTATAGTCTTACAGGCACGCGTGTAATGTGCCAGAAGATTGACGGGGACGACAAGAGCTGGAATCTCAACCTTCCAAGTGGTTGCTATATTGTTAAAGTAGGCAATGTGGTCAGAAAGATTGCTGTCGCTTAAATTTGCGTTGGCAATATTGTCGTTGTTGGCCTTTGGTGCATCTTGCGAAGAGAGAAAGACAAATCCCAACAAAGACCTGTCGTTGTCTTATTATGACTCCCTGTCTATCCCTGCCTACGGCATATCAGCAGGCAAGGTAAAGCGGGAGTTGCAAAGGATGATAAATAATGACGGCGACACCACTTTAAGTGATTTCCACGTCAGGAAATTTTACAACAAGCACGGCTCCTTGGTATGGATAAGCCGTAAAGGCGTGAGCGAGAGTGCCGACAGCCTACTGGCAAGATTGGGCACGGTCAAGAAAATGGGCTTCAACCCAAAGCGGTTCCGCATATCGGAGATAAGCCAAGACCTGGAACGTGCCCGCCAACTCCGCTTTGACGAGGATCACCCTGCGGCGAAAGTTCTTGCCAGATTGGAATACAACCTTACCAAGGCTCTGTTCAGATATTCCTCAGGACAACGGTTTGGATATACCATCCCCTCAAATCTTCTAAACCGCCTCGACTATGTAGACCCACACGATTCGTCTTCTAAGTCTTATCGGCAGCTCTACGCCCTTGGCAGCCAAAGACCCAACAAGAAATTCTATGAAGAAGCCTTGAGTCATGCAAGACAAGGAGCAGTAAGCCATTTTCTTGATTCCTGCGAGCCACAGTCTCCATTATATAAAAGACTGCTTGGAATGCTCAATGGCGACTCCTCCAATTCGTTCAAACGCAACTTGCTGCTCGTAAACCTTGAGCGAAGCAGATGGCGGCTCAAAGACTATCCGTGGAATCACGACAAATATGTGCTTGTGAATCTGCCAACTCTTCACCTTGTCGCAAAATGCAGAGACAGCGTGTTGGTGCTGCGTATCGGTTGTGGCGCAACGAGCACCAAGACTCCCCTTCTGGATGGCAATATAAACAGGATAGACATCAACCCTCAATGGATTATGCCACGAAGCATTGTCAAGAAGAGCATTATACCTCGTCTTGGAGATGTTGGTTGGTTTGCTTCACGCCACTATTTCATACGCGACCGCGCCTCTGGAAAGATAATAAGTCCGGCAGACGCTTCCGCCACCGCACTGCTCAACGGCAGTCAACTGGCCATCCAAGAAGGAGGCGAAGGCAACGCGTTGGGCAGGATGATATTCCGTTTCAACAATGGGCTGTCCATCTATCTTCACGACACCTCATCAAAAGAAATATTCGACAAGTCGAACAGGGACGTGAGTCATGGATGTATTCGTGTTGACAAGCCGTTCAACCTTGTGACCTTCCTTCTCGGCGACAATGAGAAGACCATCCGAAAGGCATGGTACTCTGTTAATGCCGACGTGTCGAGTCTCGGGAAAAACAAGCGGGAGTTGTCTATGGAACAACAGGCAGTAGCCGACACGCTCAAGCGTGACATGCTTATCGGCAGGGCCAAGGTCGAACCTGTTGTCCCCGTGTTTCTGTGGTATTATACGCTCTATCCTGACGCCAAAGGCGTATTGAGAAGCTATACAGACATTTACGGTTACGACAAGATCATTTTCAGCTATCTCAAGAATTACTTGTAGAGCAAGCATTCTAAAACAAGGTGGAGGAGATTAGGACATACAGCCAGTTGGCAAACCTCTTGGAAGACCCAGCTACGCGTGAGCGGACGTTTTCCAGCATGGTGGAGAAATATACCGAATCATTATATTTGAAGATCCGACATATCGTCCTCTCCCATGAGGATGCCGACGACGTGTTGCAAGAAACACTTGTCAAGGCCTGGGTCAATCTCGACAATTTTGAGGGCAAGGCAAAGTTCTCTACATGGCTCTACCGGATAGCCGTAAACGAGGCCATCGACTTCCTTAGGCGATCGAAAAGCATGATAAACATCGACTCCCCAGAAGCCAACAACGTTGCCAAACGGCTTATGGCAGACGAATACTTTGATGGTGACGAGGCGCAGGCACGACTTAAGAAAGCCATTGCCAGCTTGCCGGAAATGCAACGTGGCGTTTTCACGATGCGCTATTATGACGACATGAAGTATTCGCAGATAAGCATAATACTTGGGGCATCAGAAGGCTCGCTAAAGGCAAGCTATCATATAGCGGCAAATAAAATCAGGCAAATCATGGAGAAAAGATAAGCCACGAATCGTATTCGATCCGTGGCTTATAATATATTGATAATTATAATATTATCAAGCAAGTTTAAACTAAATATTGAGAGCTTATGCTCTTGTTGTCTACCACTCGGCGAATGGTCTCGGCAAACAGACGTGCAACGCTGAGCTGCTTGACCTTAGAGCAACGCTGCGTGTAAGGAATGGAGTCGGTAAACACGATCTCCTCCAAGGCTGAATTCTGCACACGCTCCGATGCAGGGCCACTCATTACACAGTGGGAAGCGAGTGCTCTCACGCTCTTTGCACCGCCATCCAGCATGATGTTGGCGGCTTTTGTTATAGTGCCGGCCGTGTCAACCATGTCATCGATAATGACAACGTTCTTGTCTTTCACGTCACCGATTATCTGCATGCTCTCAACCACGTTGGCACGTGCGCGAGTCTTGTTGCAAAGCACCAATGGGCAACCCAAATACTTGGCATAGGTGTTGGCACGCTTGGAGCCACCTACGTCTGGCGATGCAATCACGAGATCTTCAAGGTGGAGACTCTGAACGTATGGAATAAGGATGTTGCTCGCATAGAGATGGTCAACAGGCACGTTGAAGAATCCCTGAATCTGGTCAGCATGCAGATCCATGGTGATGAGACGGTCGATGCCGGCAGCTGCCAACATATCTGACACGAGCTTTGCACCGATGCTCACGCGGGGCTTGTCCTTACGATCCTGCCTTGCCCATCCGAAATAAGGAATGACTGCGATGATGTGTTTAGCCGAAGCGCGCTTGGCGGCGTCAATCATCAGAAGGAGCTCCATGAGGTTGTCTGAATTGGGGAAGGTGCTTTGCACAAGGAATACGTCCTTGCCACGAATAGACTCCTCGTAAGAAACGGAAAATTCTCCGTCAGAGAATTTGGTAACTACAAGGTTGCCAAGTGGGCAATCCAACTCCTGACAAATCTTCTCTGCCAAATAGCGTGTATTAGTTCCAGAGAACACTAAGAAAGAGTTTTTTTCTTCACTCATTTTTGTGATGTTATAATAGAAGTGTGTTGCAAAAGTATGAATTTTCTTGCATATCAGCAATAAAATAGGAAAATAAAAATTATCTTTGCACAAAATATTAACTCATGCACATTAATCTTACCACTTTCGACGGTCTAAAACGCCCTGCGTTCATTCTTGAGGAGACACGTTTAAGGCGAAATCTCCAATTGATTTCCCATGTCGCCAAAGCTGCCAATGTCGAGATCATACTCGCTTTTAAAGCTTATGCGTTGTGGAAAACATTTCCAATCTTCAGGGAATATATTTCCGCTACCACAGCCAGTTCACTTTACGAGGCAAGACTTGGAAAAGAAGAGTTCGGCAGTGCCACGCATACGTTTTCACCAGCCTATACCGAATATGAAATTGACGATATAGCCAAATGCTCCAGCCATCTGACGTTCAATTCGTTAACGCAAATGGAGCGCTTTGCCAACAGGGCGTTGCAGGCTAATGGCTCTTTGAGCCTCGGACTGCGCGTCAACCCCGAATACAGCGAAGTGGGGACTGACATTTATAATCCATGCGCACCTGGCACAAGGTTTGGAGTTTGTTCCGACAAACTGCCGACCATATTACCCGATTTCATAGAAGGTTTCCATTGCCATTGCCATTGCGAGAGCGGTTCAGACGTTTTCGTGCGCACGCTAAGCCATATAGAAGAGCATTTCTCAACATGGTTTAAACAACTGAAATGGATTAATTTCGGAGGCGGTCATCTCATGACACGAAAAGACTATGATGTGCAACTCCTCATAGATACGCTGAACGATTTTCACCATCGTTATCCTTGGTTGAAGGTTATACTTGAACCTGGAAGTGCTTTCGGATGGCAAACGGGTCCACTTGTCAGTCAGGTCGTCGACATAGTAGAGAACAAGGGCATCAAGACAGCCATACTCAATGTCAGTTTCACTTGCCACATGCCCGACTGTCTGGAGATGCCTTATAAACCTGTCGTAAGATTTGCCAATACACTTGACGACAATGTTGGCGAGCACGTCTACAGATTAGGTGGCAACTCATGCCTTAGCGGTGATTTTATGGGTTATTGGCAATTTGACCACGAACTGACTATTGGCGAAAACATCATTTTTGAGGACATGCTTCATTATACTACCGTGAAAAGCAACATGTTTAATGGCATTTCTCACCCATCTATAATGTTGGCAAAAGAAAACGGAGAGTTACACTCGCTCAAGGAATTTACGTTCGACGACTATAAAAACCGAATGGATTAGCAATAAAGCGAGTGAAAATCTCTATACAATAAGGAGTCTTGATTATGAGACAAGTATTGGTCACAGGGGCCAACAAGGGAATTGGCTACGAGATTGCGCGTCATCTCGGCAAGTCGGGATAGCAAGTGATTGTCGGTGCAAGAAACGAGAGTCGAGCGAAAGCAGCCGTGGAATCGTTAAGAAAGGATGGGGCTGACATTATCGGCTGGCAATATGTAAACCTTTCAGACAACAAGGAAATAGAAAATTCTGCCAAGGCCATTGCGGAGGCTTACCCTATCCTATTCTTGTTGGTAAACAACGCGGGTATACCAGGCGACATGGCTGTGAGGAGTTTTCAGTAAGCGATTCTTGCCGTTGTCTTTGGGTATCTCTACCCTGCGGACGGGGTTCGGACGGTACGTGCCGTCCATCAAGGAACGTATCAGTTCATCCTTGTTGGCCAAGAGCCACGGGAGCAGCTGCTCGCACGACATCTTGTCGATACCGCCGCATCCCTTGTTCCTCACCACAGCCTTGTAGGCTTTGTTGAGGTTGGAGGGACTAAGGATTACTTCCAACAGGTGTTCCTTGTCGAATGGTACTTCCACGATGTTGTCTTCGCTCATCCACATGAAAGTCTGCACTCCCTCATACCATTCGGTTTCCGACCTATCTCTTTGAGGGCAGTCATTAGCAAAAGCTGATGTTTTCTGCATTCGTTCTTTCATGCGGTAAGTTTCAATTACTATCGTTTAATTGTTAGGTTCGGTCCTTCGTGCAACGTTACCGACCATTGCACTACTATGACCTCGGCTGACTTCTCACGGCAAGCTTTACTCCACGGTTTTCGTAAGAACAACTAATCTCCATGTCCGTGAGACATCCTCGGATAAGGGCATTGTCTTTCCATCTTATGCCTACTTCATTTACACCGACCATTCCGAATAGCTATTGGACTTTGATTTGTTTAGCAATCTCATCCATGGTCATATGCCTTGTATGAAGTTTCTGTCCGTTAGGCCAGATGTTTGCCGCCAGCTTCTTTCAGATTTCACCTCACGATGAACACCCTTGCTCTTGGCTATGTAATTCCCGCTATTAGGGCTTACTCGGGACTTGCACCCGTTAGACAATGCTCATGCCGAGCATAC
>CAVBBO010000078.1:0-70774 GCA_963593695.1 Escherichia coli | reverse complement strand
AGTAGATAATATGCCAAACATCGGATTTGAAATCAAACGCAAGTGCAAGGTCTGTGGTGCGGTGTTCATCGCCAAGACACTTGACAGCCACTACTGTTCGCCCAAATGTGGCAAGGTGGCATGGAAACGGAAGAATGACGCAAAGGCCAAGGATGCGAAGTTGGAAACTATCGCCCACCACATTCCCGACATTAGGGAATACATATCGGTGAAGGAGGCGGTAGCTCTGTTTGGGGTGTGAGTTTCTCTATATAGGTTTTTCTTTTGAAAACCCGTTGGCGGAATTAAATTCAGTTGATAAATATGAATAAAAAGTTGCACATATCGTTGATTTTTAGTAACTTAGTGAAGTCCAAAACATTAAGTTCAAATCGTCGTATGTACAACCTTTATACAAAATTCGTCAAAATACTTGAGATATGCAAGCAATTTTCAGAAAATCTTGTCAATGAATCAGGTAACATTCCACGCCGTGGACCAGTCCCCAAGTTCTCGGACTTGGAAGTAGTGGCATTGTCCTTGGCGGCAGAGTCAGAGAGCATTGATAGCGAGAAGTGGCTGTTCGACTATAAACTGCAAGAGTATAGGAACAAAATTCCCAACCTCATCTCAAGGAGGCAGTTCAATTACCGCAGGAAGATGTCAGCTGGATTATGCGAGGAAATCCGCAAGCGCATTGCCACTGAAATGGATGGCGGAGAAGAACAGTTCTTTGTTGACTCCAAGCCAATAGAGGTTTGCAGAGTCGCCAGGGGCAAGCGTTGCAAGATGGGACGTACTGGTGACTTCTCGCAAGCTCCAGACTTTGGCTTTTGCGCTTCACAAAACACATACTATTTCGGATATAAGTTACACGCACTCTGTGGATTAAGCGGAGTGATACATTCCTACGATTTGTCAAAGGCGAGTGTGGTAGACCTCAATTATATGAAAGATATAAAGTTGGATTATCACGATTGCAATATATACGGAGACAAGGGATACATAGGAGCGGACGTGCAACTTGACTTATTTGAGACCGCACATATAAGACTGGAATGCCCATATAGGCTCAATCAAAAGAATTGGAAACCGACATTCATTCCATTAGCAAAGGCAAGAAAGAGAATAGAAACACTTTTCTCGCAACTTGTAGGCCAGTTCTTGGTCATCAGGAACTACGCGAAGATAACGAATGGGTTGTTTGCCAGAATCATCGGCAAAATTAGTGCACTTACCGTTCTACAATATGTAAATTTTATTAATAACAAACCCATCGGCAGAATTAAGTATGCACTAAATTAATTCCGCCAACAGGTTTTGAAAAGCATGTTTTACGAAAGATTTTTGTGGAATTCCACAGATTTCTGCTGTAAAATTACATATTTTAATCAATAAAACGGCATAAATGGTGAAAAATCTGACTATCCCTAAAAAGCGTTGTCACATTTGAGGTCGATTAACTAATATTGTTTACACTCTTTGTTTGGTGAACTAATTTACTTTACGCAAACACAGACAACGGAACAGAGTTTGCATGCCACGAGATAATCAGCAAAAGTATAGACGCTAAAATCTACTTTGCAGACCCGTACTCATCATGGCAGAAAGGAGCAATCGAAAATGTCAACGGACTCATTAGGCAGTATATCCCCAAATCTACGGAATTTGTCAACGTGAGCCATCAAAAAGTTACAAGTTATATGAAGAAAATTAACACACGCCCAAGGGAAAGATTAAATTTCTGCACACCTCAAGAGTGCTTTATAGAAAAGATTTCATAAATTTGCACTTGCTTGTTGAATTCACGTTCAATACGAAGATAATCAACCTATGCCACATAAATCTATACTCCGCTTCATCGTCCTTCAGGTTATGATGGTCGTGTCGCTGGTCGAAGCTTTTTCAGCCAATCGGTTCACAGTGCCGTTTGAATCGCTGAAGAATGAGCTTTTCACGTGCATGACCACCGACCGCTACGGCCGTGCGTGGATCGGCACGACGAAGGGCATCTTCGTCTACGACGGCACGACGCTGAGCAAATACCGTCGCACGGGTGCCAACCACTCCATGGTGCGGTCACTCGCCACGTCGTTCAGCTTCCTCGCCGACGGCCGTCTGGTGGCGACGAGTGCCAATGGTGCTTACGTCTATGACCCGTCGGCTGACGAGTTCCGTGAGGTGAGTCTGATGCTGCCCAACAGTCATGTCATCACCGCCTTCGCTGACGGACGCTTCCTGCTGAACGATTACAAGGCGGGCCGTCTGGTGCTCGCCGACTCCACTCTCAGCCATGTCGTCCGCTCCATACCCCTGTCGCTGAACGCCTATCGTCCGCAGTGCTGGCATCTGAGCAATGGCAACTGCCTCATCGTCAATGCCGACGAATATATCCTCGTAACCCCTGAGCTGCGTGTGGTGCGGCGCGGCCATGTCAGCGCATTCATCAACACAAGTGTGGAGGAGTCGTCGCATCTCTTCCTCGCTACCGACCGCGGCGTCGTCACCCTCTCTCTCGACGGCCGTCGCCTGTCGACGCCGTCATCACTGCAAAGTCTCACTGCAGATCATAATGTCAGGTTCATCACTCGCCGTGGCAACATTCTCTATCTCGGCATCGTCGGACAGGGCATCCTGGCCTATGACAGCCGCACGGGCCACACGCGGTTTATCAACGACTCCGTCAACGGATCACCGCTCGACGCCCAGACCACCCTGCTGGGCATGGACTCCGCAGGACAGCTGTGGCTCAACATGACCAGTGGTGCCATCCTCGGCTGCAGCATCGTCCGCACGCAGTCGGACATCCTGGAACTGGAAGTGGTCATCGACGTTGCCAACTATCCTCGTCTGAGCAGCCTCATCGCTTATGCCTTCGACGCCAAGGGCACGCTGCACATCGCCACCCCGACAGGCATCTACACCTTCGATGCGTCATCGTCGACGCTCTCACAGATCCTCCCTGCGCCCACGGAAACCATCACCGACATCGTCTTCGACCGATGGGGTCATCTCTTCGTGGCAACCAATCACAGCATCGACGTCTATGACGTCAGCAGCGGATACCCCCGCCGGGTGAAGCGTGTGCCTGTCGACCTCTATTTCCTCATCCAGCACGCCGTCACCGACACCTTCACCACCTTCGCCTGTCAGGGCAGCCTTGTGTCCATCGACCGTGACCTGAATGTCGTACGTGAGCCGTTGCCGCCCATCGACTTCCTGGCTTACATCCATACCGACCGTGACGGCAAGAACGTGGCACTGCGTGTGGGCTACAGTTGGTCGGCATATTATAACATCACCCAAGGCTATCATGACATCCAGACACACCGTCAGCCCTACGGCACCGACCAGCGCCTGTGGACCAAGAGCGGCGAGTGCTGGGAGGCCTCGGAGCTCTGCGGCGTCATCATGACGAAGGACGGTACGGCCGACACCCTTGGCATCGAGCAGGGTCTGCCCGACAACACCGTCTATGCCGTGCAGCAGGATCGGTGGGGCAACATCTGGGCGACGACAACGAACGGACTGGTGCTCATCACGGCCGGCGACCACCGTGTCGTCGACTATGGCGAGGCGAGCGGCATGCTCTATGACCTCTCCTATGGCCATCTGCAGAAGAGTCCCACGGGTGACGTGTGGGTCAACAGCTCGGGCTATCTGCTCAGGGTCAGCAACCCGTCGCCGAGCGAGAGCCGTGTGGCGAAGCCCGTCATCTTCGGCATCACAGCCGTCAACAGCATCTTCCACGGCTACCCCCGTGACGTGTCGTTCGGCCATCGGGAGAATCATCTCGCCATCACCTTCGCCAGCGTCGACCTTGCTTGCGGATCACTCATTAAATACGAATACCGGCTGGAAGGCTATGAGCACGACTGGCATCCTACCGACATCGGACAGGCGGTCTACAACAACCTGCCGCCGGGCCACTACACGCTGCACGTGCGCGCCCATCTCCGTGGCGGCGAATACTGTGAGGCATCGACCGTCACCATCACCATCCGTCCTGCCTTCTGGCAGACATGGTGGTTCAAGACGCTCATCGTGCTGCTCGTCATCGCCCTCGCCGTGGCTGCCGTGCGTTACTACATCCGCACGCAGCTGTCATTGGCACAGTATAAGCTCAATGAGGAGAAGGAGTACATGAAGCTCGACCTCTACACCAATCTGTCGCACATCATCCGCACACCGGTATCACTCGTCAGTGCACCGTTCCATCAGCTCGTCGACGGCCATCAGTGGTCAGCGAAGGATCAGCGTCTCATCGATGTCATCAACAAGAGCGTCGACCGTATCATGAATCTCACACAGCAGTTCCTCGAGAACTGGAGTGGAGTTGATGAGGCAGGCGATCCCATGGACAGGACGGTCCGTCTGGAGCAGAAGGATGTTGTCACGATCATCAGGGACACTGCCGCCGTCTTCCGCCCGACAGCCGTGGAGCAAGGTATCACGCTGCAGCTCAACACGCCCGAGCAGCTCGTCCTGCCTGTTGATGAGGACAAGATGGTGAAGATACTCTACAACCTGATGAGCAATGCCATGAAGCATACGCCGCGCGGCGGCATGATCACCATCAGCGCCTCGCTCGCCGGCCACCAGCTCCATCTGAGTGTCGCTGATACAGGCAAAGGCATCGCCGACGACAAGAAACAGAAGATCTTCGACAAGTTCTTTCTCGGCGCTCTCCCCGTGCAGCGTGGCCAGAGCTTCGGCATCGGCCTGCACCACACGCGGCAGCTCGTCAATCTGCTTGGCGGACAGATCACCGTCGGCGACAACAAGCCGCACGGCGCCGTCTTCGAGGTGACGGTGCTTGTCGACGAGAGCGTGAACGCTACGCAGGAGGAGACGCCGTCGACACATGCCGCTCTTGTCAGTGACATCGTCCTCGCTGACGCCGCCCGCCCTCATCTGCTCATCGTCGAGGACAATGATGACGTGCGTGCGTTCCTCGCCGACAGCCTCCGTGACAAGTACGAGGTCAGCACGGCTGTCGATGGCATGGAGGCGACGGGTGTCTTTGAGACGACCAACATCGACATCGTCATCACCGACGTGATGATGCCGCGCATGGACGGCTATGCCCTCTGCCGGTGGATCAAGGAGAATCCCGACTTCTGCCATATCCCTGTCTGCATCCTCACGGCGAAGTCGGCGAAGAGCGATGAGCTCGAGGGCATTGGCGTCGGTGCTGACGCTTATCTGAAGAAGCCCTTTGAGATGCCGTTCCTCTTCGCCATCGTCGACAACCTGCTCAGCAACCGCCGCAAGGTGCAGCGCGCCATCATGAGCCGTCTCGGTGCCACCGCTGCCACGCCGCAGGGTGGGGCAGAGGCAGAGGAGCCGGAGGTCCAGCTCAACGTGCGTGACCAGAAGTTCATGGAGCAGCTGCGGCAGCTCATGGAGAATCATCTCGACGACGACCAGTACGGTGTGCCGGAGCTGTGGCGTGACATGGGCTTCTCCAAGACCAACTTCTATAAGAAGGTGAAGGCCCTTACAGGCACCACGCCGAGCCAGGTGCTGCAGGACTTCCGTTTCGCCAAAGTGCTGGAGCTCATGGTCGACGGCAAGTACACCATCAGCGAGGTGTCGTATATGACAGGCTTCACGAGTGTCTCAACCTTCTCGCGTAAGTTCCGTGCCGTCTACGGCATGTCGCCCTCAGAGTATCTCAAGAATCAAGATAAGATAAGATAAAAACCACCTCGAAAACAGCATTTTTGGACGATTTGACAAGTTTTTGAACGGATTGCAAAGCGGGATTACCCGTTGCAAACACAAAAAGACGGAATGCAAACGATAGTTTTTGGCACTTGACTATCTTTGCCGCCGAAAAGAAAACTTTTTGTGAATAATTAAAACCTAAAAACAATGTTCAAATCAGTTCAAAAACTAAAAGGATTGATGACCCTTCTCGTCATGCTCTTCCTCTGCGTGGGAAGTGCGGTGGCTCAGAACGTGTCAGTCAAAGGTACAGTCTTTGACGAGAACAGCGAGCCCGTCATCGGTGCCACCGTACGCGTCAAAGGGTCAACAGACGGTGCCATCTCCGATCTCGATGGTCGTTTCACCATCGGCGCGAAGGTTGGTGATGTCATCACAATCTCTTACGTCGGTTATAATGATCAAGAGGTGAAGGTCAAGAACGGCTCACCGCTCACCATCACCCTTCAGCCCGACCAGAAGGTCCTCAACGAGGTCGTCGTCATCGGTTATGGTACGACGAAGGCCAAGAACTTCACCGGTTCCGTTGACGTGCTCAACATGAAGGACTCACCGGTTGCCGACATGGGTATGACGTCTCTGAGCTCTATGCTCCGCGGTCGTCTCGCCGGTGTCAATCTCAGTGCTGAGTCCGGCATGGTCGGCGGCAACCCGTCGATTCAGATCCGTGGTCAGAAGTCCATCGGCTCGACGAGTGAGAACCCGCTCATCGTCCTCAACGGCGTCATCTATCCCGGTAACCTCAACGATATCGACCCGCAGTCCATCGAGTCAGTGTCTGTGCTGAAGGATGCCACCTCTCTGGCTGCTTACGGATCGAAGGCTGCCAACGGTGTCATCATGGTCACCACGAAGAAAGGCTCACAGGGCAAGCCGACGATCAACTTCACCACTTCTCACGAGTTCTCTACACCTTCTTATAAGCCCGAGTTCCTCGACGGACCCGGCTATATCCGCTATCGCAATGCCAAGACCGGCAACCCCGACCTCAACGACACCAGCTGGATGTCGTTCATCGAGAAGAAGAATTATGAGGAAGGCAAGACCACTGACTGGTATGACCTCGCCACTCGCACCGGTTACACTCAGTCATACAACCTCAACGTCTCAGGTGCCGGTGAGGGTCTGAACTACTACGCCGGTGTCGGTCACAATGATATGAAAGGTATGGTAGTCGGCAACCACTTCGTCCGCAACTTCGCCAACATGAACATCAGCGCCAACATCGCAAAGTGGCTGAAGGTCGGTGGTAACTTCAACCTCGCCGACACAAAGGACAATGGCGTCGCTGCCAACCTCGGCGGCACCAACGTGACACCGTACGGTGAGCCTTACCTCACCGACGGCCGCTGGCGTCAGTACATTGAGGGTACCGACGTGTCATCAGGCAACCCACTGTGGAACACTTATAATGGTGTCGACCGTGACCATCGTCGCACCAACATGGATATGGGAGCCTTCATCAGCATCGACATCCCATGGGTCGAGGGCCTCAACTTCCGGTGGAACGGCACCTATGCGCGCATTACCACTGATGACCGCGACTTCACCCATGAGACCAACACCGCTGCCCTCATCGGTAACGACTGGGACGGTGCCGGTTACACGCAGGAGTATTTCCGTAAGAACCTCGCTGCTGCCAACGGCTCCAGCGCCTCTTCGAAGGAGATCAACTGGGTGCACGACTTCATCCTCTCTTACTCTCACGACTTCGGACCTCACTACGTCAGTGGCTCCCTCGTCTACACACGCGACTACACACGCTATAACAGTCAGTCGTACAGCGGCTCCGACTTCTCTCAGGCCGGCAATACCATCCTCGGTTGGTATGGTCTGGGCAACGCAGCCAACAAGACCATCCAGTCACCGGTCTACTGGCTCCACACCAATGTGGGTTATCTGGCACGTGTCATGTACTCTTACAACAGCACCTATCACTTCAACGCCAGCGTGCGTCGTGACGGCAGCTCCGTCTTCGGTGCCGACAAGAAGTGGGGTGTCTTCCCTGCCTTCGGTGCTGCCTGGACCATCTCCAACGAGAAGTTCATGGAGCCTTACCGCGGATGGCTTGACAACCTGAAGCTCAAGCTCTCTTGGGGTAAGAATGGTGCACAGACACTCGAGCCTTATGGCTCACTGACAAAAATCGCCGTGGCCAACGACGGTGGCATCATCTACTATCCCGGTGGCAACACCACATGGGGTCAGGCCATCGCCACACTCGGTAACCCGGACCTCGGATGGCAGACCACCACATCATGGAACGGTGGCTTCGAGGCTGACTTCTTCGGCCGTCGTCTCCACTTCGAGCTCAATGCCTATAAGTCACAGACAACAGATCAGATCTTCAACCGCAACATCCCTATCATGACCGCCGGCGTACCCGAGCAGAAGGCTACCATGGGTCAGGTCAACAACTGGGGTATCGAGATCAACGCCAGCTCTGTCAACATCAAGAAGGGCGACTTCACATGGGAGACAGGCCTGACCTTCTCGCTGAACCGTAACAAGCTCGTCGAGCTCTATGGTGACGGACAGGACGACATCGTCAACTCTCTCTTCATCGGCAAGTCACTCGGCGCGCTCTATGGCTACCGCACCGACGGCATCTTCCAGGACGGCGAGCATGCCGGCACACCGATCTTCCTCACCAAGGATGGTGAGCAGACCGCCAACCCGTCACCCGACGACCGTGTCATCCTCGGCTACACTCCCGAGAGCTTCCGTATGAACCTGAGCAACACCTTACGCTATAAGGACTTCTCTCTCTACATCATGTTCGCAGGCAAGTTCTCAGGCGGTGACTATGGCAAGGGCGACAACACGTTCGCTTACGTCACCTATAACACACAGGTGCGCAACAGCACGCTGAACATCCCGTTCTGGACACCCGACAACCCAAGCAATGAGTATCCTTCACCAAGCTTCAAGGATGGTGCTGACCGTTACAGAGTGTACAACAACAACGGTTACATCCGTCTGCAGGACATCAGCCTCACATGGAGCATGAAGCGCTTCGTCACAAAGTGGGGTCTGGAGGACGCACGTCTGTCACTCTCCGGCCGTAACCTCTTCTACATCGCTCCGGACTGGAAGCGCTCTGACCCGGAGAACTACTGGCGCGTGGGTACCACAGGTGATTTCTCCGGCAGTTATGGCATCGGCATGCCGAAGGCTGTCAGCCTGACGCTGAGCGTAACTTATTAATATCATTTCTTACTATTCAAAACGATGAACAAGAAAATTCTAAATATATTGCTTTTAGCAACGGTCGGAACGATGACGCTGACAACATCCTGCTCCGATGATGACTTCCTCGAGGAGAAGCCGAAGTCGATCCTCACCATCAACAATGCGTTCCAGAGCAGCGACCAGATCGTCGCCACGCTGATGTCAGGCTATTCCACCTATGCCGCCAACTTCATCTTCGACGGCGCGTGGGGTTCCAATGAGCGCAGCTTCAAGATCACAGGTACTGACATGTATGACCAGAACGAGCAGCTCGTCCACATGAGCAACTTCGGCAGTAACTGGTCATCCACCTCTGACTGGGTCAAGATATTCTGGGATGATTATTACAAGATCATCGCCTTTGCCAACCTGGCACTGAGCCAGATGGACAACGTCACATGGACTGATGAGGCCGACAAGGCCCGTTGCATCGCCGAGGCTCACTTCCTCCGCGGCATGTTTTATCTGCGTCTGGCAGAGTATTATGGTGGCGTGCCTATCATCCAGGAGTATTCCGACAAGCCGCGTTATGACTACACACGCGCCTCACGTGCCGAGACCTATCAGTTTGCCATCGACGAGCTGACAGCCGGTTACAACGGTCTGCCTGAGAAGGTGACAGGTGCCGACAAGGGTCGTGCCAGCAAGTATGCTGCTGCACAGTTCCTCTCAGAGGCTTATCTGGCTCTCGGGGTGGAGACCAACAACAACAACGCCTACGGTGAGGCTGAGCGCTTCGCCCGTGAGGTCATCGCTGCTCATCCGCTGATGACCCATCGCTTCGGCGTGCGTGTGCCGTCGGCAACAGGCAGCACCAATGACATCCCCAACGCTTTCAAGGAGGGAAATGTCATCTCCGACCTCTATGTCTCACAGAATGTGGTGAGCGATGAGAACACGGAAGCCGTGTGGGTGATGTATTCTGCTCCTGACTATGCTACCTACAATGCCAACAGTGGGGCAGGCTTACGCAACAATGGTATGGGCTTCACCCCTGCCGTGCAGGACTTCAAGTGGGATGAGAAGTACATGGAGGCTGGTGCCGGTGATGGTCCATGGAACACAGTGTCAGCTAAATATGGCAGCATGACTAACCCGGCACTCCACGGTGGTTACGGCTGGGGACTGTTCCCGACGACATGGTATGCTACTTATGACATGTGGACCACAGACAATGAGAACAGCCCTGTGGACCTGCGCTATGTAGAGAACGTGACGGTACGCACGAAGTATCTCTGTCTCGACGAGAACCACTCTCTCTATGAGAAGCCCATCGGATGGGAGTATGTCAATAAGAAGGACATCAACTCAGCATCGAAGTTCTATCCGGTCTTCTACAAGCACACTCCGCTTGACGCTTGGGACTATGACCTGAACGACCCGGGTATGTACGGCAATAAGTACATCCAGTACTATCGCAATCAGTATGTATGCCGTTCGGCTGAGGCTTATCTGCTCCTGGCAGAGGCTTGCCTGCGTGCCGGCAAGACCGGTGAGGCCCTGGAGGCTGTCAACACCGTGCGCCGCCGTGCTCAGGCCACGCCGTTCACCACGATCTCCATCGACAAGATCCTCAGCGAGCGCGGCCGTGAGCTCATCCTCGAGGAGGACCGCTGGGCTACCTTCCTGCGCATGAAGCCTGAGGAGTGGAAGCCACGCATCCTGAACTACGGCATGTGGTGTGCACGTCCCGGTGCCAAGGTCTATCCTGAGCAGCGTCGCTGGGCTGACTACACCGGTGACATCTTCTTCAATCTCTGGCCTATCCCTCAGACCTATATCGACCTGAACAAGGAGGCAGAGATGCCGCAGAACGATGGTTGGAAATAAAAAAAACTTTTCGAATCAATGAAAAAACAGATCATACTATCTTTTCTGGCTTTAGGCCTGGCCTGCACCGTGCAGGCTCAGCCTAAGCTTTCAGCAGACAATATTGATGACGTCGTCCGTGCGATGACACTCGAGGAGAAGGCGCACATGGTGGTCGGCATCGGACACTACTGGGGCAACAACGAGTCATGCCAGAGCTGGCGTGACATCCCCGGCCTGCCCGGTGGCACCTATGCCATACCGCGTCTGGGCATACCCCGTCTGCTCTTCGGTGACGGCCCGCTGGGCATCAAGATGTCAGCCGACCGCATCGCTGACAGTCATAAGTACTACACCACATCCTTCCCCGTGCCCTTGCTGACCGCTTCCTCATGGGATCCACAGGTCGTCTATGGCGTGGCACGCGGCATCGGTGAGGAGGTGCGCGACTATGGTGTCGACGTGGTCCTCGGCCCGTCGATCAACATCATCCGCCAGTCACTTGGCGGACGTACCCATGAGTACTACTCTGAGGATCCTTATCTGGCCGGTATCATGTCGTCAGCGTTCATCCGCGGCACACAGTCGGTCGGCGTCGGTGCATCAGTGAAGCACTTCGCAGCAAACAACCAGGAGTCGAACCGTGGTGCCAACAACGCCATCGTCGGTCAGCGCACGCTGCGTGAGATCTATCTCAAGCCGTTTGAGATCTCCGTCAAGAGCGCCAATCCCTGGACGGTGATGACATCTTACAACAGCGTCAACGGCACGACGAGCTCTGAGAACCGTGACCTCCTCGCCGGTGTGCTGCGTGGCGACTGGGGCTTCAAGGGTCTCGTCATGACCGACTGGGGTGGGGGATACAACCCTGACAAGCAGATGCTGGCTGGCAATGACCTGCTGGAGCCCGGCACGCCTGAGACACCAAAGCAGATCATCGATGCCGTGAAGAACGGCACGCTCAGCGAGCAGACGCTCAACGAGAATGTAGAGCGCGTGCTCCAGCTCATCGTCAAGAGCCATGCCTTCCACAATTATAAGTTCTCCAACCGCCCAGACCTCGAGGCCCATCAGACCGTGGCTCGTGAGGCTGGCGCTCAGAGCGCCGTCCTGCTGAAGAACGACAACCAGACGCTGCCGCTCGCCGCTAAGGGCCGTGCTGCTGTCTATGGTCGTACTGCTTACTTCATGTGCACTGGTGGCATTGGCCATTTTGAGTATAATGGCAGTTACTATAGCGTGTCGATGGCCGAAGGCATGCGCAATGCCGGCTGGGATGTCGACTTCGATCTGGCAAAGAAATACTGGCTCATGGGATCCAATCACCCTGTGGCTCCGTGGATGAACGGCGGCAAGCAGGTTGAAACCGAAGAGAAAGCCGTGCCGGCCGCCGAGCTGGCTGCACAGGCTGACCGTAACGACGTGGCCATCATCGTGCTGGGCCAGAACTCCGGTGAGGGCTCCGACCGCACACGTGCTGCCTTCTACTTCACCGAGCAGGAGCAGCAGCTCGTCAAGGATGTCACGGCAGCCTATCACAAGGTGGGCAAGCGTGTCGTCCTCGTGCTCAACATCCCCGGGCCGATGGCCATGGAGAGCATCAAGGACATCCCTGATGCCATCGTCTGCGCCTTCCAGGGCGGTGAGCAGATCGGCAACTGGGTTGCTGACGTCCTCACGGGCAAGGTGACACCTTCAGGCAAGCTGCCGGTGACATTCGCCAAGGAGATAGAGGATTACTCATCTTCAAAGAACTATCCCGTCCTCGACAAGCAGCTGGATATCTCTGGCATGATGCGTGAGAAGCCGCGTCTCGGCATGACACAGAACACTGAGGGCAGCCGCCGCAACATCGACTACACCGTCTACGAGGAGGGCATCTATGTGGGCTACCGCTATTTCGACGCGTTCAACGTGCCGGTGACCTATCCCTTCGGCTATGGCCTGAGCTATACCACATTTGACTACAGCAATGCAGCCATCACGAAGACGGGTGACACCTTCCGCGTCACCGTCGACATCACCAACACCGGACGCTACAAGGGCGCCGAGGTCGTGCAGCTCTATGTCGCTGCACCGAAGGGCAAGCTGGAGAAGCCCGTCAAGGAGCTCCGTGCCTTCGCCAAGACACGCGTGCTGCAGCCCGGCGAGAGCCAGGCACTGACGATGATGGTGAAGGCCGAGGACCTCGCGTCGTTCAACGAGGCGAAGAGCCAGTGGGAGACCGACAAGGGTCAGTACCGCTTCCTCGTCGCTGCTGCCGTTGACGACATCAAGGCGACACTGCGCGGCACCGTCAGCAAGAAGTGGACGAAGAAGGTCAGCAATGTGCTGAAGCCACAGGTCAAGATCAAGTATCTCAACAGGTAATACTTGATAGATAATTGTTAGTTAGGTTTTCACTGGAGGAGTTAGAGGAGTTAAGGGGTTAACTCCATTAACTCCTCTAATTATAAACCGGGTACACATTTATTAACTAAAAAACAATTTCGAATGAAGAAGAAAACAATGGCAGTGGTCGCTATGGCACTGGTGGCGGCAGGAGCAATGGCTCAGGCGGTACGCCCGGCGATCCCACGTGATGATGCTATGGAACGCAAGATAGAGGCCCGTCTGCAACGCATGACGCTCGACGAGAAGGTAGGACAGATGCTCATCCTCAGCATCGACGCGCTGGGCAAGAGCACGGTGACCGATGCCGAGGTGGACCGCAGCAAGCTGCAGATCCAGTTGACGCAGTCGGGTGTCACCGGCAAGGAGCTGGAGCGCATCATGGCGCTCAGTGACGATGAGATCATCCGTGAGTTCGGCTCCTCAGGACTGAACATCTGGTCTGCCGGCACGAAGATGCAGTGGAAGCTCAACGAGGTGACGCTCGACACGACGATCGCGAAGTATAAGGTCGGTGCCTTCCTCAACTCTCCCGGCAAGGCTGTCTCTCCCGACGCTTACCGTCGTGTCATCGGCAAGATCCAGCAGCTGTCGGAGCGTTATGTCGGCATACCCGCACTCTATGGTCTGGACAACAACCACGGTGTGTCTTACGTTGCCGGTGGTACCCTGTTTCCCCAGCCGATCAATGTGGCAGCCTCGTTCAACCCGTCACTGGCAGAGACGATGGCTGTCGTCGACGCTTACGAGAGCCGTGCCGCCAGCTGTCCGTGGGTCTTCAATCCCGTCGTTGACCTCGGCCGTGACCCGCGGTGGTCACGTCTGTGGGAGAGCTTCGGCGAGGACCCTGTGGTCAACTCTCGGATGGTGGTGGCAGAGACGCGCGGCTATCAGGGTGCCGCCCCCAATCATCTCGGACGCTACAACGTGGCAGGATGCGTGAAGCACTATCTCGCTTACGGCGCGCCGTGGTCGGGCAAGGACCGCACGCCGGCTTACCTCTCGCCGTCGATGCTGCGTGAGAAATATTTCGCACCGTTCAAGGCAGCCATCGATGCCGGTGTGCTGTCGCTCATGCCAAACTCGTCGTCGATCAACGGCGTGCCCGTCCATGCCAGCTACCTTTATCTGACACAGTGGCTGAAGGAGGACCTCAATTGGGACGGCATGATCGTCACCGACTGGGCCGACATCACCAATCTCTATACACGCGAGAAGGTGGCGCGTGACAAGAAGGACGCCATCCGCATGGCCATCAATGCCGGTGTCGACATGTCGATGGACCCCTACAACGTCAACTTCTGCACGCTGCTCAAGGAGCTCGTCAGCGAGGGCAAGGTGAAGATGGAGCGCATCGATGATGCCGTGCGCCGCATCCTCCGTCTGAAATACCGCCTCGGACTCTTCGACGAGCCCGTCACCGGCGGCAAAGGCTATGAGCGTTATGGCTCTGCCGAGTTTGCCCGGCAGTCACTCGAGGCAGCGCTGGAGACAGAGGTGCTGCTGAAGAACGACGGCGTTCTGCCGCTGGCGCGTGGCAAGAAGATCCTCCTCGCAGGACCCAACGCCAACTCCATGCGCTGCATCAATGGCGGCTGGAGCTACACCTGGCAGGGCTCGAACGCCGAGGACATGGCCGAGCGTTACAACACCATCTATGAGGCACTCTGCCGTAAATATGGCAAGGAGAACATCATCCTCGAGCAGGGTGTCACCTACGATGAGGGCGGCGCCTACGACGATGAGCACGAGCCCGAGATCGGGAAGGCCGTCGCTGCTGCACACGACGCTGACGTCATCGTGGCGTGCGTCGGTGAGAACAGCTACTGCGAGACGCCGGGCAACCTCTCTGATCTCCGGCTCTCTAAGAACCAGCGCGACCTCGTCAAGGCGCTTGCCACGACGGGCAAGCCCATCATCCTCATCCTCAACGAGGGCCGTCCGCGTCTCATCGCCGACATCGAGCCGCTGGCCAGTGCCGTCGTCAACATCATGCTGCCGGGTAACTACGGTGCTGACGCTCTCGCTGAGCTCATCGCCGGTGACGTCAACTTCTCGGCGAAGCTGCCTTACACCTATCCGCGTGAGATCAACTCGCTCCACACCTATGACTATAAGGTCAGCGAGGAGACTGGCACCATGGAGGGCGCCTACAACTATGATGCAAAGGTGAGCCTGCAGTGGCCTTTCGGCTATGGACTGAGCTACACCACGTTCAGCTACAGCAAACTCAAGGTCGACAAGACACAGTTCGGTGCCGACGACGTGCTGACTGTCAGCGTCGACGTGAAGAACACCGGCTCACGTGCCGGCAAGGAGGCTGTGCTGCTCTACACCAGCGACCTCGTGGCATCGCTCGTGCCTGACAACAAGCGTCTGCGTGACTTCACGAAGATCGAGCTACAGCCCGGCGAGACACGCACCGTCACCTTCCGTCTGCCGGCTAAGGACATGGCGTTTGTCGGTCAGGATGGCAAGTGGCGCCTAGAGGAGGGCGACTTCGACATCCGCATCGGCAGCCTGAAGCAGCGTGCCGTCTGCACGAAGACCAAGGTATGGGATACACCTAATATATAATATTACTATTCAAAACGATTATGAAAAGACTTAGCATCATATTATTTCTCTTGATGGCCATGATGACGACCGTCACGGCGCAGGACATCAAGATCAAGAACAGGACGCTGTTCATCGACGGCAATCCCTTCGTCGGCTACTGCGGTGAGCTGCACAACTCCACATCCTCCTCGCCGCTCTACATGCGTGAGACGCGTGTCTTCGACCGTCTGAAGGCACTGAACCTCAACACCGTCATCGGCACCGTGTCATGGGAGCTCGTGGAGCAGCAGGAGGGGCGCTACGACTTCGCGCTCCTCGACACGCTCATCGCCAACTGCCGCCAGCGTGACATGAAGCTCGTCGTGCTCTGGTTCGGCTTCAACAAGAACCCGTTCACCACCTATGCACCGTCATGGGTGCGTAAGGACCCGAAGCGGTTCCCCCGCGTACGCAACGAGAAGGGTGAGGACCTGCAGCTCCCCAGCGTCTTCAGTCCCAACCTGCTGAAAACCGAGACAGGTGCCTTCTGTGCGATGATGCAGCACATCCGTGATGTCGATGCCGCGCAGAAGACAGTCATCATGGTGCAGGTGGAGAACGAGCCGGGCATACGCAACACTGCGCGCGACTACAGCGATGCCGCCAACAAGGCTTTCAGCAGCGCCGTGCCCCGGCAGCTCACCTCTTATCTGAAGAAGAACGCCGCCACGCTGCAGCCCGAGTTGAAGAAAGCATGGGAGGCTGCCGGACGACGGACGGGTGGCACATGGGAGCAGGTCTTCGGCAAAGGCATCAAGGAGGGCAAGCCCGTCGAGACGTTCCTCAACCTGCCGGAGGGCATGTTCACTGCCTATAGCTATGCCCGTTACATCAACGAGCTCATCGTGGCAGGCAAGGCCGTCTATGACATCCCGATGTTCACCAATGCATCGGTCTTCGGATTCAACATGAAAGGCTACAGCCTCGGCAACGGCTGCTCCATAGAGGACTACTTCGACATGTATCGTGCCGGTGCCCCCGCCCTCGATGCCCAGGCCCCCAACTGTTACCGTCCCGAGCTCGACCGCATCCTGAAGGTGTTCAGCTGGAAGGGCAACCCGCTGATCATCCCCGAGAGCTCGCACTTCGCAGCGCGTGCACTCTATGCCGTCGGCGAGCATGCCATCCTCTTCTCTAACTTCGGCATCGACTCACCCTTCACCCCGCAGAACCGCGAGGACTATCGACTCCTCGGCGAGGCTTACGCAGCCATGCAGAACATGGGATCGCTCATCACACAGAACCTCGGCGACAGCCCCAACATGCGCGGCGTGATACTCTATCCCGGCCACGAGACACAGACCATCACCATCGGCGACTATGAGCTCTCGTTCAACCGCCAGAAGACCATCGACATCGCAGCACTCATGGCTCCGCCAGACATGGAAGGCTTCGCGCCGGCGAAGAAGAAGCAGGATGACTTCCAAGTCGGTGCCCTCGTCGTCAGAGACGGTGACTACTTCTATATCACCGGCTATGGCGTCAACTGCGACGTCAAGCTGAAGAAAGGCATCAAGCATCGCTACTGCGACTACGACGAGATACGTGAGGGACGCTTCGTCAACGGTGAGTTCGTTGAGGGTCGTCTCCTCAACGGCGATGAAAGAAATGTGCTGCTCGAGGGCAATAAAATAGGCTCTCTGAGAGTTAAAATGTATTATTACTAACCACAAATGATTATGAAAAAGATACTTTTCCTTGTGATGGCCATGATGGTGTCGGCACAGTCATGGGGCCAGGGCGTAGTGAAGACTAACTATGGCAAGCTTCAGGGTGTGGCCTCTGAGGCTGCCGGCATCACCGTCTTCCGTGGTGTGCCTTATGCTCAGCCACCCGTCGGTGACCTGCGCTGGCGTCCTGCTCAGCCGCTGAAGCCCTGGAAGGGCACGAAGGTGGCCGACAAGTTCGGCAACATCTCGTGGCAGAACGGATCACCCAAGGGCTCGTTCTACTGGAAGGAGTTCTATCAGCAAGCCAACGAGACGATGAGCGAGGACTGCCTTTACCTGAACATCTGGGCACCGACAGCATCGCTCGCTGACAAGGGCACGAAGCTGCCCGTCGCCTTCTGGGTGCACGGCGGCGCTTATCAGAACGGCTACGGCCATGAGATCACCATGGACGGTGACGCCTGGGCTAAGCGCGGCGTCATCCTCGTCACCATCAACTATCGTCTCGGACTCCTCGGCTTCCTCTCTCATCATGCCCTGTCGGCAGAGAACTCCGACCATGTCTCGGGCAACTATGGTCTCACCGACCAGATCATGGCGCTGCAGTGGGTGCACGACAACATCGCTGCCTTCGGTGGCGATTCTGACAACATCACCGTCATCGGACAGAGCGCCGGCGCAGCGAGCGTCAAGAACCTCGTCGCCTCACCACGCTCACGTCAGCTCATCCGTCACTGCATCATCCAGAGCGGCGGCGGACTCGGCAAGTTCATCGACGATGACCAGGATCAGGCCAAGGCCGACGCCAAGGGCAAGGAGCTCATGGACGACAACGGGCTGACGACACTGGCCAGCCTGCGCAGCGCCACACCGCAGCAGCTGCTGACGATCAACGGATGGGGTGTGACACAGCCGCACGTCGACGGCATCAACCTCACCGAGAACTTCGACAAGGCGACGATGAGCGGCAGCCTCGCCGATGTCGACTACATGATAGGCCAGACCATGGATGACATCATGGGCATGAACAAGGGGTTAGATCGTTTCTGTTACGTCAGAGACTCCATCAGCCCCAACCATCGCGTCTATCAGTATTACTTTGCACGTAAGCTGCCGGGATCACGCGACGGCGCCTTCCACTCTTCTGAGCTCTGGTATATGTTCCACACCCTCACCCGTTCATGGCGCTCGATGACGAAGGCCGACTACGACCTCGCCGACCGTATGATGGATTACTGGACGAACTTCTGCAAGTATGGCAACCCGAACGGCACAGGCACAGAGACCTGGCATCCGTTCACTGCCAAGAATCCGTACGTGGAAACGCTGAACATCAAGTAATGGTTTCCCTTCAAGGTTTCCTGAAGAGGCTGTGCCAAAAGACCCTTTTGCAGGGGCGACCCTTGTGGCCGTCCGGACCCCGAATGGCAATCACGTGTATCCTTTTACTTTCCTCCGGTCAGTGACCGTTGGGTCCGGACGGCCACAAGGGTCGCCCCTGCTAGATATACCATTATTTACATGAAAAATAAAGTAACTATATGACTATTAAATCTATTCATATACTTCTTTGCGGGCTTCTGCTCACTGCTTGTGGCGGTCCGCGTCAGACCTCATCAAGTCAGTCAACATCAGGTGCTGTCGTAGCTGACAGCACGCAGGATGTCATCACTCTGGCTCAGGGCAAGATCGCCGGTTACAAGGCTGATGGCGTCTACATCTATAAAGGCGTGCCTTATGCCAAGGCCGCGCGCTTCGAGGCTCCTCAGGATCCTGATGCGTGGCAGGGCGTGCGCAGCTGCCGCGCTTATGGCCCTACCTGTCCTCAAGAGAAACGAGGAGGATGGAAGAACGACGAGGAAGCTTTTGCCTTTGACTGGGATGACGGCTTCCCCGATGAGGACTGTCTGAGAGTGAATATCTGGACATCAACGCTAGAGAAAAAGCACCTGCCCGTGATGGTGTGGATCCATGGTGGTGGCTTCGCTGCCGGCAGCGGACAGGAGCTGCCGTCGTATGATGGCACCAATCTGGCCAAGACGGGTGAGGTGGTCGTCGTGACGCTCAATCATCGTCTCAATGTCCTGGGCTTCCTCGACCTCTCGGCTTACGGTGAGAAATATGCCCAGACGGGCAACCTCGGCATGCTCGACATCGTGAAGGCATTGCAGTGGGTCAACAAGAATATCGAGAAGTTTGGCGGCGACCCGGCCAACGTGACGATCTTCGGACAGTCAGGTGGTGGCGGCAAGGTGTCGACGCTCATGGCGATGCCGTCGGCCAAAGGCCTCTTCCATAAGGCGATCGTAGAGAGCGGCTCACAGGTCAAGGCGATGGACCAGAAGTTCTCACGACGCATCGCTGCCAACACCATGCGCCGTCTGGGACTGAACGCGTCCACCATCGACAAGATCAAGGAGGTGCCTTACGAGCAGCTGCTGGCTGCCGGCGAAGCTGCCATCGCCGAGGAGCGCGAGCAGGCCATGAAGGATGGCTTCGACGGATTCCTCTTCGGCTGGTCACCTGTCGTCGACGGCACCGTGCTGCCCCAGCATCCGTTCTCTCCCCAGGCTCCCGCCATCTCAAAGGACATCCCGATGATCATTGGCACGACACTCAACGAGTTCTGTCCCTCAGCCTTTGATGCATCGCAGCGCGGGCTCTCCGACAGTGAGGTCATGGAGCAGCTCAAGGCACGCTATGGCGTACATACCGACGGTCTGGTCAATGCCATGCAGAAGGCTTATCCTCAGAGCAAGCCGCGTGACCTCGCTGACCTTGACCTGATGTTCCGCCCGATGGCACTCGAGCAGGCCCAGGCCAAGGTGGCGCTGCAGGGAGCACCTGTCTATATGTATCTTTTCTCATGGCAATCGCCGGCGCTCAACGGCGTGCTGAAGGCGGTGCACTGCATGGAGATCCCGTTCGCCTTCAACAACACGGCTCTGCAGGCCGGCATGACAGGCAATGGTCCTGAGGCACAGCAGCTCGCTGCCAGGATGAGTCAGGCGTGGATCAGCTTCGCCAAGACCGGCAAGCCTGCTGCCGACGGACTGCCCGTATGGGAGCCCTACACCACGGAGGGTGGTGCCACGATGATCCTCGACAACGACTGCAAGATTGTCAATCACCATGACCGTGACCTGATCAAACTCTACAAATCCCTGTCAAAGCAAAATCAGAAAAAGAAAGTATGAAGGCAATCATTCTTAGCGCTATCCTTTCTGTCGTGTGCAGCACGACGGTCTCTGCCCAGACTCAGCTGCGGCCCGACAATATCGATCAAGTCATCTCTGAGCTGACGCTGAAGGAGAAGGTCAGGCTCGTACTCGGATGCCGCATGCAGATGGGACAGGATGCGAAATTTCCCGGCACGGCAGGCAGCACCTATGCCATCCCGCGCCTTGGCATCCCTGCTATCTATTGCGCCGACAGCCAGCAGGGACTGCGCATGGCAGAGAAACGCCCATGGGATCACCGTGACTATATCACCACTGACTTCCCGGCAACGATGACGATAGCCTCGACATGGGACCGACAGGCCGCCTTCCGCGTGGGACAGGGCATCGGTAACGAGGTGCGTGAGTTCGGACTCGACTGGATTCTGGCTCCCTCGATGAACCTCATGCGCTCACCGCTCTGTGGACGCAACCATGAGTATTATTCTGAAGATCCTTATCTCTCCGGCATGATGGCCGCAGGATATGTCAATGGCGTGCAGAGCGAGGGCACGGCAGCAGCGCCGAAGCACTTCGTGGCCAACAACCAGGAGGCCAACCGCGCCAGCAACGACTCGCGTATGTCACAGCGTGCGCTGCGCGAGATCTATCTGCGTGCTTTCGAGATCATGATCAAGAAGAGCAACCCGTGGACCATCATGACGTCATACAACCATCTCAATGGTCCCTTCACCTGTGAGAACCGTGACCTGCTGACAACCATCGTGCGCGATGAGTGGGGATGGGACGGCATGTTCGTCACCGACTGGAATGCCGGTCATGATGCCGTGCAGTCGATGATTGCCGGACAGGAGATGCTGCAGCCCGGTTAAAAATCTTTTCATGAACACTGCCTATTTTTATAAAAAATAATGAGTATGAAGAAATTTATCGCGCTATTTCTGTTGTTGCTTGTCGCACTCCCTCTCGCCGCACAGAGTGAGAAGGATTCATTCATCGACCAGCTCATGTCGAAGATGACGGTCGACGAGAAGATTGGTCAGTTGAATCTCATGAGTTCGTTCGATTTCATCTCTGCCGAGAAGGTGAACACGAAGAGTGAGAATATGAGGTATATCAGAGAAGGCCAGTTAGGTGCTATGTATGGTCTGAAAGATCTGGACCGCATGATCGAGCTCCAGGGCATGGCCTTGAAGACCCGTCTGAAGATACCCTTTTTCTTTGGCATGGATGTCATTCATGGGCTGGAGACCACCTATCCCATCCCCCTCGCCATGTCGTGCTCATGGAATCCCGATCTGGTGCGTGACTATGCGCGCCACGCGGCCCGTGAGGCCAAGTCGATGGGCATCAACTGGGTGTTCTCACCGATGGTCGACATCGCTCATGACGCACGCTGGGGCCGTGTGGTAGAGGGTGCCGGTGAAGATCCCTATCTGGGTGGCGTGATGGCCAGAGCCTATGTGGAAGGCTATCAGGGTGACAACGATTTTGCAAAGGATGGCAACGTAATGGCCTGCGTGAAGCACTATGCCCTCTACGGCGCTGCAGAAGCAGGCCGTGACTATAATCCTGTCTATATGGACCGCCAGTCGATGATGAACTATTACATGCGTCCGTTTCATGAGGCATGCAAGGCAGGTGCCGGCAGCTACATGACATCCTTCAATGAGTTTGAAGGCGTGCCGGCAACAGCCAACAGATATCTCATCGATGACATCCTGCGTAAGCAGTGGGGTTTCAAAGGCTTCGTCGTCACTGACGCTACCGCCATCAAGGAGCTCGTGCCACACGGCATCGGCAACATGCAGGAGGTGTCAGCAAGGGCGCTGCAGGCCGGTGTCGATCTGGACATGAACAGTCAGGGCTTCACAGGCACGCTGAAGAAGTCGCTCGCTGAAGGCAGAGTGTCAGAAGCAGACATCAATAAGGCATGCCGCCGCATACTGGAGGCTAAATGGGACATGGGACTATTCAAGGACCCTTACAGATTTCTCAACAAGAAGAATCTGAAGAATGTCTATACTCCCGCGATGAAGGCTCATTCACGCAAGGTGGCCAACGAGTGCTCGGTGCTGCTGAAGAACGACGGCAACCTGCTGCCGCTGTCTCCGGACATGAAGATAGCGCTTGTCGGGCCCTTCGCCAACAGTGCCAGTGAGATGCAAGGCTCCTGGGCGATGTCCTCTCACGGCAAAGAGAGTGTCAGCATCCATCAAGGCGTCAGTGAGGCTGTCACGGCTGCCGGTGGCTCTGTTACGACAGCCGTTGGCTCATGGGCCGTGGCCGATTCTATGCTTGAGAGCACACTGGTCAATGGCATGATGGGACTGTTCAATCCCAACTATAAGCCTGTGCCCGTTCATCAGCGTCCACTGAAGGAGATGATTGATGAAGCTGTCAGTGCCACTCAAGGCTGTGACGTCATCGTGGCCTGTCTGGGTGAGCCAAACAATATGAACGGTGAGGGTGCGTCACGTGCCGATATCTCTATCCCGGAGCCACAGCAGGAACTGCTCCGCGCACTCCACGCCACAGGCAAGCCTGTCGTCCTCGTGCTGTCGACGGGCCGTCCTCTGACGCTCACGTGGGAGGATGAGCACATCCCTGCCATCCTCAACACCTGGAACCTCGGTGATCAGGCTGGCTACGCCATCGCCGACGTGCTCTTCGGCAAAGTCAACCCCAGCGGACATCTCACCATGTCGTTCCCACGTAAGGTAGGACAGTGCCCGATCTACTACAATCACAAGAACACGGGACGACCCCATCCCGACACAGCTCCTTACCGCCGGTTTACCAGTTGCTATATCGATGTGGTCAACGCTCCGCTCTATCCCTTCGGCTATGGTCTGAGCTACACCTCTTTCAACTATGGTGTGCCAACGCTCAGCAATGCAGTGATGAGCCATGAGAACGGTGCGGTGACCGTCACGGTGCCTGTCACCAACACCGGAGCCCGTGAAGGAATGACCACCATCCAGCTCTACATCCATGCGCAGACAAGCACATCAACACGTCCTGTCAAAGAGCTGCGTGCATTCAAGAAGATCCAGCTGAAAGCCGGTCAGACGCAGACCGTCACCTTCAACCTCACCCCCGACGACCTGAAGTATTATGATCACGAGCTCAACTATGTCTGTAAGCCCGGCACTTATGACATCATGGTCGGTGACAACAGCCGTGACGTACAGAAGGTGGAGTTGAAAGTGCTTTGATCCATTCTCTCATTGAAACATGA
Source organism: Escherichia coli (assembly GCA_963593695.1). Lineage (GTDB taxonomy): Bacteria > Bacteroidota > Bacteroidia > Bacteroidales > Bacteroidaceae > Prevotella. The sequence goes on along the minus strand of CAVBBO010000078.1, from coordinate 46,946 downwards.
TACTAAAGATACTGTAGATAATTTCCTGAAGAAATACATTAAATAAGTCTTAAAATGAAACATACTGTTTTTTCTATCCTTATGTTCCTTGCCGTCTGCATCACAGCGCAGGGACAGACCAACAAGCGTAATGTCGTCGAACGCGGCGGCACAGGACCTTACAAGGCCGAATATGTCAGCGACAAGACACTGCCGGCACATACCATCTACCGTCCGCAGGACATGAAGGCTGCCGTGGCACGTGGGGGCAATCTGCCCGTCATCCTCTATGCCAACGGTGCCTGCGCCAACAACAATGTGGAGATGCGCTACCTGCTCAGCGAGGTGGCCTCTCACGGTTATGTCGTCGCTGCCATAGGCCCGTATGATGAGGCCGACTTCATCACGACGTGGCGTGGTGTCATGAAGATGATGGCACCGAAGGGCAAGCGTGTCGTGCTGGCCAACGGTGAGGTGGTGAAGCCGATGACAGAGAAGGAGAGGGCACAGATGGAAGCTCAGTTCAAGGCTGAGGTTGAGAAGGCTAAGAAAGAGGGCAATAAGCCTGAGGAGCGCCGCCATGTCACCTATCCTAAGATGCTCATCGAGATGCTCGACTGGCTGACAGCACAAAACAATGACCCACAGTCAGAGTACTATCAGAAGCTTGACCTGAGCCACGTGGCTGCCATGGGACAGTCGTGTGGTGGTGCACAGGTGCTGGCCATCAACAGTGATCCGCGCCTGACGACCTGCATCATCCTCAACTCCGGTATCGGACAGATGGAGATGGAAGGCTGCAGCAAGGAGAACCTCAAGACTATCCATACGCCGATGCTCTACATCAATGGCGGCAAGGAGGATGTGGCTTATCTCAATGCTAATGACGACTACAACGCCATCAACAATGTGCCCATCTGCATGATCCGTACCATTGACGGCCATGAGGGCACCTACTATGAAAAGCATGGTGGCGGCTATGCCAAAGCGGTCATCAAGTGGCTTGACTGGCGACTCAAGGACAAGAGCGCACAGGCTCGGATGTTCAGCGACCGTGCTTACTTCAAGCAGCTCTTCCCTCGCTGGTCGATGATCAAAAAAGGCTATTGATCTGCATCGTCTCTTGATATTTTTTTATTCTTTGCATAAAATCTTAAATGTAAACAATCTGTATAACAATACGAATGAAAACAAGGATAAAGCAGATGATCAGTGTCGTCGTCCTGTGCCTGTCACTACTGACAGTGCCACAGGGCAGCTTTGCCCAGTTTTTCATGGCTGACCGCCTCCCGTCGCCCGTCGTGAAGGGAGGCTCCGTCACCTTCCAGCTGAAGGCCGACAATGCCAAGACTGTAGAGATCGTGGGTGACTTCCTGCCGGACAGGAATGAGTATGGCGTCAATGGACATGCCCTGATGCACAAGGATAGCGACGGGCTGTGGCGGCTGACAGTGGACTCGCTCAAGCCCGACTTCTATTATTATCACTTCCTCGTCGACGGCGTGTGGGGCCTCGACCGTGGCACGCTGCGTCTGACGCGTAACTTCGTCGACTACGAGAGCTATTTCATCGTGCCGGGCAAGGAGAGCGCCGACTATGAGGAGTGTCCCGACCACAAAGGCAGCCTGGTGAGCGTGTGGTATGACTCACCCGAATATGGTGCCACGCGCCACATGAACGTCTATCTGCCTTACGGCTATTCGGCCGACAAGCGATATCCCGTGCTCTATCTGCAGCATGGCGGCGGCGACGATGAGGAGACATGGCTCGACATGGGCCGCACACGGCAGATCATGGACCATCTCATCCGTGACGGACGGGCCGTGCCGATGATTGTCGTCATACCCAATACCATGCCCGATGAGGCTGCCTCGCAGGATGTGCTGCCGCTGCTGAAGGACAAGAAGGGTGTCTTCGGGCGTCCCGTAGGCTCCGACGGCTTCCTCTCGGGCGGTGACTATGTCAACGACCTCACCCATAACATCGTGCCGTATGTGGAGAGCCATTTCAGCGTCATCAAGGATAAGGACCACCGTGCCCTCGTCGGACTGTCGATGGGTGGCAGCTACACGCTCTATGCCATCGAGCATCATCCCGACCTCTTCGGATATATCGGCATCATGGGCTCCGGGTTCTTCAATGAGAGTGACGTCGACCGCGGGCTGGCACCGGTGAAGAAGAGCGGCTACCGACTGTTCTGGGTCGGCGTCGGCGAGAAGGACATCGCACAGCCCAGCGCGCAGAAACTCATCAAGGGCCTCAAGCGCAACAACATGCCTTTTGAGTTCTTCGATACCGGCAGCGGACACAACTGGAGCTCGTGGCGCAAGGACCTGAAGGCGATAGCTCCCAAGCTATTCAAATAAACGACAATAATACTTCTATAATACAACATAAAACTTCGATAAGATATGCATCTAACGAAATCATTTGTTTTGCTCCCTCTTCTGGCAGTATCGCTCACTGCCTCTGCACAGCTTGACCGTCAGCCAACCCCCAACGACACCCTGCAGGCGGTGCGGCAGATGGGTGACGGCAAGGTCATGTTCAGCATCTATGCCCCTCAGGCCAAGGAGGTCGGCTTCGGCGGCGACGCCATGCCGTGGGGTAAGCCCGTTAAGTTCACAAAGAACGCCGATGGCGTGTGGAGCACCGTCATCGATGTCAACCATCCGGGTGTCTACCGTTACAATTTCACCGTCGACGGCGTCATGGTGCAGGACCCGAAGGCAGAGCGTGTGCGTGAGAACGCTGCACTGGCCACCATCGGCGACGGCAAGCAGTTCTTCGACATGCGTCAGGACATCCGTCATGGCGCCGTGGCTCAGCGCTGGTACTACAGCCGCACGCTCGGCGAGATGCGCCGCATGCATGTGTGGACACCGGCAGGCTATGAGAAGTCGGCCGACCGTCTGCCCGTGCTCTATCTCATCCATGGCGGTGGTGACAACGACGCCTCATGGCCCGGTGTGGGCTGTGCTGGCATCATCCTCGACAACCTCATGGCAGAGGGCAAGATGGAGCCGATGATCGTCGTCATGCCGAACGGATCGATAGAGACCGGCACGATGGAAGGCGAGGTGCCGCTCTTCGAGAAGGACCTCGTCACCGACATCATACCCGAGATCGAAGCCAACTACCGCGTCAAGGCCGACCCTGCCCACCGTGCCATCGCCGGACTGTCGATGGGTGGCATGGAGACGCTGGAGACGCTGCTCAACGACCACGAGCTCTTCGACTGGTTCTGGGTGCTGAGCAGCGGATGGTGGTATGACGCCAAGACCTATCCTGCCTATCAGAAGCGTCTCAACGCCATCGCACCGTGTCTCAGCCATGTCCGCCAGCTGATGTTCACCATGGGTGGTCCTGAGGACATCGCCTACAAGAACTGCAAGGAGATGCTCAAGCTCTTCGACAATGCCGGCATCAAGTATAAGTACAGTGAGGCACCGGGCGGACACACATGGTACACATGGCGCAACAACCTGCATGAACTGGCACAGAAACTCTTTAAGTAAGGACATCAGATGAAAAGAATAGCATTAACCCTTATGGCCGTTGTTGTCGTCATGGCATCATTTGCACAGAGACGCAGCATGCGGTCACCGCTCATCGTCAAGACGGAAGCAGGACTGGTCAAAGGTGTCAAGGAACGCGGCGTGATGTCGTTCTATGGCATTCCTTATGCACGTGCCGAGCGTTTCATGCCACCGGTGAAGACCGAGAAGTGGGACACTGTCATGGTGTGCGACCATTATGGCCCCATCAGTTACCAGGCGTCACAGCCCGATAGCAGATATGTTATCCCAATGTCGGAAGACTGTCAGGTGCTGAACGTATGGACCAAGGACACACAGGCAAAGAAGAAACCCGTCATGCTCTGGATCCACGGCGGAGGCTATGGTGCCGGCACGACAACATGGAACCCGTGCATCGGACTGGCAACGAAGGATGTGGTGGCCGTCAGCCTCCATCACCGTCTGAACATCCTGGGATTCCTCGACCTCTCGGCATGTGGAGGGAAATACCAGCAGACCGGTAACCAGAGCATGCTCGACATCGTCGCTGCACTGCAATGGATACATGATAACATCTCTGCCTTCGGCGGCGATCCTGACAACGTGACCATCATGGGACAGTCGGGTGGGGGTGGCAAGGTGGCGACACTCCTGTGCATGCCTGCTGCCAAAGACCTGTTCAAGCGTGCCATCATCATGAGCGGTGCCTTCGCCAGCGACAACTCACGTGAACTCTCACAGAAGCTCGGCCTGGAGGTGCTTCATCAGTTGGGCATCGCGCCGGCAGACGTAGACAAGATCAGGGATGTGCCCTATGACGAACTCGCCGCTGCCGGACAGCGTGCCACAGAAGTCATCGCTTCGCAGGCTGCTGATCCTGCTGCTGCCCGTTTCGCTGCCTTCTCGCCGACACCTGACGGTGAGGTGGTGGCACAGAATCCGTATACGCCTTCTTTCCCCAGCTTCTCCAGCAAGAAACCCATCATCATGGGTACCGTCATCAGTGAGGGTGAACCCTATCCCGGCAACATCACGATGGATGAGGCTAAGACGATGCTGAAGGAGCGTCTCGGCGCTGATGCTGAGCGTTTCATCAAGCTGTTCAAGGCAGCATGGCCTGACAGCCGTCCGGGTGACATACTGGCTGTCGATGGTGGCATGCGTTACAGCACCATAGAGGCAGCAGACAAGATCACGAAAGTCCATAAGGCACCGGTCTACTGTTATCTGTTCAACTGCAAGTCGAAGAAGACGAATGTGGCAGCCCATGGCAATGATGTGGACTTCGCGTTCTTCAATATCGGTGACGACCCCGATGGCGACTTCTCAACAAAGAATGCCGATGAGCTCCATGTGTCTGACGTCATGAGTCAGGCGTGGGTGAATTTCGCCTATACGGGCAATCCCAATGTCAAGGGTGAGCCGACGTGGAAACCGTACATGGCGGAAGGCGGTGATTGCTTCATCTTCCAGTCGAAGAGCGAGATCAAGCATAATTTCGACCGTGAGTATCAGGAAATCCTGCACTGTCACCCTGCTCAGCGCCCCCACAGAGAGGCTGCAGCACGTCCCATACTCAAGACGCACATCGAGACCGGTGACATAGAGGGTGAGCTTGACGGTAATGATGTAGCCATCTATAAGGCCATCCCTTATGCTGCGCCACCTGTGGGTGACCTGCGATGGAAGGCACCGCAGCCTGCCAAGTCTTGGAAAGGTGTGTACAAAGCGAAAGACTATGGTTCATGGCCACCACAGCCCACGCTCCCTGACTCGTCAAACTTCAGGATGTCGGAAGACTGCCTCTACCTCGGCATCTCCACTCCCGCCACATCAACAGACGACAAGCTGCCAGTTATGGTATGGATCCATGGCGGCGGATGGCGAACACACGGATATGCCAACGACCTCTTCACACCTTTGGCACGCCATGGCGTGGTCGTCGTGTCGATAGAGTACCGCACAGGAGCACTCGGATTCCTCGCTCACCCCGAGCTGACAAAGGAAGGAGACGGACACTCAGGCAACTACGGCATCCTGGACCAGATTTATGCACTGAAATGGGTGCAGAGAAATATCAAGGCGTTCGGAGGTGACCCGTCGAAGGTGCTGGTCTTCGGCGAGTCAGCGGGAGCCATGAGCACGAGCATCCTCTGTGCCTCACCGGAGGCAAAGGGCCTCTTCCGCGCTGCCATCAGCCAGAGCGGCGGTTGGTTCGGCCCCAACGACAGGACACAGGCTGAAGCTGAGAAGCATGGCGTGGAGTTCCAGAAATACCTAGGTGCAAAGTCGATCGCCGAAATGAGAAAGATGGATGCCTTCGCACTGACTGGCGACGACTGTGACTTCGCCGGCTTCTCTCCCTGCATCGACGGCTACGTCATCACTGACGACCTTTACAAGAACTATGAGACCGGCAGATATAATGATGTGCCTGTGATCGTTATGGTCAACTCTGACGAAGGTGCTATGTTTAGCCGTCCTGTCACACTCAAGGAATACAAGGAGAGTCTCCGGCGCGACTATGGCAAGTATGCTAAAGAGATGCTGCGCCTCTATCCTGCGTCAAACGATCAGGAAGCGGTAGTCGCCAACAACGCCATCATGCGAGAGAAAATTTTCGGATGGGGTACCTATGCTTGGGCACGCCTGCAGATGAAGACCGGCAAGGCACCGGTGTGGGCCGCCTTCCTGGCACAGCCGTCGACGATCAGCTGCATCGGTGACCGCCCACGCAACGGTGTGTCACATGCCGATGACATCCTCTATATCAATGGTGAGATGCATAACGCACAGCGACGCGAAGGCAATCATGAGCATGAGTCTGCCATCAGTGAGATGATGCAGCGGTACTGGACCAATTTTGCAAAGACCCTCAACCCTAATGCCCCGGGGCTGCCTTACTGGCCGGCGTTCAATGCTGATGAAGAGACCGTGATGCAGTTCTACAAAGGCGCGTCGCTCGTTGGCGTCCCTCATAAGGCACAACTGGACCAGTTTGAGAAGATGAACAGTAAGATCATTCGTAACAGAAAAATAAGATAAATTTATGAAGAAAACTGTAGTATTAGCAGCACTGATGTTTATAGGTGTCAGTGTGTTTGGACAGAGTGTGAAACCTGCTATACCACGCGACGCAGAGATAGAAGCAAAGATAGAGAAGACGCTCAGCAAGATGACACTCGACGAGAAGATCGGTCAGATGCTGGAGCTGAACCTCGACGTGATGGGAAAATCTGTTGTGGAGAACGCCAAGCTCGACCGAAACAAGGTAGGGCAGGCTCTGCGAGAGTTAGGACAACCAGAGGAGAGAGCAAACGAGCTGCTGAAGCTCTCCGACAAGGAGATCATCGACAAGCTCGGCCCCTACAACCTCGACATTTACAAAGGCAACCCGAAGAGTGTGTGGAAGCTCAACGAGGTGATGCTCGACACCTGCCTCTCGAAGTGGAAGGTGGGCTCCATCCTCAATGCTCCCGGCACACGCGCGGCTACGGTTGACCAGTGGCAGAAGTGGATTCGTCTTATTCAGAAGAAGTCGATGAAGTATCTCGGCATCCCGACGATCTATGGTCTCGACCACAACCACGGCGTCACCTACACGCAGGGTGGCACCCTCTTCCCGCAGCCCATCAACCTTGCGGCATCGTTCAACACCGAGCTGGCACGCCGCGGTGCAGAGATCACGGCCTATGAGAGCCGCGCAGCCAACTGCCCGTGGGTGTATAATCCTGTCATCGACCTCGGCCGTGACCCGCGCTGGCCACGTATCTGGGAGAGCTTCGGCGAGGACCCCATCGTCAACTCGAAGATGGTCGTGGCTGAGATCAATGGCTATCAGGGCAACGATCCTAACCACATCGACCGTTTCCACATCGGCACAAGCACGAAGCACTACATGGCTTACGGCGCACCCTGGAGCGGTAAGGACCGCACGCCGGCCTATCTCTCACCAGCCATGCTCCGCGAGAAATATTTCGAGCCGTTCAAGCAGGCTGCCCTCGCCGGCACACTGACGATGATGGTCAACTCAAGCAGCATCAATGGCGTTCCTGTCCATGCCAGTTGGGAATATATGACAAAGTGGCTGAAGCAGGACCTCAACTGGGACGGCATGATTGTCACCGACTGGGCCGATATCAACAACCTCTACACCCGCGAGAAGGTAGCGAAGGACAAGAAGGATGCTATCCGCATCGCCATCAATGCAGGTGTCGATATGTCGATGGATCCTTACAGCATCGACTTCTGCCCACTGCTGAAAGAGCTTGTCGAGGAGGGCAAGGTGAAGATGGAGCGCATCGATGACGCCGTGCGCCGCATCCTCCGTGTGAAATACCGTCTGGGACTCTTCGATGAGCCTAACACTGGCGGCAAGGGTTACGAGAAGTTCGGATCAGAGGAGTTTGCTGAGGCTGCACTGCGTTCTGCTGAGGAGACAGAGGTGCTGCTGAAGAACGACGGCATCCTGCCCCTGGCCCCTGGCAAGAAGGTCTTGCTCACAGGTCCTAACGCCAATCAGATGCGTTGCATCCACGGTGGATGGAGCTATACCTGGCAGGGCTCGAAGGCTGAGGACCTCGCTGAGAAATACAACACCATCTATGAGGCGCTCTGCAACAAATATGGCAAGGAGAACATCATTCTGGAGCAGGGTGTCACCTATGATGAGAATGGTCAGTACGATGCAGAGAACGAGCCGCAGATCGACCGCGCCGTAGCCGCTGCACAAGGTGCTGACGTCATCATCGCCGCCATCGGTGAGAACAGCTACACCGAGACACCGGGCAACCTCTCTGACCTCTGGCTGTCGAAGAACCAGCGCGACCTGGTCAAGGCACTCGCCAAGACCGGCAAGCCCATCATCCTTGTCCTCAACGAAGGCCGTCCGCGCCTGATCACTGACATCGAGCCGCTGGCCAATGCCGTCGTCGACATCCTGCTGCCCGGTAACTATGGTGCTGATGCACTAGCCAACCTGTTAGCAGGTGACGCTAACTTCTCAGCTAAGTTGCCTTATACTTATCCTCGTGAGATCAACTCTCTGCACACCTATGACTATAAGGTCAGCGAAGAGGTAGGTACCATGGCTGGTGCTTACAACTACGACGCGAAGGTCAGCCTGATGTGGCCTTTCGGTTATGGACTGAGCTATACAACATTCAGCTATAGCAATCTGCGTGTAGACAAGGCGCAGTTCAGTGCCGACGATGTGCTGACTGTCAGCGTTGACGTGAAGAATACGGGGTCACGCATTGGCAAGGAAGCTGTACTGCTCTATACAAGTGATCTTGTGGCATCTATCGTTCCTGACAACAAGCGCCTGCGTGACTTTACGAAGATAGAGCTTCAGCCTGGTGAAATAAAGACCGTTACCTTCCGCCTGCCAGCAAAGGACATGGCGTTTGTTGGTGCTGACGGCAAATGGCGTCTGGAGAAAGGCGACTTCGATATTCGTATCGGTGGTCTGACAAAGCGTGCTGTTTGCACAAAGACTAAAGTTTGGGATACTCCTAATATCTAATGATAGAATTTATGATATAGTAAGATAATGAAACATTTTGTTTTAGCATTACTATTATTGATAACCTACTGTGGCGCGGCATCAGCACAGATCGTCCGCACCACTGTAGCTCAAGGTGAGATAGAAGGCGTTGATGGCGGCAGTTATGCCTTATACAAGAATATACCCTACGCAGAGCCACCCGTGGGCAACCTCCGCTGGAAGGTACCTGTGGCAAAGAAACCGTGGAAGGGTGTGTATAAAGCCGATAAGTGGGGTAACAGGCCACCTCAGCCTACCGATCCCAATCAGAACGGCAATGAGATCCCGATGAGTGAGGACTGCCTCTATCTGAGCGTCCAGACTCCTGCAAAGACCAAGAATGACAAGCTGCCGGTGTTCGTGATGATCCATGGCGGTGCGTTCCTGACGGGCTCTTACTCGGGCACGCAGGACAGTTTCGTCGACAACGGCATCATCTACTGCAGCATCGAGTATCGTCTTGGTGCACTCGGTTTCATGTGTCATCCCGCTCTGGATAAGGAGTCTGCCGACGGCATGTCGGGCAACTATGGCATCATGGACCAGATCATGGCTCTGAAATGGATACACGACAATATCGCTGCCTTCGGCGGTGATCCGGATAACATCACTATTGCGGGAGAGTCGGCAGGTGGCATCTCAGTCAGTATCCGTTGTGCCTCCCCTTAGTGCAAGGGTCTCTTCCGCCGTGCCAAGCCGATGAACGTCGACAATCAGTTGCGCATGGCCCTCGACCACTGGGTCTACCTGCGTCTGCCTCACTCCAATGCGTCAGGGATGCAGCTACACCGTTGCCATACCCGATGGCATCGGTACAGAGACCAGGACGGCTACCGTGACCTTTGACATCTGGAACACCCCGTCGGAGGCCATCCATGTCAACATCATCGGCTATGCTCCTCAGGAGCAGGTGAAGGCAGCCGACCTCTACTACTGGCTCGGTGATGGTGGCAGCCGTGATTACTCTTCGTTTGAAGGCAAGAAGGTATACCTATATAACGTGGGTGACGGTACGAAGCAGGAGGTATCATCGGTGAGGTTCTGGAAGAAAGCAGCTGACGCTCGCTATGAGGCTGGGCAGAAAAACCTCACAGGCTCTGATGTCTGGACCATCGACTTCCGCGAAGCGACGCCCGGCTGCTATCGTCTCGTCGTCGATGGCGTGGGCTGCTCCATGGACTTCTCGATAGCCGACAATATCTATTACCAGCCTTACCGTTACAGCGTGCGCGGCTATTACTACATGCGTATCGACGAGCCAATCGATACCCCTCGGGTATGGCCGATCCCGCGTCAGCCGAGGTTCATCCCCGGCGTGTCACCGACGAAAGACTTCGTCATCTATAAGACAGACCTGACACCATGGAGCAAGGAGTGGCCCAGAGGTGACGGATGGGATAATCCGCACTTCAATCAGCGGTACATGTGGGTCAACGCGGAGTTCACGCCGCGCGAGACCATGCGTGGCAAGATGGCGCTGCTCGCCTACCTCTATGCCATCAGGTAGCTCTTATCAAGGTTTTCAAAACAAAGCTTTATCATTTCTGGAAGATTTGACTATTGATGAAAGAGCCCAAGGATGCCCTCTATCTCGATGATGACAAGGAGCCAGCGTTTTGGGTGATCACGGAAAAACAGCAACTCATATAAACAGACTAAGATTACAGAATAACAAGGCTTTTACTTCTACGGTACAGGGGAAACGAGTATAGTTTATGAAAATATTCGTATCTTTGCCTCCCTGTTATAGTAAAAGTCATATTGACAAGAATAAGAAACTAACAGAACGATACAATGACAGAAAAAGAAAAAATGCTGGCTGGCATGATGTATGATGCCAATTATGATACTGAACTTCACGAAGAGCGAAAGAAAGCCAAAGACTTATGCTATAAGTTCAATCAACTGATGCCTTCTGACGAGGAGGAACAGCAAAGTTTGCTCGGCCAACTGCTTGGCAGCAAGGGTGAGAACAGCATATTTATCGCACCTTTCTGGTGTGACTATGGATACAATATTGAAGTAGGAAAGAATTTTTTCGCCAATCATAATACGGTCATCCTTGATGGTGCAAAAGTGAAATTCGGCGATAATGTCTTTGTAGCGCCCAACTGTGGATTCTACACCGCCGGTCATCCCATCGACTACGAGCGTCGCAACAAAGGACTTGAATATGCATATCCTATAACCATCGGTGATAATGTATGGATTGGCGTTGGAGTACACGTGATGCCAGGTGTAACGATTGGTTCCAACGTTGTTATTGGTGGCGGTTCCGTAGTAGTAAAGGACATTCCTTCTGACAGTGTCGCCGTTGGCAATCCATGTAAGGTCATCCGCAAGATTACCGAAGAAGATAAGCAAAGAAACTGGGACTATCCTAGTAAGAAATAGAGAAAGACCATCGAAGAGGGTTTTCGAGATTTTTTCAAAATATCCACGGATTATTGCAACTGAGCCTTCTTTATTTGATTTCTCTTCCAAATTATTTGGTAGTCATTTTAGAATTTACTATTTTTGCAATTAGTAATTCAAAAAATAGTTATTTTGAAAATGGACTTCATAGATAGAATAGATGAACAAGAGCGACTGCAAAGGGCTCTTGGCTCTGATAAGCCTGAATTTGTAGTCTTGTATGGCAGACGACGTCTCGGAAAGTCAACACTCATCAGAAAAGTGCTGAAGGACAATGATGTCTATTTTGAGGCAAGTCTTGCAGAAAAGGCCACTCAGATAGAGTTGCTTGCCAGAACAATCGGCTCTGTCTACAGTGGCTTTGAGCAGTCTATCTATACAGGATGGGAAAACATCATCTTGGCTTTTAACCGCTACTGTGATGATAATGCCACTCTCGTCTTGGATGAATTCCCTCTGATGGTGCTCAAAGATCCATCTTTGCCATCTACTCTTCAGCGAGTAGTCGACCGTCGTATCATAGGAGGTGAGGGCCTGCGCTGCAACATCATCATTTGCGGTTCTTCTCAAAGAATGATGCAGACGCTCATCAAGAGTTCTGAACCTCTATATGGCAGAGCTGAAGAGGAGTTCTGTTTGAAACCTATCCGCCTGCCTTACTGGTATGATGAAATGAAGTTGGATGCGAAGTCACTAATTGAGGAATACAGCGTATGGGGAGGTGTGCCGCAGTATTGGGGCTATCGTTCAAACTGCAGATCGCTGCGTGATGCAATACAAAAACTTATATTGGCAGACAATGGAGTTCTGCTCGATGAACCTTCTAAGTTGTTTCTTGACGACGCAATGGACGTTGCGCCATATTCTTCTATCATGACAGCTATAGGCAGTGGCAGACAGAGGTATTCTGCTATTGCTGATGCAATGGGAAAGAATACTGCAGAGTTAGGTAAGCCCATCAACAATCTTATTGACATGGCATTCATTAGAAAAGAAGTGCCGTTTGGCGAGAGCCCAAAGAAATCAAAGAAGACTTTATATCAGATTGATGATCCCTTCCTTTCATTCTATTACAAGTTCATTGAGCCTAACAAATCTTCTATTGTAGTAGGAAGACGGAAATATGTGGAAGAAAAGATCAAGAAAGGTCTTCCCGAGCATGTTGGAAAGATATGGGAATCACTGTGTCGGTTGTCTGTCTCAGGAAATGAAATCTTTGGTCATTTCTGGAATATGGCTAGTAGATGGTGGGGAAAGGCTCCAATCTATGAGGAAGGCAAGAAGACTCCGGTAGGATTTGAGGATCTGGAGTTCGACGTTGTTGCTCAAGACTTAGAGGATAAGAATACCATCCTCGTAGGAGAATGTAAATGGGCATCAGCTGACTATGCTGACAGACTACTGGAGAAGCTGAAAGCGAAAACAGCCAAGGCTCCATTCGCTCAGGGTAAGAATATAGTCTATGTGCTCTTCCTAAGAGAGAAGCCAAAGTCCGAAGCGGATTGTCATATCATGCTGCCAGAAGATGTCATTGAAGCATTACCAAGATAGCTTTACACAACTTGGTGCAAGGTGCAAGGCCTATATAAATATAGACCTCGCACCTTGCACCTCTTGTGTAACACACATGACGTGAATTCAACAAGCAAGTGCAAATTTATGAAATCTTTTCTATAAAGCACTCTTGAGGTGTGCAGAAATTTAATCTTTCCCTTGGGCGTGTGTTAATCTTCTTCATATAACTTGTAACTTTTTGATGGCTCACGTTGACAAATTCCGTAGATTTGGGGATATACTGCCTAATGAGTCCGTTGACATTTTCGATTGCTCCTTTCTGCCATGATGAGTACGGGTCTGCAAAGTAGATTTTAGCGTCTATACTTTTGCTGATTATCTCGTGGCATGCAAACTCTGTTCCGTTGTCTGTTGTTATCGTTTTTACATGGTCCTTGTATGGCTTAATCCAAAGCGCGTACCATTGGCCTCTCTGCAATGTTACATTCAACTGGTGTAGTTTCTTTTTCACTTTGCTGCGATAGGCATACATTGCCGGTGTATGAGCATTGTATGGAAGCCCTTCACGCATATTCTGCAATTCTTGCTCTAAAGTATCCATATTAAAAAATGAAAGTTATATGCGTATTCTTGAAATTTGATTCGTTAAGTAGGTGATCAAAATTACTTTAATGTTGGGGTACATTATTTGCTATTACTAGCCTATTTTGTACCGCAAAAGTACCTATTTTGTTGGAACGACGGCATAAACGGGCGAAGGTCTTCTGCATAAAAATAAACCCTAAGAGGCAGTGCTTCGGCACTGCCTCTTAGGGTTTGTTCGTTCAGTATGGTACACTTATTGGGTGTAGCCATACCTATTCCATGTGCGTGAAATTGTCAGCAAGGGCGGGGTGGTTGCCAGAGGCTTTGTCTGTAAATATTTTTGGTCAAAAAACACGTCGTGGGCAACCTGCAATCTGGAGAGCGGAGTCTTCGATGATTGACTCCCGTTGACGCTTAGGCGTGCTTTTGACGGGCTTCATTTTTGCTTTCGCGCCTGTTTTCCACCATGATTCAGGCATAAAGAAGCAAAAGTGTACTGCCTTTCAAGTGCAAAGGCAACATGATAGCGACGTAAAGGCAACGCCTTATCAGTGGAAAGGCAACACGATAGCACTGCAAAGCCAACGCGATATCAGTGGAAAGGCGGCAAGGTACGGCTCTGTTGCAGGTTTTGAAAAGGTGGCGCTGTGGCAATGCCTTGATAATCAATGTGATATAAAAAGCTTCGCCATTCGCTTGTTTGCGGGCAAAAGGTTGGTTGCTTGGAAACTATCGATTCTCAGAAAGCCTTTTGTCGTGATTTTTCATGACTGCGCAATGCTGGTATGCAGCCTTGCGGACGCTAGGGACTTATAGCTTGCGATTGTTTTGCCGGAAAGCAATAAATTTTAAATATCTGCTAAAAACACGCTTGATGTCAGATTTCATAGTTTAAATTTGGTCATTTTAATTATTTTTATTAATTTAGCCTCGAATTTTCTGTTTTTCCGTAAGAGACGCAGGAAATAGAAGCAATGTTTGGCGGTATGCTCGTCATACGGAACATGATATCATGCATCAATACTACGTATATTAAAATATGAAATACGCATTAATAACAGGAGCGTCACGAGGCATAGGACGTGCCATAGCCTTGAGCTTGGCAAAAGAATACACCATTGTAATCAATTATCGTTCCAATGCCAACAGCGCCGAGGAGGTGAAATCCTTGATAGAGGCAAATGGCGGGCATGCCGAATTGCTGCCATTCGACGTGGCTGACCCTCAACAGATAGAAACCGCTATCGACAGTTGGGAGGCTGCTCATCCGCAAGAATACATTTCCGTGTTGGTTAATAATGCGGGCATCCGCCGCGACAACGTCATGTTCATGATGTCGAATGATGAATGGCACGATGTGCTAAACACAAACATGAACGGGTTTTTCTATATCACGAGACGTCTGTTGAAACACATGATGCCCCGCAAACGTGGCGGAAGAATCATCAACATGGCTTCTTTGTCAGGTTTGAAGGGCATGGCGGGCCAAGTGAACTACAGTGCAGCTAAAGCCGCGCTCATCGGTGCCACAAAGGCCCTTGCGCAAGAGGTGGCCGCAAGGAAAGTGACAGTCAACGCCGTAGCGCCCGGCTTTATCGAGACCGACATGACCAAGGACCTTCCGCAAGACGAGCTCAAGAAGCTGGTGCCGGTGGGTCGTTTCGGCAAGCCCGAGGAAGTGGCTGCCCTTGTGCGTTTCCTGGCTTCCGACGACGCTGCCTACATCACGGGCGAAGTGATCAGTGTGAATGGTGGACTGTATACATGATCCATCATCATGTTTCAATTATGTTGCATATATAATATAATGTATAATACATGGAAAGAAGAGTAGTAATTACTGGTATGGGCATCTGGTCGTGCCTCGGCACCGACCTTGAGATGGTCAAGGAATCGCTATATAACGGAAAATCTGGCATTGGCCTACAGCCTGAGCGCTTGGAATATGGTTATCGTTCGGCTTTGACGGGTATCGTGGAAGAGCCCGTCATCACCAAGAAGATGCTCGACCGCCATACACGCGCCGGAATGTCGGAGGAGGCAAAATATGCCTATATGGCGAGCATGCAGGCATTCAACCAGGCTGGCATCTCGGACGAATACTTGTTACAGAACGAGGTGGGATGCATCTTTGGCAACGATTCTTCCGCAAAGCCGGTCATCGAGGCTTCCAAGATCATGGACGAGAAGCACGATTCAGCCATGTTGGGCTATGGCATCATCTTCCAGTCGATGAACTCCACTGTCAACATGAACCTCAGCACCATATTCCATCTGCGTGGCGTCAACTTCACTGTCAGTTCGGCTTGTGCCAGCGGCAGCCACTCCATTGGTCTTGGCTTCATGATGATCAAGCAGGGCTTGCAGGACATGGTGCTCTGTGGCGGCGCACAGGAGACCAACTATTATTCCATGGCTTCGTTTGATGCCCTTGGGGCTTTCTCCATCCGCATGGACGAGCCTACTAAGGCAAGCCGGCCCTTCGACCGTGATCGCGACGGTCTGATACCGAGCGGCGGTGCTGCCGCATTGGTGTTGGAGGATTATGAACACGCCAAGGCTCGCGGTGCCAATATCCTCGCAGAGGTTGTGGGCTATGGTTTCTCAAGCAATGGCGGCGGCATCAGCCAGCCTTCCGACGACGGCAGCGTCATTGCCATGACACGCGCCCTGAAGTGTGCCGGCGTGGAGGCTGACGACATCGACTATATCAACGCCCATGCCACCAGCACGCACCAAGGTGACATGTACGAGGCCATTGCCCTCGACCGCATGTTCCACGGCAAGCACGCCCTCATATCCTCTACCAAGGGCATGACGGGACACGAGTGCTGGATGGCAGGTGCATCGGAGATCATCTACAGCACGTTGATGATGCAAAACAACTTTGTGGCTCCAAACGTCAACTTTGAGAATCCTGACGAACACTCGGAAAAGTTGAACATCGCAACCAAGACCGTGGAGACGGAACTCAATACCATCCTGAGCAATAGCTTCGGCTTCGGAGGCACCAACTCTGCCTTGGTTATCAAAAAAATCTGATTCCTAAATATATACATGATTATGAAAGCGAAATTCAAATTATTGTTTGTCTTGCTGGTTTCATTTATCAGCATTTCTGTGGCTGAGGCACAGAATCTGCAGGAAGTGGTTTATCTCAAAAACGGAAGCATCATTCGTGGTCTCATCGTCGAGCAAGTTCCAAATACAAGTCTGAAGATTAAGACCGCAGATGGCTCTGTCTTTGTGTGCAAGATGGAAGAGGTTGTTAAAATCACGAAAGAACCCCAAGTCAATTCAACCTCATCTTCTGTGACAGAAGCAAAGCATGAAAACGACAGAAGTTATGGTTGGGGAATGGCTCCTCGCTATAGAGGCTTCGTGGGAGCATCATATATCGTCGACGCGGGTGATATAGGTCTGGACAGAGCCTATTTGTGGACATCACATGGATGCCAAATCAATCCGTATCTCTATGCTGGCGTAGGTGTTGGCGTCAACTGTTGGTTTGACGACGATTTTGAAAATGATAGTTGGAGTGTCCCCGTGTTTGCACACGTAAGAGGAGAATGGCACAAGGCCTTCCATAAGAACATCTCTCCTTATGTAGAAACGAAAATCGGCTATAGTTTCGCAGATTGCGAAGGCTTTTACTTTGCACCGCAGATAGGATGTCATTTCTACTTTGGCCATAGCAAAACAGGTATAAGTGTTGGCGTTGGATACACGTTGCAAAATTGCAAATACAATTATTATTATAACGGTCATTATTGGAATGACAATCTCAATGCTAACGGAGTGGAATTTACGGTAGCTTTTGACTTCTAACTTGTCTAAGCAACTGCGCCGCCCCGGCATCGTTATCAAGAAGATAAAAAATTAAAAACAAGCGACTATGAAGAAAATGTTATTGGCACTGGTCATGGCCCTGACGAGCATTGCCTCGTTTGCCACCGTCAAGATGACGGAGGGGTCTGCAAAATGTCTGAAAGGTCAGCGACAGATAGACGTGGTGTTGGACTTGACCAATACCAAGTATCAGGAGACACGCCCCTTGGACGATTTTCTGTCACGAGCCACTCGCGACAAGGACTGGCAGAAGAAGTCGCTGCGCGCTTTCTCCATCTCCTTCAACCAGGTTTCAACCAGCTACGGCTTGATGTCTGCCCCTGTGCTCACCGGGTCCAAGTATGTGTTGTGTATCACTCCATCCAGCGTAGACAAGAAAGGCCGCCTGAAGGGAACTGCCACGCTGAAAGACAGCCAGACATCGGAGAGTGTAGCCACGTTCAGCTTTGCCACTAACGATGGTGACGACGATGACGATATAACCTTCGAGGACCCCCTGAACGAACTGGGTGGCGACATGGCCAAGCTGCTGAAGAAGCAAGCAAAATGAGTAAACCCCAAGTGGGAATTTTTAAACCTAAATAAAATAGAGTATGAAGAAGATTATGTTTTTGATGTTTGCCGTGTTGATGAGCATCAACGCCATGGCAGCAGACGAGTTATTGTATGTGAAGAGCGGCAACGCAAGTGTACTGAAAGAGGCTGCCACGTCTACCTTCGCCGTAGACTACAGCAACGTGAAAATCAATGACCTCACGCTGGAAGGCTATGCCCAGACACGCCACGACAACGACTTCATGGAGAACTATGCAAAGGACATGGCCAACGGCGGCAAGCAGTTTGCCAAGCGTTTCTCCAGCAAGAGCAAGACATTCAAGTTTGACAACAAGGCTAGCGGCAAATACGTTACTACATTCAACATCGAGAGCATGGACATGGGCAACTTCGCCGCAGGCATGTTCTCATTGAAGAAAGGTCAGGGCGGCATCGGCCTGGTGGGCGACATCATCGTGAAGGACGCCTCTACCGGCGAGACCGTACTGGTGCTGCGCGTGGACAACGTAAAGGGACTGATCGACTTCAGCGAGAGCTCACGCATCCAGTCGGCTTTCGACGAGTTGGCCAAGGCCGTAGTTAAGATGGTGAAGAAGTTGAACTAAGCGTTGACTTTCAATACCATCGACACCATGAAAAGAAGCATGTGGAAATGGGCTGTCTGCGCCGCTCTCTTGCTGGGAGCGGGTCATGCAGCCTTTGCCCAGGAGACAGAAAAAGCTCCCAAGTATCATTTGGGTGTAAGGGTCGGCTATGTAGAGACCAACGTCCGGCATGACCTGCACCTCGACGGGCACAGCGACAAAAACTGTCAGTCGTTTGCCGCAGGCGTAAACTTTGACACGCGGTTGATCAAGAAGCCGTTGTATTTCGAGACGGGTCTCTATGGCTCCAACCGTGGAGTGGACGTGAGGGACGGCAGTCGCAGATATGCGGCGAAAAACTTCTCGTTGCTTGTGCCTGCGGCACTGTCCTACCATTTCTATCCCAACCGCAACTTGGGCATCAGTCCGCTTGCCGGTGCCTTCGCTGCCTACAACTTCGGCTTCGAGAAAGCGGACTACTGAATAAGAATGGGATGCGGTGTCAACTACAAACAAGTGAACCTCAACTTTGGGCTTGACCTTGGACTGAGGGACAACTTGTTTGAAAACGAGCACGGCTATTACGAGAAAGACGGCAACCTCACCTCGTTGTTCGTCACCCTAGGCTGGAATTTCTTAGGGAACAGATAAAATGATTATATAATCGAAATTTATAATCCTACACAGATGAACCTATTCAAGTCGGAAAGCGACAGATATACCCAGGAGCAATATTCTGCGCGTGAGGCACAGCGCATGGCGCAGTATATAGCATGGGCACCCGTTATATTCCAGGTGTCGCGCCTCATGCTGAAATGGGGCATACTGGAAGAGTTGCGCAACAGCATGGACGGCCTCACCATCAGCGAGGTGGCAGAAAAGAAGGGCCTCTCAGAGTATGCCGTTAAGATATTGCTGGAGGCGTCGCTCAGCGCAGGTACAGTCTTGATAGACAAGGCCACCGACCGCTATACCATTTCCAAGACAGGATGGTTCTTGCTCAATGACCCATCTACTCGTGTCAACATCGACTTCAACCACGATGTCGACTATCGTGGAATGTTTTATCTTGATGAGGCTCTCAAGGAAGGCAAGCCGGCGGGCTTGAAGACGCTCGGCGACTGGCCAACCATCTACGAAGGACTCTCGAAGCTTGACCCGCAAGTGCAGAAAAGCTGGTTTGGCTTTGACCATTTCTATAGCGACCATTCCTTTGACACCGCTTTGGAGATAGTCTTTGGCAAGAACCCCAAACACCTGATGGACGTGGGTGGAAACACCGGAAGGTTTGCCTTGCGTTGCGTAGGCTACGACAAGGACGTGAACGTCACGATAGTGGACCTGCCAGGACAAATAGGCATGATGAAGAAGAACATCGAAGGCAAGGAAGGCGCAGAGAGAATAGGCAGCTATCCTACCAACATCTTGGATGTGCAGAACCAATTGCCCGCAGGCGAGTGGGATGCCATCTGGATGAGCCAGTTTCTCGATTGCTTCTCAGAGGAGGAGATATATAGCATCCTCGCTCGTGCTGCCAAGGTGATGACGAAAGACACCACCCTGTATATCATGGAGACCTTCTGGGACCGCCAGAAATATGAGCCAGCTTCGTTCTGTCTCACCATGACCAGTGTCTACTTCACCGTGATGGCAAATGGCAACAGCAAGATGTACCATTCCGACGATATGGTAAGGCAGATAGAGCGTGCAGGCTTGAAGGTCGTGGCTACACACGATGGCATCGGGCAAGGGCACACGATTCTGGAAGTGAAGAGGGAAGAGTGAGGAGGGAAGATAATTTAAACATAAAACAATACAACAACGCATGGAAAGAACAGAAATTGAAGAGAAAGTAAGAAATTTCCTCATTGAGGATCTGGAGATAGACGAAGAAAAGATTGCTCCCGAGGCTAAGTTGAAAGACGACCTCGGCATCGACAGCCTTGACTTCGTAGACATAGTGGTCATCGTGGAGAAGAACTTCGGCTTCAAGATCAAGCCCGAGGAGATGCAGGGCGTAGCTACCCTCAGCCAGTTCTGCGACTATATCGAGAGCAAGGTCGGGTAAGTGAAGAGTGAAGAGTGTAGAGTGAAGAGTGTAGAGTGAAGAGTGAAGAGTGGGCAAACACCCGTAAGTGAAAAGTGAAGAACAAGAAAAATACCACATTCGGTACGGAGTGGATGCACCGATGGCTGACCAACTCGCTTCGGGTGTTGGACATCCGGCTGCTCTATCTGCTCATCATGCTGGTCATCATGCCGGTGTGCCTGCTTCTCAATACCAACAATAGCCGCACCTGTGCCTACCGCTATTTCCGTAGGCGGATGGGGTATGGCAGGTGGAAAGCGGCATGGGCGACTTACGTCAACCACTACAGGTTCGGGCAGGTGGTCATAGACCGTTTCGCCATGTTTGCAGGCAAGAGGTTCAACCTGAAGATAGAGGGTTACGAGAATTTCGCACGCTTGTCGGAACAGGAGGACGGATTCATGATTCTCAGTTCGCATATAGGTTGCTATGAGGTGGCAGGATATACCTTGGTGTCGCAGACCAAACGTTTCAATGCCTTGGTCTATGGTGGCGAGAAAGCTACCGTGATGGAAGGACGCAGGGAAAGATTGGAATCCAACAATATCCGCATGATTCCGGTAATGCCCGACATGAGCCATCTCTTCACTATCAACGAGGCGCTGAGCGACCACGAAATCGTGAGTATGCCTGCCGACCGCATCGTGGGGGTTACAAAAACCTTAAGCGTCAATTTCTTAGGAGCAAAGGCGCGACTTCCGATGGGACCATTCTCTGTGGCTACAATGAGAGAACTCGATGTGGTTACTGTCAATGTGTTGAGGACCTCGGCAAAAGGATACACCGTCTATGTGACTCCACTTTCTTACGACAAGCAAGCCGCTCGCAAGGTGCAGATGCAACAGTTGGCGGAAAGCTATGCGGCAGAACTGGAGAAACTTGTCAGACAGTATCCTACACAGTGGTATAACTTTTATGACTTTTGGTCATGATGTCATGATAATATAAGAAGTATGATAGAAAATGACGCAGAGAAAACTGTGGATCAAGACCTTCGCCAGATAGACGTTCACGAGCTGTTGCCCCAACAAGAACCTTTTGTCATGATAGGAGCGCTGACCCATATCGACAAGACGCTCATCGTGACGGAGACAGAGGTGAAGGCAGACAACATCTTTGTGGACAATGGCCGTTTCTCCGCTTCAGGATTGATGGAGAACATCGCCCAGACCTGTGCGGCCCGCATTGGCTTTGTCAACAAGTATATCTTGAAGAAAGGCATCCAGTTGGGCTTCATAGGAGCAGTCCGCAACTTTGAGGTAGTGGAACTTCCACAAGTGGGCGACGTTCTTACGACCCGTGTAGAAGTGAAGGAGGAAGTGTTTGGCATGACCTTGGCAGAAGCGACCATCGAATGTGCAGGCAAGACACTTGTGACGACAGAGATGAAGATAGCTGTCAAGGAAACGGAGAATAGGTAGTAATGGGTGAACAATGAAAGAACTGAAGGAATCAAAGACATTTGACATCCGTTTTAGTGAGGTCGATTCCATGAACGTGGTGTGGCATGGTTCATATCCGCTCTATTTCGAGGATGCACGAGAGGCATTCGGCAAGAAATACGGCCTGGAATATATGAGCTTCTTCGACCATGGTTATTTCGCGCCCCTGGTGGAACTGACTTTCCATTACAAGAAACCTATCAAGTATGGCATGCGCCCTCGTATCGACATCATATATCGTCCCACGGAGGCGGCAAAGATAGTTTTCGACTATGAGATTCATGATCCAGAGGATGAGAGCCTGATAGCTACAGGCCATTCCGTACAGGTGTTCATGGACTTGAATTACCAACTCGTGTGGGACAATCCACCGTTCTACCAAGAATGGAAGGAAAGGAATTTAAATGAGGAGTGAATAGTTCCATGGCTTACGTTTTAGCAGATAATGTCATTTCACTATTGGGTGAGACTTCCGAGGAAAACTACTTGGCAGTGAAGGCTGGCAAGTCGGGCATCCATGTCTATGCCGAGGGCAGTCATGGCATTCCCGACGGCTTTGTCGGCTCATTGATGTCGCGCGGCTTCGAAGAGCTGGTGTTTGAGTCTGCCAAGAAAGCCGTTGAGGCTTCCCACGTGGATGTCGCTCACGAAAAGGTGGCATTTGTCCTTAGCTCGACCAAGGGACCTATCGAAAAACTGGGTAGAGTAGGGGATAAGGACATAGAGCTGGGCATGGTGGCTGAACGGATAGCCTGCCAATTAGGCATACAGACTAAACCCTTTGTGGTTTGCAACGCCTGCATCTCCGGTCTGTCAGCCTTGATACTTGCCTCACGCTTGTTGTCAGCAGAAAAATACGATTATGTCGTGGTCAGTGGCTGCGACTGCCCCAGCCGCTTTATCATCTCCGGTTTCCAATCGCTCAAGGCCCTGTCTACAGAACCTTGTCGACCTTTCGACATGGAACGATTCGGACTCAATCTTGGAGAGGCAGTGGCAACCATGGTTCTAGCCAAGGACGCGCAGGGACACGACAAGGACGACGTGTGGCAAATTGGTCATGGATACGTCAGAAACGACGCGTTCCACATCAGCGCGCCATCAAAGACCAGCGAGGGATTATGCAAGGCATTGTCGAAAACATTGCAGAATGTAGACAAGACCAAGTTGGCATTCGTGAATGCGCATGGAACAGCCACGTTGTTCAATGACCAAATGGAATCCGTCGCCATCCAGCGCGCAGGTTTGTCGGATGTCCCAACCAATGCCTTGAAAGGCTATTTCGGACATACCTTGGGTGCCGCAGGCGTGTTGGAAACCATTTTGAGCATGAAGGCGATAGACGACCATACCATATTGGGTACGCGTGGGTATGAGGAGTTGGGCGTCTCAGGCAAGGTGAATGTCGTGGCGGAGAACCACCCTACGAGCAAACAGGCCTTCGTCAAGATGCTGTCGGGCTTCGGGGGCTGCAATGCCACGATCTTGGCAAGCAAGGCATCTGCCATGTCAGAAAAGGAGAAGCCGGCTATCAACGCTTTCGCCCCAGCGCATCGTGTGTCTATCACCCCAACAGAAGTCAACGTGGATGGAACGCCGCTCCATATAGACAAAGAAAAAGGCGGTCAACGACTGTTGACCGCCATATATAAACAGGAAATAGGAGACTATCCAAAGTTTTACAAGATGGATGGCCTCTGCAGATTGGGTTTCGTGGCTTCGGAATTGCTTTTGCAAGCAGAAGGCAAATCGAGGTTTGAGGAACGCGATGACAGGGCAGTGGTGCTCTTCAATCGTTCTTCCTCAATTTCCTCCGACAAGAAGTACTTGGAGTCGATACACGACAAAGACAACTTTTTCCCAAGTCCATCCGTATTTGTCTATACCTTGCCAAACATCGTGACAGGCGAGATAGCCATCCGCAACCACTACCATGGCGAGACATCTTTTTATATCCTGCCCTCGAAAGATGAGGCTCAGATGCAAGAAGTCTTGGAAACCATATCCATGGATTCGGAAACAAAGAGTGTGCTGGCAGGGTGGATAGATTATGAGGATGAAAACCACTTCGATGCAGACCTCATGATAATGGAATAGAAATCATTTGATAATAAACATAGAATATCAACCGATAAAATAAAGAATAAGGCAATGGAAGAATTGATAAAAGAACTGAAAGAAGAAATCATTAAGGCGTTGAACCTTGAGGAGATGACCGCAGACGACATTGACGAGAACGACGCGCTCTTCGGCGATGGATTGGGATTGGACTCCATCGACGCCTTGGAATTGATTGTCTTATTGGAAAAGAAATACGGCATCAAGCTGGCAAACCCCGCAGCTGGCAAGGAAATCTTCAAGAGCGTGGCGACCATCGCCGACTATGTCAGCAAGAACAGAAAGAAATAAAGTCACGGAAGGATGAATATCGCAATAACTGGCGAAGGTATTGTTTCTGCCATTGGTCTGAACAAGCTGGAGGTCTTGCAGTCGTTGCAGGAAGGACGGTCGGGCATCGGGGAGATGAAGTATCTCCAGTCTGTCCACCATGAACTGCCTGTGGGTGAGGTAGACTTGTCGAATGAGCAGATGAAGGAGATGCTTGGCATTCCCTTTGGTCAGATGATGAGTCGCACGGCGTTGATGGGCATGTTGGCCATCGACCAAGCCTTGAAGGACGCGCATGTGGATAAGGAAAACCTCATGTCCAGAAAGGCCGACGGCAAACCTTTGCGCATCGTGCTCGTATCGGGTACGACAGTGGGCGGTATGGACATCACCGAACTATGTTTTGACCAATTGGAAGAACAGGCCAGCATTGAGATATTGCGGCATCATGATGGCGGCAACAGCACTCAATTGATGGCAGACCACTTTGGCATCTTCGATGAGGTGACCACCTTGTCTACGGCTTGCTCTTCCGCAGCCAATGCCATTATGCTTGGCGCTCGCTTGCTCAAGGCAGGCAAGGCAGACATGGTGGTGGCAGGAGGCACCGAGGCCCTTTCCCGTTTCCATCTCAATGGTTTCAACTCGCTAATGATTCTTGACCATGAGCCGTGTCGTCCTTTCGATGCGACCCGTGCAGGCTTGAACCTCGGCGAAGGTGCCGCGTTTGTCGTGTTGGAGCCAGAAGAGAAGGCTCAGCGGAGAGAGGCAACCCCACATGCTTATCTTACGGGATATGGCAATGCTTGCGATGCCTTTCACCAAACGGCATCCTCGGAGAATGGCGAGGGAGCTTATCTCGCAATGACCGAGGCTCTGGAGATGGCACATCTATCGGCAAAGGATATCCAGTATGTCAATGCGCATGGCACAGGCACACCCAACAACGACCAGAGCGAGAGCGTTTCGCTGAAACGAGTCTTTGGCGACGAGATGCCATTGGTCTCAAGCACAAAGTCGTTTACTGGTCATACCACCAGTGCCTCAGGAAGCATAGAGACCATCATCTGCATCCTGGCCATGCAGCACCATTTTGTTCCTGCCAACTTGGGTTGGAAGAACCCTATGGAGAATGGCATTCTTCCGTCTATGGGAGTTCAGGGTATAGACTTGGAAAACGTGCTCTGCAATTCTTTTGGTTTCGGAGGAAACGACTCCTCGTTGGTCATCTCTTCGCATCCAGGGGCGGCAACGTCCGACACTTTGGGCAACGCGGAGATCAAAGTCCTTGCAAAAGTGGAGATAACCTCAGAGGACCAATTGACTGATATTCGTAAATATGTCAAGCCATTGGAGGCTCGCCGCATGGGCAAGATCATGAAAAGTTCACTTCTGTCTTCTCTGGAAGCCTTGCAACAAGCCGGTATCTCTGTTCCCGACGCCATTATCACAGGCACGATATATGGATGTCTGGAAAACAGCGAACGCCTTTTGCAACAAATCAAGGAGGAAGGCGAGGTCATGTTGAAACCAACATATTTCATGCAGAGCACTCACAACACCATAGGCAGCAATATCGCCATCAAGACCCATTGTCATGGTTATAATGTGACCTATACCCAGGGACGTCGTTCTTTGGAATGGGCAATCCGAGACGCGGAGTCGCTCTTGAGAAGCGGCAAGGTAAAAAACGTATTGGTGGGATGCCATGACGAGAGCACACCGCTCTTCAATTCCCTATTGGAAAAAGGAGGTGAGGCACCCATGCCTTCTGTCCATTCCGTAGCAATGGTGCTGTCATGTGGAGAGTAGTAGTGTTGGCAGTCGCCCAGAGTGCGCTCTTGGCGGGAGGACAGGTGTTCTTGAAGTTCGCCTTGCAGAAGATGCATCCTTTCGGGTGGACTAAGGACTTCTGGTGGAACTTGCTCATCAACTGGCAGTTTGCCTGTTGTGGAGCCTTCTTTGGCACCAGCTCGGTGCTATGGATGTATATCGTCAAGCATTATCCGCTCAGTGTGGCTTATCCGATGATAAGTCTGAGCTATGTCTTTGGCATGTTGGCGGCAATAGTGTTTTTTCATGAGTCGGTGTCGGCAGTGAAGTGGATAGGCATTGGCTTTATAATGATAGGATGTTGTTTAATAGCAAAATAAAAAATGAAAAGATTATTGTTCTTTTGTATGGCTTTGAGCCTGTGCTTTATGAACCTTTGCGCGCAGAAGGTTGACGAAACAAAGATAAAACAGCAGATCAATGCCGTGGCTTCAAGAATGAAGACCATGCAGTGTGATTTCGTACAGACAAAATATCTCAAGATGCTCAACGACAAGATGGTGTCGAAGGGGAAAATGTATTATCAGCAGAGCGACAAGCTGCGTTGGGAATATACCTCTCCCTACACTTATACTTTTGTGCTCAATGGTGCCAAGGTGCTTATCAGCAAAGGCAAGAGAAACGACGTCATCAATGTCAACCAGAGCAAGATGTTTAAGGAGATAGCCCGCATCATGATGAATAGCGTGGTGGGCAAATGCCTGACCGACAGCAAGGACTTCAAGGTAGACCTGGCGGGCTCTTCCGCAGAGTATGTGGCAACGCTCTATCCCCAGCGCAAACAGATGCAGCAGATGTTTCAGAAGATAATACTGCATTTCAACAAGCAGAAGTCTACGGTTTCCATGGTGGAACTCATAGAGAAGAAGGGAGACAAAACAGTAATAGAGTTGAAGAATGTCAAGACCAACGCTTCTGTCAATGCAAAAGTTTTTAGTATCAATTAGTATTGCCCTGCTGAGCCTCATGGCTTTGCCACTTCATGCTCAGCAATCGCGCCTTTTCCCCGACAGTGCGGGAACCAAGGTGAGGTACAATGCCACGATTGAAATGGCGAAAGGCTATGTCAGCGGAGTCTGCATCATGGTCAACGACGAAGGCATCATCAAGGGTAGCTTGTTCAATGAATTTGGAATCTCTGCCATAGACTTCACTTATGACCCAGACACGAAGAAGGTTAAGCTACTGAGTGTCATAAAGATGCTCAACAAGTGGTATATCAAGAAAGTGCTGAAGAAAGACTTGGTGCAAGTTATGGAGAACCTTTCCAAAGGCATTCCTTCCTACCAGGACAAGAAGTATAAGATAGACTATAATTTTACCGTTTTAAAAGATGCTGCTGAGGAATAATCTTTATACAGTAACCCACAAGGAGGTAGACGGTTTGAAGGGACACTTTGTGCTTGCGCTCAACCCCTCTTGTTTCATCTACCAGGCTCATTTCCCGGGTGAGCCTATCACTCCCGGTGTCTGTATAGTGCAGATGGGAAAGGAGCTCTTGGAAGACCTCTTGGAAGAGAATTTACAGAAGAAGGTTGGATTGGAAATCAGTAAGGTTAAGAACGTCAAGTTCCTTTCTGTCATCTCTCCCAACGAGTCTACCGTCATCACATACCAGATGAAGAAGGTAGAGATGTCGGAGGATGGCTCGGAGATGAAAGCCCAGATGGTAATTACTTCAGGCGAAGAGGCAAAGGCAAAGATCTCTTTAGTATTGAGTGTGAGATGTTGAACGTAGAGTTGAAAAGCCTGTTAAGGGCGAGAGGCATCTGTGTCATCATTCCCACCTACAACAATGAGAAGAGCATAGGGCAGGTAGTGGCAGACACATTGAACTATTGTGACGACGTCATCGTAGTGAATGACGGCAGCACGGATAGCACCACGGCAACCCTTAGCGAGATGAGCGGTATAACCCTTGTCTCGTATCCTCGAAACAAGGGCAAGGGCCATGCCCTGCGTGAGGGTTTCCGAACAGCTCTCTCCATGGGCTTTTCATACGCTATCACCCTTGATGCCGACGGACAGCATTATCCTGCGGACATCCCACTCTTTCTCAAGGCCAACCAGGAACATCCTGGAGCTTTAATCGTCGGACGCCGCCAGTTGGAAGGAGTAGACCGTTCCAAGGGCAGCAGTTTTGCCAACAAATTCTCCAACTTCTGGTTCCATGTGCAGACGGGCAAGGCCTTGGAAGACACACAGACCGGGTACCGTCTCTACCCGTTGCATAAGTTGCATGGACTCTGTTTGCTTACCTCCCGTTATGAGGCGGAACTGGAACTCCTCGTCTTCGCTTCATGGCATGGTGTAGATCTGGTTTCAATACCGGTCAATGTGTATTACCCACCTCGTGAGGAAAGGGTAA
This sequence comes from Escherichia coli, assembly GCA_963593695.1. GTDB lineage: Bacteria > Bacteroidota > Bacteroidia > Bacteroidales > Bacteroidaceae > Prevotella. The sequence goes on along the minus strand of CAVBBO010000078.1, from coordinate 18,281 downwards.
GCCATTTCCGTCCAGGCAAAGACTTTGCCAGGATCAGCGTGCTCAACACGGTGCTTTGTTTTCTGGCGGTAGTCTATGGCTTGCCTTTGCGATTGGGGCGTAAGTTGATGGTGTTCTTGCGGACGCTTTATTCCTTGTTGTTCTTCTTGTTCTTTACGATGGTGATGTTTACACCTGTCGTTTGGATTTATCTCAAGATAGGGAAGATCACAGAAAAGAAACGTTATCGCTTACATCAGCTGCTTTACTACGCTTCTCGTTTTGTCATGATACATCATGGCATACCAGGCACAAAGTTCAGTTGTAAAATGGATGAAAAGGTAGATTTCACCCAGCCTCGCATCATTATCTGCAACCATCAGTCGCATTTGGATTTGATGTGCCAGTTGGTCTTTACGCCGAAGATTGTTTTCCTGACAAACCAATGGGTATGGAATAATCCTTTCTATGGTTTGATAATCCGCAATGCGGAATACTTGCCAGTGAAAGACGGATTGGAATCCATGCTCCCTCATCTTAAATCCCTAGTGGCAAGAGGCTATAATATTGCGATTTATCCAGAAGGGACCCGATCAAAGGATTGCAGCATTGGCAGGTTCCACCAAGGCGCATTTTACTTGGCACAACAATTGGGCCTTGAAATCCTGCCCATGTGCATTTATGGAACAGGAAAAGCCTTGCCGAAGAAGACATACCACTTGCGTAAATGCAAAATCCACATCGAGGTAGGGCGACCATTGGCCCAAGCGGAACTGCAAGCCTTGGGAGACAGGAAGAAACAGGCATCTGAAATTCGCAAGCGATATATAAAGCACTATTCGGAAATCGCCAACGAAATAGAACAAACTCTTTAACACCGACTCTTTAACCATCGATAGAATGGCAGAACAGAAAAAAATCATCATTATAGGAAGTGGCTTGGGCGGTCTGTCGACAGGAGTCATTTTGGCCAAGAATGGCTATCATGTGACCGTGTTGGAACAAGGCAATCAAGTGGGTGGCTGCTTGCAATGTTTTTCTCGCAATGGAGCGAAGTTTGAGACAGGCATGCACTTCATAGGCAGTGCTGCAAAAGGACAGACTCTGGACAAACTGATGAGATATCTGGAAATTGAAGATGAAGTAGAGCTGTCACAGTTGGACCCAACGGGATATGATGTAGTCGCTTTAGAAGGAAAACGATACAAGTTCGCCAATGGAAAGGAGGCTTTTATTCGTCAAATGACAGAATATTTCCCTCATCAGCATGACAACTTAGTGAGGTATTTTGATCTGATAGAGGGAATTGCCAATGCGTCTTCGTTGCACTCATTGAAATATGCTGAGACCGATACTGTCTCCAATACGGAATATCAACTGCGCTCTATCAACGACGTGATATCCGAAGTTATAACAGACCCTACGTTGGCAAAGGTCCTGGTTGGCAACTTGCCTCTTTATGCTGCGGAAAAAGACAGGACACCATTCTCAACCCATGCCTTCATCATGGATTTCTATAATCAGAGTGCTTTCCGTATCCAGGGAGGAAGCGATAAGGTTGCTACGGCATTGGTGCATACCATACAACGATACGGAGGCGAGGTGAAAGCCCGTCATAAGGTTACTCGCATTGTCTGTGACGACACGCATGCCGTGGCAGTGGAGGTCAATGGAGAGAAACTCATTCCCTGCGACTATGTCATATCAGATGCCCATCCTAAGCGAACCTTGGAATTGCTTGACACAAAGCTGATTCGTCCGGTTTTTCGCAATCGCATCAACCAGATACCACAGACAGTGGGCGGGTTCTCCGTATATCTGCATTTTAAGGATGATACGGTGCCTTACCTGAACTATAACTATTATGGTTATCAAGGCAGCACGCCATGGGACTGCGAGAGATATACCGATGACAATTGGCCCAAAGGGTTCCTCTATATGCACTTTTGCCCTAAGGCAAAGACCGATTTCGCATCCACGGGAGTTATCTTGTCGTATATGCAAATGGCTGATGTCGAGAGATGGAAGGACACTTCGGTAGGGAGACGAGGTGAAGATTATGAAGCTTTCAAGAGGGAAAAGGCGGAAAAGCTGATAGATACCTTGGAACAACATTTCCCGGGTATTCGTGCTTGTATTAAAAGATATTACACTTCGACACCTCTTACCTATTTGGACTATACTGGCACGGAAGGAGGGTCAATGTATGGTAATGTGAAGGACATTCACATGGGAGCGACATACAGGGTTCCCCAGAGAACCAGAATCCCCAATTTGTATCTCACAGGGCAGAACATCAATTCGCATGGAATGCTTGGAGTCTTGGTAGGCACGATAGTCACTTGTAGTGAGTTCTTGACGGCAAAGACTATTTATGAACAGATAAACGACGCAAACAGATGAAGACGGCAGTTATAATAGGTGGTGGCTTAGGCGGACTGTTTACAGGCGCCCTTCTGGCCAAGGAAGGGATGAAGGTGACTGTGCTTGAGAAGAACGCCACGGCAGGTGGAGGCCTGCAGACGTTCAGACGTTTCGGGGTGGAATTCGATACGGGCATGCATGTCATAGGAGGAATGCAACCCGGAGGCAACATTTATCGCATCTGTCAATACCTGGGCATAATGGACAAGGTCAACTTGATGGATGTTGATGATTATTGCACCGACAGCCTTTATTTTGCAGAGGACAAGGCAACTTACCACATTCAAAAAGGGAAGGAAGGTTTTGTCAACTCATTGGCAAGTTATTTCCCGGAGGAAAAAGCCAATTTGGAGAATTATACCAAGGCAATATTCTCCATCACCGACGATGTGGATTTGTTCAACCTTCGTCCTTCGAACGAACTCTTCAAGGCTCGCTCTGAAGATTTCCTGATGTCGGCAGATGCCTTTGTGGCAAAGTATATCAAGAATCAGAAGTTGCGTAGCGTTGTCTCTTACATGAACCCTCTTTACGGAGGTCGGCATGATGAGACCCCTGCTTATATCCATGCCATTATCAGCACCTTATATATCAATGGCGCCAGCCGGTTTGTGGGTGGCAGCGAAAAGTTTGCCCATTTGCTGACCTCTGTGATAGAACAAGCAGGAGGCTCCGTGTTGAGAAATGAAGCGGTGGAATGGGTAGAAGTCAATGAGCGTCATGTGGATTTCGTTCGCACCCGAAAAGGGAAAGAATATCAGGGAGATTATTATATATCTGCCATTCATCCTTGTACCCTCTTAAAACTGATGCCTGAAAAGGCTTTCCCAAAAGCTTACAGCCGTCGCTTGAATGAGATTCCCAATGCTTATTCGGCTTTCTCTGCCTACATCAAGCTCAAACCCAATACCTTCCCATATATAAACCACTCGGAATATTATATGACAAAGTATGGGGAAATATGGAACTTTGGGGACAAGCATGATGTCTGGCCCCTTGGTTTCCTCTTCATGACATCGCCTGAGGAAAACCAAGGAAAATATAGCAATAAGGTACTCGTTACGGCACCTATGCTTTACGACGAGGTGAGACAATGGGAGAACACGGAAGTAGGTCGTCGGGGGGCGGACTATGATGAATGGAAGAAGCAAAAGTTGGAGAGACTCTTGGACTGCGTCGAGGAAATGCATCCCCATTTCAAGGAGTGTATTGATGAGATAAACACGTCGTCACCTCTGACGATTCGCGATTTCTATGGCGTGAAGGAAGGTTCTTTGTGCGGATTCAGCAAGGACTGCAGGAACATCGCCCTTTCGCAGGTCCCTGTGGTTACAAAGGTGGACAACCTCTTGCTGACAGGTCAGAACAACAATCTCCATGGCTTTTGTGGCGTTCCATTGACTTCCATCAATACTGCGGAGGCTATTTTAGGCCGCAACTATATATTAAACAAGATCAATGCGTATGTTGCAGACAAATAGAAGATTGGGCATCTTGTGGATATTGTTGGCTATGATGTCCACAATGATAATGGCGCAAGAGAGAGAGGTAAAAATAAACATTTGGGAGGGAACAGATTGCCATAAGAAGGTGGAAATGATTCCCTATCTGGCTCCTGGCAAGAATAATGTCGCAGTGGTGGTGTGCCCTGGCGGCAGCTACTTTTGGCATGACATGGAGGCGGAAGGCCGTGCCGTGGGTGAATGGTTGCAGAAGAACGGAATCTCTGCATTTGTGCTCCATTATCGCACGGCGGGCTTTTGGGCCTATTTCGCTCATTATCGCTATATATTTCGCGGCAACCGTTATCCCGATGCTTTAAACGATTTGCATCAGTCTATTCGGCTCGTCAAGGAACGGGCTTCCTTGTATGGGGTCAATCCCGACAGCATTGGAGCCATGGGCTTTTCAGCTGGTGGACATCTTGTGATGTCTGCTGGAGAACTGCTTCATCCCGAAGAGCGCCCTGCTTTCATCGCACCGATATACCCTGTCGTCACGATGGTGGACAAATGTGTTCACAAGCGATCTCGAAGAGCTTTGCTTGGTGACAACAAAAAGAACAACAAGATGTTGCGAGATTCACTCTCGCTTGAGTTGCATGTGCCCGATGATTGTCCGCCTGTGTTCTTGGTCAATTGCAAGGATGACCCAATCGTGAAGTTTCACAACTCGGAGTTGTTGGATTCTGCACTCACGGCTCATCATGTCAATCACCGATATATTCAATATAAGACTGGCGGACATGGATTTGGTGCCACCGATTACAAGGGAACCGATGAATGCCGACAATGGAAGAAAGAGTTCATTGCCTGGTTGAGAGCCTTGTCCAAGTGACTTATAAATTAAGACATAGACATTAATCACAATTATGGAAACAACAATATTCGATGATATTCGCCCCTATAATGCGGAAGAGATACCCGCAGCCATGCAGCGCATAGCTTATAGCTCTTCCTTTCCTATCTTGGCAGCATACATCTATCCCAACGAACCATTGGAGGATGTGCGTAAACGTATTGCCGCATATACGACAGTGAGAGAGTTTCAGACAGAGACAATGAGCATGGTAAATGAGCGAGTGATAAAAAACAGCATCACCGATTTCTCGTGCTCAGGTCTGGACAAATTGAGTCCGAACGAGCAATATCTCTATGTTTCCAATCATCGGGATATCATGCTGGACTCCAGTCTGCTACAGTATTTCCTTGTTCAGAACGGCTTTGATACGACAGAGATAACCTTCGGAGCAAACTTGATGATGAACCCCTTGATTATAGACATTGGCAAGAGCAACAAGATGTTCAAGGTGGAGCGTCCTGGTGGCAGCATAAAGGAGTTTTATCGCTGTTCAAAGCATCTTTCCGATTATATTCGTCATACCATCACGGAGAAAAAGCAGTCTGTTTGGATTGCCCAACGCAATGGGCGGACCAAGGATGGCAATGATGCCACAGACCAAGGAATCATCAAGATGTTTTGCATGTCGTGTCCTGACGATAAGATCAAGGCGATAGACCAGCTGCATATCGTGCCTGTGTCTATCTCTTACGAGTGGGAGTCTTGCGACATTCTCAAGTCGCTTGAACTTTATGAATCTCAATTTGCCAAATATACCAAGAAACCCGGTGAGGATCTGAATAGCATCCTTACAGGAATCGTGCAGCCTAAGGGTAGGGTTCATATCGAACTTTGCGATCCCATTTCCCATGCTGAACTGGCAAAGTTTGAAAACATGACAGGCAATGAGTATCACAGGGCTGTGGCCAAGCTTTTGGATAGCAGGATAAATACTGCCTATCGTCTTTATCCCAACAATTATATTGCCTATGACCTGCGCTATGGTACAAACAAGTATCAAGAATGTTACACGCAGGAACAGAAAGATGAATTTCTGCAATACATCAGGCAATTGGAAAGGTATGACACTTGCGACATGGAGCAGTTGACGGATATCTTCTTGGGTATTTATTCTAATCCGGTAAACAATAAGTAAGATGACGGAGTTCATTCTGAGATTATACGATTATATGAAGAAGCACCGCATGACGTGTTTCTTCTCTCTCGTTGCGGTTACATTGCTACTGGTCTTGTCGGTGTCGCGCTTGGGATATAAGGAAGACATCGCCGATTTCCTTCCAATGGATAGCGAACATCAACAAACACTGAAGGTTTACCAAGATATATCCGGGGCAAAGAAGGTGTTCGCCATTTTTCAATATCGGGATACCACCAAGACTGATCCAGATGCCATGGTTGGCTGCATTGATGCATTCGTCGAGGAGGTAAGCAGTGCGGATACTGCTCATGTCCTTACCAATGTCATGTCGCAAGTCGACTTGGACAAGATGTCTGAGGTGACCGATTTCGTATACAATCATATTCCTTATTTTTTGACAGATGCCGATTATGAGAGAATAGACAGCGTGTTGCGAAATCCCGACTATGTAGCTCATCAACTGTCGCAGGATAAGCAGATGCTGATGTTCCCGACTGGTGGCATCCTTTCAGACAATATCCAGCGAGACCCTCTCAACCTTTTTACCCCAGTGGTGCAGAAGTTGCAACGCTCCAACACTGAGCTTAGGTATGAGATGTACGACGGGCACATCTTCTCTCCTGACATGCAAAAGGCCATTGTCATGATGGACTCTCCATATGGGGCAAGCGAGACGGAAAACAACACCCGACTGACAAAGATGCTGGAGAGTTGCGCAAGCAAGGTGATCAAGGGGCATGATAATATAGACATTCATATCATTGGCGCTCCGGTCATTGCCGTGACCAATGCCACGCAGATTAAGACCGACAGCGTCATGGCTGTCCTTATATCATTGACTCTTATCCTGGCGTTGCTCTTGTTCTCTTTCAGGAGTCTTCGCAATCTCTTGTTGATAGCATTGTCAATAGCTTGGGGATGGCTTTTTGCAATGGGAGGATTGGCGTTGGTCCACGACAAGGTGTCGGTCATAGTTATCGGCATCTCCTCTGTGATATTAGGTATTGCGGTCAACTATCCTTTGCATTTTATAGCCCACCTGTCGCATACGCCCAACAAGCGAAAGGCTTTGCGAGAGATTGTCATGCCTCTTTTAGTGGGCAACGTGACAACTGTTGGAGCTTTCCTGGCATTGGTGCCTCTTCAGTCTGTGGCATTGCGCGACTTGGGGTTGTTCAGCTCTTTCTTGCTTATAGGAACGATAGTTTTCGTCTTGCTTTATCTTCCTCATCTTACCAATTCCAACAAGGAAGTGAGACACACGTTCTTGGACAAGTTAAGCGATGTGTCGCTGGAGAACAAACCGGTCTTTGTGTCCGTGATAGTTGTCCTGACTTTGGTGTTTGGTTATTTCAGTTTCCAGACCGAATTTGATGCCAACATGGGGCACATCAACTATATGACCGATGAGCAAAAGGCAGACATGGAATATTTCCAAAAGGCAATGACGCAGAGTGGAAAGTATCAGAAAGTGTATGCCATCTCTTCCGATTCGACGATGGATGGCGCGCTTGACAAGAGCTTGCGTCTGCAACCTTATCTAAGACAGTTGCAAGCCAAGGGTGACGTGCACGACTATAACACCTGCAGCCAGTTTGTCGTCTCAAAAAAGGAACAACAGCGTCGTCTGCAACTCTGGCAAGGTTTTGTGAAACGAAACAAGGAGAAGTTGAAGGCGTCTTTGCAACAAAATATGCGCGCTGAGGGATTTTCCGATGATAGCTTTGATGAGTTCTATGCATTGTTGGACAAGACTTATCAGCCACAAGACTTCTCTTATTTCTCCCCTTTGACGCAATCGGTTTTTGCCTCTAATTTAAGCGTGGACAGTGCCAACCACCGTTATAGTGTAGTCAATGTGCTGTCGGTGAAAGACGGGGAGGTGGAAAACGTTGAGGAGTCTTTGCGACCGCACGATTGCTATGGCTTTGATGTCGTTAGCATGAATAGCGCGATAGCCAATCATCTGTCCGATGATTTCAACTATATCGGCTTTGCTTGTGGTTTCATAGTGTTCTTCTTCCTTTGGTTGTCCTTTGGCAGCCTAGAGCTGGCCATATTGTCATTCATTCCAATGGCGGTGAGTTGGCTGTGGATTTTGGGCATTATGGCTTTGTGTGGTATGCAGTTCAATATTGTCAACATCATCTTGGCAACCTTCATCTTCGGACAAGGAGACGACTATACCATCTTCATGACAGAAGGGGCGATGTATGAGTATGCTTATCGACGTAAGATGTTGGCATCCTACAAGCACTCCATCATCATTTCCGCGTTGATTATGTTCATAGGCATTGGCACGTTGATAGTTGCCCGCCATCCGGCTCTCCATTCCCTTGCTGAGGTTACAATCGCCGGAATGTTCTCGGTGGTCTTGATGGCCTATGTTTTCCCGCCTCTCATCTTCAAGTTTTTGGTGCAAAACAAGGCTGGCTATCGCAAACGGCCTGTTTCCTTGGTGCCTCTTCTCTTGATGGGGTTGAGTCTTATAGTATTCTTCTGTCAGCTGGCAACTGTCTATGTCAGGGGATTTTTGACCCTTTGCTTGCTAAAGCCAACGAAACATAGAAGGGAAAGTTTCCATCGATACGTAAGGCAGCTCTACCATTACGACCTCTCGCATATTCCCACTGTGAAGTATAGGGTGGAAAACCCTTGCGGTGAAGATTTTGAGCGACCAGTGGTGATAGTCAGCAACCATCAGTCCATGTTGGATGCGGCTGTGTTTTTGGCTCTGAGTCCCAAGTTGGTACTTGTGTCCAACGGAAACCCAAGCAGCAACTGGGTAGTGAAACGCATTTATCGATGGCTGGGTTGTGTCACTCTGACGGACGATATGCAGGCAAATCTAACGATGCTTAAGGAACGTGTGAGTCAAGGATATAGTCTTGTCGTGTTCCCTGAAGGGGAGCGAAATGCGAAGTCTTCTGTTTTGAGATTCCATAAGGGCGCATTCTATATTGCTGAACAGTTGGGGTTGGACATCGTCCCTGTGTTCTTGCATGGTTTGAATGATGTGCTGCCAAGAAACAGCTTTGTGGTGCATGGCGGCAATATCACGGTCAGTATTCGTCAGCGAATCTTGTTGAATGATGTTCGATGGGGAGATGGATATGTGCAGCGAACCAAGAACATTCATGCTTATTATGTAGACGAGTATGCCAAGATAGCGTCAAAGACGGAAACGGCTCACTATTATCATGGTTTAGTGCTCGACCGCTACCAATACAAGGGAACGGATATATATCGTGCGGTGCGGAATAGTCTGAAGAGGTTCGATGATTACTCCAAGTGGGTAGACGAAGACAAGACATCTTCCAATGTCCTTGTTGTCAACCAGGGTTATGGGGAATTTGCGCTCCTCTACGCCTTGGTGCATAAGGATGTGTCGGTATCAGTGTATGAACCCGACGAGGAAAAATCAACCTTGTTATACTATTGTGCGGAAGGATTGGTATCTAATCTGAAGATCATAAACACTTTGGATGCGACAGACATAAACGCTAACGAATGCCAAGTGTTTACATTCGATGCATCCAATAAGATGTTTAGTGACATTAGCAACGTCAAAGTTTTATGCGTATGAAAATTGAATGTGCGTTTTTATTAATGGCAACCTTGTTTTCTGTCTCTGTTAGTGGGCAGAATGCAACAAGGCAAATGCCGTTGATAGGCAATGACAAGTCCATCACGTTCGAATATCGGAATCCCGAGGCTACAGATGTGATGATAGAAGGATCTTTTACGGACACTGAAAGTATGCAACTCAAAGATGGCACCTGGACTTGGAGCGTCGCCTCCCTTCCTTCTGAGATGTATACCTATCGTTTCTCCGTGGAGAAAAACAAGGTGTTGGATCCGTATAATCAGAACGTGGTTCGTGACATCACTGACACTCTCAACTATTTTATCATTGATGGCTATCCTGGTTCTTATTACAAGGATCAAGACGTGCCGCATGGCAGGGTAAGCCAACTATGGTACCCGTCATCATTCGACGAGGATATGAAGCAACGTCGTCTGTCGGTCTATCTGCCTGCGGAGTATGATGACGATAACAACAAAAAGTATCCAGTGTTGTATCTTCTGCATGGCACGGGCGGCGACGAGATGGCATGGCTCGACATGGGACGCTTGGCTCAGATAATGGACAACATGATAGCCCAAGGCAAGGCCAAGCCTATGATTGTGGTTATGCCTAACCAAATAGTGGACTTGGACGCGGCACCCGGGCAGAGCCCCTATATGAAGGGTAGGGCAAAACATTCCAATGTGTCTTCATGGATGGGACGCGTGGAGAAGGCCTTTCCTGAAGAGGTGGTGTCTTTTGTGGAAAAGCAGTTTAGGGTAGAGGCTGACAAACAGCACAGGGCCATTGCGGGCCTGTCGATGGGCGGACTGCATACGATAGCTATCTCTGCCAACAACCCAACGATGTTCGACTATGTGGGTTTGTTCTCGCCCCAATCCATCAATCCCTTGACCGACCGCAACATCAAGCACATACAGAAGGTGAATGCCCACTTGGACAACGTTATGGGCAAAATGCCAAAATGGTTGAAACAAAAATATGACAAGGGCAAAGACGTTGTCGAAGGTGTGGATATTTACCAAAATCTCGACAGCAAGCTGAAAGCTCAGTTCAAAGCCAACCCCCAACTTTATTATATTGCAATTGGTAGGAAAGATCCATTAAAACCATTCTTGGACTTATTCCGCAATCGCCTTTCCAAGCAGGGAGCCACATATCTGTATCAAGAAACAGATGGGGCGCATAGCTGGGAAAACTGGCGAAAGTATCTATTGGATTTCTTACCTCGTATTTTTTAATTATTATCATCATTACAATGAAAGAAACGATTCGACAGAAATTGGAGGAAGTGTTGCCTCTTGTGGATTTGGACTCCGACTTCTTGTTCCAGGAACTTGATTCTCTTGGGATAACTACCATCTTAATGACCCTCTCAGACATGTATGGGATAGAACTCAACCATTCTGATGTCACTCCAAAGAATTTCAAGTCGCTCGACAGCCTCGTGGAAATGGTGCAGAAGAAAACAGCGGCAAAATGACTATAGAGGACAAGTTGCGTTTGCATGCGGCATCCTGCCCTGAGAAGATTGCCTTGAAATGCGAGGGCAGGTCATACTCTTATTCTGTCTTGTATGATTCCACCTGCCGCAAGTCTGCCGAAATGGGCAACAGCAAGCGGAAAATAGTGCCAATCGTGGCAACGCCTACCTTCGACTTCATTGCATCCTATTTCGCAATCCATCTCGCCGGCGCCGTGGCTTTGCCTTTGGATAAGGATATGCCATCCAGCAAAAGGGAACAGCTCATGGAGACTTTCTCTGGCCAGCTTGCTCCCGAAGGTGTGGCGGATATTCTTTATACGACAGGCACGACCGGCAATTCCAAGGCAGTGATGATAGGCCACGAGACTATTATGGCTGACGCGGAGAATCTAGTTGAGGCCCAACAATATGATGGTGATTTGACTTTTATCATCAATGGGCCTCTGAACCATATTGGCAGTTTGTCTAAGATTTATCCTGTCATCTATGCCGGAGGCACAATCCAGTTGATAGATGGGATGAAAGACCTCAACAGTTTCTTTGCGGTGATAGATGAGGCCAATACCAAGGTGGCAACCTTCTTGGTTCCTGCGTGCATACGTATGCTCTTGACTTTCGCAAAGCACAAGCTGGCTTCTTATGCTCACAAGATAGATTTCATAGAGACCGGTGCAGCCCCTATGTCATTGGAGGATATGCGGCTGTTGTGCCAAGTCTTGCCGCAGACCCGTCTTTACAACACTTATGCATCCACGGAAACGGGCATCATATCTACCTATGATTATAATGATGGCGAGTGCTTGGCTGGATGCTTGGGAAAACCGATGAAGCATTCGGCTTTTTTCATCACGGAAGAGGGGAGTGTAGGATGCAAGGGAAAGACGCTGATGACGGGATATTGGAACGATGTGGAAGCAACAGCCAAGGTGCTGAAAGACGGCATTGTCTTTACTGCCGACTTAGGCCATATTGATAGTCAAGGCAGGTTGCGTTTGCAGGGCCGAAGCGACGATGTCATCAATGTTGGAGGTTACAAGATAGCTCCCACGGAGGTTGAGGATGCCGCCTTGTCGTTTCCCGGTGTGAAAGATTGCGTGTGCATTGAGGCTCAGCATCCTGTAGTTGGGAAGGTGTTGAAACTGTTGGTTGTGCCAGGTCCCGATTATAATCGTAAAGACCTGGCAAATCACCTCAAATCCAAACTGGAAGCTCACAAGATTCCCGTTCTTTATGGCGAGATTACTGAAGTGCGCCGTACTTTTAACGGGAAAATCGACCGTAAGAGCTATCGATGAGTTGAGCGTCAGAACGACACGGTGAAAGCCGCGCCAAGCACGAAGCTGTTCATGTTTTTCTTCGTCTGTGAGGAATATGTGTCTGTGCCATATATGTCGATGAAATCTTCGTAGACAGCTGGGAACGCATCTTTAGCGAATGCCACGGGCGCATACTCCATCTTATAATGTTTGCGAGTGAAGTCATAGTCCACGAACACTTTCCACGAAAAGTTGTGCTTGTATGCATAAGTCAGAGATATTCCCGTGCCAAATTTCGCGGTGTTGTTGCCACTCACGGTGAGATAGTCCCATTTCTCATCGTATGGCGTTGAAAATCCTTGCTCGTATGTGTCTGGGTTGACTGTGCCATAGCTCTCTCCTGCGAAATGGGCATTGATGTCGAGGTCCTGAATGATGCTTCGTCCTACAAGGAGCTTGGAACCGATGGCGAACCTCTTCGACAGGGGGAGGTTGAAATAAACGCCCATGTCGGCGGTGAATTCGGTTATGTGGTCCGACTCTATCGTGATGTCTCTTGTGGTGAAAAGACGGCTGGGGTCAAGTCCGTTTGCCTTCATGTTCTGTGCCCAATTGCTCCAGAAGTCGGATTGTGCGTATGTCATGTTGTTCCAGCCTATGATAGGTGAGCTCTTCACTCTCAAGCGGCCGCCCACGCCAATATACTTGTTGAGAAAGTACGCGCCTTCCGCTCCTACGACGGTGCCTGTGCCAAACTTGAGGTTCACGGGTTCGTTTTTCTCACCGTCTGCCGACTGCAGGTGCAGCTCTTCTCCTGAGAACGTCATGTTTCTCGTGCCTAAGCCCACGCCCATGGAGATGCTGAAAAACGACGGGTGCTTGATGATGTCGCTCGAACCGGGGAGGTCGTTTCGTTTCAGGTGCTTGCCCTTGAAGATGAGGTCGCTCAAGCCGTAGGCCAGCTCGGTCGAGACGATGCCTATTCCCGCGCCCGACAGCACGTCGCTCACCCAGTGGCGGTTGTTCAGCACACGCATCACGCCCGTCGCGGTTGCCACGGCGTAGCCTGCCACCGAGTACCACGGACTGCGTGTCAGTCCGTATTCCTTGTGCAGGATGGTCGCGCTGACAAAGGCGGTGGCCGTGTGTCCGGAAGGCCAAGAGTTGCGCGAAGAACCATCGGGGCGCAATTCCTTTGCCGTGTGCTTTATCGGGTTGACGATGGTCGCCATTATGCCGTATGCCATCGCGCTGCTCGCAAGGAAACGCCAATGGTCGCTGCGTCCTTCAACTCCGGCGAAGTTGAGGCCTGCCGCCAACACGGCTGGGGCAAACTGTGTATAGTTGTCTATCTCGTTATGGAAATTGGTTATCAGCCTGGCACGCGAGTGCTCGCTCGCATAGTTCTGCCTGAAACTTGCCTTTTCGCCCTTCGCTATTATTCCTGCCACAAATATGGGCACTCCGGCAAAGGTCATGTCGTCCATGAATTTATATGGCTTGATCTTGCTCTTGTCATTGATTTTCACGGCATCGGGATTGAAGCTCAAAGGGCTGTCAGCCGGATATTTCGTGGAGTTGAGTATCGACTTGGTTGGTGTGCTCAGCCTTATGTCGTTCATCTCCAACCTTAGCGAAAAGTCCTGACGTTCCAATGCGTCAGATGAACAGATATCAGGCGAACATACATCCTCTGCCATGATATTATCGCAAGCCAAAAGGAGGATTGCCATAGAGATTATTGCTCTTCTCATAAGATACATTTGTAAAGTTTTATGCCGCAAGCACAACAAGCATGCAATAACTCAATATTGCGACAAGTTATAGCTTTCAAAATACCGCGCCCCAATCGAGCGCGGTATTTCCATTATGCAAAGTTAAGCAAAATAGTTGGCATATCAAAACAATTATTAATCTGATAAAAATTGTTTGTCTGTCTCGCCATGATTCTTTCTTCTATTCTTGGCAAAGTTCCTACTTCATGATCACTTTCTTGCCATTGTGGATGTACACTCCCTTAGCTGGTGTCGTCACCTTCGCGCCCTGCAAGTTGTAGTAGGTGTCATCGTTGTTGTGGCTGTCGCTGACTGCAACCTTCCTGATAGCGGTCACGTCTTCCCAAGGCTCCACGTCGAATGCGAAGGTGAACTTGGCAGGCGAGCTGAGCTTGGAGTCCATTCCGCTGTTCACATCGCCCAGCAACTGGCCGTTGTAGTTCATCTCCTTGTCGGTCAGGCGCAGGTAGGCATATCCGGCGTTTACCTTGCCATCCATGCGGAAGAAGCCCACATAGTCGTCGCCAGTCTTGTTCGCCTTGTAATACTCCGTGTTGTGGAAAAGGTTCAACGCGAAGTTGCGGTAGTCGTAATGAACCTTACCATTCTCCCTGTGATATTTGCCGTTCTGGATGGTCACGTCGTCAAGGCAAGCCACCAGCAGGTTGTTGTACGTGTCGGTATAAGTGGTGTTAGACCACCAGTCCTCATTCTTTTCCAGCTCCAGATAGTTGTTGGGGTCTCCCGCGCCATCGGTGATGACGGTGAACTCCTGCGCAATGGCATTGTTTGAGCCATCAAACGGATTGCTGAAGTTCTTGTTGTAGACCAGCACCACTGGCTCGTTGGCAGGGATAAACTTCAAGCGGCGCAGATTCACGGTGCCTTGTGGCTGACCGTTGAGCGTCGTGTTGTCAGATGTCGTAAAGCTCTGGGCAGCGTAGGCGGCGAAGCCTTCGGGAAGCGCATAATTGAATCGGCTGCAGAAGGTGCGGATGCCGTATTTGTTGACCGAAACCTTGTCGGAGTTGATGAATTCCACGCGATAGGTACTTGTCGTGGTGTTCAGGCGGATGATGAAATACTCCTTGCTGTTGTCTACAACCGTGTTCAGCGACTGCTCGCCATTGCGACGCTTGCCTTCTTCCACACCGGCGACAATCGTTGAGCCTATAAGCGCGGTGCCGTCTTGTTGGTCGAACACCTCTGGACGGACAACGTAGTTCCATTTCTCTGTCGCGGTGTAGGATTGGCCTTCTGCGCCCCAAGCGCCCGATGTAGCGTCTATGAGAGATTGAGGCGCGAAAGTCATGTACATATTGTCATAACCATTGGTCGGCTTCTTTATCACCTTGCTATATACGATACTGTCTACCTCGTTCTTGTCATTAGGATTGAGGAACAACTGCTTTTCCATCTTGAAGTAGTCGGAAACAGTCTTGTTCTCACTGTCTGTCGTGTTCCAGTTTGTGCTTGCGGAAGACATATAGCCTCCCTTGGTCGCATCGTCAGAGGTCGTGCCGTAGATAGAACCGAAGATGTAATAATCCTCCAAGTCGGCTTTCTTTGTCGTTGAAGTGATGTCCTTGTTCTTGTACGAACCGCTGGTCATTGACAGTTCACTGTAAAGGTCGTCAAGCGACTTGTTCGTGTACAGGCTGAGCGAGTTGGCCTTTATGGTGTATGAGACAGGATGCGCTTCCGTGCTGACATAGGTTGCGTTCCTTGCATCTCCAAGGTTCAAGCCTATGGTATAAGACACGCCTGTGCCCTTTGTTATGGTAATGGCGTTGTCGCTACTGCCGGCGGTTGCCAACGACAGATAGGCATCGCAACGGAAATCGGTCAGGTTTGTGTTCGTCAACAGTGAGTGCGACATGCCCATGGTGTTGTCCGTAGGACGGAATTGTATCGAGGTGTTGTTCTTGCCGCGAACATACACCTTCACCTCGTCGCCCGTGTTGCCCGGAAGCTGCTCGTCTTTGAAGCCACGCGCGAAATATGTGGTAGACAATGGGCCTGACTCTCTTGTGCGCATTGCGGTCATTGGCAACACCACGGTTTCGCCGTTGCAGGTCGCCACCATCTCAAACGCCGTGTCGGTGTAGTCGCTCCAAGATTTTGTGCTATTGTTGAAGACCTTTGACGTGCCGCCAGTGGCAAGACCCTGCGCACCGTCGGCAGGATAACGGCCTGATGCGCTGTAGAAGATGCAATATGCATCACTCAAGCCATAGGTCGAAAGGTCAATGGTGTAGTAGCCGGTAGTTTCGTCGAGCGTCATCTTCGCGCCAGGCCAAGAGCCTGTGGTCGTTGTGGCACCCTCGTTGTAAGCATAGCAATAGATAGGCTCTGCCCAGTTGGCATCGTTCTTCAGATAAACTTTTACGGCAGTCGTAGTGGTCTCCTCGTGGGTGGGTTCGCCATAGACGACGGCGATGCCCGCTGTGGAGATCTTACCGGTGATTGTTGTCGAGGTCACCTTAAACGTGCCGCCGCCCACCTTGTCGGTATAGGTGCCCGTGGTGAGCCAACTGCCGCTGCCGTTGGGGATGCTCACCGTGCCGCTCTGTCCGCTGCCGAGCACGAAGATGGCACCGGTCTTGCGGAGCTGTGCGGCAATGCCGTTCTCATGTACGTAGTAGTTGCCCTCGCCCGCGCAGAGGTTGTGCAGGTGGTTGACCTCAGCCACTTCGGGGCTGGTGTAGTGGGTGCTGCCCTTCGTGCCCATCTTGATGTCATCTTTGGCAGTGGCGGAAGGGCGTGAGAAATAGAGAGCTGTGGCCTTGTTGTTGCCGGCGGCAATGGCGTATGCCTTGTCGATGTTGTTCTGCGAGATATACTTTGACGAACCGCCGTCGTTGCTATAGGTGTCGTGCGACTCGCCCCAATAGACGAGGCGGCTGTCGTCGACACCCTTCTGGTTGAAGTTGCCGATGGAGGAAGGCACGTTGCCGCTGTTGAAACTGCTTGCCATGCCGTCGCCATAGCCGTTGTCGGTGAAGCAGATGTATTTGGCGTATTCTTTCAAGAGCGTGCCGTCGTCGCCACTGTAGGGAGAGTCGAGTATCTCACCGTAGTTGTACATCGTTGCGTCTGGCACGTTTGCCCAAAACTGGTCGCCCTCGGAAGGCAGGCCGATATGCTTGGCGGCATCCCAACGTATGCCGTCCACGCCGCACGCCTTGAGCTCGGCGACGTAGGTCTTGATGATGCCCTGCACGGTGGCATCCTCCGTCTTGAGGTCCCACATGCCAATCTTGCCGTGAGTGACCTGCCAGCGGTCGCCGTAGTTGATGCCGCCGCTATAGTCGTGGTAGAGGTTTGTATCCTTGAGACGGTCTGCCACATAGTCCAAGCTGCCGTTGGTGTGGTTTGCCACCACGTCCACGATGACCTTCACGCCATACTCGTGCGCCTTTGTGCAAAGGGAGGTGAGCGATTCGGTGGTGGCAATGGAGTTGCCGATGTGGTAGTCGTAGGGCTGGTAAGCCATGTACCATGAGCTGGCGCCCTCTTTCTGGTGTACAGGGGAGAGCTGCACGGCAGTGAATCCGGCTTTGGCAATGCTTGGGATCTCCGCTTCAATCTGAGCGGCAGTCCAGTCGAAGCAGTGCAGAATGACACCGTCCTGGATGTTGTCCTTCAGACCATAGGAGTTGTCGCCAAAGGCTATGGCACTTATGCTGAGCACCAACGCCAATGCCCATGCGCGGATGTGAAGAAAAAATCTGTTCATAACAAAAAACGTGTAAAAATATAGAAATCGTGAACCCATCATAGACGAAACCAACGGTGAGCCGCTTTTTTTGCTGCCCACCGTTGGTTTCGTCTATATGATATGTTTCTTAGTTTTGGCCATCATCCCAAAAGGAGTCAGATTGTAGCCAATTGGAAGTAGCCTCATTTATGTTCGAATTGAAGTCGCCGTCGTGACGCTTGCTCATGGCGTCATGCACTTGCGAATCCTCTTCAGAAGAGGTCAAAAGTTGGACCGAAGGTATCTTTATCGTCTCTATGTCTGGTTTAATATAACGCTTCATTTGTTTACTTTTTAGATTTTATTTCTTGGTTGTTTTCTATTTTCACTTTAATATCACTTTCTTGCCCTTGTGGATATATACGCCTTTGGCTGGTGTCGTCACCTTCGCGCCCTGCAAGTTGTAGTAGGCGTCATCGTTGTTGTGGCTGCCGCTGTCCACGACTTTCTTGATTGCTGTCACGTCTTCCCAAGGCTCCACGTCGAATGCGAAGGTGAACTTGGCAGGCGAGC
>CAVBBO010000077.1:0-22072 GCA_963593695.1 Escherichia coli | reverse complement strand
GTACCCAGACTCGGGCTCGAACCGAGATGCCTTGCGGCACTGGTGTTTGAGACCAGCGCGTCTACCTATTCCGCCATCTGGGCAAAAAGATGGAAAATGACTGTTTGAAGACCATATCTTTACAAACGTGGTGCAAAGGTAAGATATTTTTTTGAAAGCAGCAAGCCTATCGCAGGTTTTTTGATAATTTTGCAGTATGAAACGCTTAATAATAGAGAATTTGACCATTGGTTACCGCCATAAAGTGATAGCGGGACCGCTCACGGGTCACCTCGACGGCGACCGGCTTGTTTGTGTCATAGGACGCAACGGGTTGGGCAAGTCTACCTTTCTCCGCACGCTGGCAGGCTTGCAGCCGCCACTTTCAGGAGACGTGAAATGGCAGGATGGCGACTCGGTGGCATCGTGCCGTTCGCTCTCCAAGGAGGAGCTGGCGAGAACTTTCAGCGTGGTGTTGACAGAGCAGCCCGATGCCGCGAACCTCACCGCCCACGACGTGGTGGCGATGGGTCGTATGCCCTATACGGGCTTCTTCGGCAACCTTTCCAAGGAAGACGAGACGATGGTGGAGCAAGCCTTGAACCTCACGGGCATGTCGGCGTTTGCCCATCGTGACATCAGCACCTTGAGCGACGGCGAGCGGCAAAAGATAATGATTGCGCGCGCGATAGCGCAACACACGCCGGTGATGCTTCTCGATGAGCCCACAGCGTTTCTCGACTACGAGAGCAAGAAAGCCGCCATGTCGATGCTCCATTCCGTTGCAGCCGACATGGGCAAGCTCATCATTGTGTCGACCCACGACCTCGACATAGCCCTGCGCTATGCCGACAGTTTCATGACCATTGCGCCCGACGGCATACGCCATCTTGACAAGGCAGAAGTGGAAGAGATGACTGCTGCGAAATGACTGTCACGGTAAAGTCAATCGATCGCGATCTAAGGAAAGCCGTCGCCGTTCCAATGGAAAGCCATCGCCATCCCAATGGAAAGCCGTCGTCGTTCCAATGGAAAGCCGTTGTCGTTCCAATGGAAAGCCGAGCCGGGAGCTCAAATTTAGGCGATATTTTAGATTGTGAAGATATAACTGTTTGATAGTGAGGTTGTTAATATCGCCCATGAAGGGTGTGTATATTTTAACACCACAATGAATTATGCGCCCCCTTCAGGGGCAAAATAGTTGAAACACATAAACGCAGGGACAAGCCCCTGCGCTATAATCTGTCGTCCCTACGGGACTTGCCTGCTGCAAGGCTTTTACCGGACACCATCAAAAAAAAACGATTATCGGAGAGCCGTTTGCCGTGATTCTTTATCAGCCAAGAAAGTGGAAAACGAAAATAGGAGGCAAATGCCAATAACGGCATTTGCCTCCTACTCGATAATGCTGTATAGGGTCTTGCCGGACAATAGATGTTCGGCAAGAGTGTGTCAAGATGTTGTGCCGTGTCAGGCGGAAGCCTTCATGCCCATTCTTGCCTCCACGACGTTGACCACATAGTCGCCAAGCTTCTCGCACTCCTGGATGATGTCCATATACATGGAGCCGGAGGCGTAGTCGTATTGGTGGTTGTTGATGTCGGTGAGGTTCTCGTTGCGCAACTGGTTGCGATAGTTGTTTATCTCGTTCTCTATGTTGAACGAGCGAGTGGCGTTGAGCTCCTCCTTGTGGCCTTTCATCAGCACGTTCATCTGCGAGAGCGCGTCGTCTACCAACTCGAACATCTGGTGTATGTGGTCGTATTGGCGCTCGTTGAAGTCTTCTTTCGACTTGAACTTGCGGTTGATGGTCCTGCCCATGTTGTTGCAGGCATCGCCAATAGACTCCAATTCAGAAATCTGGCGCAGCATGGAGCGAATCTTGCCTTTCGTCTCATCAGAGAGGTGGGCATTGCTCACCTGGTCAAGGTATTTGGCAATCTCAATCTCCATGTTGTCGGATATGTTCTCATATTTCTCTATGCGTTCGTAGATCTTCACGAACTTGTCTTCGCTCTTCTCCCCGAGCAAGTCTCTCACCATGCTGAACATGCGCTGGATGCGCTCTGCAAAGCTCTGTATCTCTTTCTGAGCCTCAAGCACGGAGAGCTCTGGAGTCTTCATGATGCCAGTCTGTATGAAGCGCAGGCGGAAGTCGTCGTCGTCGGTGTTGGCTTTCGGCTTCCATACCCAGCAGCACACTTTAGCCACCTGCTTGACAAAGGGCAGCAGCACTATGGTGTTGGCAATGTTGAAGCACGAGTGGAAGGCGGCGAGGGCAAATGTGAGCTGTGTGCCGGATGGAACGTCGACAGATGGATTGAAACCAACGAAGCCGCAGGCGAAGTTTACGAAATACTTGAAGATGCACAACACCCATATCACGCCGAAGACATTGAAGAACAGGTGGCCGAAAGCCGCGCGGCGTGCCTCGGTGTTGGCGGTGAGAGCCACGAGGTTGGCGGTGAGCGTGGTGCCGATGTTCTCGCCCAGCACGAGGGCTATGCCAAGATATATGGGCAGTCCGGCCTGTGTGCAAAGCATCATGGTGATGGCCATGAGTGCGGCTGAACTTTGGAGAATGCACGTGAGGATGGTACCGAATAAAAGGAACAACAAGATGGTTCCGAAACTGTTGGGGTCGAACGAGGCGAAAAAGGCCTTGAGCGCGTCGAGCTGCTCTGGTGGCAGTTGGCTTTCGCCAAGCGTGGCGAGAGCGAGAAACATGAAGGCTATACCGAAGAGGAAGTCGCCTACATAACGGTTTTTCTTGGAATAGATGAGCAACAGTCCGATAAGGAACACTGGCCATACGAAGTCGCTTATCCTGAACGAGAAGCCTGCCGACATGATCCACGCTGTGAGCGTCGTGCCTATGTTGGCACCCATGATCACGGATATGGCTTGAACCAAGGTGAGCAATCCGGCGTTTACGAACGATACGGTCATCACTGTCGTGGCTGTGCTCGATTGTACGGCTACAGTGGTCAGCATACCGGTGAAAACACCTGAGACGCGGTTGGTGGTCATGGCACTCAGCACGTGGCGCAGTTGGGGACCCGCCAGTTTTTGCAGGGCCTCACTCATCACCTTCATGCCATAGATGAGGAGCGCGAGGGCACCAACAATCTTTAATAAAAGAATCGTCATATTTTAACTATGTTTATAATACGGCTATTGCTTTGCATGACGGAATTTGCTAATTTTACACCGTGAACATCATTCACGGAATCATTTAACTTTTACATAAATGTGTCGCAAATGAAACAGGCATTACAAATCCGTTGCAAAAATAATAAAAAATCGCTTAACATTGCTCCTGGAAGCACATTATCTGAGATTTTTTTTCAATCTGGGTTGAAAATGACTCCGGAACCGATATGTGCGAAGGTCAACAACAAGGTTGAGGGATTGCATTACAAAGTGTACTGCAACAAGGACGTGGAGTTTCTCGACATGACCTCTGGCTCGGCGTCGCGCTGCTACACGCGCACTCTCTTTTTCATTCTCTGCAAGGCCGTGCACGACCTTTATCCTTGTAGCAAGGTGGTGATCGACATACCTGTGAGCAAGGGCTACTTCGTCAACCTGTCGATAGGCCACGTCGTGACCGACGACGACATCGTGAGGATAAGGACGCGGATGCGTGAGATCATAGACGCGGGTATAGACATACATCGCCATGAGGTGCCTACGGAGACAGCGGTGAGCATGTTTGCCGAGAAAGGCGACACCGCCAAGGTGAAGCTGCTGAAGACCTATGGGCGGCTCTATACCACCTACTATCAGATGGACGACTACGTGGATTTCTATTATGGCTCGTTGCTGACCAACACGTCGCAAATCTATCTCTTCGGGCTGGAGAAATACTACGACGGTTTGCTGTTGCGCATACCCGACTTGAAAAACCCGATGGTGCTGCCCGAGATGACGAGGCAAGACAAGATGTTCGGAATATTCAAGGAGCACCACCATTGGCAGGACATCATCGGGGTGAGGACCGTGGGTGACTTCAACGAACTGGTGGACAAGGGCGAGGCGACAAACCTCATCAACGTGTCGGAAGCCTTGCAGGAAAAGAAGATAACGGAGATAGCCAACGAGATAGCGGCACGCAAGGGCATAAAGCTCGTGTTGCTTGCCGGGCCATCGTCGTCGGGAAAGACCACGACCTGCAAGCGCTTGTCTATTCAGCTCATTGCCAATGGCCTGAGACCTTTGCCCATATCGCTCGACGACTATTTCGTGGACCGTGAGCTGACACCGAAAGATGCCGACGGCGAATACGACTATGAGAGCATCTACGCCCTGAACCTGGAGCTTATAAACGAGCAATTCAACAAGCTCTTCAAGGGCGAGGAGGTGGAACTGCCGAAATATGACTTCCAATCGGGCAAGTCGAAACCAAGCGGCAGGAAGCTGAGGATGGATCCAAACAACGTGCTGGTGGTTGAGGGAATACACGCCTTGAACCCCGAACTGACATCAGGCGTTCCGGAAGAGCAGAAGTTCAGGGTGTATGCGTCGGCTCTCACGACTATCCTCCTCGACGACCACAACTACATACCCACCACAGACAACCGCCTGTTGAGGCGCATCATACGCGACTACAAATATCGCGGAGTGAGCGCGCAGGAGTCGATACGCCGTTGGCCATCGGTGCGAGCCGGCGAGAACAAGTGGATTTTCCCGTACCAGGAGAATGCCGATGCCATGTTCAACTCGGCGATGCTCTTCGAGCTTGCCGTGATAAAACAGCAGGCTGAACCCTTGCTGATGCAAGTGCCGGAGAACGCTGCGGAATATTCAGAGGCTTACCGGTTGAGGAAATTCCTCGATTACATAAGGCCAATACCCAACCGCGACATTCCACCAACGAGCCTCTTGCGAGAGTTCTTGGGCGGAAGCTCTTTCCACTATTAATACAAGAAAGGCGCGGCAATTGCCAGAAAGTTTATCCTGACAGTTGCCGCGCCAAGTTTTCTATGCTTTCAAATTCGTATGTGTTGGATGAAACCAACTATTGGGCAAGTTTCAATGCCTCCACGGGCGCGTTTGTAGTGATGAAGTCGACACCTGCCTTGATAAAATCGTTGACGGTGTTGAGATCGTTCACCGTCCACACGTTGACCACCAGTCCGAGGTCGTGGCATTCCTTGATCCACTCCGGATGCAGTGCCATGACCTTCTGTTCGTAGTCGATGCCTGCCAGTCCCTTTGCCTTTACGGTCTTGGGATCCCAGTCGCCATTGAGATACTGGATGTGGGCATCGGGCAGTAGCTGGTGTATCAGCTCGCATGCCTTGCCGCTGAACGAGATCCATACCGTCCGGTCGAGCAAGCCCTTCGACTTGACCATCTGCACCGACTGGCGCACAAGGCTGTCTTCATGGCTTTGCACCTTCTGCTTCTTGATCTCAAGCACGAGCTTGCAATTCAAGTCCTTGCCTGCGTCGAGATACTGTTCAAGCGTGGGTATCATCTCTCCATTCTTCAGCCTTGCCTTGCTCAAGGCCTTGTAGTCGGAGGTCTGGATGTCTATCTTGCCAACGTTGGGGTCGTGGTGAACCACGATGACGTTGTCTTTCGTGAGGTGAACGTCAAACTCAGCTCCCCAGCAGCCAATCTTGTCGGAGAGCCTCAGAGACGTGATAGAGTTTTGTGCACTTCCTGCGCAGTCCCAGTAGCCACGGTGGGCAACAATCTTGGTTTGTGCGGCGGCTGCCAGCGTCATGAGGCAAGCGGCTGCCATAACAATCAGTTTTCTCATTGTGCTTTATATTTTCTCTTAAACAGTGCGCTGTCAAAACAAAATTAAAAAGCAATTTTGAATAAACAAAGAATTTTAATGACAATGTTTTCATCATTTGATTAGTTTAACGGAAAAAAGATTGGCAGCTTTAATATTTGTATCGACAAAATGGCACAATTCCTATATATTTTGGTAACTTTGCAACAAATATAATATATAGGTAATATAAAAAGGCAATATAAATCCATGAATATTGAGAAAGAGATAAGCCTGTCGGCGATTTCCGCCGTCAAGGAGCTTTATGGGCAAGAGGTTTCCGACAAGATGGTCCAGCTTCAGAAAACGAAACCCGGTTTCGAGGGCAACCTCACGCTGGTGGTGTTTCCTTTTCTGAAGATGTCGCACAAGAAGCCACAAGACACAGCGCAAGAGATTGGCGAGAAACTCGTAGCCAATTGCAAGGCCGTGGCGGCTTTCAACGCCGTGGGCGGCTTCCTCAACCTCGTCATCGCGCCCGAGGCGTGGACAGAGCTGCTCGACACCATCGACGCTGACCCACACTACGGCGAGAAGGCGGTGACGCCTGAGTCTCCTCTCGTCATGGTGGAATATTCCTCACCCAACACCAACAAGCCCCTGCACCTCGGCCACGTGCGCAACAACCTCCTCGGTTGGAGCTTGGCGAGGATTCTTGAGGCCAATGGCAACCGCGTGGTGAAGACCAACATCGTGAACGACCGTGGCATTCATATCATGAAGTCGATGCTCGCATGGATGAAGTGGGGCAACGGCTGCACACCCGAGTCTACGGGCAAGAAGGGCGACCACCTCATTGGCGACTTCTACGTGCTCTTCGACAAGCACTACAGGGAAGAGTGTGCCGAGCTCGTGAAGAAATACGTGGCAGAGGGCATGAGCGAGGACGATGCCAAGAAGAAGGCAGAGCAAGAGTCTCCGCTCATTCAGGAGGCTCACCGCATGCTCGTGAAATGGGAGGCTGGAGACAAGGATATCCGCGACCTCTGGGAGAAGATGAACTCGTGGGTCTACGTGGGCTTCGATGAGACCTACAAGGCGCTCGGCGTCAGCTTCGACAAGATATATTACGAGAGCAACACCTTCCTCGTGGGCAAGCGCAAGGTGATGGAGGGTCTCGACAAGGGCCTCTTCTACAAGAAAGAGGACGGCAGCATCTGGGCAGACCTCACCAACGACGGTCTTGACCAGAAGCTCCTCATACGTGCCGACGGCACCACGGTCTACATGACACAGGACATTGGCACGGCTGAGATGCGCTTCAGCGATTACCCAATAGACAAGATGATCTACGTGGTGGGCAACGAGCAGAACTACCACTTCCAGGTGCTCTCGCTCCTTCTCGACCGCCTCGGCTTCAAGTGGGGCAAGGATCTCGTGCACTTCTCCTATGGCATGGTGGAGCTCCCCAACGGCAAGATGAAGAGCCGTGAGGGAACGGTGGTCGATGCCGACGACCTCGTGGCAGAGATGATAGAAGACGCTCGCAAGACAAGCGAGGAGCACGGACAGTCGAAAGAGTTCTCCGAGGAGGAGAAGCGCGAGATAGCCCGCATCGTGGGCATGGGTGCCTTGAAATACTTCATCCTGAAGGTGGACGCACGCAAGAATATGTTGTTCAACCCTGCCGAGTCTATCGACTTCAACGGCAACACCGGTCCTTTCATCCAGTACACTTACGCCCGCATACGCTCAATCCTCAGGAAGAGCGGCGACGTGGCTGCCACGGTGGACGCTTCCTACGCCCCCAACGCCAAGGAGGTGGAGCTGATACAGAAGCTGGATGCCTTCAAGGTGGCGGTGGCAGATGCCGGACAGAACTACAACCCTGCCGGAATAGCCAACTACACCTACGAGCTGACAAAGCTCTTCAACCAGTTCTATCACGATTACAGCATTCTCTCTGCCGACACGGAGACCGAAAAGATCTTCCGTCTCAAGCTGGCACGCAACGTGAGCAAGACAATCAAGAACGCCATGGAGCTTCTTGGCATTGAGGTGCCAGAGAGGATGTAAAAAAGCACACAGGCCCCTCCCTGGCCCTCCCCCACCCAGGGGAGGGTGTGATATGGGGAAGCCTTACTCCCTATGTCTCATTGATAGGAGAAGTTTCTTTCTGGACTCCTCAATAGGGGAGGGTGATATATATGCCAAGGAAATATTAATTGCATTGGAAACCATTGATGGATAGTGGTGTAAACTATAGAATAGTGGTCTAAACCATAAATGAACAGTGGTGTAAAGTATAAATGAATAGTGGTGTGAACTATAATAACGTCGGAAACAGCAACGTTTCATCGTCTACTATGGGCAATGCTTGTGGAGAGGCTTCACCATATCATTCCCTCCCCTGGATGGGGGAGGGTGAGGGAGGGGCCTCCGCTTGGGCGGTGGATGCTGGCTGCTCCGGCAACCCGGGACCGATGGAGTATCAAGGGGTAGACCTCGCCACGGGCGAGAAGGTCTTTCATTTCGGACCTTACTATGCCGACGGCTCCACCGTATATGGCACCAACAACATAGGTGAGTTTCTCGCCATAGTGCACGGCTTGGCCTTGATGGACAAGATGGGCATCACCGACAAGGCAATCTACTCCGACTCCTACAACGCCATTCTCTGGGTCAAGAAAAAACAGTGCAAGACAAAGCTTGAGCGCACCGAGCGCACCGAGCCTCTCTATGCGCTCATAAGCCGGGCGGAGAAATGGCTGCGTACACACAAGGTCACCACGCCTATAATACAGTGGCAGACAAGGCAGTGGGGAGACATCCCCGCCGATTTCGGAAGAAAATAAATATAGTCAACAATACCATAACGCTCTCTTTCATCGGGTTTGATCGATGAAAGAGAGTTTTTTTTGTGTTTTTTCAATATTGTCCACTCCTTTGCTTTCACAAGACGACTGCTTTTTGTAATTTTGCATTAATTTAATATTTATGCAATGAAAGCGTTATTGGACAGAATCCGCAAGGATGGCAAGTGTTACCCAGGTGGTATCTTAAAGGTAGACAAGTTTATCAATCACCAGATGGATCCCAACCTGATGAAGCAAATAGCGGTGGAGATCATTCGCCGTTATGCCCACACCGAGATCAACAAGATACTCACTATCGAGGCGAGCGGCATTGCGCCTGCCATCATGATGGGTTTCTTGCTCGACTTGCCCGTGGTGTTCGCTAAGAAGAAAAAGCCCTCCACCATGGACAACATGCTTTCCACCACGGTGTTCTCGTTCACCAAGCAACGCGAATACCACGTCGTCATATCCAAGGATTATCTCACGCCCGACGACAAGGTGCTCTTCGTGGACGACTTCTTGGCCTACGGCAACGCCGCCAAGGGCATCATAGACCTTTGTCAGCAGGCGGGGGCGCAGTTGGTGGGCATGGCGTTCATCATCGAGAAGGCATTCCAGCATGGCAGGAAGGTCATCGAGGATGCCGGCATACGCTGCGAGAGCATGGCAATCATCGACTCGCTCGACAATTGTGAAATAAAAATGCGCGAAGAATAATGGCCGCGCAAAAGGACTTGATTTATGGTCTCAACGACCGTCCGCCTCTCCGCGAGACCTTGTTTGCCGCCATGCAACACCTCTTGGCCATTTTCGTGGCCATCATCACTCCACCGCTTATCATCGCCTCGGCCTTGCGGTTCGACATTGAGACCACCGGCTATCTCGTGTCGATGTCGCTTTTCGTCTCCGGCATCGCCACCTTCATCCAGAGCCGTCGTGTGGGGCCCATCGGCACAGGGCTGCTCTGCGTTCAGGGCACGTCGTTCTCGTTTATCAGCCCAATCATCAGCGCCGGCATGCTGGGCATGGTCAATGGCAAGATGGACGTGGCGCTGGGATTGAGCTATGTCTTTGGCGGATGCCTGGTGGCATCGACAGTGGAGATGGTCGTGAGCCGCATCCTGCCCTACACGCGCAAGGTCATCACGCCGCTGGTGGCGGGCATCGTGGTCACGCTCATAGGCTTGTGTCTCATCAAGGCGGGCATAACCTCGTGCGGAGGCGGCCAGGCGGCAATGGACAATGGCACCTTCGGGTCTCTTCACAACCTTGGTTTGGCGGTGTTGGTGCTAGTCACCATCATCTTCTTCAACAGGTCGAACAACAGGTTCCTCCGCATGGGCTCCATAGTGTTGGGCTTGCTCATTGGCTGCGTGGCGGCTTATTGCCTTGGCATGATTCATTTTTCCGACATCCATGCCACAAACGCGCTCAACCTTCCCGTGCCTTTCAAGTATGGCTTGCGCTTCGACGTCGGCACCATCGTCGGGCTGGGACTTATCTATCTCGTCACCGCGGTTGAGGCTTTCGGCGACATCACTGCCAACTCCCTCATCTCCGGCGAGCCCGTGGAAGGCCCCGTGTTTATGAAGCGCGCACAAGGCGGCATCCTTGCCGATGGCTTCAACTCCATGCTGGCTGCCGTCCTTAACAGTTTTCCCAACTCCATCTTCGCCCAAAACAACGGCATGATACAACTCACGGGCGTGGCGAGCCGCTATGTGGGCTATTTCATCGCCGGCGCCCTGTTTCTCTTGGGACTCTTCCCCGTGGTGGGCGAGTTTTTCTCCCTTATCCCCGATTGCGTGCTGGGCGGGGCCACGTTGTTGATGTTTGGCACCGTGGCGGCTGCGGGCGTGCGCATCATCGCCTCCACGAAGATCGACCGCAAGGCGGTGCTCGTGCTTGCCATCAGCTTCTCCATGGGAATGAGCGTGGAGCTCGTGCCCGACATCCTTTCCCAAATGCCAAGCGTGGTCAAGAGCATCTTCTCAAGCGGCATCACCACGGGTGGCATCACGGCAATGATAGCCAATGCCTGCATACGCGTAAAAGACTGACGCGTAAGTGATGAAATCTCTGTCATATAACTTCAAATCGTAAGCTATGGATTTAAAAGGAAAATACACGGCCGACGCACATCGCTACGACGACAGCGAGGCGCTATACCAAAGGTGCGGCAAGAGCGGTGTGCTGCTGCCAAAGATAAGTCTGGGATTCTGGCACAACTTCGGGGGCGTGGATCCCTATGAGCGGAGCCGTGCCATCACCCATTATGCCTTCGACCATGGCATCACCCACTTTGACCTCGCCAACAACTATGGACCTCCATACGGCAGTGCCGAGGAAACGATGGGAAGGTTGATGCACGACGACTTCCGCCCCTATCGCGACGAGCTGTTCATAGCCACGAAAGCGGGCTACGACATGTGGGAAGGACCTTACGGCAACTGGGGTTCGCGCAAGTATCTCATGGCAAGCCTTGACCAAAGTCTCAAGCGCATGGGGCTGGACTATGTGGACTTGTTCTACAGCCATCGCTATGACCCTAACACCCCGCTCGAAGAAACCCTTCAGGCTATGGTGGACATAGTGAAACAAGGCAAGGCTCTCTACTTGGGCATCAGCCGTTGGCCACTGGAGGCACTGAAGTTTGCCGACAGTTACCTGCGCCAGCGCGATGTGCCGCTGCTCATATATCAGGGTCGTCTTAACATGATAGACCGAGAGCCACAGGAGTCGGGCATACTTGACTATTGCCACGAACATGGCATCGGCTTCATCTCCTTCTCGCCGTTGGCGCAAGGACTGCTCACCGACCGCTATCTCAATGGCGTTCCTGCCGACAGCCGCATGGCAAAGGAGCGTTCGCTGAAGCACGGCGCCCTGACTCCGCAACTGTTGGCCCAGCTCCAGCAGTGGAACGCGCAAGCCACGGAGCGCGACGAGACCCTGGCAGAGATGGCGTTGGCATGGATACTGCGCCAAAAAGGCGTGACGAGCGTGCTGGTGGGAGCCAGCTCCACCGCGCAGCTGGAGAAAAACATGAAATGCGTTCACGCGCAGCCTTTCGCCCTTTGATGAAGTGCCGCATTCGCCCTTTGATGAAGTGCCGGCAAGTCGCACGTTAAACCTCTTCCTTTCGGTAATATACATAAAGAAAAACGCCTTCCTCATGCCATGTGCATGGGGAAGGCGTTAGTGTCTGGTAGGCAAGCCGGTGATGTTTGATTAATATTTCGTCAGTCACAATCATAATGGGATGCTAATGATAATATATGTAAGAAATATTTCGTAACTTAGCGGCAAGAAAAACAACAAGGTCATCGGGCTTACGCGAAAGGTTGCCCCATGCCATATCAAAACATCTAGGCTATGACAAAGGAAGATATCATGAGGAGGGCGATAGCACTCTCCATAAACAATGTGCGCAACGGCGGAGGACCGTTCGGGGCGGTGATAACGCGCGACGGCGATGTGGTGGCGACAGGCGTGAACCGCGTCACGGCCAACAACGACCCCACGGCACACGCCGAGGTGACGGCAATAAGGAACGCCGCCAGCAAGCTCGGCACTTTCGACTTGAGCGACTGTGAGATATACACCTCGTGCGAGCCGTGCCCAATGTGTCTTGGCGCCATATACTGGGCGCGACTGAAGAAAGTGTATTTCGGCAACGACAAATACGATGCTAAGGCCATCGGTTTCGACGACTCGTTGATCTACGATGAGCTTGCCCTGCCTCGCGATGAGCGTAAGCTGCCCTCGGAGGAGATGCTGCGCGATGAGGCGCAGGAGGCTTTCCGCTTGTGGAGCGAGAAGGACGACAAGGTGGAATATTGAACTGCCTTGTAACGGATTTGCGTATTCGAGAAAAAAGAGCTATCTTTGCGAACGCTAATAGCTTAAACCAACATGAGAAAAACAATATTATCTATCGCGGTCGTGGCGATGTTTGCCACCTCTGCCTTTGCCCAACAGTCGACAACGACAACCGACCGTGCCCGATTGACACCCACACCGCCTATGGGATGGATGACATGGAACCTGTTCAAAGGCGATATATCAGAGCAACTCATCAAGGAGACAGCCGATGCCATGGTGGAAAGCGGCTTGCGCGACGCAGGCTACAAGTATGTTTTCATAGACGACCTTTGGCAAGGTGGCAGGGATTGCCACAACAACATCATCCCGGACCCGAAGAAGTTTCCCAATGGCATAAAGCCGCTTGCCGACTACGTGCATTCCAAAGGGTTGAAGCTTGGTATCTATTCCGACGCGGCACAGCTCACCTGTGGCGGCTGGACGGCAAGCTATGGTTTTGAGGATCAAGACGCGCGCACGTTCGCCTCATGGGGTATCGACTACTTGAAATACGACTATTGCAATGCCCCGGAGGACAGTGCCACGGCGCGTCTCCGCTACAAGACAATGGCAGACGCGTTGTCGAAGTCAGGTCGCGACATAGTGCTCGGCGTGTGCGAATGGGGACAACGCAACTGCGAGGAGTGGTGTGAGAAGGTGGGCGGCCAGCTGTGGCGCACCACTTATGACGTGCGCGATATGTGGAAAGACATAGTGAAGCAGGGCGGCATGGGCATCCTCGACATCATCAACATCACGGCGCCACTGGCGAAACACGTGCGTCATGGTCAATGGCCCGACATGGACATGATGGTGGTTGGTCTCAACGGCAAGGGCGGACCGTCGAGCGACCTCGGCGGCGTGGGCTGTACCTATACGGAGTATCAGACCCAGATGAGCATGTGGTGCATGATGTCGTCGGTGTTGGCATTGAGCAACGACCTTCGGCACCTTACGCCGGAAGACAAGCGCATACTCTTGAACAAGGAGATAATAGCCATAGACCAAGACCCGCTTGGCAAGGCCGCGGAGCGCGTGGTCAACACGGATGACTACCAAGTATATGTTCGCCCCTTGGCAGATGGCTCGCATGCCGTGGCGATACTCAACTGTGGCGACAAGGCTCTCGACCTCTCAGTGCCTTTCAAGCAGCTTGGTTTGACAGGCAAGTATAGCGTGCGCGACGTGTGGCAGCATCGCGACATTGCCCGCAATGCCACCAAATGGAAAGGCAAGGTGCAGGCCCACGAGACCAAGGTGTTCGTGCTGAGATAAGATTGTTTTTGCTGTCGACAGACGGCAATGCCTAAAGTTTGCTGGATAAAAAATAAGACCTATACGCCAAAAACTAAAGCATGAGAAAAGCCATGCCCGCGTATCGGACATGGCTTTTCTCATGCTTAGATATTATGGTGTTATGGATTATCCTATCTGGCTTCCGGGTTTCACCTCACCAAGGGTGGTGGTCACGCTCAGCGAGCCGTCGAAGTTGAGGGCGGAGAGAATCATGCCTTGGCTCTCGATGCCCATCATCTTTCTTGGGGCGAGGTTGGCAATGAAGAGCACGTCTTTCCCCACGAGGTCCTCGGGCTTATAGAATTTTGCTATACCCGAAAGGATGGTGCGGTCGGTGCCGCTGCCGTCGTCGATGGTGAACTGCAGGAGCTTGCTCGACTTCTTCACGTTCTGGCATTCCTTGATGTGTCCAACCCTTATGTCCACCTTCTCCCATTCGTCGAAAGGCACGTTGGGTTTTATGGGCTCAGCCTTGTAGTCCTTGGCAGCTTGCGCCTTCTCGTTAGCCTCTTTCGTGGCGGCGAGCTTGTCGAGTTGCTTCTGTATGGTCTCGTCCTCAATCTTCTCGAAGAGCAATTGAGGCTCGCAGAGCTGGTGTCCGGACTTGAGCAGGTCTGTGCGGCCGAGCTCAGCCCAGTCGAAGCTGTCCATGCCAATCATGTCTCTCAGCTTGCGGCTTGAGAAGGGCAGGAAAGGCTCGAAGGCTATGGCGAGGTTTGCCACGAGTTGCAGGGAGATATAGAGTATTGTCTCCACGCGCTTCGGGTCGGTCTTCCAAACCTTCCAAGGCTCGCACTCGGTGATATACTTATTGCCTATGCGCGCGAGGTTCATCGCCTCTTTCTGCGCCTCGCGGAAGTGGAAGCCGTCGAGGAGCTGCTCCACCTTGACTTTCACGTCCTTGAACTCGTCTATTGCCTTCTTGTCGACATCGGTCAGTTCGCCGCACTCTGGCACCACGCCGTTCCAGTATTTTTTGGTGAGCTGCAGGGCACGGTTTACGAAGTTGCCGTAGATAGCCACGAGCTCGGAGTTGTTGCGCTCCTGAAAGTCCTTCCACGTGAAGTTGTTGTCTTTAGTCTCTGGCGCGTTGGCCGTGAGCACATAGCGCAACACGTCTTGCTTGCCGGGGAAGTCCTTGAGATATTCGTCGAGCCACACTGCCCAGTTGCGTGAGGTGGAAATCTTGTCGTTCTCAAGGTTGAGGAACTCGTTTGCCGGTACGTTGTCGGGCAAGATGTAGCTGCCGTGTGCCTTGAGCATTGTCGGGAAGATGAGGCAGTGGAACACGATGTTGTCCTTTCCTATGAAATGCACGAGTCGTGTCTCTGGGTCCTGCCACCACTTCTGCCATGAGCCCCACTTCTCCGGCTCAGCGTCGCACAGTTCCTTCGTGTTGCTGACATAGCCTATTGGGGCATCGAACCACACGTAGAGCACCTTTCCGTCGGCTCCCTCCACAGGCACGGGAATACCCCAGTCGAGGTCGCGGGTCATGGCACGCGGCTGAAGGTCCATGTCGAGCCACGACTTGCACTGTCCGTAGACGTTGGGTCGCCATTCCTTGTGGCCTTCAAGAATCCACTGCTTCAGCCAGTCTTGATAGTTGTTGAGAGGCAAGTACCAGTTTTTGGTCTTCTTTATCTCGGGCTTTGCACCGCTGATGGTAGAGTGGGGGTCGATGAGCTCCATTGGCGAGAGGTCGCTGCCGCACTTCTCGCATTGGTCGCCATAGGCGTTGGTGTTGCCACAGTGGGGGCAGGTGCCCATGATGTAGCGGTCGGCGAGGAACTGCTTTGCCTCGGGGTCATAATATTGCTCGCTCTCTTTCTCCACGAGCTTGCCGTCCTTGTAGAGCTTGCTGAAGAACTCGGAGGCAAACTTGTTGTGCACATCCGATGTGGTGCGGCTATAGATGTCGAACGAGATGCCGAACTCCTCGAACGAGTCTTTTATGATCTTGTGGTAGCGGTCGCACACGTCTTGCGGTGTTATGCCTTCTTTCTTTGCCCTGATGGTTATTGGCACACCATGCTCATCGCTTCCGCCGATGAAAATCACAGGTTGCTTCTTCAGGCGCAAGTAGCGCACGTAGATATCCGAAGGCACATACACTCCGGCCAAGTGCCCTATGTGCACGCCACCGTTGGCGTAGGGCAGGGCAGCCGTGACGGTTGTCCGCTTGAAATGTTTCTCTTCCATGTATTTGGTTTAATTGTTTTCCAAAGTGCAAAATTACGAAATAATCAGAGATTAAGCTTCTTTTTGGTAAGAAAATCCCAGATGCGGTCGGGCATCTTGCCCTTTGGCCATATATACTCCTTCTTTATGGCAGAGAAGGAAAGCGAAAATGAGGCGGTCAGCAGGAACAACAATACCGTCGTTTTCTTAAGAGATAGTCTCATGTGCATAGGCTTAAAGGTTATTGAAGGCAGGATTATCTTATTAGTCCGTCGCGTCGGTTGCATTCTTCGCAAACGCCTTTCACCACATAGTTGCAACTGCTGCGGGTGAACCCTGACGGCAAGTCGATGTTGGGCACAGGCGTGTCGTGAAAGCAATATATCTTATGGCATTTCTCGCAAAAGAAATGCACGTGTATGTCTTCGTCTTCTTCGTCTTCCTCGCTGTGGCTCATGCACAGTTCGTATCTTATTCCGCCGTTGCCGTCCTCAATGGTGTGCACAAGGTGATGCTCGCGAAACAGCGTCAAGGCACGGAATATGCCGCTCTTGTCTACGCTGAGCAAGTGGTTCTCCAGTTCGGTAAGCGTTAACGGATACTCTTCCGCCGCCAATGCCTTGACCACGAGTATGCGGTTGCTAGTGGGTTTAATGCCATGGCTGCCCAACAGCTTTATGCTTGTCTTCTCGTCCATTGTCTCAGATACATTTCTTTATTGCAAAATTAGCAAAAAGTTTACGTTGTTCGTGTGTTAACGAAAAAAATAGTTGTATTTTTGCATAAGATAAGCTGCACTCGGCAATTTGAAAGCGAGCTTTCATTGCGCTCGTTTGCATTATCTTTGCAAAAGATAAGCTGCACTCGGCAAATCACAGACATCATAAACATAGGACATCATTTCACAATGCGAATCAATAATCCTTCTTTCGAGATATGGCAACAGGAGCCGGGCATCGCCGGTGTTTACAAGCAGATAGAACGCGTGGGGCGTGTGTGCTACAAGAGTGAGGACCATACCACCGCCGACTCGGCTCGCCCCTTTGTGGAGCGCATGATCAAGAGTGAGCATTTTGCTATGCTTGAGCATGGAACCGTGTATCTCTTGTTCGACGTCGAAGCTTGCGCTGGAGCGGGGAAGGACGGTGCGCGGCCATGGGAGTTTTACGCCACCAACAAGTTCTCGCAATGTGTGGAAGATTCGGGCAAGATGTATGTCACCACCAACCTCCGCGTGCTGGCCGAGAACCATCGTCTCGATGACCTTCAAGCTTATTGGACTGAGCCTTTGCCGCTTCATCCGGTGCGTGTCACCGTGCGTTTCTCCACCCAGATTGCCATAACACGAGAGTTTAACCGTCATCGTGCCAACTCCATGGCGGAGCAGAGCACACGTTATTGCAACTATTCTAAGGCAAAGTTCGGCAATGAGATTACCATCAACATTCCCACATGGGTAAAGCATGAGATGCCGGGGTCGGAATGGGCTAGTCAATTGAGCAATGGCGCATTGACAATCACTGGCCAGCAGTTTATGGAGCTGGCGCGCGAGGTTGCCGATGGCAGCGCTTCGGTTCTTGACAATTGGGTGTTTGCCAACGTAGCCGCCGAGAAGTCGTACATGAACCTTATTGGCGCTGGTCGCAAGCCACAGGAAGCACGCGTGGTGTTGCCGCTCGACACCGCCACCGAACTCGTCCATACGGCTTTCGTCTCCGACTGGAAGCATTTCTTCGACCTTCGCGCCCTTGGTACCACTGGTCAGCCGCATCCCGACGCCAAGGCGATAGCCTTGCCCCTTCTTGAGGAGTTCAAGGGCAGGGGCTTGCTATAGCTGAATCAACAACGTTCTACCATCCCGCCCTTTTGCTTGATATAATCCATCAACTCGCGGAAGAGCGGTGATGCCGACAGTGTGTTCACGTTTCCCGTGAGAATGAGTTGTTTGCGTGCCCGCGTCAGAGCTACGTTGAGTTTGCGGTCTATGTCGTGACCATCCTCTTGGAAGGTGTTGGCGGTAAGGAAGTCGAGCTGATGGGCTTGCTGTATGGTGAACGAATATATTATCACGTCCCGTTGTGACCCTTGGTATCGCTCAACGGTATCTATGCTTATGTTATCAAGGGTCTTTATACCTGTTTTCTCAATCTCTTTTCTTATCATCGCTATCTGGTTGCGGTAAGGCACGATCACGCCCACGGTCTTGTCGGCGTTGAATCGGTCTCCGTAGAAACGGTAAACTCGTTTTAGCATGTCGCTTACGAGTTGCGCCTCGTCGGCGTTCACCTTGTCGGAGATTTCTGGTTGCCGGCAGTCTCTCGACGCGAAGAATATCATTCGGTGGCTTTTCAAAAGCTCATCGATGCTGTCTCTCGATGGCAACGTGTAGCCAATGTCCGTGGCTTCTTGGTGAGGCAAGGGCACGCAGCGAAGGCGCTCTCGCCTGTAAAACTCCCGGTTGGGAAACTCCGCTATGTCGGGGTGCATTCGTCCCTGGCGGCGCAGCGTGCCAATGAAGTCAGTGCGCTTTGCGAGAAGCTCCTGCCGTATGAGCCGCTCGAAGAGGGAGTTCTTGCAGTCGGTGAGCCCTATGTCGAGCAGCAAATTGCTTCTCACCGCGCTGTCGCCATCGCCTTGTTGCACCACGGCTGGCAGTTGCTTGTAGTCGCCAATGAGTATGAACTTGTCGATATTGCATCGGCACTCCGTCTGTGTGTCCGAAGCTCGGTGGCTTGCCAATAGGCCGATGATGTTTGGCTCCAATATCTGCGAAGCCTCGTCTACGATGGCAAGCGCGAAATGCTTGATAGAAAAGATGTAAGCTCTCGATTGCATCATCGACGTGGTGCCTACTATTATTTTTGCGTCGCCAATGAGTTGCCTCATGCCGGCAAGTGTGGGCTTTTCTCCCACCCTGTTTTGCAGGAGATAAGGCATGAAGCTCTCGGCGCACGACAGAGAGCTGCCTATCCTTACGAAGTCGATGCCGTTGTCGACCAGCATGTCGCAAATCTCGTCCACGGCACGGTTGGTGTAAGCCATGAGCAGTAGTCCCTTGTCGTCTTCCTGATGTTCCTTGTCTTCTTCTTGACTAAGCTCAGAGAGTGCTTCCTTTACCATGAACTGCAATGCCCTGGATGTCTTTCCCGTGCCCGGAGGTCCCACGAGCAGGAAATAGTCGCGTGCTTGCTTAGCCTTTAATATTATCTCGTCGATGTTGCCGTCGTAGCTTCTCGACAGGGCAAGGCTCTTGTCGGCTTGTGGCGCGCGTTGGCCGAGCAGCAAAGCCTTGCGGTCTTGCGGTGCCGTGATTAGTTGGTAGATAGAGCTCAACGCCGCTCCACCGCCCACGTCGCTGCTGCCGTGCTCAATGCACCATGTCTTGTCCTTGTTTTGGGCTAGGTAAGTCTTTGCCAAGGGATTCATGAGTCTCACCACCACGTGGTCGGTATGGAGCCGCAGTATTCCGCCCTTGAGCAATATCGCCTTTCGCGCGTCGGGTTCCGTGTCCTTGTCGTAGGCATAGAGGTAAACCATGTCGCCACGGCGGAAGTTGGGCAGGAAGTCCTCGCCTTGGTCTGGCACGGTGAGGTCTAGCGTGTCGCAAACGCCGCCTTCGTGTTCTGTGTAATGGCCCTTGTCGTCAACCTCCTTAGGGTTCGTTAGGCCGGTGAAGATGTTGCCCGTCTCCTTCTTCTCAGCCAATGGCATGTTCCAGAGGTTGGCCACGCAGTTGCCCGTGCCTTCCACTACGCCCACTCTCGACATGATGTTCTCCCTTATCACAAACTGCGTCATGCGGCAAAAGTAGTCGTGCTCCAAGGGCGTGAGCGAGTGGAGAGGCGTGATCAAGGACAGCAGTTGCGGTCTGAGGTATGTGTCGTAGAAATGTCCGCCGGCGTGTGCCACGTTGAGCGTTTGCTCGGTTATCAGCGGCAAGGTCTTCTCCATGCCGTTCTCGGCAATGTCAAACTCCAGGGCCATGGCCTCGTTGCGAAAGCGCAGGGCCTCGTAGACAAGCTTCATGAGCGAGGTCACCCCTATGAGGCCGCCGGGAAGAGGATATTTGGAGTAGAGCAAGCGTATGTCGGAGTGCTGCACTCCGAAGTTGTAATACAGTATGCCGAAGTAGAGCAGCACCTGCACATAGTGCTTCTCTACCACTTTTGCGCCTTGGCTGTTTGCCATGTCGCGCTCCAAGAAGATGTTGCGTCCCGACTTCTGCTCCACCAATAGGCGCAAGTCGGTGGTCATCATGTCGACGCGCCCTTGCAGTCCGAGCTTCTCGCATAC
The DNA here is from genome assembly GCA_963593695.1 of Escherichia coli. Classification (GTDB taxonomy): domain Bacteria; phylum Bacteroidota; class Bacteroidia; order Bacteroidales; family Bacteroidaceae; genus Prevotella. Next base: position 1,873 of record CAVBBO010000077.1, on the reverse strand, counting down.
AAACGTGGGCTCGAGTATGGCCTTCTTCATGTCGTAGTGTTGGCTAAGCTCCTCCACTATGCTTGTGAGGTTTCGTGCCTGCCGCGCCGCGTCGGTCTTGAACTTCGCCCCGTCGAAGTCGGGGCAACTGGCATATTCAAGGGCCTTGTCGCGGAAGTTCTTTATGAGGGTTTTGGTCGCCGAAAACTCTTCTTCGTTTATTATGTCGTCGAGGCATGCTCCCGCGTAGTTTCCCAGGAGTATGGCTTGTGTGTTTGCACGTTCCTTTATCCGGCTGAGGAGATACATGAGCGGATGGTGCCCGTAATCCTCAAAGCACGACGCTATCACGGAAATGTCCATCAGACAGTCGGGTTCCACAATGATGAGCCTTGGCGTGATGGTGTCGCCATCGGTTTGGCAATCGAGAAGGTTAAGGTGCATGCCAGGCTTGAGAATGTCGTGGAGATACTCCATGCGGGCATACTGCGTCTGCAGGGTGTAATACACTGTCATCTCCTTGCCTCCGCCATCCTCGTCTACCACCACGTGGATCGTTTGCTCGTCAAACGACCTCACTATGCACCGCTTGTCGGGAGAGTTTTGGCGTATTCGTTCCGCCGTGGGCTTTATGTCGCGGGGCAATAGTGCCGTGAGCGTGTCGGGCATAGCGGCTTTCAGCACGCGGCTGATGAGCCTCGCCACTGCTGCAGCGTCGTAGAGCAAAAATGTTTCGTCATCGCCCTTGCCGCCGTCGATGTGGCTGCGGTTGCTGTCGCGCCTTGCCTGCCTCAGGGCGTTGGCCTCGTCGCCATGAATGTTGAAAAGCCGCATCACGCTCTCCAGTTGCGAGTTGAGGTCTCCAAACCCGTATCTCGTGTCTTTCAACGCCTCGGCACACGTTATGACCAATGTCTCGTGCAAGAGCTTCAGGCGCGATGCCATGGTGAACTTCCCGTTGCCCACTATGGCTGTCACGTTGTCGTAAAGTCCTTGTGCCGTCAATCTTGCCTTGTCTTGCTTTTCTCCCATTCTATGAGTTTTCTTTTCAAGTCGCGTCCCCAGTGATATTCGCCTATCGTACCGTCGGAATGGATGACGCGGTGGCACGGAATGAGCATCGCTACGGGGTTTTGCGCTATCGCCGTGGCCACGGCTCTCACCGCCTTGGGTTCGCCTATCCGCTCAGCCACCTCTTGGTAGCTGACCGTGGTGCCAAAAGGAATCTTGCGCAGTTCTGCCCACACCTTCAGTTGAAATTCGGTGCCTTTCACGTCGAGGGCGATGGGGTGGTCCAAACCCTCGAAAATGACGCGCTCCACGGTGTCGGCCATGATGTTGCTTTGCGTTGTGGGCGTGTATTGTCCCCACCGTGTCGCCAATTCGTGGATGGTCTCAAGGCGGTTGTGCTCGAGAAACTGCAGGTCGCAAACGCCGTCCCATGTGCGCGCCACGATGATGCTGCCGAAAGGGCTTTCGGCAAAGCCAAACTCTACCTTGTTGCTTATTGCCATAACAATGTTTTCTTTTATCTTATGCAAAGATAAGATATTTTTCGGATAATGGCAAATATGAGATTTTTTCTTATTTCTATATAACCAATCTCCATTCCCGACATTGAGGATGTGTTTGAGGCACTATAAAATCAAGAAAGAGATCTTTTCCTCGAACAACTCCTCCTCTATTACTTGCGTTCAATCATATTTTATTAATAATGCAACCGCCAACTGCCACACCAAAATTGCGCCAACTGCCACAAATGATGGAGAATCTAACAAGGTTTAACGCATATATTTGTTTGATATTCAGCAAAATGTCTTATTTTTGCATCTATAATATGAAACGTACATGAACGGCTTTCGCCAAAGGGAATGAAAAGGGGCGCCCATCCGGC
>CAVBBO010000076.1:0-133726 GCA_963593695.1 Escherichia coli | reverse complement strand
CTAGCAATTTGGTTTGTCGCCGAAACGGAAGGAAACCAGATTACCAAGAGAAAAGAATCGCCTTTATTTAGCTATAGAAGCCAAAAATATACTTTCGTAGCCAAATAAAGACGATTTTATTCATAGATATTGGAAAATAATGTTATCTTTGCTACCAAACAAGACAAAGGCGCTTATGTGTGAGATTATAGGAAGAAAGAATGAAATGGCAGAGTTGAAACGCTACTACAAGAGCGATAGAGCGGAATTTGTGGCAGTCTATGGAAGGAGACGTGTGGGCAAGACTTTCCTTATTGACGAGATGTTCCATGACAGCATGGCGTTTCATCATACAGGCTTGTCCCCTTACGACCGCCAACGCCGCGTGTCCATCAAAGACCAGCTGCAAAACTTTTACTTTTCTCTCATTCGCCACGGTATGGATGGCATCGCCCAGCCAAAGTCATGGATGGAAGCCTTTTTTCTCTTGGAAAGATTTTTGGAAACCACGGACAATGGAAGTCGGCAGGTTGTATTCATCGATGAATTGCCATGGATGGATACTGCGCGTTCTGGATTTCTCACTGCCCTTGAAGCATTCTGGAATGGTTGGGGAAACACACGCCACAACCTTATGCTCATTGTCTGCGGCTCAGCCACCTCATGGATGCTGGATAACCTCATCAACAACAAGGGCGGACTATATGGCAGGTTGACCGGCGAGTTGAAGCTATCGCCTTTCACACTCAAAGAATGTGAGGAGTTTTATCTTAGCCGTGGCATCAAGATGAGCCGTTACAACGTGGCACAAGCCTATATGATACTCGGAGGAATTCCGTTCTATATGAACTTTGTCAATCCCTCCATGAGTCTTGCCCAAAATGTCGATGCGCTATTCTTTGCGCGCAATGCCAAGCTAGGCGATGAGTTCAACCGCCTGTTCAACTCCGTCTTCGACCATGCGGAAGAAAGCATGAACATCATTCGGACGTTGGGTATGAGGCACGCCGGCTATACACGGCAGGAGATCTCTGACAAAACTGGCATCAATCCAAATGGCGAGTTTACCAAGATGCTCAAGGCACTCATAGGAAGTGACTTTGTCACCAAATACGTGCCGTTCGGTGCATCGCAGAGGGAAGAGCATTACAAGTTGACAGATTCCTTCTGTTGGTTCTGGCTACACTTCAAGGAAGGCAAGCAGATTAGAGAGGAAGACTATTGGCAACACCACTTGCGTGAGTCAGAGATTAGTTCTTGGCGGGGCATCGCTTTCGAGGAAGTTTGCATGCAGCATATCCGACAAATCAAGCAAGCTCTCCAGATTGGTGCCGTTTCCTCCACAGAGTCTTCCTATATTGTGATGGGAGACGGTGAGGCGGAAGGTATGCAGATAGACCTTGTCATCGACCGTAACGATGATGTTGTCAACCTTTGCGAGCTGAAATATTCCAAGAGCCCCTACGTCGTCACGCAAGCCTATGCCAATCGCCTCATTGCACGCCAAGAAGCAATAGAGAATGGTATGAAAAGCAAGACCTTCCTGCTTACCTACGTCGGAAGTTCTCCCCTTGCCGAGAACGAGTATGCTGATGTCTTCCCCTGTCAGGTCACTTTAGATGATTTGTTTACTTGAGGAAAATGTCCCGCATAGCCATCATGGGTTATACGGGACATTGCTTTTTTATTGTAGCAAATAAAAAGGAGCGGTAATCAGTGACGGTAAAAAATCAGGAAATGTTTGGTAATAATCGCGGATAGGTGTAAATTTGCACAAATATTAATTGCGGATAGGTGCGAAAAAATGCATTTGATAATCACGGACAGGTTTAAATTATGACACTAACATATATTTCCAAAGAAAACTCCTTGTTGCTGAAAGGTCTCGCCTTGTTGTTCATGGTTTATTACCACCTGTTTTTGGGGGCGGAAAATCTGGACGGGGCGTTCAGTCTGTGCTCAGTGCAGGAATTGCCTTTGGCAACGTGGTTGGCACGTGGATGCAACCCCGTGGGCATTTATCTTTTTATCAGCGGCTACGGTCTCTACTTCACGCACCGCAACAACGCACCCAACCGTCCATGGACAAGAATATTCAAACTCTACAAACTCTATTGGCTCACGCTTGTGGTGTTTCTTCCCCTTGCCTGCTGGATGAGCCCCGATGTCTATCCTGGCGATTGGCCGAAAAGTCTACAGAGCATCACCGCCTTCCGCACAAGGTGGAATGGTGAGATATGGTTCCTGTTCCCCTACATATTGCTGGTGTTGACAAACCGCCAAGTGTTTGCGTTGCTCGACCGGGTCGGGGGGGGTAAAATTTTGGTTGGCGCGTACGGGCTCTACATCATCAGTGCCTTTCTGATTAGCAGGTACTATGGGGCGTTCTTCGCCGACCATTACACCATCTATCATGTGGCACTCTATTTCAGCTGCCTGTTCCCCTTCGTGACGGGAGCCGTATTCTGCAAGTACGCCGACCGCGAGTGTCCGCAATGGCTGGCACGCCTGCTGCCGAAGTCGCAGCCTGGATGGGTATTGCTATTTGTGCTGGTATTCCTCTTCGGTTGTCTCACCCACTGGGCACCACTTGGACCGTTCTGCCAGTTCGCCATGATTGTGTGCTTTGTCCGCATCAAGTGGTTTGAAGGCATAAAGAAAGTGTTGCGCCTCTTCGGCAGATACAGCACTGTGGTGTGGTTTATCCACACATGGTTTTGCTATTACCTCTTCAAAAAATATGTCTACGGCTTGCATTACCCTCTGCTGATGCTCGTGGCTACAATGGGAGCAAGCATCGCCGTGGGCTATTTCATCCTAAAGGTAGACAAATGTACAACCCGTCTGCTGGGGCTGGATGCTCGTCGGAAATCTCACTAAGAAAGGAGCACAAGACAAAGCTGAAACTCTTTAGCAAGTATATTTAACTACTTGCAAAAATACATTTTTCAGTATTGCTCCCAAAAAGCCATAAATACAAAGCCCGAAGTCCCTTGAAATGAGACTTCGGGTTTTGTATTTCAAAAAGTAAGCCCAATTAATCAAATAGACTTGGTTCGGGAGGCGTTTCCTTGGCCTCTTGAACCATTTTCGCCCGTCTTTTTCTGGCTCTTTAAGAAGATGCTGAACAGTTAGCTTTTTATTGATAGATTAGCTAAACTATCTTAAATGCTTTATTTTCCGCATTGTGGTATCAAAAAGAATACCTATTTTTGCAAGAAAACATAATAATACATGCCTGAAATATTCAGATTCTATGGATTCTCGTTTTTCTTTTATAGTAGGGAACACGAGCCACCCCACGTTCACGTTGAAGGTGCTTCTGGCATTGCAATATTTGATTGGAATGGAAAACAATTCATCCTGAGAGAAAAACATAACATAAAGAACAATGACTTGAAACGCATAACGCTTGTCATAGAGGAAAATGCGGACATCATTTTGAAGAAATGGCAATATTATTTCGGAAAGGAGGTTGAAGATGAAAATTATTAAGATTTGGTTCAAAGGGGATTATCTTTATGGTGAAGATGAAAACGGCAAGACTTATAGACAGTCTCTTTTATGGTACAAGAATCTTCGAAAAGCCACTGCCGAAGAACGTGAGAAATACGTTTTCGGATACGATGGCATTCATTGGAGAAATATTGAAGAGGATGTCAGTTTTGAAAGTTTTGCTTATGAAGACGCCGAACCTACAAAACTGCAACGTTTCTTTCTGTCACACCCAGAAATTAACGTCGCAGAATTTGCAAGACTTATCGGCATAAACCCATCGCTCCTCAGAAACTACATCAATGGGTTCAAAAAGCCATCAAAGGAGCGCGAGCAAATGATCATTGATCACTTGCATCGCATAGGACAAGAATACATGGCGTTGGCATAGCATTCGCGAAAGACTGAAACAGAAACCCCTTGCTATTAAACTTGGTTTCTATCTACACATAGCGTATTGCTGGTCATATCGTCTTCAGCAGCTCGCGCATGCCCTCCGACGCGCCTTTCTGTATCTGCCTCACGTTGCTGTCCACGCCCACGGGGTTGGGGTCTATGAGATAGACCGGGGCTTGTCTCGGGACAAACTGCACCAGGCCGGCAGCCGGATACACCACGAGCGACGTGCCGATGATCACGAAGATGTCGGCCTCCGACGCTGCCTTGGCGGCAGGCTCAAGCATGGGCACGCTCTCGCCGAAGAACACTATGAACGGACGAAGCAACGAGCCGTCGCCAGCCTTGGTTCCCGGCTCCACGTCGTTGTCGTCGGGGGTGAGTTCCTTTATATAGCGCGGGTCGTAAGGCTCGTTGCTGGAACACACCTTGGTCAGCTCACCATGCAGGTGGATGACCTTCGTCGAGCCTGCCTTCTCGTGCAGGTTGTCCACGTTTTGCGTTAGCACGGTCACGTCGTAATCCTTCTCCATCCCGGCTATCAACTTGTGACCCTCGCATGGCTGTGCGTCCCACAGCTTGCGGCGCAGTTTGTTGTAAAACTCCGTCACGAAGTCAGGGTCTCTCTCCCACCCCTCATGGCTCGCGACTTTTTCCACAGGATAGTTCTCCCACAACCCGTCGTTGCCACGGAAAGTCTTGAACCCACTCTCCACCGACATGCCGGCTCCCGTCAAAAACACTACTTTCTTTTTCATATATCCAATATTTTCCGCTTATATCCAATAATTTGCACAAAAATACTAAAATAATATGATTATGCTATCAAAAAAGCGTAACTTTGTGCGATAATATTTATTCGACACAAATAATAAACAGAAAAATATAATGGACAAAGTAAGCTACGCCCTTGGCATGAGCATCGGGCACCAATTGCAACAAATGAACGCCACCGACCTCAACATCAACGATTTCGCGCAAGCCATCACCGATGTCTTCAACGCAAACGCACAGTTGACCGACGCCGACGCGCAGGTCGCCGTTCAAGAGTTCTTCAGCCGCAAGGCAGAGGAGCAGGCAAAGGCAGCCAAAGCCGAGGGTGAGAATTTCCTTGCCGAGAACGCCAAGAAAGAGGGCGTGAAGACATTGCCATCAGGCCTGCAATATAAGGTGTTGCGCGAGGGCGACGGCCGCAAGCCGGCTGCCACCGACCAAGTGGAGTGCCACTACGAGGGCACACTCATCAACGGCCAGGTGTTCGACTCCAGCTACCGCCGCGGCGAGACCGCCACATTCGGCCTGAACCAGGTGATCAAGGGTTGGACAGAAGGCTTGCAGCTCATGCAAGAGGGAGCCAAATACCGTTTCTTCATTCCTTACGACCTCGCTTATGGTGAGCACGGAGCCGGACAATCCATTCCTCCGTACGCAGCCCTCATCTTCGACGTGGAGCTGGTAAAGGTGAAATAAAACATACCATCCAAGACATGGATAACTTGATAATAACAGAGGAAGAAAAGGAAAAGATAAAAGTAAGGAAAGAAAAAAACGCTTCCCTCTTCTATGATTTGGCTAAGCTAACGTTTGGAGCTTCCGTTTTAGGCGGAATCATACCAATGTTTGAAAATGCCAGCTGGTTTCACATCTTGTTTGTTATTATTGGAGGACTTGCCACATGGGCATTCGGTACGATTGGTAATAACTTCTTAAAATAATATTGTTATGGCCGCATTAGTATTTATGGCAATTAGCTTGATTTTCGCCGTTTGCTTTTTAATATGGATGAAAACCCCTCAAGGGAAAAAATCATTGGGTTTAAAATAAACAGAAACAATAAACATCAAATGAAAACATTGAAGACTTTGGCCGTCATGGCCACCGCCGCCTTGGCTTTCTCAGCCTGCGGCAACTCGTCAGCTCCCAGGGCTGACCTGAAGACAGACATCGACTCAATGAGCTATGCCATCGGCTTGCTGCAGTCGCAATATGTGCATCAGGCCATCCAGCAGGGTCAAGTGATTGACACTACCTACATCGACGACTTCGTGAAAGGTATCAACGAGGGTGTCAACGCTGGCGACGACAAGAAGAAAGCCGCCTACATCATGGGTCTGCAGGTTGGACAGCAGCTCTCCACACAGCTCGTGAAGGGCGTGAACCAGCAAGTCTTCGGCGACGACTCTACGAAGACCATCTCGCTGAAGAACCTGCTCGCCGGATTCATCACTGGCGCCACAGGCAAGGTCGGCCTCATGACTCCAGAGAGCGCAAACCAAATAGCTCAGAGCAAGATGGAGCAAATCAAGAGCGCCACGATGAGCAAGCGCTATGGCGCCAACAAGGTTGCCGGAGAGAAGTGGCTCGCGGAGAACAAGAAGAAGCCAGGAGTGGTCACTCTTCCTTCAGGCTTGCAGTATAAGGTCATCAAGGAGGGCAAGGGCGCCATTCCTGCCGACACCACTTCAGTGCAGGTTCAATACGAGGGCCGCACCATCGACGGCAAGGTCTTCGAGAGCAGCTACAAGAACGGCAACGGTCCCGTGTCTATGGTTCCTGCGCAGATGATCCCAGGATGGACACAGGCTCTCACACGCATGCCCGAGGGTTCTGTATGGGAGGTTTACATCCCACAACAGCTTGCCTACAAGGAGCGTCAGGCTGGAGACATCAAGCCATTCTCTACTCTGATCTTCAAGATTGAGTTGGTTAAGGTTGGTAAATAAACAATGAAGAAAATTATTTTGTTCGCGGCCCTGTCACTTGCCGTGGCAGCCAATTCCATGGCTGCCGGCGGCAAGAAAAAGGACGCGAAGAAGTGCGACAATTGCACCGAGCAGCCCGTAAAGCTGCTCACATCATCCGATTCTACAAGTTACGCTGCTGGTTATGCCGCCACAGAAGGTTTGATGCAGTATCTCACCCAGCGTCTCAACGTTGACACTGCCCACATCGACGCGTTCGTTCGCGGTTTCCGCGAGGCTTTGTCAAAGGTCAACGACCCTGACTTTGCTGCCTATATAGCCGGCAACAACATTGCCCAGCAGGCTTCAAAGCAGATTTTGCCAGGCGTGAGCCGCGAGTTGGTGGGCACCGACGACAGCATTGCCGCCCAGCCTTTCTTCGAGGGATTCATCGCAGGCGTGAAGCAAGACACCACGGTGTTCAAGGCAAACAAGGCACGCGAGCGTTTCCAACTCAAGAACACGCAGGCTCGTGAGACACGCAACCGCATCTACAAGAAAGAAAACGAGGAGTGGCTCGCAAGCAACAAGACAAAACCAGGCGTGGTGACTCTGCCTTCCGGACTTCAATACAAGGTCATCAAGGAGGGCAACGGACCTAAGCCTACGAGCACCGACGAGGTTGAGGTGATTTACGAAGGCAAGACCATCAGCGGAAAGACCTTCGACGCCACGAAGAACCACGGTGGCAAGAAGACCGACTCGTTCCGATGCAACCAAGTGATCAAGGGATGGACCGAGGCCCTCACCTCAATGAACGTTGGCAGCAAGTGGGAAATCTATATCCCGCAAGACCTCGCCTACGGCTCACGTGAGGCAGGAGAGATAAAGCCCTACTCCACCCTCATCTTCACCGTCGAGCTTGTTGGCATAAAGGCACAGGAGGTAAAGGCTGACACCACGGCAAAGACCACAACGGAAACGAAGCAGACTTCCAGCACGGCTTCTAACAAAAAGAAAACCGTCTCTAAGAAGAAAACTTCTTCAAAGAAGAAATAACCTAACTAAATGCACGGATAAGATAAAATATCCGTGCATTTTGTTGTTTATATCATTTTTATTGCCTACTTTTGCTACCATATTTTGTACATTCATAGTAATTAGAAACTTAGAGGAACATACAATATGGAAAAAATAGACAAGCTCGACAAGAAAATTCTCTCAATCCTTTCTAAAAACGCACGTATACCGTTCAAGGACGTAGCTGCCGAGTGTGGTGTCTCGCGCGCCGCCATACACCAGCGTGTGCAGCACCTTATAGAAGACGGTGTCATCACGGGCAGCGGATTCGACATCAACCCGCTGAGCCTCGGCTACCACACTTGCACATACGTCGGGATAAACCTTGAGAAAGGATCCATGTATAAAGACGTTGTAAAGAGGCTTACCGACATTCCGGAAATCGTAGAATGCCATTTCACCACCGGCTCATACACCATGCTCATAAAATGTTACGCAAAGGACAATGAGGCGCTCATGGACTTGCTCAACAACAAGTTGCAGACCATTCCCGGAGTAGTGTCAACCGAAACGCTCATCTCGCTTGAGCAAAGCATCAAGCGCGAGATTCCCGTACATGTAGACGAATAATTAAAACATGAGATCATTCGACTTGGGCGAGCATCTCAACGACATATATGCCGCCTTTCCTGAAGCCAACCATCAACCGGTGATTGGCATTACCGCTAATTATGTTAACGGAGACGCCGCCCTGCGCGACAAATACTATGAACAAGTGGTGCGCGCCGGCGGAACGCCTGTGATCATTCCGCCCATAGCCGACAAGAACGCCATCATCAACACCCTTGAACATGTCGACGGACTGCTGCTCACCGGTGGTGCCGACATCAACCCCTTGTGGGCTGGCGAAGAGCCATCTCCACAGCTCCACTCCATCAACGCCACACGCGACGAGGCCGAACTCCTCACCGTGCGTCTCGCCTACAACAGGCAGATACCCATGCTCGGGATATGCCGCGGCATACAAACCCTGGCCGTGGCTCTGGGCGGAAAGGTGAGCCAAGACATCAACGGCTCCTCCCCCACCCCAGCCGACGGCGCCACGCTGCCATCGCGCATCAAGCACTCGCAAGATGCCGACCGACAAGAACCGACCCACTCCGTCAACATCTATCCGGGCACCACGCTCCACAAGCTGTATGGCGAACGGGCGCTGGTCAACTCGTTCCACCACCAGGCCGTGGCGAAGACGGGACCTCTGTTCAGCGTGTCGGCCATGTCGCCCGACGGCATCGTAGAGGCCATCGAGAGCAACGAATACAAGTCTATCATCGGCGTGCAGTGGCATCCCGAATGGCTTGGCGACGACGGCCTGCCGCTCTTCTCGTGGTTGGTAAGCAAGGCCGCGGAGTTTGCCAAGGCCAAGGAGCTACACAATCGCATACTCACCCTCGACACCCATTGCGACACCCCGATGTTCTTCCCGCAGGGTGTGCGCTTCGACCAGCGCGACCCACGCATTCTCTACGACTTGCACAAGATGACCGAAGGCCGGCAAGACGCGGTCATAATGGTTGCCTACCTGCCACAGCCGCAGCTCGGCGAGCAGTTCTCGCAAAAGGTCGACATAGCCGGGATAATAAAGCACAACCCCCATCTGCAGGGCCTCTCGACGCAACTCTCCCCTACCCAATACGCCGATCTCATTTTCGACAAGCTGGAGCAAATAGTGGCAGACAACAGCGACTACATCAGCATAGCGCGCACTCCTGCCGACCTCTACGAGGACAAGCGCAAGAACCGCAAGTCGATAGTATTCGGCATTGAGAACGGCCTCGCGCTGAACCACGACCTGGCCAACGTGCGCCATTTTGCGCAACGTGGCGTGGTCTACATCACGCTTTGCCACAACGGCGACAACGACATCTGCGACTCCAACCGCGGCTCGGCAATGCACAACGGCGTGTCGGAGTTCGGGGCGAAAGTGATAAGCAGAATGAACGACGAGGGCATAATGGTTGACCTCAGCCATGCCTCGGAGAAGTCGTTTTACGACGCGCTCGACATAAGCCGCACGCCGATAGTGTGCTCCCACAGCAACTGCCGCGCCCTCTGCGACGTGCCGCGCAACCTCACCGACGACCAGTTGCGCGCCCTCGCCGCGAAGGGAGGTGTGGCGCATACCACGTTCTATCACGGATTCCTGCAAAAGGACACTTCCGAGGCGACCATCATCGATGTGGTAAACCATCTTGAGCATGCCATCGACATCATGGGCATCGACCACGTGGGCGTGGGCACCGACTTCGACGGCGACGGCACCGTGCGCGGCTGCGCCGACGCCTCAGAGCTTATCAACTTCACACTGCAGCTGCTGCGCCGACGCTATTCCGAGCGCGACATAGCCAAGATATGGGGCGGCAACTGGCTGCGCGTCATGGCGCAAGTGCAATCAAGCAAAAAACAATCATGAAAAAGAAAATCATCATAATCATCGTGATAGCTATAGTCTGTGCCGTTGCCGCATGGCTCTTCACCTGCGGCCCACTCGCCCACAAGGACGTGGAGAACATTGAGGAGGCTGAGGAGGTTGAGAAAATACAACCCGTAGGGCCTGCGTTCAACGCCGATTCGGCCTATGCCTTTACCAAGGCGCAGTGCGACTTCGGACCGCGGGCAATGAACAGCGAAGGCCATGAGAAATGTCTCAAGTGGATTGAACATAAGTTTAAGGAGTTTGGTTGCGAGGTCTCGCTGCAAAAGGCGGACATCAAGGGCTGGGACGGCACCCTACTCCACTGCACCAACATCACGGCGCGCTATAACCCGCAAGCCACCACGCGCATCCTCTTCTGCGCCCACTGGGATTCCCGCCCTTGGGCGGACAACGACCCCGACTCGCTCAACTGGCACAAGCCCATCATTGCAGCCAACGACGCGGCAAGCGGCGTAGCGGTGATGCTGGAGCTGGCAAGGCTGCTCAACACTTCCGGACAGAAGCCGGCCATCGGCATCGACTTCGTGTGCTTCGACGCTGAGGACTACGGTGTGCCACAGTGGAGCGACACTCAGGACGACGGTTCGTCGTTCGCCCTTGGCGCGCAATATTGGGCAGATAACGTGGAGCACGGCTACGCCCCGCGCTACGGCATCCTGCTCGACATGGTTGGCGGCCAGGGCGCGCAGTTCTATCGCGAGGGCATGTCCATGCAATATGCCTCAAGCATTGTGAGGAAGGTGTGGCGCGCAGCAAGACAAGCCGGCTACGGTTCGTTCTTCCCCAACGACGACGGCGGGATGATCACCGACGACCATCTGCCCGTGAACCAGACGGCAAAGATACCGTGCATCGATGTCATTGCCTATTATCCCGACTGCCAGCAAAGCTCGTTCGGACCCACATGGCACACTGTCAACGACAACATCGACAACATCGACAAGAACGTGCTCAAGGCCGTGGGACAAACCATGATACAGGTCATCTTCAGCGAAAAATAAGATTTCTTATTGGCTCTAAGTGGGTTAAAACTAGCACTTAGAGCCATTTTTTTTCCACTCGTTTGGCTCTAAGTCATACTCCTGGCTGCTTTCATTGCTATAGCTACAAACACGGCTGCAGCAGCCTTCGCCAAGCGATGGCAGGGTAGGGGATACGAGAAAGGGGAAAGACAGACGTTCTTTGGATAGAGAATCATTTTTTTGGTTAGACAATGCTCATGGCGAGCATACCTAAAAAAATCCCTTGGCTTGCAGGTTCAAGCCAAGGGATTTTTCTCTTTTCGCTATGTGCGACGCACGTCGAAAATCAGCCGTGCGCCAATGGGCTATTCGGTCTTTTCCTCCTCGCCAACAATATCCCTTGCCTTGGCGAGGGCGATGTTGATGTGGCTACAGATGTTGTCGGCGCCCACAATGTCGTTGAACCCTGCCTTGACAAGCGTGGCGTTCACGTTGGGACGCACGCCCGAAAGCACCACTATGATGCCTTCCTTCTTGCTCATCTCACACAGGTTGGTGAGGTTGTGTATGCCTGTGGAGTCAACAAAAGGCACCTTCCTCATGCGTATGATGCGCACCTTCGGCCGGTCGCCAAAAGTGGCCATTATCTCCTCGAAACGGTTTCCGGCGCCAAAGAAGTAGGGGCCGTTTATCTCGTATACCTCCACGCCGTGGGGAATGGTAAGGTGCTCAAGATTGCCCGATGCTATTCCGGTATCCTCGTTGGGGTCTATCTCGTCGGAAATGACCTTCACGTCGGTGGTCTCGGCCATGCGCTTCATAAACAACAAGCAGGCTATGATGAGACCTACCTCGATGGCCACTGTCAGGTCGAACACTATCGTGAGGAAGAACGTGATGAGCAGCACGGTGACGTCGCTCTTGGGATTGCGCATCAGCGCGGCAAACGACCGCCATCCGCACATGCCATACGACACCACCACCAACACTCCTGCCAGACAAGCCATAGGGATGTATTTGGCCAAGGGCATGAGGAATAGGAATATCAGCAGCAGCACCACCGCATGCACCACACCGGCCACAGGGGTCTTGCCGCCATTGTTGATGTTGGTCATTGTTCGGGCAATGGCGCCCGTGGCAGGGATGCCGCCAAACAGTGGCGAGGCGATGTTGGCCAGTCCCTGCGCCATCAGCTCGGTGTTGGAGTCGTGGTGGTCGCCCACCACACCGTCGGCCACGGTGGCCGACAGCAGCGACTCTATGGCACCGAGCACGGCAATGGTCAACGCCGGCGACACCAGCCCCTTCACCGTTTCCCACGTCATTTGCGGTATGTGGGCGTCGGGCAGGTCTGCGCTTATCGAGAAGCGGTCGCCGATGGTCTCTATCGAAGTGACCCCGGCGAAATGCTTGAGCAGCAGCGCTACCACCGTCATCAGCACTATGGCAATGAGCGAGCCGGGTATCTTCTTGCTGAACTTCGGAGTGATGGCTATCACCACCACGCTCACCACGCCCACGAGGGTGCTCCACAAGTCCATCTTGTCCATGTTGGTAAGATACACGCCCCACTTCTCTACGAAGTCAGAAGGCACGCTCTGCAGGTCAAGTCCGAACAGATCCTTTATCTGCGTGGTGAATATCGTCACCGCAATTCCGCTCGTGAAGCCCACCACAATGGGATAGGGTATATACTTTATTATCGTGCCGAGGTGCAGGAATCCGAACAGCAACAGGAAGATGCCGGCCATGAACGTGGCTATGCCCAATCCCTCGATGCCATACTGCTGTATTATGCCATACACTATCACTATAAACGCACCCGTGGGTCCGCCTATCTGCACCTTAGTGCCGCCAAACACCGACACTATCACTCCGGCCACTATGGCCGTGATTATGCCCTTTTCGGGCGTCACGCCCGAGGCTATGCCAAAGGCGATGGCCAAAGGCAGGGCCACGATTCCCACTATCACGCCCGCCATAAGGTCGGACATGAACGTCTTGCGGTTGTAACCCTTGATGCACTCTATCAGTCGGGGCTTCATTGACAATGCTTTCATTATTCTGATTATCCTAAATATTGATTAATAGCTAAACAATGCAAAAACCATTAAAAAGAGTTGCAAAATTAGCATAAATCCTAAAAATGACAAAGAAGCCATTAAACTTTTATTGCAAAAATGGTGGAGTAGGGGGCTTTCAGCTCCATAAAAGCTTATAAGAAAGGCGAAGCCCGTCAAAAGGTCATGACATTTTCTTCTTTCGGTCTTTCAATATTCCTGCCATGTTGTCTAGCGACCATGCTATCATGCTTTCCATCAATGGCAGGAACGAGCGAGCGCGGTCGGTGAGCGAGTACTCCACTCTAGGCGGGACCTCGGCATAGACTTTTCGGGTGATGAAGCCGTCGGCTTCCAACAATCGCAGGGTGGAGGTCAGCACCTTTTGCGAGATATCGGGAATGGCCTTGTGGAGGGCATTGAAACGGATGTTGTCGTTTTGGCGCATCACATAGATCACCAGCAACGACCACTTGCCGCAAACATGTGCCATGACATTGCGGATGGGACAATCTTGGAAAGCGGTGTCTGTTATTTGGTTGCTCATTATCGTGTTTTTTATATTCATAAAGCGTTTTCGAAGGCTTGCAATGGCCTTATTATCACTAATAGTGTGTAAAAGTAACCAACTTTCCTTACACGCTGCGTGTATTGCGAGTTAAAATAATCTAAATGCACAAAACCTTAACTCTTGATAATCAGCAATGGTTACTTCAAGGTAAGTAACACACGCGGAAGTTAGTTCTTGTGAGGATGGGAAAATCATCATAATTTTGCATCATCAAACAAAGACAATATTCCATAAACAACAAAACATTCGAAAGCGATGAAAGAGACAAAGACCATTATCAAAGGTGAGAATTTGACAGCCGTGGATTTCGGCAAGTTGAGCGACTTGGGCGAGTATATGTTGGACCTCTCCCCGGAGGTCAAGATACCAGGAAAGGTGTTCGGGGGCGCGCTGGTTGGTGCCACCGGTGGCGATTTCTCATTCCAGGCGTTTGCGCCCGGCACGGAGACAGGTTTCCTCCATACCCACAAGACCCACGAGGAGCTGTATTTCTTCCTCAGCGGCAATGGCGAGTTTCAGGTGGATGGCAAGGTGTTCCCCGTAAGTGAGGGCAGCGTGGTAAGGGTAGCACCATCGGGCAAGCGCTCCGTACGCAACAATGGCGCGGAGCCCCTGGTGATGCTGTGTGTGCAATATCGTGGTGCCACTTTCACAAAAGAGGATGCCACAGACGGCATTATCTTGAACGAGAAGGTTGAATGGTAAACTCTTCTTCACGCCATTGCCCTATGATTGGAAACAGAAAATAAAAAAGGAATTTCAAAATGCCATGTATGACACACATGACAATAGACGAAATGCCGCCTATTCATTTTATTTAATAGTATTTTCAGCACTTGTTATACAAATAGGTTGTAACTTTGCGGCACGTTGAGCGACACAAGATGAAAAGACTTATTATCATATTGCTACTTGCGTTCCCTATCCTCGCCATGGCTCAAAACAACAATGACGTAAAGCCTGAGGACAGGGACGTAGACATGGACAACCCCACTTTCGTGCCAATGGTAAAAATTGGCAAAGTGAAGCAGGGTGGGGACTCCATACAATATGTGGAACTCAACAACATCTGGGTGTATCCTCAACCAGAGTTCAAGAGCGCGCGCCAGCGTGCCGCCTACAACCGCTTGGTATACAACATCAAGCGAGTGTTGCCCATAGCCAAGGAATGCGACCGCATCATCATTGAGACCGGCGAGTACCTGGAGCTGCTGCCCAACAAGAAAGCCAAGGACGAGCACATGAAAGTGGTGGAGCAAGACATAAAAAAGGAATACACGCCTCGCGTGAAGAAGCTCACCTATTCGCAAGGCAAACTGCTCATCAAGCTCATCGACCGCGAGTGCAACAACTCGTCCTACGACCTCATCAAGGCATTCCTCGGCCCCATCCGCGCCGGCTTCTACCAGTCGTTCGCCTGGATTTTCGGAGCATCGCTGAAGAAGTCGTATGACCCTAACGGTGCCGACCGCATCACCGAACGCATAGTGAGGCAAGTGGAGGCCGGACAACTGTAGGAAAACTGGGTGTTCTTAGCCGTATATATACGACATGGGTTAAACCAAATCGTTGATTTCCTCTACCGTCTTGTTTATTGCCTTAGCCACAGTGTCTATTGGCATTCCGCTGTCGATCATGGCCTTGACCATTCTTTTTATCTGTTCTCTCTGCTCGCTGAGCTGCGCTTTCTGCTCGCTAAGCTGAGCGTTCTGCTCTGCAAGCTGCGCGTTCTTTTCGCTAAGCTGCGCGTTCTTTTCGCTAAGCTGCCTTTTTTTTTCCGTAAGCTGCTTGTTGAGCTTCATTACCTGTGTGTCACGCGCCTCAAGCACAGAGAAGAATTCGTCTTCGTCGTTCATCTCCTGCCGCACGTCAGCATCCATTGCCGCAAGGCTCAAGCGATGGAGGATATACATCATATCCGAGTCGTTGGCATATTCCTTCTCATCGAGGCACACTATTTGCTGGTTCTTGGCATCACGCTGCGACTGGTCAAACACGCTAAGCACCCTGTCCAACCTATTGTTTATCTTGCCGTGGAGCAGAGGTATCTGCACTATTATGCTATCGTGGATCAAGCTGTTGATAAACGGGTCTTTCATGCCGCCCTCAACCACCTTGCCATCATAGTCGAAGGCATTGTGAGTGACATACACCACCGCCTTGTCTATTTCGCCAACCCTGTGTCCGAGCAAGTACACGGCTATCATGGGCACGGCATAGCCTTGCAGCTCTCCCTCTTTCACCATGTTTTCCTCAGCATTGTATTGAGCGGCAAGATAACGGCGGAAGCGGAGTGCCTCCGTGTCTACCCACGTCTTTTGCAGTTCTATGAGGATGAGTCTGACCGTACCGTCATTCTCCCTGACTCTTGCAGCGAAATCGATGCGAAACATCGAAATCTTGTCGCGAGTGACGTTTGGGTGCTCATGGCATCGCATCTCCACGCTCAAGACATCTTTTTTCAGCAAGGCGGAGAGTATGGTTTTCGCGATGCGCTCGTCTTCCATCAAGAACTTGAACACGCAGTCGTATATGGGATTGGCAACAGAACATATCATAATCGTGCGACTTTTATCATTATGTCGCTAAGTTAGCGTTTTTTCCGAATACCTCCAAGGCTTTTGCTGAAAATACTTATAAATTTTACCCGCCGACTGAATTATTTTAGCGCATACTTAATCTTGCCGATGGGTGATAATGGTCTCGCGAGAATGTGCTTGCTGTCTGATATTCTATATTTCATGTATAAAAATAAACTACGTGATACAAATATCTTGAACACGTTTCTTGCAAATCTACATCAATATTCTCCAATTTCTTCGTATCTTTGCACTTAGAAATTAATAACTTAGCAAAGCAATGGATTACAATTTCAGAGAGATTGAGAAGAAATGGCAAAAACAGTGGGTTGACGACAAGACCTACAAGGTGACGGAAGACCCCGAAAAACCGAAATACTATGTGCTCAACATGTTTCCTTACCCTTCTGGCGCAGGACTGCATGTAGGCCATCCCCTTGGCTATATAGCCTCCGACATCTACGCGCGCTACAAGCGCCTGAAAGGCTTCAACGTGCTCAACCCGATGGGCTACGATGCCTATGGCCTGCCAGCCGAGCAGTATGCAATAAAGACCGGACAGCACCCTGCCATCACCACCAACCAGAACATAAACCACTATCGCGAGCAGCTCGACAAGATAGGGTTCTCGTTCGACTGGGACCGCGAGGTAAAGACCTGCGACCCCGGCTATTACCATTGGACGCAGTGGGCTTTCGAGAAGATGTTCAACTCCTATTACGACAACGACCTGAAGAAGGCACAGCCGATAGACAAGCTCATAAAGCATTTTGAGGAGAAGGGCACTGAGGGCGTAAACGCCGCTCAGAGCGACGACACATTGCAGTTTACCGCCGAGGAGTGGAACGCCATGGACGAGAAGCAGAAGAGCGACACCTTGATGAACTACCGCATCGCCTTCAAAGGCGAGACCATGGTGAACTGGTGCGCCGGCCTTGGCACCGTGCTTGCCAACGATGAGGTGGTGGAAGGTGTCTCCATACGTGGTGGCTTCCCCGTGGTGCAGAAAAAGATGAGCCAATGGTGCCTGCGCACATCAGCCTACGCGCAGCGTCTGCTCGACGGTCTCGACACCGTGCAGTGGAGCGACAGCATATCCGACACGCAACGCAACTGGATAGGACGCTCGGAGGGTACCGAAGTGGAGTTTGACGTGAAAGACTCCGACGTGAAGTTCACCATCTTCACCACACGCGCCGACACCATGTTCGGCGTCACGTTCATGGTGCTTGCCCCTGAGAGCGACTACGTGAAACAAGTTACCACGGCAGACCAGCAAGCCGAGGTGGAGACATATCTCAACTATGTGAAGAGCCGCACAGAGCTCGACCGCATGAGCGACCACAAGGTGACGGGCGTGTTCAGCGGCTCATACGCCATCAACCCCTTCACGGGCGATGAGATACCAATCTGGATTTCAGAGTACGTGCTTGCCGGTTACGGCACGGGAGCCATCATGGCAGTGCCTGCCCACGACAGCCGCGACTATGCCTTCGCCAAGCACTTCAACCTGCCCATCATACCGCTTATCGAGGGTGCCGACGTGTCGGAGGAGAGCTTCGACGCCAAGGAGGGCATTGTGATGAACTCACCGCGCGAGGGCCACACGAGCATCGACGGATTCACGCTCAACGGTTGCACCGTGAAAGAGGCCATAGCCAAGACAAAGAAGTTTGTGACCGAGAAAGGCATAGGCCGCGTGAAGGTGAACTACCGTCTGCGCGACGCCATCTTCTCGCGCCAACGCTATTGGGGCGAGCCATTCCCCGTGTACTACGACAACGGCATACCAAAGATGGTGCCGGAGGAGTGCCTGCCCGTGGAACTGCCCGAGATAACGGAGTATAAGCCAACCGAAGACGGTGAGCCACCATTGGGAAGGGCCAAGAAATGGGCTTGGGACACCGTGGAAAACAAGGTGGTGGAGAACTCGAAGATTGACAACAAGACCGTGTTCCCGCTCGACCTCTATACCATGCCAGGATTTGCCGGCAGCTCAGCCTACTACATTCGCTACATGGATTCTCAAAACGACAAGGCGCTCGTTTCAAAAGACGTGGACGAGTATTGGCGCCACGTTGACCTCTACGTGGGCGGTACCGAGCACGCCACGGGCCACCTTATCTACTCAAGGTTCTGGAATAAGTTCCTCCACGACTACGGAGTGAGCTGCGAGGAAGAGCCATTCCAGAAGCTCGTGAACCAGGGCATGATACAGGGACGAAGCAACTTCGTCTACCGTGTCAACGAGCTCAGCACTGCCGAGAAGCCCGTCTTTGTGTCGGCCGGCCTGCGCAAGAACTACAACGACGTGACACCTATCCACGTTTGGATAAACCTCGTGAAAAACGATATTCTCGACACTGAGGCTTTCAAGAACTGGAGCCCTGAATACAAGGACGCCGAGTTCATCTTCGAGGACGGCAGCAAGTCGGCCGACGGCGCTGAAGGCAAATACCAGTGCGGTTGGGCGATAGAGAAGATGTCGAAATCGATGTACAACGTTGTCAACCCCGACGACATAGTGCGCGACTACGGTGCCGACACTCTCCGCCTGTATGAGATGTTCCTCGGTCCCGTGGAGGCATCCAAGCCTTGGGACACCAATGGCATAGACGGTTGCTTCCGCTTCTTGAAGAAGCTTTGGGCACTGTTCTGGGACAACCGTTCCGACGAGAACCTCGTGGACGACGCTGAGCCATCACAAGACAGCCTGAAGAGCGTGCACAAGCTCATCAAGAAAGTGACGCAAGACGTTGAGACATTCTCATACAACACTTCCATCTCGGCATTCATGATTTGCGTCAACGAGCTCGGACAGCAGAAGTGCCACAACCGCAAGTTGCTTTCCGACATCGTGGTGCTCATCGCGCCTTTCGCCCCGCATATCGCCGAGGAGCTGTGGCACCAGCTTGGCAACACCACCACAGTGTGCGATGCCAAGTGGCCAGAGTGGGACGAGAAGTACCTGGTGGAGAACGAGATGCAGATGACCGTGAGCTTCAACGGCAAGGCCCGTTTCCAAAAGACATTCGCAGCCGATGCCGACAAGGACACCATCGAGAAGGAGACACTTGCCGACGACAGGTGCGCCAAGTATACCGATGGCAAGAAGATCGTGAAGGTCATCGTGGTGCCAAAGAGAATAATAAACATCGTGGTGAAGTAAGCCACCGATGATGATGGGTTCTGATTGTTTAATCAATTAATCATTAAGCAAAATGACAATAAACCAGCGAGTAATATTCAACGAGACCAAGGACTATGCAGGCATCACCTTTGGCGTATGCCTCTATGCCTTCGCCTTCACCCTTTTTCTACTTCCATACGAGATTGTGACTGGAGGAGTGACCGGTATCTCGGCTGTTATCTATTATGCCACTGGTTTTCCCATCCAGAACATGTATCTCCTTATCAATGTGGCATTGCTGATAGTGGGTCTGAAGGTGCTGGGCGTAAAGTTCCTCATGAAGACCATCTATGCCATAGCCGTGCTGTATTTCATGTTATGGTTTGCCCAATGGCTCATGCCAATGGATGCCAACGGGCACTATATCAAGATATTAGGAGAAAATCAAGACTTCATGTCGCTACTCATAGGCTGTATGCTCACAGGCTCGGCTCTTGCCATAGTTTTCTTGAGCAACGGCTCCACGGGCGGCACCGACATCATAGCGGCATCTATAAACAAGTACTACAACTTCTCGCTGGGCCAAGTGTTGCTTGCCATCGACTTGTGCATCATCGGAAGTTGTATGTTCTTCCCTCAGTTTGGCGACACCATCAACAGGGTCCACAAGGTCATGTTCGGCTTGTGCACCATGGTTGTGGAAAACTTCATGCTCGACCACGTGATGAACGTGCGCCGCGAGTCGGTGCAGTTTATGATTTTCTCAAAGAAAAGCCAGCAGATAGCCGATGCCATCGGCACCCAACTCGACCGTGGCGTTACCATTCTTGATGGTCACGGCTGGTACACGGGGCAGGAGATGAAGGTGCTTTGCATACTAGCGCGCAAGCGTGAGAGCACGCCAATATTCCGACTTATCAAGATGATAGACCCTAACGCCTTCGTGTCGCAGAGCTCGGTCATCGGCGTATATGGTGAGGGCTTCGACCACGTGAAGGTGAAGCTGCCAAAGAATAAAAAAGATAAATCAAACGAAAATATAACAGATGAAAATAGTTTTCGCGACCAACAACCAGCACAAGCTCCAGGAGATACGGGAGATTCTTGGTCCGGCATTTGATATTGTATCACTTGCCGACATAGGATGCCATGAGGATATTCCAGAGACTGGCAACACCTTGGAAGCCAACGCGCATCAAAAGGCAGAATACATATTCGACAAGTATCACATAGACTGTTTCGCCGACGACACTGGGCTGGAGGTCGACGCGCTCAATGGTGAGCCAGGGGTTCACTCGGCGCGCTATGCCGAGGGCACCGACCACGACAGCGAGGCCAACATGAGGAAACTGCTCGACAGGCTTGGCGACAACACTAACCGCAAGGCGCGTTTCCGCACGGTCATCTCGCTCATCCAGATGGAAGGTGGCAATCCCGTCTGCTCGCGCGAATATCGTTTCGAGGGCATCGTAGAAGGCACCATCGCCAATGAGAAGCATGGCACTGAAGGCTTCGGCTATGACCCAATATTCATCCCTGACGGCTACGACAAGAGCTTCGCGGAACTCGGGGAAGAAATAAAGAACAAGATAAGCCACAGAGCAAAGGCCGTGGAAAAACTCGCCGACTGGCTCATACACGAAGAATCATAATCCATAAAAAACTTTTTTGTCCACGAAAGGCACTGAATTCACCAAATTTCAAGAACACGAAAGGTCAATACCATAAATAGATTATGGAAGGGAGAATGATATACCAACAGGAATCCTATAATATTATAGGAGCAGCTATAGAAGTTCACAAAAAACTTGGGTGCGGGTTTCTTGAAGGTGTATACGGCGATGCCCTTGCCATGGAGTTATCCCTGAGAAACATTCCATTTGAAAGGGAAAAGAGACTCAAAATAAAATATAAAGGGCAATTCATAGAACATTGCTATATCATGCTATGATAACATAATCGTAGAACTGAAGGCTCTTTCTTCTATAGACAATAACCATTGTTCAACTACTTGAAAGCTACCGGGTATCATCTTGGGCTCTTGATCAACTTCGGTGAAACCATAATCAAGACAAAAAGAATCGTCCTATAATTATAACATAGCCGAACAAAATTTATACATTGCTGATTTTTGTGTCTTTCAATTTTCGTGCCCTTGAAATTTCGTGTGTTCAGTGTCTTTCGTGGACAAAAAAAATAGTGGACTAAGTGGACGCGGAAGCAATACTTTTCGCGGAAATACGTTTTTATAAGTATACATTTACTATAAGTAATGAGAGGAAGAAGAATACTTTTGTGTGCATTGCTGTGGATAGCTTTCCTTTGTGGGGCCTCCGCACAATGGAAAGCCTACCTTAGCTACCATGAGCCAAAGGATATAGAGAAGACCAATGACGGAATGCTCTATGTGCTCGCCTCCGGCGGACTTTTCAGCTATAACCCACAAGACCAGGAGGTGAGAACATACGACAAGACTACGGTGCTCTCCGACTGTGAAATATCACACATAGCATGGTGCAAAAGCGCGAAGAAGCTTGTCGTAGTGTATGATGATTACAACATCGACTTGCTCTCGCAGAACGGCGACGTGGTGAACATGCCGGCATACATGAACACGTCGATGACTGTGGATAAAACCATCAATAGTGTGGATATCCAGGGAAATGACGCTTATATCTCCACCAATTTCGGGATAGTGAGGCTCAACGTGGCCAAGGAATCGTTTACCGACACCTACCAACTCGGCTTCCGCGTGGACTATTGCTACACCGACAACAAGTATATCTATGCCGCAAGCTCCTCGAATGGTCTCTACCGCGCTGAACTCACCTCCAACCTCCTCAACCCGAACCAATGGACACGCATTGGCGACTTCACCGCACGCCCCAAGACCATGGATGCTGACTTGCTCGCCACCGTAAACAAGGTTAAACCCGACGGACCAAAATACAACCACTTCGGGTTCATGAAGATGCACAATGGGAAGCTGTATAGCTGTGGAGGATTGTTCAACTACCAACCAGGATGCTTGCAGGTGTTGGACAATGATAAATGGACCGTCTATCAAGACGACATGGCTTCTTCCACGGGCATCAACTATCAAGATGTGCTGAGCCTTGACATTGACCCACGAGATGAAAATCACATCATGGCGGGAACAAGAAGCGGTATCTATGAATTTGAGAACGGAAACTTCATAAAACTGTGGAACCACAAGAACTCGCCCATAGAAATGTTTGACAAGAAAAGCCAAGACTATGAAATGGTTTTCAGCGTGATGTACGACAAAGACGGAAACCTATGGGCACTCAACAGTCAGGCACCAACACAGTCAATCCTCGAATACACCAAAGACGGGCAATGGATGTCGCATGAGCAAAGCTCACTCATGAAACTTAAATATCTCTTTGATACTCCACAAAGCTTGGGGCAAATGCAAGGACTAATGACGGATAGTCGTGGACTTGTTTGGTTTGTTAATAATCACTGGAATACACCTTCTTTTTATGCTTATCAAGCGGACAAAGATGCTATCAACAACTATGTAGAGCCTTTTGTCAATGAAGATGGCAGCACACTGTCAATTACTTCATTCCAATGTATCTCCGAAGACAACAATAATAATATGTGGTTAGGAACCAACAACGGGATATTCATGCTGGAATCTGATCAAATAACCGCAAATTCTCCTATTCTTACCCAAATAAAAGTGCCACGCAATGATGGTACCAACTATGCCGATTATCTACTTAATGGGGTGAATATAAAAAACATTGCCATTGACAGAAGCAACCGAAAATGGATAGGGACAAGCGGAAATGGCCTTTATGTCATCGATTCAGACAACATAACCACACTTGCCCATTTCACTACATCAAACAGTAAAATCCTTTCCGACAACGTTTTATCCATTGCTTTTGACAATAATAAAAATACGGCATACATAGGCACAGACAAGGGTTTGTGTTCCTACGCTTCAAATTTCGTGGATAACAGCAACGGCATGACTAAGAACAACGTATGGGCTTATCCCAATCCTGTACGACCAGGCTATTCTGGGGCTATTACCATTACAGGAATGGAAAATGGTGCAACCGTAAAGATAGTTACAAGCAACGGCGTGCTGGTAAATGAAGGCACTGCCAGCAACGGACAATACAAATGGTACGGTTTAGACCTAAACGGCAAACGTGTGGCAAGTGGTGTTTACATGGTTGAGATAGCAACAAGTGAAGGTGACAAAGGAGTAGTATGCAAAATAGCTATTGTAAACTAAGTATAGCCTACTTTCTCTTTCTAATAGGCATTTTACTTTTGGTGGGCTACACACCTACCAATGATGGTAATGGTTATATAGAATATGCCGTTCAGGCTATCAATGACCACCAACCTTATCCATCCATATCTACTATAATCGGAAAACCGTTCATTTGGAATATAGGCCAAATAAATCTCATAGCCCTTTCTCTGTGGCTATTCAAAAGCATATATCCATTATTGGTATTGATGTGCGTTTTGAAAGCATTAACGGCTTATATCATTGCACGCCTGACAGAGTTTATTTTTGACCACAAAACTGGTATATTAGCCATTTTGCTATATATCATTTACCCAAACAACTGGGGACAAAGCACAACATTGCTATCAGAAATACCATCAGTGTCATTGGCTTTGTCAGCCCTATACCTCATGCTTAAATACAACAATGTGAAGATATGGATTGTTGCAGGTTTACTCTTTGCTATTGCTAATTGGATAAGGCCTATTTCACTTATTTACATAGGTTCCGCCTTATTTTTTTGTCTATTGTATCAAAGAGAAAATATCATTAAAAGATACACAACAATAATAGCTTCATATTCTTGCATAACAATATTTTTAGGCTTGTCTTGTTGGCACCGGACTGGCTATTTTGTCACACAGCCAACTACTGTTTGGTTCAACTTTGCAGCTACAACCTACGAAAAGAGTACCAAGATAGTATATACAGATGATTTCTATCCAAAAGGCACCGCACGCTATATAGAGGGTAGAGAACATCTTACGGCATTTCAATGTGCTGACATTTGGAAGAAACGCTCATTACAATGGCTCGTAAACCACAAAACAGAATATATCAAGAAAATACCAGGAAGGTTATTTTGGATGTATTATGAGGATAAGGACAATATACCAGCTTTTCTAAAAGACAAAAGCAAGGCAGAAAACAATTATGTCACTTTACCAATAAGAGATTTACTGCACAGCATAAGTTCCCTATCTGGTATTCAATGGTTTACCTTGCTAAATCAAATAGCTTACATGGCTATACTTATTCTTGCCATTATTAGTTCATATACACTTATTCTACGCAAACAATACAGAAAAGCGTTCTTACCATTATTCATCATTATTGCAGGGTCTTTATGCCTGGTTCTCATTTCACACGGCGAGACACGTTTCAAGTCTCCGTTCATGCCATTTATCTTTATGGTTGCCGCCGTTTTCCTGTCATCCAAGGAGAATAGCGATAAACTGTCCACACCACAACCGTGATGAGAAGCGTATTAAGAAAAAATATCGGTATCACTTCCCAATGGTGCCCCTGGTAAACATAACCAGCCTTCGCCAATGCAATGGTCAAGGCCGTCGGTATGCCACTGCAAAAGAAATAATAGACAATTGAATGACGGCCTACCCATGATAAAGCACGGACGACAACCGTACCAGCGAATGCCTTTCCATGCGGAATCATGCTGAAAAGGATGAACAGTAACGTCACTGATACCGTCACCGACAATAGTGAACAATAGGGCCAAACAAGCGCGTAAACAGATACAGAATGCTCTAAATGCCCATAAGTGTACCATTTCATGCACAATAGTGCTATTAGAAGTACTGATATGGCAATGGCACGCTTTTCTTTTTTCAGATGAATTGACCCACAATATCTATGGCATAGATAACCAAAGATAATAAAGGGCAAAGCAATTGAAGCCTCATTAATATGCCAATAGTCTGTGACAAGCAATATATTGCCTGAGCCTACCATTATATTCAACGCCATTGCTATAGCGAGAAAGACCATCAAAATAGGTACTTTCTCTTTTGTAAGCCAAAGGATAAGGCTAAACACGAGTTCACATACGACTAAGGCTGCGATGAACCACGATTCCTGACCAGATATTATTTTCCATATCATTTCAGAAACCATGAGCGCATTGCCATGCAAAAAAGCCTTAGGGACGGCAAGGAGAGTGACAAATATAAAATAAGGAAGCACTAATGATTGCAACACGGAAATGAGCTTATGACGCACTTGAAATCCATCTAGACGATAGAACAGATACCCCGACAGGAAGAAGAACGTCATAAGGACATCGGGCACGTATAGCTCGTATGGTATAATGTTCTTACCCGTAAAGCACATCTCCGTATGGTCGAAGATAATCATCAACATACAGAACCCACGAAGCAAGTCTATCCAAAGTTGTCTACTCATATACTAATCTACAGCTTCCCCTGCTCCCCCAAGTAGCTGTCCTTGAACCCGAGGAAATAGAGTATGCCGTCTATACCCACGGTATTGATGCTCTGCTTGGCGTTGGCAGCTACGCGAGGCTTGGCATGAAAGGCTATGCCAAGTCCTGCCTCACCTATCATCGGCAAGTCGTTGGCGCCATCGCCCACGGCAATGGTCTGGGCAATGTTCACCTTTTCTACCTGCGCTATGAGCTTGAGGAGTTCTGCCTTGCGGTGGCCGTCCACTATGTCGCCTACATAGTTGCCAGTGAGCTTGCCGTCGTCGCCTATCTCCAATTCGTTGGCATAAACATAGTCTATGCCATATTTTTTCTGCAAGTATTCACCGAAATAGGTGAAGCCTCCGCTGAGGATGGCTATCTTGTATCCACAAGTCTTCAGCACACTCATGAGCCTGTCTGTCCCCTCGGTGATAGGCAGGCTTTCTGCTATGTCTTTCATCACGCTTGCGTCGAGACCTTTCAGCAACGCCACGCGCTCCTTGAAGCTCTCCTTGAAGTCTATCTCGCCCCGCATGGCGCGCGCCGTGATTTCCTTCACCTTGTCGCCCACTCCTGCGCGCTTGGCCAATTCGTCTATGCACTCGGTCTGTATGAGCGTGGAGTCCATGTCGAAACATATCAGCCTCCTCATTCGGCGATACATGTCGTCGTGCTGGAACGAAAAGTCGACCGCCATCTCCTGCGACATGTTCATAAGCTCCTTCTGCATGGCAGCCGTGTCGGCAGGATTGCCACGCAGCGAGAACTCAATGCACGCTCTCACGTTTCGCTTGGGCTGCTTTATGCTCATCCTTCCGGTAAGGCGCAATATTGAGTCGATGTTCAATCCTTGGCCCGCTATTATCTTCGTGGTTGCCTCTATCTGGCGTGCCGAGAGTGAACGGCCAATGATGGTGAGTATGTATCGGTTTTTGCCTTGCTGGTTTACCCAGCTCTCATACTCATCGTCGCTGATGGGCGAATAGTCTATGTTCACTCCCAGCTCCGTAGCCTTGAAGAGCAATTCCTTCATCACTTGCCACGAGTGCATCGCGTCGAGCCGCATGAGAATGCCGAGCGACAAGGTGGAATGGATGTCTGCCTGGCCTATGTCGAGCACTTGTGCCTCATACTTGGCCAGAATAGCCATGACAGATGCCGTGAGACCTGGCCTGTCCTGACCTGTAATGCTTATCAATATTTGCTCTTCCTTTTCTGCTATTGGATTCATTTGTTGAATGTTGTTATTTTCTTCACCACTTATATTCTGCAAAGTTAATGA
The DNA here is from genome assembly GCA_963593695.1 of Escherichia coli. Classification (GTDB taxonomy): domain Bacteria; phylum Bacteroidota; class Bacteroidia; order Bacteroidales; family Bacteroidaceae; genus Prevotella. The sequence continues at coordinate 106,571 of CAVBBO010000076.1, read as the reverse complement.
TTTCGGCGGAAACTCTCCATATAATTCTTTGAAAGACAACCCACTCTGAAAACATTGTATAGAAACACGCTCGGCTTGTCTCCCACGAGCCTACGCCTTACGGCAGTGCTTATCAACCGGTTTATCCACACAGTTATCCACAATAGATGATAACGTTTTAAACGGTCCACAAGGTGGAGTAGGGCGGAATAGCCTTCCAGTTCGTGCCTGTAAGTATATAGTGTAAGCATGGCTTCACTTGTTTTCTTCAAGAACCGCGCATTGCTCTCGAACCTCACAAACAGCAATGCGTTTTCTATATGCAGGATGCTTATATGCCTGTCTGCCAATTGTTTCCCGAAGAGCGTGTCCTCATATCCGTATGTCCGTATGTCCTCACGGAAAGGATTGTCGAGCACAACCTGCCTCTCAGCCATGAAGTTGCCCGAATGGAAATTCTTGTACGGGCGCTCATTGCTCTTGTCCACAGAATGGCCACGCTCCGCCTTCATCTCATTCTTGCACCTAAGGTTTGACAAATCCACACTGCCCTCCGCCACCTTCAAGCTCCCAACCACCACGTCGGCCTTGCCCATGTTTTCCACATAGGTTGCCACAAAGCCCTCAGAGGGCATCATTCCCGCGTCTATATATAATAATGTGTCCAACCGTGCCTCATGCGCGAGAAAGTTTCTTATGGCTGCCCTTCCAACGTTTTCCTGCCGCTTTATAAGTCTGCAATGCGATAGGGTGGCTACTTCATCGTTCAAGGCATCGCAAGGCGACGGTGAACCATCGTCTGCCACCACTATCTCCCACGGCATCTTCAAGCGTTGGCATTGGGCGTGCAATGCCATTACCTGCGCCACGCATGAGTCTCGATAGACTGGAATAAGAATAGACAATCCTTGCATGGATGCAAAGTTAACGTTTTTCCACAACCTTATTATTATTATCTATTCTATTTTAAAATTTAAAAGAAAAATAATAGTATGATGATAGCCTGTTGATATGTTGATACTTTATGGCCGGAATATTTGCTTCATTAATTATAAACAATAGAGTTTGGATTATTAGCATGGGTTTATAATATCAAAAAGCTTTATCATAGACTTTTACGTGGTTTTCCACAAAACCGTTGAAATGTTGATAAGTATAAGTAGGATAACTTTTGCCTGTTGAAATGTGTTGAAAATGCCTTGAAAACGCTTTTATAACCATGTTGATATCCCCAGCAGCTTGGCTGAAACAAAAAGGCTGTGGAAATCGTAATGGTTTTCCACAGCCTTATCCACAGTGTTATCCACTGTATTTTATCATAAGATGTTTTCTATTTTCTGCACTATAGTGGATGGGTTTATTTGTCTTAGGCAGTCGTAGTCTCCCCTTTGGCATGGCTTGTTGCCAAAGATGGAGCATGGGCGGCACGGCATGGAAACCTGCACCGCGTTTTCCTCTTTCTGGTTCCACCCCATGAATCCGGCGTAGGGATGTGTGGCTCCCCACACGCTCACCACAGGCGTGCCTGTCAGCGAGGCGAGATGCATGTTGGCGGAGTCCATGCTCACCATCACGTCGAGGTTGCTCATGAGTATGAGCTCCTCGCGCAAGCCGTGGAGCAAGCCTGGCACCACGGTGCAATAGCGATGCCTCTTCGCCACGTCCTCCAAAAGTTCAGTCTCGTGTTTTCCGCCACCGAAGAGGAAAACACGTGCCGAGGGATGACGTTTCAGGATGTCGCTGATCACATCCTCCATCCTATCGAGTGGATAAGCCTTGCCCTCATGCGCCGCAAAAGGTGCTATGCCTATCCATTGTTGGAAATCTTTTTTCTCTCCTATCTCCGCTGGGAGCAACCTCAACGGGCCTTTGGAAGGGAACACAGACTTGAAGGCGATGTTTTTTATGGGATAGCCCAATTTGGCGAACACCTCTTTATAATTGTCGAAAGCGGTTGGTATAGGCTCCATCACCTTGTCTTTCGTCGCGGTGAGCTGTTTTCTCAGGTTGCGGTGCTTGTCTATGTGGGCCACTTTGTTTTGCCCGAGGTTGAATATCATGCGCAGGTAGCTCGACCTCAACACGTTGTGCAGGTCGGCTATCGCCGTGAAGTGCTTTGCCGTCAACCGTCTGTAGAGCGCGTTGAGCCCCATTATGCCATTGTATTCATTTTTTATGTCAGCCTCCATGAAGCTGACATTGGGCGCGAGATTCTCGAAGAGGGGTCTTGCGAAGGGTTGCGAGAGCATTGTCACCCGCAAGTTGGGATACTCCTTGGCGAGAGCGTATACCACAGGAACCGTCATGGCCACGTCGCCCATGGCGGAGAAGCGTATTATCAGTATATGGTCTGTCTTCACTTCTTTTGGTAGAGTATGGGATTGGTGCTCGGATCGTTGTACATCTTCATTTGCCTATACACCTTCATATATATGTCTCCCTCCTTGATGTTGTCGAGCAACTGGTCTATGGCCAGCGACAGGTCTTTCTGCTGCTCCAAGAGCACGTTGAGCTTTCCGTTGCACAACTCGCGGTGCTGCTGGGTGGCGTCCTGGCGGTTGGCCTGCTCACTCATGTGGTAAATCTTCAGTGCGAGTATGGAGAGCCTGTCCACTGCCCACGCCGGGCTTTCGGTGTTCAGGCGTGCCTCTGGCTTTGGCGTCACGTCGGAGAAATGCTGCCTGAACCACGAGTCGATCTGCTCAACGAGGTCTGTGCGGTCCTGGTTTGAGCGGTCGATGCGGTGCTTGAGCTGCATGCCCTCCTGCGGGTCGATGTGCGGGTCACGGATGATGTCCTCCATATGCCATTGCACGCAATCAATCCAACATTTCAGATACAGGCGGTTCTCTATCGTGTCGTGCCCGTAGGGGTTGCTGATAGGGGTGTCAATATTGTTTTTCACGTGGTAATCCTCAATGGCTTTATTGAAGATCTCATTACATTTCTGAGTAAACGACATACTTGAATTTATTGTCTTTAGATTATTGCAAAATTAATAACTTATTTCGAACTATCCAACCTTTTCACCGATTAAATAATGTGAGAATAGTGATATATATCAACTGATATGGCAATGTAAATGCACAATATAGCATTCGTTGTGCATTATTAGTTCATTTTTTCAATGTTTTATTTGCGTAATTGCCAAAAAGTTAGTTACTTTGCACACGTTTTTGAGAAAAAATGTTTTGAATTTTCATTTATTAATTAATAAAATTAAAGACTACAATTATGTCAGAAATTGAATCAAAGGTTAAGGCAATCATCGTAGATAAGCTTGGTGTTGACGAGGCAGACGTTAAGCCAGAGGCAAGTTTCACCAACGATCTCGGCGCAGACTCTCTCGACACTGTCGAGCTCATCATGGAGTTTGAGAAGGAGTTTGGTATCTCTATCCCTGACGACAAGGCTGAGACCATCCAGACTGTCCAGGATGCCATCAACTACATCAACGAGAACGCTAAATAAATAAATTTGGCGTCATGCCCAGCGTTTAATGATAGCCATTAAACGCTTTTTTTGTATTAACGAAAGTTTTTCAAATGGAATTGAACAGAGTAGTAGTAACAGGACTTGGCGCCCTCACTCCGCTTGGCAAAAGTGTGGAGGAGACATGGAAAAACATCCTTGAGGGCAAGAGCGGCGCGGCTCCTATTACGCTTTTTGATGCTTCCAAGTTCAGAACACAGTTCGCTTGTGAAGTAAAGGACTTTAAGGCTGCCGACTATATCGACCGCAAGGAAGCCCGCAAGATGGACCGTTGCACCCAGCTTGGCATGGCAGCGGCTGTTCAGGCTGTGGCCGACTCCAAGATAGACCTCGACACCGTAGACAAGAACCGCGTGGGCGTGGTCTATGGCATTGGCATTGGCGGCATACAGACTTTTCAGGAGGAGGTGATGTACTATGCCCAGCATTTGGACGATGCCCCCAAGTTCAGCCCATTCTTTATCCCCAAAATGATTTCCGACATCACGGCAGGTCAGATCAGCATCCATTTCGGATTCCATGGTCCCAACTATGTGACGACAAGCGCTTGCGCATCTTCTTCCCATGCCCTTGCCGACGCATTCAACTTGCTGCGTCTTGGAAAGGCGGATATCATCTTGGCAGGAGGTGCTGAGGCGGCTATCACCGAGTGTGGCCTTGGAGGTTTCTGCTCCATGAAGGCATTGTCTCCACGCAACGACGACCCTGAGCACGCCAGCCGTCCATTCAGCGGCAGCCGCGACGGTTTCGTCATGGGTGAGGGTTCAGCTTGTCTCATTCTTGAGACTCTGGAGCACGCCAAGAAGCGCGGAGCACACATCTACGCTGAGATGGCAGGTGCCGGAATGAGCGCTGACGCTTACCACATCACAGCTTCTCACCCCGAGGGCCTCGGAGCAAAGCTCGTGATGCAGGAGGCGTTGAAGGATGCCGGTCTGGCAACGTCAGACATCGACTACATCAACGTGCATGGCACGTCGACCCACGTGGGCGACCTGTCGGAGTCGAAGGCCATCAAGGATCTCTTCGGAGACGATGCCTACAAGCTCAACATTTCTTCCACAAAGTCAATGACCGGCCACATGCTTGGTGCGGCTGGCGCGGCAGAGGCTATGTTCAGCGTGCTGAGCGTGGTAAACGACGTGGTGCCACCTACAATCAACCATGAGGAAGGTGATGATGACCCAGATCTCGACTATAAGTTGAACTTCACGTTCAACAAGCCGCAGAAGCGCGAGGTGCGCGCAGCCCTTTCCAACACGTTTGGATTCGGCGGCCACAACGCTTGTGTCATCTTCAAGAAATTTGCTGAATAACTCTTTATGTTAGTCAACATAATAGACCGTATAAAGCTCCCTTTCCGGAAGGAGAAGGAGCTTTATTCATCATTGTATTCCATAATAGGACTGTATCCTCACAACATTTCTTATTATAAGATAGCGCTGATGCACAAAAGCGTCAGGCACCGCAACAACAAGGGAAAGCCCGTCAACAATGAGCGACTGGAATTCCTTGGCGACGCCGTGCTTGATTGTGCGGTAGGCGACATAGTTTTCCGCCATTTCCCCGGAAAGCGTGAGGGATTCCTTACCAACACGAGGTCGAAACTCGTGCAGCGCGAAACGCTCAACAAGTTGGCAAAGGATATGGGCATATGCAACCTCATCCTGTCCAGCAGCCGCTCAAACACCCACAACAGCTATCTTGGAGGCAACGCCTTCGAGGCTCTCGTCGGGGCGTTATACCTCGACAGGGGTTACGATGCTTGCATGACATTCATCAAGAAGCGTATACTCTCCAATATGATCAACATAGACAAGGTGGCTTACAAGGAGGTCAACTTCAAGTCTAAGCTCATAGAGTGGACGCAGAAAAACAAGGTGCTGCTCGAGTTCAAGCTCTTGAACAGTGGCAAGGACAAGGAGGGCAACCCCATCTTCAGCTATCAGATACTGCTTGAGGGCGTTGAAGGTTGCAAGGGCGACGGATTCTCCAAGAAAGAAAGCCAGCAAAAGGCTTCAAAGGACACGCTTGAGAAACTGAAGCGTGAGCCACAGTTCATCGACGCGGTGTTCAAGGCAAAGGGTGAGCGCACGAAGATGGAGGAGGAACCCGTAAAAGCTCTTCCAAACATCGACGCCACGCAGGTGTTCATGAACAACGCCACTTCCGCAAGCGACGAGATCAAGCACGAGACGGCTTTCCGCGAGCGTGTCTACTCTGAGCAGGAAAGCGCCAAGGCAGAGGAGCGCGACACCATGCCCTCACAGCACGAAAGCGAGCGCGAGGACATAATAGCCGCGGCAGAACAAGCCGCGTTTGAGGAAAATCAGTAAGGAATAATCTTGATTGTATAGAAGTTCCGCAGAGCAAAACGGCTTACCACTGAAAAGGCATCGGCATTTCAGTGGTAAGCCGTTGGCGTTTCAGTGAGATGGCAACGGCTTTTCATTGGAAAGCCGAAACAGCTTTATATTAGACTGGAAAAGGCTCATGGATGACATAAAAAGCAAATCCCCAGCTCTGCGCTCAGAGTTGGGGATTTGTGTTAACCTAAAAATCAATCTTAATTTATTTACCAAAAACTAACTAAGACCTAATGAAAACCTAAAAACTAACTTTAAACCTAAAAACTAAAAACCTATATGAAACAATCTACTAATCTTAAATTTTGTGTGTCGTTTAAGGAATGACCTTCTCGCGAGGGTTAAACTCCTTCAAGGAGTACTTGTTTCCTTTTGACACTGCAAAGTTAGACAGATTATCAATACCCTCAAATTATTTTTCGCGTTTTATTCGTTTTTCTGCCTTATTTTTGATGTAAGTCAAAAATGTGTGTGCGCACACACTAAAAACGCCTATTCTTCTTATCACCTAATAAACAGATAGATATAAAAATTTAGGCTTGTTAGCAATATGAACGATTGTTAACTACTATTTGCTAGTGTTTACGGTTTTGACGTAAGTCAAAATTAATTGGAAAAAATACATAAACTCTTTGAAATTATTTGGTGCGTAATGCTATTCTGGCTAATTTTGCAGCGTCGAACAGACAATGGTCTTCGTGAGAAGGTCGTCTTATTAGACTTTATTTCATATACACAGTTTAGGTTAGTAGATTGTTTCATATAGGTTTTTAGTTTTTAGGTTTAAAAGTTAGTTTTTTAGGTTAACACAAATCCCCAACTCAGAGCGCTGAGTCGGGGATTTGCCATTTTATGTGGTATGTGTTTGAGCACCAAGAGGTCGTCGGCCTTTATTATTAGTGTCAGAGCAAAGGCTTCAGGCGGCAATCATTTTTTGTTGCCCGTGTGCTTGGCTTTGCCTTTTCCTTGTGTGGTGTCGGCGAGCATGAAGTCGAGCTGTCTCTTCTCCACGTTTGCCCTTGCCACCTTGATGCGTATTGGGTCGCCAAGCTGATACTTGTGGTGATGCCTGCGTCCGCGCAGCAAGAAGTTCTTCTCGTCGAAGTCGTAGTAGTCGTCGTCGAGGTCGCGCATTGGCACCATGCCCTCGCAGTGGTTTTCGTCTATCTCGGCGTAGATGCCATACGACGTGATGCCGGAGATGTGGGCATCGTACTCGTTGCCGATCTTGTCGCCCATGAATTCCACCATCTTGAACTTTATGGAATCCCTCTCGGCGTTTTGCGCCAGTTGCTCCATGCCCGAGCAGTGCTCGCACAGCTCCTCGTAGTGCTTCTCGTTGGCAGAGCGTCCGCCACTTTGATACTTGGTGAGCAAGCGGTGGACCATGGTGTCTGGATAGCGGCGGATAGGCGATGTGAAGTGGGTGTAATAGTCGAATCCGAGCCCGAAGTGGCCAATGTTGTGCGTGGTATATTTGGCCTTCATCATTGCCCTCAGCGTCACGCTCTGCACCACTTTGGCTTCGCGTTGCTCCCCTACGTCGCTCATGAGCTTGTTGATGCTCTTTATCATGGCCTTGCGCGTGCCGTCGGTCTTCACCTTCAAGCCAAACGGCGCAATAAACTTTCTGAGAGTCTCCATCTTCTCAGGGTCAGGGTTGTCGTGTACGCGGTAGGGCAACACCTTGGCCTTCTTGCCTTTGGGCACGCGGCCCACGCTCTCTGCCACGGTGCGGTTGGCAAGGAGCATAAACTCCTCGATGAGCTTGTTGGCGTCTTTCGAGCGCTTGAAGTAGCAGCTGATGGGGTGTCCCTTCTCGTCGATGTCGAAATGGAGCTCCTCGGTGTCGAACATCACCGAGCCGTCCTTGAACCTCTTCTTGCGCAGCAGCTTGGCAAGCCTGTCGAGCGTGCATATCTCCCAGCCATACTCGCCCTTGAAGCCATCCTTGCCGGGGTTGGGTGCAGGCTCTCCCGTGCCGTCGACCACGCCGTTGTCTTCCAGCACCTGCTGTGCCTCCTCGTAGGCGTAGCGGCGCTTTGAGCGAATGATGGTGTGCACTATTCTCGAAGCCCTTATGTCGGCGTTGTCGTCGAGGTCGAAAATGGCACTGTAGCACAGCTTGTCCTCGTTGGGGCGGAGCGAGCACACGAAGTTGCAGAGATGCTCCGGCAACATTGGTATGGTGCGGTCTACCAGGTAGACAGATGTGGCGCGTTTCACCGCCTCGCGGTCTATGATGGAGCCCTCGGTGACGTAGTGGCTCACGTCGGCTATGTGCACGCCGACCTGGTAGAGCCCGTTGTCGAGCTTCTTTATGGACAGCGCGTCGTCGAAGTCCTTGGCATCTTTCGGGTCGATGGTGCAAGTCCACGTGTCGCGGAAGTCCTCGCGCTCCGCCACGTCCTGGTCGGTTATCTCGCCGGTTATTTTCTCGGCAGCCGCCTCCACGTTTTTCGGGTATTTGTATGGCAGGCCATATTGTGCGAGGATGGTGTTCATCTCCACGTCGTTGTCGCCAGTCTTGCCGAGCACGTCTACCACCTCGCCAATGATGTTGTTGTGTTCGCTGTCGGGCCATGCCGTGACTTTCACCACAGCCTTGTCGTCGGTCTTGCCGCCCTTGAGCTTGTTTTTCGGTATGAGGATGTTTTGCGCCAGGGTGTTCTCCGACGTCACGAGGAAGGCAATGTCGTTGTCGACCCTCAGCCTGCCCACAAACTGGTCTTTCGCCCTTTGCAAGATTTCTATCACCTGCGCCTCCTTGATGTGGTTGCGGCGGCGTGCCATCATCGACACCTTCACGCGGTCGCCCGTGAGGGCCCACATGGAGTTGCGCTCCGACACGAAGACAGGCTTGTCGCTATCGTCGGGTATAAACGAGTTTTTGCCGTTCGGCTTTCTCACGAAGCGGCCCTCCAGCACCTGCCCGCTGGTGTTGAGCTTGTAGGAGTTGTCGCTAACCTTGGTTATGGCGTCGTCCCACGTCATCTCGTCCATGATGTCCATGGCGAGCATTTTCAGGGGATGCGTGGTAAGGCGAAGCGAGTGGAATATTTCTTTGAGGGTCAGGGTCTTGTCTGGTTGTGAACTGAAAAATGCCTCAAGAACCGTTGCAAGCTGCTTTTTTGTCATGCGCTTGCCGCCTCGACGCTCTTTCTTGGATTGATGGTCCTTCTTTCCCATGATATAAAAAGGTTTGATTTGTATTTATCTGCAAATTAACGAAAAACTTTTCAACCATCCTAATTAAATCACATTATTTTGCAAAATATTCTGATTTATGTATTAACTTTGTAACCTGATTGATTATGAAGATATTAATAACCGGTGCCAGCGGCTTTATTGGCAGTTTTATTGTAGAGGAAGCGTTGCGACGCGGCTTTGAGACGTGGGCGGGTGTGAGGAGCACCAGTTCGCGCCGGTATCTGCAAGACGATCGCATTCATTTCATAGACCTTGACTTTTCTTCCGAGAGTGCGCTCACTGACGCGCTCCGTGGTCACGACTTCGACTATGTGGTTCATGCAGCGGGTGTCACCAAGTGTCTGCACAGGGACGATTTCATGAAGGTGAACTATGAAGGCACGAAGAATTTTGTCAATGCCATTCTGAAGCTCCACATGCCTGTCAAGCGCTTTGTCTACCTGAGCAGTCTCAGCGTTTACGGTGCCATCAAGGAGAAGCAGCCCTACCAGGAGATAGAAGAGCAGGACACGCCACGGCCCAACACGGCCTACGGAAAGAGCAAGCTCATGGCAGAGCAGTTTCTCGACTCGATAGGCAACGATTTCAATTACATAGTGCTTCGTCCGACGGGCGTTTACGGACCACGCGAGAAAGACTATTTCGTGATGGCTAAGAGCATACGCGACCATGTGGATTTCGCGGTGGGGTATCAACGGCAGGACATTACCTTCATCTACGTGGAGGATCTCGTGCAGGCGGTGTTTCTCGCGCTTGACCATGGCATGTCGGGAAGAAAATATTTCATCTCTGATGGCGACGTGTACCAAAGCTCCACTTTCAGCGACTATATACACGACGAACTTGGCAAGCCTTGGTGGATAAGGATAACCGCTCCCGAATGGGTGCTGAGGCTGGTCACGCTCGTGGGCGAGTATGTGGGCAGGGCAACGGGAAAGCTGATAGTGCTCAACAACGACAAGTTTAACATTCTCCGACAGCGCAACTGGAGGTGCAACATCGAGCCGGCGTGCGACGAGCTGGGTTTCACTCCACACTTCAAGCTTCGCGAGGGCGTGAGGAAAACCATAGGCTGGTACAAGGAGAATCATTGGCTTTAGACGTTTAATAGATTGCAACCTTGAAGTTAAAAGATTTATTCACGATAGAGGAAAGGCCACGCAAAGGTCTTTTGGCACTCGAATGGGTGATACTCGCTTATGCGGCGATCACGCTTTTGCTAGTGTTGTTTTGTTTCACCAAGATAGACAATCCCCAGGCGATGATTTGGGGACGTGTGCGCGTAGCCGCCATCACCATGGGGTTGTGGGCGGTATACAGGTTCATGCCGTGCAAGATGACGGAGTTTATTCGCGTCACCATCCAGATGTCGCTGTTGGCGTGGTGGTATTTGGACACGAGCGACATCAACTCGCTTTTCCCAAACCTCGACCACGTGTTCGCATCGTGGGACCAGGCTCTCTTCGGCTTCCAGCCAGCCCTCGTCTTCGCTGAGAAATGCACGCAACCGGTGTTGAGCGAGTTTTTCGAGCTCTCTTACGTGGCATACTATCCCATTATCATATTGGTGTGCGTCTTCTATTTCTTCGCGAGATACAAGGAGTTTCAGAAGTGCTGCTTCATTGTCTTGGCCTCATTCTTCACCTATTATCTTATATTCGACCTTATACCCGTGGTAGGTCCCATGTATTATTATCCAGCCATAGGCATGGACAATGTAGTCAAGGGAGTGTTCCCAATGGTAGGCGACAACATGGCAGGCAACTGGCATATAATGAAACCTCCAGGGTGGACCGATGGCCTTGGCTATCAATTGATTTCCGACGTGCACGAGAACGAGCGCCCCACGGGAGCCTTCCCAAGCTCACACATAGGCATTGCCATAGTGTGCCTAATCCTTGCCTTGCGCACGCGCAGCAAGGTGCTCGTGCTGACAATTCTGCCTTTATGCATAGGCATATTCTTCGCCACGGTCTATATCCGCGCCCATTATGCAGTGGACGCTATCGGCGGTCTGGTGACGGGAGTGCTTTTTTACGCGCTTTGGGCAGGCGTCGCCAAATGGAAGGCGATTTAGCCTGCGGCATAACTTTTTTTTTATTCACATCAACTAACGATTCATGAAGAAATTATATATAGAGACCTATGGTTGCCAGATGAATGTCGCCGACTCTGAGGTGGTGGCATCGGTAATGAAGATGGCGGGCTATGAGCCTGCCGACAACGAGGCAGACGCCGACGCGATATTCCTCAACACGTGCTCGGTGAGGGAAAATGCCGAGAACAAGATATACCAGAGGCTCGACCAGCTTTTTGCCGACAAGAAGAAAAAAGGCTCTAATACGGTGCTTGGAGTGCTAGGATGCATGGCAGAGCGCGTGAAAGACGACCTCGTGCAGAACCATCATGCCAACATAGTGTGCGGCCCTGACGCTTACCTGAGTTTGCCAGAGATGATGGCGGCTGCCGAACAAGGGCTACCAGCCGTAGACGTGCAACTGTCTACCACGGAGACTTATCGCAACGTGTTGCCCACTCGCATTGGCGGAAACCGCGTGAGCGGCTTTGTGAGCATAATGCGTGGTTGCAACAACTTCTGCCACTATTGCATAGTGCCCTACACCAGGGGCAGGGAACGCTCGCGCGACGTGGAGAGCATACTCGCCGAGGTGCGCGACTTGCGCGACCGCGGCTTCAAGGAGGTGACGCTGCTTGGGCAGAACGTAAACAGCTATGGACTCCTGCCAAACGGCAAGCGACCGGAGAACGGCATCATAATAGCGGAAGAGGGGGGCAAGGAACTATACGTGTGCTCCTTTGCCGAACTGCTGCGCAAGGTGGCACAGGCAGTGCCCGAGATGCGGGTGCGCTTCACCACGAGCAACCCGGAGGACATGACCGAGGACATTCTCCATGCCATAGCCGATGAGCCAAACCTTTGCAGCCACATACATTTCCCGGCACAGAGCGGAAGCTCGAAGGTGCTTCGCGACATGAACCGCAAATACACGCGTGAGGAGTACCTTGAGAAGGTTGACGCGATACGCAGGATAATACCCGATTGCGGACTCACGACCGACATCTTCGTGGGCTATCACGACGAGACCGAGGAAGACTTCCAGCAGACGCTGTCACTCGTGAAGACCGTGCGTTTCGACTCCGCATTCATGTTCAAGTATTCTGAGCGTCCTGGCACATATGCTGCCAAGCATCTGCCCGACAACGTGAGCGAGGAGGAGAAGATACGCCGTCTCAACGAGCTCATTCGCCTGCAGACCGAAATCTCGGCAGAGCGAAACAAGGAAGACGAGGGCAAGGAGTTTGACATCCTCATAGAGCGATTCTCTAAGCGTAGCCGTGAGCAACTCATGGGACGCACACCGCAAAACAAGGCTGTGGTGATACCAAAGGGAAACCACCATATAGGCGAAACGGTAAGAGTGAGAATCACGGGCAGCTCGTCGGCCACGCTGATAGGCGAACTGCTGTCTTAACCATCCTTTAAGAGCATATTTATGAAAGAGTTCCTGATAGTGTTGCGGCGATTCCTGCCGCCATACAAGAAATACCTGTTTCTCTCGGTGTTCTTCAATGTGCTTTCGGCATTGCTGAACATCTTCTCCTTCGCGGCGCTCATACCAATACTGCAAATCCTTTTCCAGGTAGACGGCGGCTTGCGTGCCAACGAGTTCATGCCGTGGGCTTTGGACAAGGAGGTGTTGCAAAACAACCTGTCGTATTATGTACAGGAGATGGTCATTAGCACTTCCGCCACCACGACATTGTTGATAATAGGACTCTTTCTCGCTTTCACCACCTTTCTCAAGACCATGGCCTATTTTCTGTCGTCGGCCACGGTCATGCCCATACGCACGGGCGTGGTGAAAGACATCAGAAACATGCTCTACAACAAGATCACGTCGCTGTCGTTGTCGTTCTTCAGCGAGGAGCGCAAGGGCGACATCATAGCCAGGATGAGCGGCGACGTGCAGGAGGTGGAAAACAGCATCATGTCGTCGCTCGACATGCTTTTCAAGAACCCTATCCTCATAGTGGCTTACCTGGTCACGTTGATTGTCATATCCTGGCAGCTCACCATCTTCACCATCATCTTCGCGCCCATCTTCATATGGTTCATGGGCTTCGTGGGAAGGAAGCTCAAGGCCAAGAGCATCATTGCCCAAAACCTGTGGAGCGACACCATGAGCCAAGTGGAAGAGACGCTTGGCGGACTCAGGATTATAAAGGCGTTCAATGCCGAGGAAAAGATGAACTGCAGGTTCGACAAGGTAAACTCTTCTTATCGCACACAGTTGCTCAAAGTCACCATCAGGCAGCAGCTTGCCCACCCGATGTCGGAGTTTCTTGGCACGGTGATGATCATTGTGGTGTTGTGGGTAGGAGGCATACTCGTGCTCAACAAGTCGTTGCTCGACGGTCCGACGTTCATCTATTATCTCGTCATGCTTTATAGCATCATCAATCCGCTGAAAGACTTCTCCAAGGCAAGCTACAACATCCCTAAGGGACTTGCCTCCATGGAGCGCATAGACAAGATATTGAAGGCAGAGATAGACATAAAGGATAAGGAGAATCCTGTGCACATAAGCTCTTTCGACCACCAGATAGAGTTCAGGCACGTGTCTTTTGCCTATACCGATACGCATACCGACGAGTTGCAATATGTGTTGAAAGACATCAACCTCATCATACCCAAGGGCAAGACCGTCGCGCTGGTGGGGCAGAGCGGTAGCGGAAAGTCGACCCTGCTCGACCTCATACCGCGTTACTACGACGTGCAAGAAGGCGAGGTGCTCATCGACGGGGTCAATGTCAAGGACCTTGGCATACACGACTTGCGCTCTCTGATAGGCAACGTCAACCAGGAGGCCATACTTTTCAACGATACCATCAAGAACAACATCAAGTTCGGAAAGGAAGACGCCACCGACGAGGAGATAATCCGCGCGGCAAAGATAGCCAATGCCTACGACTTCATCATGGAGACCGAAAATGGTTTCGAAACCAACATAGGCGACCGTGGCGGCCGTCTCTCGGGCGGACAACGGCAGCGCATCAGCATTGCACGTGCCATATTGAAGAACCCGCCCATCCTTATCCTCGACGAGGCAACCTCTGCCCTCGACACCGAGAGCGAGCGACTGGTGCAAGACGCCCTCTACCGCCTGATGAAGACGCGCACCACCGTGGCCGTGGCTCACAGGCTGTCAACCATCAAGAACAGCGACGAGATTTGCGTAATCCACGAGGGAAGGATAGTGGAACGTGGCACCCACGACGAGCTCCTGTCAAAGGACGGCTACTATCATAAGCTCCACGACATGCAGCAATAACATACAACAGGGAAATACAAAAATGAAATGCAGCAATGATTGCCGGTTAACTTGCCGGAATCATTGCTGCATTTTCATTTGTTAGGCTGTTTATCTTATTCGTATATCAGTGTTCCCGAAATGCACCAGTAGCTGTTGCTGCCACCTTCGGGCGCGCCTTGCGGTATCTTCACATTGAGGGTGTGTTTGCCGGCTTTCAGGTTGCCTATGTAGATGTATTCGGGATTTGTCATTGTTCCCGGGCACCAGTTGGAACGGCTCAAGTCTGACGAGCTGAGTCCGTTGGAGAAGTTGCCAGAGCATGGGTTGTTGTTGCGGTAGGTTCCGCAGTCGTCACGCCATGGTATGAACGTTATTATCTTCTTTCCGTCCACGTAAATAGTGTTGGGCTTTTGATTGAACTCGTCGCCGCCGCCCCAGCCGCCGTGTCCGGTGGTGAGGTAAAAGAGGCGTGCGTCCTTCACGTCGTTCTTCAGTTCAAAAGTCGTTGTCAGCGAGTCGTTGAGCATGAAGATAGGGTAGGGTTGCCCTGCCTGCTCCATGTAGTTGACGGTGTTGAACAGAGGCAATGCCTTCTGCACCTTGTGGTCCTCGTCGGGATAATATTTCAGTTTCACGCTCAGCCTATGTCCCTTGGCATCCCAGTTGCCAATGTATGCCCCTATCCACGCTTCGCCTTTGAGCTGTTCGGCAACCGATGTCACCTCAGCCTTGTAGAGCACTGAGTCTACCCATGTCTGCCCCGGCACCTTGTTGTGGTTGTATTTGCGCACGCCAAATCCCGTGAAGAATCGCATCAGCTCCAGCGGCACGTCATACTGGACAGTTGATGTAAGGCCGTGGTAGTCGGTGTCGCCGCTATGGAACGACGGCACGCTGTTGAGGTTGCGTAGCGCGTCGATAAACGACTGCGCCTTGCCGGTAGGAATCATGAATATGGAGCCTGTGCGGTCGTAGGCATCGCCGTCGGAATACTGCACTGCTTCCACAAACACCTGGCGGTCGTTTATGCTGTCTGGCAGTTGCACTTTCTTCAGTATCACTGTGCCACCGGCTGCCATGTATGTCTTGCCTGACTCAAGGTCCCCATCGGGCAGCTTGGCGTTGTTGAAGCATATTGTTTGCTGGTCGAACACTGGCACCACTATCACCCCGCTTTGGTTGATGGCATAGGAATAGTTGCTCCCCTCAAGATAGTGTCCCCAGTCTGCGGGCAACAGTTCCGTAGGCTTCTTCACGGCCTTTATGCTGGTTGCTTCCTGCACGGAGTCGCCGTTTCTCACGACGCGCAGCACAAGGCCATCGGGCACGCCTGCCCATGTCTGCGGAGTGCCACGGAAAGCCACGTCGTTGGTATACCACACGTCGATGGTGTTGGAGTTGACTATTGTGCGCACCACCTTGCAGTTGAGTCCAAGATATTTTTCTTGCTTCACATCCTTGAATCCCTTGCCATATTCAAACGGCGAGTTAGTGTATATCACCTCGTCGTTGGGCATGATGGCACGGCGATAGCTGCATTGGCGGCTATAGTCGATATAGCTTTCCTGTTGTAGGCGCTTTTCCTTTGGTGCGTTGGTGTTTTCCTTTTTCTTGTCTTCGGGCCATACGTTTTCCAGCTTCACCTGGTCGCCATACACCTTCATTATTGTGCTTCCCGGGCTTATCTTGCCCTTGTATACCGACTGGTAGGTCACTTCTATGCCTTTAGCCTTCTTCAGTTTGGCTGCATAGTTTTGCGCTTCGGCAGCCGTGCACATCAGCAGGCCGACAAGCAGAATGCAGACTTGTTTCATATATTGTCTTTTAAATGTTGAGTTATGTAATAGTGTATGCAAAAATAATTATTTTATTCCTGATTGGCAAGGGAGGCTAATGATAATTTCTTTTGGTGGTAACTACATGGAAAGGGAAAAACAATAATCGGGTGATTATTCACTGAAAACAAATCAGATAAATAATCACCCGACAAACAAAAGTCTTCCTTGGTTGTTAATCTTGCGTTTCTGAAGATTACAGTTTCTTGAACTCCGCCAATATCTTGTCGGCAGTGTCTTTCATTTCCTCCTCGGCGAGCTTCACGTGCTTGTGGAAGTCCACGTCAGCCTCCGTGTCGATAGGGATGAGGTGTATGTGGGCGTGGTCCACTTCAAGGCCAAGCACCACCTGGGCCACTTTCTTGCATGGGAACGCATTGCGGATGGCTATTGCCACCTTCTTGGCGAACACCTCGAAAGCGGCGATGTCGTTGTCGTCCATGTCGAAAATGTAGTCAACCTCCTTGCGTGGCACCACGAGTGTGTGGGCCTTCTTCACGGGGTTGATGTCGAGGAAAGCGTAGAACTTGTCGTCCTCGGCGCATTTGTAGCTGGGAATCTCTCCAGCTGCAATCTTGCTGAAAATAGTAGACATATATTATCCTCCTGGTTTTATTTGTTATGTTGACCTCTCTTATTCAGCGATGCTGATCTCGTCGATACGCACTTTTATGGTGCCGCGCGGAATCTTGATCTCAACCACGTCGCCAACCTTCTTGTTGAGCAGGCCCTGGGCTATAGGAGTCTTGATGGAGATTTTGCCTTGCTTGAGGTTTGCCTCGCTCTCCGACACTATGGTGTAGGTCATCTGCTTGTTGTTTTGCAGGTTGGTGATTTTCACCTTCGACAATATCTGCACCTCGTCGGTCTTCAAGCGGCTTACGTCCACAATCTTGGCTTGTGCTATGGTAAGCTTCATCTCGTTGATCTTTGCCTCGAGATGAGCCTGGGCCTCTTTTGCCGCGTCATATTCTGAGTTCTCGCTTAAATCTCCCTTGTCGGCTGCCTCGGCAATGGCCGCAGAAGCCTTAGGGCGCTCCACAGACTCGAGTCTGCGTATTTCGGCCACGAGTTTGTCGTAACCTTCCTGTGACATGTATGCCATGATAAAAACAGTATTAAATAATTAGTTAAATGGTTATTATCACTTATGGAAACAGACATACGAAAAAGAATTCCGACATTCTTCCTTGGAATGTCGGAATTCCTTCTCTTACAAGTGTCTTGTTGTCCTATTGTTTGCAAAGTTAGCCTTTTATGTTGATATTGGCAAACTTTTGTGTGCTAATTTGCTAATTATTTTTCAGAAAGGAGCAGTTTTGGTGAATGTCATGGCCTTGCCTGTCGCGGGATGCCGAAAGGTGATAGTCTCTGCGTGGAGGTAGAGGCGGTCGCTATCGGTGCCATAGAGCGAGTCGCCCTTTATGGGGTCGCCCAATCCCTCTTTGTGGGCGCAATGCAACCTGAGTTGGTGTGTGCGTCCTGTTCTCGGCCATAGCCAAAGGCGGTTGGTGTCCACCTGTTTATAATATGTTATCGCCTCACGGCCGTATTCCTTGTCTATCACCTGTCGTGGCCTGTCGTTGAGGTCTGGGCGAATGGGCAAGGATATCATGCCTTCCTTGGGCGTGCCATCAGGTAGGGGATTGCTCAATACCGCCACGTAGCGTTTTCTTATCTCGTGGCTTGCGAACTGTCGTTGCAGGTCGTGGTAGGCTTGCATGGTCTTGGCTATAATCATGAGTCCGCTTGTGGCCATGTCGAGCCTGTGCACTATGAGCGGTGATGTACTGTCGGGAAATCGGCGCCTCATGGTCGTGAGCACGCTCGCGCGTCCGCTCTTGCCAGGCACGGAAAGCAGTCCGGCAGGTTTGCAAACAATGCATATCTCATTGTCCTCATAGATGGTTTGGAGTTGGGCTATCAAGCCGCCGTCTGCCAGCTTGCTTTCCAGTGGGTTGGCATCTACGTCCATGCCTTGCGACATCCATTTGAGAATAGGCTTGCATTTGCCATTGCAGGCCGGATAGAAATGGAGATGATGCCGCACTTCGCCTTTTGGGCTCTCGCCCCACCAAAACATCGCCATGGCCTTCGGGCGTAAACCGTGCTGGAAGGCATATTGCAGCAACCGAGGCTCACAGCACTCGCCGCTGCCCGCTGGCGGCATCTCTCCGCCACGTATGTCTATCAGATCCATGCTCTCGCCTTTGGAGTTGAGCATACGAAAATGGCGAAAGAGCCACGTTTGCAGGTCATCGCTCTTTTGCCGTCGCAGGGTTTTCAGGCTTGTCAGGCGGGCGTTTTCTTCTTGGATGTCTTTTTCGGCTTCCTTTTGCCTGAGTTTCCACCTGTGAAGCTCCGCGTTCTCAAACTGTCGCCTGCGTATATAGTCGCCTTCGCTTTCCCCCTCGCGTTTTCCTTTCACGAAGGTGGGGCGCTTGTCTGCCGCGCGTTCCTGCCGGTTGGCGGAATCCATGTCTGCAATGCGTGCCGACAGGGCGTTTATGTCTTTGTTGAGTTTGGTTATTTCCGCCTCGTGTCGCTTGAAATAACCGTCGGGTTGAAGGTAGTCGAACACGGCAGGCACAAATCCGTCCCAATCGGCTCGACCGCATATCTGGCCACTGTAGCCCGCTATGTATCTTACCTTTTCCCCTCTCGTCAGGTCGTCGTGCCCGTCCACTACCAACACCCCGAACATCTTTCCCTTGTCTATCTCCTTTCTGAAGGCGTCGTCCACGCGCGTGTTGCTGAAAGGCGACGGTTTGCCTTCAAGCCAAGCCGCCAATTCCCTGGTAGCGATAAGACATTCAGGTGACGGAGTATAACAGAAAGGGTTGTTCATGAGGCGAGGATAATCACATGAATATCATGATGAGCATCTGCGCTATCACGACCCTGATAAACATTCCGATGGGGTATACCGACGCGTAGGATATACTTGCTGTGTCGCCCTTGCAGTTGTCGCTGGCATATCCCAACGCCATCGGGTTGGCCATCGATCCGCAAAGTATGCCGCAGACGGTGCCGAAGTCGTATTTGTGTGTATGCAAGGCGATGATGCCGATGACGAGCACAGGAATCACGGTTATGAGGAAGCCTATGCCTACCCATGCCGCTCCTTCCGGTCGCAGGATGGTGGTGACGAATTCCTTGCCCGAGTCCAGTCCCAGGCAGGCAAGGTATAGCGCCAGTCCGAGCCTGCGCAGCATGAGCGAAGCCGACCGCGTGGTATAGGATATGATGTGGCTCTTCGGGCCTAACGCACCCACGATGATGCCCATTATTATGGGTCCACCGGCAATGCCGAGACGCAGGCTGCTGTCCATGCCCGGGATGGCTATTGGGATGGTGCCAAGCGCGAGGCCGAGGATGATGCCGAAGAATATGCTGCCAATGTTGGGCTCCTCAAGGGTTTTCACAGAGTTGCCGAAGAAATGCTCCGCGTTGTCAAGGTCTTCGTGCTTGCCCACTATGGTCACCCTGTCGCCGTATTGCAGGCGAAGGTCATCGCTGGCAAGGAGCTTGATGTCGCCACGCACCACGCGGCTCACGTTCACGCCATATCCTGCCCTCATGTGCATGTCTCTCAGGCGTTTGCCGTTGAGGCTAGAGCGCGTCACCACGCAAATGCGGCTCTCCACCTTGGCGTCGATGGCGTTCCAGTCTACGTTGCTCTTGTTCCAGTCGTGGTCTTCACGCTTTCCGAAGAGCAGCTCCAACGATTTCTCGTCGTTCTTGTTGGTAACCACAAGCATGGAGTCGTTGACGTGAATCACCGTGCTTGCCATTGGCACTATGACATCCTTCCCTCGCCATATGCGCGAGATTATGAACTTCTGTTTTGAGATGTGTGCCAGGTCGGCAATGGTCTTTCCCACGATGGCTGGGTTGATGGCGAGAAATTGCGCAATGTAAGTCTGGTCGTCGTCAGACAGCGGCTTTGCCTCCATGTCTTGTGGCTTGACGAAAACCTTCCTTATTATGATCATGGCTATGATGACGCCTACCACGCCGAGAGGATACGTCACGGCCGTGGCGAGTGCCACGCTGTTGCTCGGCAGGCCGAAGTGGGAAAGGGCTTGTGTGGCGGCGCCAAGCGCAGGCGTGTTGGTGGTGGCACCGCAGAGCAGGCCAACCATGTCGGGGAGGCTCACGTTGGTCAGCGGGATAAGCACGAGCGAGAACAACGTGCCTAGCAATATCACGGCGAGACTCCACAAGTTGAGCGACAAGCCTTCAGAGCGAAGCGACCCGAAGAAGTTGGGGCCAACGTGCAGGCCGAGACAATAGACAAACATCGACAGTCCGAACGTCTCGATATAGTCGAGGATGTTGCTGTCTATCGACAGTCGCAGTTCTCCAGCCAGGATGCCAACGAAGAACACCCATGCAATGTCGAGCGATATGCCCTTGATTTTGACCTTGCCAAGCGCAAGTCCCACGGTGATGATGAGCGACACTACCACCACCGTTTGTATAGATGAATGGATGGTAAAAAGGGACGAGAAATAGTTCATAGCCTTTTACAAATAGCCTTTTACAAGATGGTGAGATAGTTCTCCAACGGTATTCCGGCGTTCTTGTCTTTGTTTGCCTTGTTGTGGTCTATGAGAGTGTAAACGGCATCCATGGCCTTCCTCACCGATGGTTTCAGCTCCATGCCGTCGAGCAAATGGCCTATGAGCACGGCAGAGAAAATGTCGCCCGTGCCAGGGAAGTGGACCGGTATCTCGGTGTATCCCAGCAAGAAATGCTCGTCTGTGGCATGGTTGAAACCTGCCACGCAGTGTTGGCCGTCCACGGTGATGGAGGTTATTAGCACCGACTTCGCACCATCGGCATGAAGCTCATCTATGAGTTTGAATGCCGTGGCCCTGTCCACCCCGTCGGGGTTGTATGGAGTTCCGGTGAGGTAGCATGCCTCTGTGTAGTTGGGGTATATGAGGTCGGCAATGGCGGTCATCTCTTTCATGCTTTGTATTGTCGACGGTGTCACACCGTTGTAGAGCTTGCCCTCGTCGCCCATGATAGGGTCCACGAAGATGGGCGTGCCGAGCTTCTCTTGCTCTTGGCAGTAGGCAGATATTATCTGTGCCTGACGCTCAGAGGCGATGAAGCCAGTGGCGATGGCGTCGAAGCGGAAGCCGAGCTCTTTCCACACGGGAAAGACGCCAGTGATGTAGTCGGTGGTATCGAGTAGATTGAACTTGCCGTAGTCGAGCGTGTTCGACACCAATGCGGTGGGCAGGTTATAGGTGACGTGCCCCATGTATGAGAGAATGGGAAGCATTGCGGCCGACGCTACCTTGCCGTAACCACATATATCGTTGATAAGAAGAATCTTTTTCTTAGCCATGAATTGGAATGGGCTTTAATGATGTCATAAAGCTTTGACGGTGCAAAATTACTAAAAAAAGGATAGGTGGAGAAGTGAAAACAAAAAAATCGTCTTTTATATTAAAGAATAAAGAAAAATAAGTGAAAGGTGTAACAATTCTTTTGTCGAGTCGTTTTTTATATATAGCTTTGAAGAAAATAAACTATAAATCTTTACTTATGAAGTCATTTTCCAACAACAAATATTGCCTGATTCTTGCAGGTGGAAGAGGCCAGCGCCTGTGGCCATGCAGCCGTGAGAGCCGTCCAAAACAGTTTCTGGATTTCTTCGGGACAGGCAGGACACAAGTACAGCAGACATGGGACAGAATGGCAAAGATAATCCCGCCCGACCATATCCTGCTCAGCACAAACGCACAATATCTTGACATCGTGAGGCAGCAATTGCCCGAATTGCCACGGGAGAACATTCTCGTGGAACCGATATTGCGAAACACTGCGCCAAGCATGGCGTGGGCAAGTCATCATGTGACCAAGCACAGCAAGGACGCGGTGTTGATAGTGGTGCCCAGCGACCAGCTCATACTCAACGAGGACGCTTTCAACAAGAACGTAAAGACGGCGATGGATTTTGCAGCCTCCCACGACACCTTCATGTCAATGGGCGTCAAGCCCACGCGACCGGAACCTGGCTATGGCTACATCCAGACCGACAAGCCTATTAAGAAAAACATCTTAACCGTGAGGAGCTTCACCGAGAAACCCAACCGCGAGTTCGCCCAGATGTTCATGGACAGTGGCGAGTTTCTGTGGAACACGGGCATCTTTGTCTCCAATACCAAGACAATACAAACGATGTTTTCCAAGTTCTTGCCCACCGTGCTCTTGGCTTTCGACAAGCAGAATCCCGATGCCACGTTTGAACAAGAAGCGGCCTACATGTCGGAGAGCTTCACGTCGTACCCCAACATATCCATCGAGGCAGGGGTGCTCGACAAGCTCGACAATGTGTGCGTGATGAATTGCGATTTCGGTTGGGCCGACTTGGGCACATGGCATGGCATCTACGAGGCTTTGCCCAAGAACAACGACGACAATGTGGTGATCGACTCCGATGTCTACATGGAAAACAGCCACCACAACGTGGTGAAGTTGCCGAAAGGCATCTTGGGCATCATCAGTGGTCTCGAAGGATTCATCGTGGCGGAGAAAGACAACGTGTTGCTCATTTGCAAGAAGGAAGACTCCTCCGCCCTGGTCCGCAAGTATGTCAACGAGGTGCAGTTGAAGAATGGCGACAACTTTATTTAAACACACCAGGCTTCGACGCGTCAAGCATACATATTTACTTGCCCTTATTGCCGTGGTGTTGCTTTCGGCATGTTCGGGCGGCCATTCCTATAAGTATGTCATAGGAGTGTCGCAATGTGTTGGCGGCAAGTGGAGGGAGAAGGTCAACGGCGAGATGCTCTCGGCACAGCACCTCTACGGCAACGAGGTTAAGGTGAGCATAGCCAACGCCAACAACGACTCCCGCTTGCAAGTGGCGCAGATAGACTCGATGGTGGCATCGGGTGTCGACCTCATAGTGGTGTCGCCAAACGATATGACCATTGCCCCCGCCATTGCAAGGGCAAGGAAAAAAGGCGTGCCCGTGGTGTTTTTCGACCGCAAGGTGCGTAGCGACGACTACACTGCCTATATAGGTGGCGACAACGTGGAAGCCGGACGCGCCATGGGCAACTATGCCTTGTCGCTGCTGCGTGAGCGGTCGTTCGACCATGTGCCTCGGGTGCTGGAACTGACCGGAGGCACCAGCTCCTCGCCAGCCATAGACCGCCACAAGGGCTTCGCATCGGCGATGAAAGGCAAGAAAGGCATCGACTACACATTTGTAGACACCGATTGGTCCACTGAGGCCACTTACAGCACCATGACCGACAGGCTCAACCACAATCCCGTGCCCGATATCGTGTTTTGCCACAGCGACCTAGCCACGAGCGCGGCTTATGCTGCTGCCAACGACAAAGGCGTGGCAGGAAAGATATTGTTTCTCGGCATCGACGGTCTGCCTGGCAAGGGCGAAGGTATAGAGGCGGTGGAGAAAGGCGTGTTTGCCGGCACTTACATTTATCCCACTCATGGAGAGGAAATAGTGAGGTTGGCGCTTGACATTCTGCAAGGCAGGAAGTTCAAGCGCGAGAACATCATGAAGAGTGTCATCGTTACGCCAGACAACGCGCCCATAATACAGCATACCAGCATAGAGACGCTCAGGCAGAGCCGCGACTTGCTCATCTTGCAAGACAAGCTTGAAAACTATCTGGGGCTCTACAACACGCAGCGCATCATAACCTTGGTCAGCGTCATGGCAATAGTCTTGCTCATAATAATAATATTGCTCATATGGCGCATAGTTGTCATCACAAGGCGCATAAACCGGCGCGAGAAGAAAATGTATCGTGAGCAGACGCTTTTCTATAACAACGCGCGCCACCAACTGCGCACGCCGCTGACCCTCATCGACGGGCCTATAAAGAAGCTTGCCGAGAGCACCTCGCTGCAGCCCGACGACCGCACCTTGGTAGACATCATGAAACGCAACGTGGAGCAGCTTGCCCATATAGTCTACGACGTGCTCAACTTCAAGCCGGATGCCACCGCTGAATCCATGGGCGGCAACACAGAGGCAGGAAAAGGCGATTTGGTTTCCGACACCAACGCGCTGATGCAAATGCTTGAGACGGAGACCATGGCAGACGAAAAGGGTACCGACACGGGCGTGGACAACGACAACAGCCTGCCTACGGTGCTCATCGTGGACGACAACACCGACATGCGCACATACCTCCGGACGCTCCTCTCCGACAAGTACTACGTGGTGGAGGCTGCCGATGGCGAGAGCGGCTTGAAGGTAGCCCACGAGACCGTGCCCGACATCATAGTGAGCGACGTGATGATGCCGGTGATGGACGGATTGCAGTTTTGCCGCAAGATAAAAGACGGTGCCATGACATCCCACATACCCGTGATTCTCCTCACGGCGCGCAGCACGGAGACCCAGCAGGTGGAAGGCTTGGGCTGTGGTGCCGATGCCTACATGACAAAGCCTTTCAGCGCCAATCTCCTCGTGGCGCGCATCGACAACCTGCTTAAGAGCCGCGCTCAGCTGCGACATCTCTTCGACGAGAAAGCGGCAGAGGAGAAGCTGGAAGAACTGAGCCTTAGCACGCCCGACCGAAAGTTTGTAGACAGGTTGCGCGAAGTGATAATGAAGCACCTGAGCGAGAGCGAGCTGAAGATGGACGACCTCGGTGCCGAGATAGGTCTGAGCCGTGTGCAACTTTATAGAAAGGTGAAAGCCTTGTCTGGACTGTCGCCAGCCGAGATGTTGAGGCAAATACGGTTGAGCCAGGCTTACGCCATGATATCGCATACCGACAAGACCATCGCGGAGATAGCCTATGAGACAGGGTTCGGTTCGCCCAGCTATTTCTCCAAATGTTTTCGCGAGAAATATGCCATTACCCCAAGCGATTTCAGAAAGCGGCAAGAGGAGGATGGCGCATGATGCGGATGGGACTTGTCATCACTGTTGCCACGGCTGCCATCAACTTTGGCGTCATCCAGGAGAAAAACGGCGTGGTGTCGCATCGTTTCGTGCTGCGCAACGAGAGCGACGTGCCGGTACGGATATGCCAGACCTATCCTTCGTGCGGTTGCACCACCATATCGTGCGACACGAGCCATGTGCCGCCTCGCGATTCTGTGCCTGTTGACGTTTCCTTCAACCCTGAGGGTAGGGGAGGCGAGTTCTACGAGACGGCATCCATTGTCGTGGCTTCGGCTTCCGACACCTCGATAGTGACGTTGTCGGTGGAAGGCGAAGTGCAGACAAGCGAAGAAACGCTCATCAGGCAGTATCCAGTGCGTAGAGACTCGCTTTGGCTCACGACAGACACCTTGCGCATGGGAGAAGTAAGGCGAGGCGAGTCGAGGACAATGTATCTGGGCGTGCTTCGCGATATGCGGACAGGGGACCACTCGTCCATACCCGTGACATTCGAGGCAGACGGCAAACAGGGGTGGGGGCTTGTCTGCCGAACGGTTAGCGTCCCCATAGACGGCCGCGACAGTGTCGGCGTGGTTATAACGGCCATCGTGTTGCCGGATTTGGAAAATGTCGTCAGCAGTCCGAGAATAGCATGTCAGCGTAGGGTCGAGGCGGAAAGAGCAAGTTTGCGCATTGGCAACAAAGGTTCCGCTCCATTGCTCATCTACCGTGCCTATACCAATGACGGGGTAGACCTTTTGGGCGCCAAGCCACTTGTTGTTGCCATTGACGAAAACAAGGAAATGTCCTTGAAGAAGATAAGACCAACGTCGAGGCGTTTGACACTTATCACCAACGACAAGTATCATCCGCGTTATGTCGTGACATTTCTGCACTGATTTCGCATTGTCGTTTAGTAGTTTCACGGTGGCTTCATGTCTATTCTTATGTGAGAAAATAATGCTTTTTCTCGGCCATCGGCTTCCCAATGGAATCGCGTTGCCTTTCCAATGGAATCGCGTTGCCTTTCCAATGCAATTCCGTTGCCTTTCCAATGCAATTCCGTTTGCGTGAAATTTGTTTTGATAAATCTTAACCTATACGAATTAACATGGCCCTATTTTCAGGGTTAGTCTTGTAAACGGGTTACATATTCTGTTATTTTTGAGAAAAAGAAACGTATTTGTAATCCAAAGAAACATAATTTCTATTTACATGGTTCAATTTGCCCTAATTTTGACTCGTGAAAAGCAAATGGCATAGTGTCATTCCATTGCCGCAATGAGAACCAAGTGCTGCGAAGCACGTAGATTTTGGTGATTTTTTGCCAAGCTTTAGACCGCCATGGTTTTACAAGACTAATAATAAATATAGACTAATAATACACCAATATGAAAACAAAGATTTTAGTTTGCTTGACCGCATTCTTGCTCTGTGCAATAGGCGCGATGGCACAAAAAACAATTACGGGAACAGTTGTTGCCGCCTCAGATGGTGAGCCTCTGATAGGCGCTACCGTCAGGGTGGTAGGATCCAGCGGCGGAACCATAACCGACATCGACGGACATTTTTCCTTGTCGGTTCAACCCTCCGCCAATCTCAGCGTGTCTTATATAGGTTACCAGACATTGGAGGTGAAGGCAGCCGACAAGATAGTGATAAAGCTTGCCGATGGCAAGGAGCTTGACGAAGTGGTGGTGACAGGTTACCAGGTGCAGCGCAAAGCCGACCTGACAGGCGCTGTCTCCGTCATGGACATGAAGAACCCCGCCGGCGCTGCCGACCCCAACATGCTCAACTCCATGCAGGGCAAGCTCTCTGGCGTCAACATCGTCACCGATGCCGCACCGGGCGGTGGAAGCACCACCATTAGGGTCAGGGGCATCAGCACGGTCAACAACAGCGACCCTCTGTTTGTCATCGACGGAGTGGCAACCACGGAGAACCTCAACTCGCTCAATGGTGCCGACATAGAGTCTATACAGGTGTTGAAAGACGCTTCCTCGGCAAGCATCTATGGTTCGCGTGCCGCAAACGGTGTCATTGTCATAACCACCAAGAAGGGCAAAAACGGCAAGACTAAGTTTAATGTCGACTACACGGCCTCGGTGAACACCATCGCCAAGAGCTACGACATGCTCAGTGCCGACCAGTGGGGCGTGGCTTATTGGCAGGCGTGCGCCAACGACAACACGAAGCCCGACTCCCGTCTTTATGGCACTGGCGCTACACCAAAGCTCGTCGACTCATACAATGGCATCAAGACAGCCAATACCGACTGGCAGAAAGAAGTGTACAGCGCGGCTTGGACGCAAAACGTATCGGC
The DNA here is from genome assembly GCA_963593695.1 of Escherichia coli. Lineage (GTDB taxonomy): Bacteria > Bacteroidota > Bacteroidia > Bacteroidales > Bacteroidaceae > Prevotella. The sequence goes on along the minus strand of CAVBBO010000076.1, from coordinate 79,131 downwards.
AAGCGTGAGCAATGCCTCCGACAAGGGGGCCTACCTTTTCTCCGGCAACTATATCGACCAAGAGGGCATGATGAAGTATTCTTACTATCGTCGTTTCTCCGGTCGTGTCAACTCTTCATATAATGTGAGCAAGTATTTCCACGTTGGCGAGAATCTTATGGTTGCCAACTGGCACGACCGCGATTTCGGCACAGGCTCCGACTCTGGCATTCCTTATGTTGCCATGCGCCAGCATCCTGCCCTGCCCGTGTATTCCTCAGATGGCGTCTTTGGCAGCGCCATGCAGTTGTTGGGCTCCGACGTAGCCAACCCCATGCAAACCCTCTACAACGGCAGGGACAACGACAACAATTCGTGGCGCATATTCGGCAACGCTTACGCTGAGCTGATGCCAGTGAAGGGACTCACCATCAAGACAAACTTCGGCATAGAGCACGTGCAGTATTTCAACAAGAACCTAGGCCGCAAGGTTGAGAGCTCCGACAAGAACAGCGTGAGCCGCGACTATGGCCAGGGCGACACCTACACGTGGACCAACACGGCAAACTATCTCGGCCAATGGGGGCAACACGGCATCAACGCCCTTTTCGGAGTTGAGGCTATCAAGTATGTCTTCGAGGGGCTCAGCGCTTATCGCGACACTTATGCCTTCGAGGATGCCGATTACATGCAGATTGGCTCTGGCACGGGCGTGCAGACCAATGGCGGCGGCAAGTCGGAGTGGGCATTGTTCTCTCTTTTCGGCAAGGTGGACTACAACTACGCCAATCGTTACCTGGCTTCATTCACGTTGCGTCGTGATGAGACCTCACGCCTGGCAAAGGGCAACCGCTCAGGCGTGTTCCCAGCCTTCAGTGGCGCTTGGCGTGTCAGCGAGGAGAAGTTCTTCCCGAAGAGGCAGAACATTGTCAACGACTTGAAGCTGCGCGTGGGATGGGGACAAAACGGCAACGCCGCCATCAGCAACCTTTATGCCGGATATTCCACTTATGCCTACACTTCGGGCAATGGCTCTTACGACCTCAACGGCTCCAACAACAGCGAGGTAAGCGGTGTCATCGTAACCGCCTCTGGCAACAAGAACCTCAAGTGGGAGACCACCACGCAGACCAACATCGGCATTGATGCCATGTTGTTCAACAACACGGTGTCTCTGACGCTCGACTATTATTGGAAGAAGACCACCGACATGCTTACTATACCACCGACGCTGTCTGTCGCCGGTGAGAACGCTGCCAAGTACATGAACACCGGCACCATGGACAACAAGGGTTTCGAGATGACTCTTGGCTATCATTCTCCTAAGTATGGCGAGTTCAGCTGGGACGGCAACGTCAACCTCTCGGCTTATCGCAACAAGCTTGTGGCATTCAACGACAAGGTGAGTTCGCAAGGCAACGACATCCGCATAATGGAAGGCCAGCCGATGGGTGTCTACTACGGTTGGGTGTACGATGGCATATTCAACGACAAGGAGAGCGTGGCAAACCATGCCGAGCAAAGCGGAAAGGGCGTGGGAAGGATGATTTTCCGTGACCTTGACGGCAACAACGTAATCGACGACAACGACCGTTGCATCATTGGCGACCCCAACCCCGACTGGTCGATGGGCATCAACCTCTCTGCCACTTACAAGAACTTCACCCTCAGCACGTTCCTCTTTGGTGAGTTTGGTTTCGACATCTACAACAGCATGAAGAAGCAGCTTTACCTCATGAGCTATGGCAACCTGTACACCAACCGCAGTGTCGACGTGCTCAACGCCTGGACCGAGAGCAACACAAGCTCTTCCATTCCAGCCCTGTCGCTCAACGACAACAACAACGAGACGCGCATGTCCACATATTATATAGAGGACGGCTCCTACATGAAGATGAAATACCTGAAGCTGGCTTACAATTTCGATCAGCAGCTTATAAAGAAGTTGGGCCTCGGCAGCCTGAGCGTCTTCGGACAGGTCGAGAACGTGTTTACGATAACCGGATATTCGGGGCTTGATCCTGAGGTGCCAATGGGCACATACGGAAGCCGCGTCGACAACGGCTCCTATCCGAGGGCAAGGACGTTCAGCCTCGGAGTCAACGTCACGTTCTAATACAACAGATAAAACATTCAATATCCCAATTACTTATAATTGCATACACTCATGAAATTCAAGATATATAGTTTAATGCTTGCAGCCGGCTTGCTCACGGCTTCTTGCTCCGACATGCTCGACACTGTGCCACAGGGCCAGTTTACGGAAGGTCAGCTCGACGACAGTTCCGTGGAGGGGCTTGTCTCCGCCACATACAATGGCCTTGAAGCCCACTTCTTCGGCAACAATGAGTCGTTCTCAGGACCGTCTACCAACTGGATATTCGATGTCCGCTCAGACGATGCCTTGAAAGGCGGTGGCTCAACGTCAATGGAGCAGAACCTGCACCAGTTGGAAATATCCAACATCACTTCCGACAACGTGTCGAGCCTCTACAAGTGGGAAAACAACTACTATGCCATTGTCAGGGCCAACCGTGCCATTGCCGCCATCGCCGCGGCAAGCAACATAGCCAACCCCGAACAGCTCACGGGCGAGATGAAGTGCCTCAGGGCTTACTATTATTTCGACCTGATACGCGTGTTCAAACGCATACCTTATTTCACGGAGGCCACCGAAGACGCCAGTTCACAGTCGAACACGGAGTTCTCGCGTGCCGAAATCTACGGCAAGATCATCGCCGACCTTGAGGATGCCTACAATGTGTTGCCCGAGAAGCCCACTTCTGCCGGGCGCGTGTGCAAGTACACAGCCGCGGCCATCCTTGCCAAGGTGTATGCACAAGACACGGAGAGCGGCTCTTGCGACTGGCAAAAGGTGAAGCAGTGGGCAAAGACGGTCATCGACTGCGGCCTCTACTCTTTGTATCCAAAATGCCAGGACATGGCAAAAATAGACAACAACAACCTCTACGAGTCGATACTTGCCATACAGTGCTCAACGGCAAACAACAACGCGCACATCAACTGGAGCAACCTGCTGAATGTCACTTATTCTGACGGCAATCTCTGGGGTACGGGCGACGACTTCTTCTATGGCTCGCAAGACTTGGTAGACTCTTACGCCACGGACGAGAACGGCTTGCCTTACATTGACAAGAAGAACCCCAACGGCGAAGTGGTATCAAATGGCAACTATTATGGCAATGTTGACCCACGCCTTGACTTCACCGTCGGCAGAATAGGATTCCCCTTCCGTGGACATACCTACACCAAGGGTTGGTGCCGTGCCTACGACATCTATGGCGAATATTCCAACAAGAAAAGCGTTTGCGACCCTTCAGACACACGCATGATAAGCGGCTGGCCTTGGGGCGGCTCGCCATTGAACTTCTGCCTCATTCGCTATTCCGACATCGTGCTGCTTTATGCCGAGGCGTGTGTAGAGACCAACAATCTCGAAGAGGCACGCGAGTGGGTCAACAAGATCAGAAAGCGTGCGGCAAACAGCATAGACCTGACCTACACACCGCGCGACCTCTCGACCGCAATGGCCGACTACAAGGTGGGCGAGTATCCTGCCGAAGGATGGACACAAGACTTCGCGCGCAAAGCCGTGAGGGAGGAACGACGCATGGAGCTTGCCTTGGAAGGCAACCGCTGGTTCGACTTGCTGCGCTGGGGCAACACGGTCGAGGTCATGACAAAGTATTTTGAAAAGGAAAAGAAATACCAAAGCTATTACCAAGATGCCTCCATCGACGACAAAGACCTCTTCCTGAAGATTTACTACTCAGAGGTTGACAACTCGCACGGACTTTACACACAATATTAATATACAACAATCATTCCACCCCTATTTTTCAACAATACCATGAAGAAAACTATTTTCGCCATAATGTCGCTTGTGCTGCTTGTGTTTGCGGCATGCACCGACGTGCAATATCCTGATGCCATAACCTCTCCGGTGCCAACCGACCTCAAATGGACCAACGATGGCCGCCAGCTCACGCTCACGTGGTCGATGCCCGCGGGTGCCACGGGAGCGATAATATACAAGGACAACGTTAAGCTCGCCGAGGTCGATGGCAACGTAAACACTTATACGATAAAGCGGGCAGAAGTGAACGCCGACAACCTTTACACAGTGAAGGCGAAGTATGACAACAGCCTCGTGTCCGAGGGTGTCTCTACCGAAGTGCACATCAACTACGATGTCGTGACAAAGGCTGGCTTCCTGCTCTTGGCAGACGACTACACCAAGCTCGCCGACGACGATGAGCTTGCCGCCGCACAATGGTTCAACGACAACTATGTGGCAAAGGGCACCGGGGCATTCGTCAAGCCTGCCGACGTGGCAAGCATTGATGTCGATGAATTCCCGTGCCTTATGATTACCATCGATCGCGAAGGCTTGGCCCGCGACTGGCAGAACCTGCCCAAAGAGGTTGTCGACATTGTGGGTGAACTGAAAAACTATGTGCAGGGTGATGGCAAGCTGCTCCTGACCAACCATGCCACGCAGCTCGTTGAGGCCATTGGGCGTACCAGCGGTTTCGCACCAAACATTTTCGGTAGCGGCTCTGCCAACCAAAATGGTGACGTGTGGGGGTTGCAGGCTGTCATCGGCAATGTGAGCGGACAAGTTTACGACCACACCAAGGCAGACATCTATACAGGCATGGAAACCGGGCAGTTCAACTATGGCCACGACATCTTCCCGCTTATCGGCAGCGGACTGAAGGAAGACCACAACTGCATGTGGGATCTCAACGCCTATGGCTTGGCGGGCAACCCCAATGTAGTGGTGGCCTTTGAGAACGCCACCAATTCCACGGTGCTTGGCACGTGGCAGCACGTCGTAGATTATTGCTGCGCCGCCGTGGTAGATTTTAACCCCACCGACACTTATACAGGTCGCATCGTAGCCATAGGCCCTTCGGCCTTCGAGTTCCACCAGCCTGGCAATGCTTATCAGGCCAACTTGGAGAAACTCACGGCAAACGCCTTGGCTTATCTCATGCGATAAAGAGTTGAATGAAAGATACTTTAGACAAAGAAACATGAAGAATCCTGTTCTCGTATTGGCAAGCTTACTTTGCGCCGTTTCCACGTATGGCCAGATGCCCGTGGTCAATTTCCCAATGGAGCCAAAAGGTGATGGTAATGAAATAGAAGAAACCGTCATGGGCAAGACGTTTGCCGTAGACGGTGCTCTTCCCGCGTATTTCGTAGATGGCGCAAGGGGAAAATGCCTGCGTTTTGATGGTTACAGCACGACAGTAAGCAATGTCACGGTCAACGCGGAGGCCATTTCCCCGCAAGACATCACTTTCTCCTTGTGGGTAGCACCGCTGATGTGGCCCTTGATGAATGTGGATGTGGACAGTGAGGACTGGACGACCCTGTGCGGCAATCTTGACGACAACTCGCAGACAGGATTCGCGTTCTTCATTTCCAACCGCGGCCACTACACTTTCGAGTGCTGGACCCCGGATGGAAAGTATAAGGCGGTATGCTCGTCGTCGACCTTGCCTTGCAACAAGTGGAGCCACCTTGTCGGAATTGTCCATGGCTCGGCATCAAGCCGTCAGGACCGCACCGTCTCGCTCTACAACAATGGCCAGCTGATGGCATCTGCCGTGGTGCCGTCTACATTCAATGTCGGGAGTGGTACCTTCCTCATCGGCAAGTCGGCCAACGACATAAAGCAAGACGTGTTTCTTCTCAACGCTTTCGATGGTCTCATCGACGACATCAAGATATACAACGGTGTACAGGCAAGCGTTGTCAACGATAACAAGCCTGACAACGCACCGGTGCTGACCTACGACGCTGCCACACGTTATGCCTCCAACGTGTATCGTCCGCACTTCCACGGCACACCCGACGGCAAGTGGACCAACGAGACTCACGGCCTGACCTACTACAATGGGCGGTGGCACGTCTTTTACCAATGCAACCCGGGAATGTCGGGCATAATCAACCAGAAGTGGGGACACATGTCTTCAACGAACCTCTACGACTGGGAGGAGGAGCCAATAGCCCTCTACCCATCGGAGAGCTACGACAAGAAAGGTTGCTGGAGCGGATGCGTCTTCGAGAATGCCTCGTTCAATGGCGGCAAGCCCACCATTCTCTACACGGGAGTGGACTATGGTCATGCTGCCATCTCCATGGCATCGCCTGCCGACGACAACCTCGACGCGTGGACAAAGAGCTCCGACAATCCTCTCATCGCCAATGTGCCATCGGGCTTCAGCAGCGACTTCCGCGACTGTTATTTCTTCGAGAACAATGGTGAGAAGTATGTCGTCGTGGGTTGCTCGAAGAATGGCATAGGCTGTGCCACGCTCCACAAATATGTCAATGGCAAGTGGACCAACAACGGTGACGTGTTCTTCCAAGGTTCCAATGCCAACGTGTGCGGCACGATGTGGGAGATGCCCAACGTCACGCCCATGGGCAATGGCAAGTGGCTCTTCACCGTCACGCCACTGGGTATGGGCACCGGAGTGAAGTGCATCTACTGGATTGGCACCATCGACAGCGACGGGAAGTTTACCCCACAGCAAGACGACCCTCAGGACCTTGAGATGTCGGGCACGTCGAAGCAAGGCTACGGCTTGCTCTCACCATCAATCTACCAGAAGGACGGAAAGACGGTCTTGCTGGGCATCGTGCCCGACAAGGTGGGCGGCGACTATCAATACCGCTGGGGATGGGCTCACAACTACTCGCTGCCGCGCGAGGTGTCGCTCAGCAGCGACGGCACGACCTTGCTGCAAAAGCCATATTCGGGCTTGGCGGCCATGCGCGTGGCCGACGGGGCTTACGAACAGACCGACGTTGCAGTGGACAACTCCTCCGTGGCATTGGGAGGAGTGAGCGGCAGACAAGTGGAATTGCTGGCAGAGATAGACATCACGCAAAGCAACACCTCGGCAAAGAGCGGTTTCCGCTTGCTGAAAGACGGAGATAGCTATGCCAGTGTCTACTTTTCGGCCAACACGGTGACGGTGGACCTTGGCAACCTAAACCGCGTGGTCAACGACAATGGCGTGTACACCGACGGGCTATACACGGGCGGCTTCTACAATGAGCGAATACGCCCGGGAGCTAAGGTCAAGCTTCACGTCTTCCTCGACGGCTCCATCCTCGATGTTTTCGTCAACGACCATTACGCCTTCTCCACCCGTGTCTACCCCACAGACAGCAACGCCATTGGCATAGAGGCGTTCTCTACGGGCAACACCACCTTCTCTTCATTGAAGGCATGGAACCTTAACCCTGCCAACACTACAGGTATAAACAGTGTGATAAGCAACAGCGTCAACAATCGCTCCAATACAATCTACACGCTTACCGGACAAAGGCTCAACGAGGAGCCGAGGCAAGGCGTCTATATCCGCAATGGGCGTAAACACATCGCGAGATAGAAACGCTTAGCTGAACGTGCAAGCAACCAATCACAACAAACAACAAGAACACACTAACAGACAACACTATGAGAAAACACATATTCACCCTCATGCTGGCCTTGCTCTCCGTAGCCATGATGGCGCAGAAGCCGGCAATGCTAAGACTGTCGTCGCCAAGCCAGACCGAGCAAACTGCGCTCGACTGGTTTGCCAAAAACATCGACGGCAATGTCATCGGTCTCGACGACCTCTCAGACCTCAGCGCAAGCAAGTATTCATGCCTGTGGGTCATGGTAGACCGTGTAGGCATCAACGTAGGCGCAGAGAATCTACCCGACAATCTCGACGCCTTGGCGAAGGACTACATAAAGAAATATGTAGAGGAGGGCGGCAACTTGCTGCTCACCAACCACGCCACACAGATAGTCTATTCCATCGGCCGCACCGCATACGCCCCAAAACTCTTTGGCAGCGGCGAGGGCGGTGACAACCAAGACGAGTGGGGCATACAGGCTGTGATAGGCCGCATCAACGACGACATCACCTCGGATGCCTACAACCGTGGAGCCTACGACAACCGCGGCCATGCCATCTACAAGGGACTTGAGGGGAACGACAAGTATGGTCATGAGACCTATGCCCTTATAGGGGCAGGAAAGAAGCTTGACCACAACTGTATGTGGGACTTGAATCTGGGCGACTATGCCTTGGCTGACAACCCCAACAAGGTGGAAGACTTTGAGAACAAGAACAACGCCACCGTTCTTGGCACGTGGCAGCACGTCGTCGACTACTGTTGCGCCGGAATAGTGGAGTTCGACCCCAACGAGCAGTTCAGCGGCAAGGTGCTGGCTTGTGGCCTCGCTGCCTACGACTGGACGCAATGGGAGTATTCTCCCAATTTCGTGAAGTTCACGACCAACATGATAAACTACCTCTCCAGCAACACCACTACTGGCATTGATCTGCCGAAGACTTTGCCGACAGAAGACGACACCACTTACAACATTGCCGGCCAGCGTGTCAAAGCCAATGCCAAGGGCTTGATAGTGAGCAAGGGCAAGAAGACATTCAAGAAATGATAATGGCACATAAATCGAAAATAAACAAACACGAAACAATGACAATCCTGCATAAACTTATTTTTGCATGCCTGGCGGCGCTTGTCGGCATCAGCGGCTCAGCCCAGACATTGAAGCCACAGGTGCTCAGCGAATCACAGGTACTGCTGAGCGTGCCCACGGCGAAGAAATACCTGCTCATTCCGGTGGAGGAAAACGCCAACATGGATCATGTGCGCGTGATATCAAACAACAACATGGTGAGAGAGTTCAACGTGAGACTCGCCGAGAACAAGGTCGACTACTACGTGCCGCTCGACATTGCCGATGTAAAGGACGCAAAGAGCCTGCTGCTCGACATCAATCTCAACCGCGATGGTGCGGCAACTTCCGCCAGCAAGGCGGCAACGGCCGACTTCGCTTGCTGGAAGCTCATGAAGCTCAGCGACACTTTTGACATGACCAACCGTGAGGTTTTGCGCCCGCTCTACCATCACACGCCGGCATACGGCTGGATGAACGACCCCAATGGCCTGTTCTATAAGGATGGAGTCTGGCATGTCTACTTCCAGCACAACCCCTTCGGCTCGCAGTGGGAGAACATGACATGGGGCCATTCCACCTCCACCGACCTTGTGAACTGGACTTTCCAGGGCGACGCCATACTGCCCGACGCCCTCGGCACCATCTTCAGTGGCTGTTCGGTGGTCGACAACGACAACACCGCCGGGTTCGGCAAGGGTGCCGTGGTGGCTTACTACACGTCAGCGGGAAGGGCACAGAAGCAGAGCATGGCGGTGAGCACCGACAATGGCATGACCTTCGTAAAGCATGCCGACAACCCTGTGCTCGTGTCAAGCATACCCGACTTCCGCGACCCGCACATCTTTTGGCATGCTGCCACGGGGAGGTGGATTCTCATCGTCTCGGAGAAGCAACACATGAAGTTCTTTTCTTCCACGGACTTGAAAGACTGGAAGTTTGAGAGCGACTTCGGCGAAGGATATGGTTCGCACGACGGTGTGTGGGAGTGTCCCGACTTGCTCGATATGGGCAATGGCCACTGGGTGCTGCTGTGCAACATCAACCCCGGCGGACCCTTCGGCGGTTCAGCGACACAGTATTTCACCGGCACCTTCGATGGCCACAAGTTCACGTGCGACACCGCCCCGTCGGTCACCAAGTGGATGGATTGGGGCAAGGACCATTATGCCACGGTGACGTTCAACAACGCTCCCGACGGCCGCTACGTGGCGTTGCCATGGATGAGCAACTGGCAGTATGCCAACCAGGTGCCCACGAAGCAGTATCGCTCGGCCAACGGCATACCGCGCGAACTCGGATATTTTGAGTATCAAGACACGGGCTATGTCAGCGTGAAACCTTCGCCAGAGGTGATGGCAGCCTTTGCCAAGAAGCCTATCGGCGCGCTCACACCGGCATGCAGGGTTGACGTGCAGCTACGCTCCAACACCACCATAACGCTCTCCAACGCCAAGGGCGAGCAGGTGGTGATGACCTACAACGCCGCCAAGCAGACATTCACCATGGATAGAACCAAGAGCGGTGAGACGGAGTTCAGCACCGATTTCCCAGCTGTGACCACGGCACCCACGCGCGGACGCGTCAAGACCTTGATGATATTTATTGACAAGAGCAGCGTTGAGGCGTTCGATGCCGACGGAAAGATGGCCATGACAAACGTCGTGTTCCCTTCTTCGCCCTACACCACGCTGAAGGTGAAAGGCGGAAAGGCAAAAATCTACGCGCTGAAATAAGGCGTTGATCTCGCCCCTTCTATATTTGCCCACCTATGTGAACCAATTTGCCCACCTATGTGAACCATATTGTTTCACGTGGGTGGGCAAACTGTTTTATTACTGTAAGAGCGACTTTATTTCCTCTTCTGTAAGTCCTGTGTACTTTGCGACAACTCCTGTTGGCATGCCGTCTGCAATCATGTTGCGAGCCATTGCCAAGGCTTTGGCCTTCTCGCCTTCCGCCTTTGCACGTTTTGCTTCCGCTTGTGCTTCATGCAGTTTCCTTTGTACCTCGTCAACCTTGTCGAGGGCCTGTTGCAGGTTCTTGTTGGCTCGTTCCACGGCTCCCACCAAGGTGCGCTCCGTGCTAACGGCATCCCAGAAGTGTTCGTAGCCTGCCATCTGAGCCTCGGTGAAGGCCGACTCTTTCACTATGTCGAGGGCCTTGCACGTATCGGGGTTCTCAAGAAGCTCTGCGGGAGCCTGGCGAGTCTTCTCGTCTATCTCCGTGAGGTAGCGCAGCCATAGCACCATCATCTTCTTGTCGTGGAAGGTGTGTGGCTTGAACTTCGGCAGCTCTATGAAGATGAGGTGCATCTCGTCTATGGTCTGGTCGGGGTTCTTGATGTCCATCACTCCATAGTCGTGGTAGTAATCCTCGGTGTCGTCGCGGAATGTGTCGTTTACAAGGTTCAGCGAGTATACGGGCTGTATGTCCTCATAGTGTCCGCCCTTGTCCAGTTGCCGCGAGTATGCTTTCGTGGCGTTGAGCAGCACCCTCTTCATGAAGGCGGGAGTCCATATCATCTGCATCTCCACGAGGAATTGGCGACCGCGCGCGTCGCGGCAACGCACGTCGACGATGGTGTCCTTCTTCAATGGGTGGTCGGGTATAAGCTCTGGTTCAAGGTATTCAATCCACGCCACTTGCCCATTGTCGGAAAGTGGGAGCATAGCGTTGAGGAAACTTATCATGAGTTCCTTATGCTCACCAAAGACCTTCTTGAACGTGAGGTCTGCCTTAGGGTCGAGATATATAGCCATGGCTGATTTTGTTTTAATCTATTGCGGACGCAATCCGTATATCGCAAAGTTATGAAGAATATTTGATATGCACGGATATTTGTCAATGAAAAACGCCTTGTCGTCATTGTTTTTCCCTAACTTTGCAATACTCACCTATAAACAAATTATTAATTTACCATGAACAATCACAATAACAAGTTTCCAACCACCGTCAGCAAGGCGTTGATATTGTCTGCGATGGGCATGGCGCTTCTTGTGCCGTCGCAAGTGTCGGCAGAGGTTTCCGTCACGCCTGTTGAGGCACAGACTGCAAGCGTTCAGCAGAGTCATGGCGTAACGGTCTTTTCCAACCGTGACGCGCAATACCGCATTCCGGCAATAGTGGAATGCAAGTCGGGCAAGCTCATTGCCTTCACCGATCATCGCTATGACAACAGGGATATTGGCGGTGGCCGCCACTTGGACATCGTGATGAAGACCAGTCTCGACAAGGGTGCCACATGGAGTGCCGGCGAGCAGATGGTGGCCAAGGGCGGCAGTGGCGTTGCTACCAACTTCGATTGCGCCCATGGCGACGCCGCCACCGTGGTCGACAGCAAGACGGGCAGGATATTGCTTATGTGCGCCTCCGGCGGAATAAGCTATTGGGAGTCGTCTCGCAAGAACCCGCTCATGATGGGAAGATATTATAGCGACGACGAAGGCAAGACATGGACGGGTGGGGAAGTGACCAACCAGATCTATGCCTTGATGCCCGAGGTGGAATCAGCATTCTTCACCAGTGGCAGGATATGCCAGAGCAAGAAGATCAAGGCCGGCAAGTATTACCGTGTTTATACCGTGTTGACTACCCGCAGTGGCAACCGTATATTGTATAGCGACGACTTCGGAGCGACCTGGGCGGTGCTGGGCAAGAACGTGGCAGAGTCGGCACCCAAGGGCGATGAGGCCAAGATAGAGGAGCTGCCCAATGGCAACGTGCTGCTTAGCAGCCGCGTGATGGGCGGAAGGTTCTTCAATGTCTTCTCTTACGACAACAAGAAATCCGCCACTGGCTCTTGGGGCAAGGTAGCATTCTCGGGTGCCGCCAACAATGGCGTGGAATCAAAGGACAACGCTTGCAATGGCGAGGTGCTCTTGGTGGATGCCAAGAAGAATGGCAAGAAGGTGAAGTTGCTGCTCCAGAGTGTTCCTTGTGGCCCAAGGCGCGCCAACGTGGGCATCTATTACAAGGCGTTGGAGTCTCCTTCCGACTATGCCACACCTGAGGCCATAGCCAAGGATTGGGAAGGCTGCTATCGGGTTAGCGACACCACGTCGGCCTATTCCACGATGGTGCAAGGCAAGGACGGCAGCATCTTCTTCTTGTTGGAGGAGAACGCCTTCCGTCATCCGGAGACAGAGCCGGACGATTATTACGACATCAGGTTTGTCAAATTGAACATCGCTCAAATAACGAACGGGCAATACAAATAGCATAGACTGTATGCTGTAGGTATGAAGCAGCTCTTGTTGATCCTGTTAACCATGATATGTGGCATGGTGTCGTTAGCCGCTACGACACCATGCCCGTTGTCGCTCTTGCCCATGCCTCAGAAGTGTCACCTCACAGGCAGAATGGTGGATGGGCGGAAAAGCGTGGTGGAAAGATACGTGGACAAGGTGGAAGGCGCGAGGTTCCAAGAAGAGGCATACCATATATCGATTACGTCCAAGACCATCTTGTTGGAAGCCACCACTCCCAAGGGAATGTATTGGGCAAGGCAGACCCTGGAACAGCTGAAGACCACCAAAAACAAGAAGACTTGCCTGCCACAGGGTGAAATCACCGACTGGCCCGCTTTCAGGGTAAGGGGTTTCATGCACGATGTGGGCAGGGGCTTCATCCCCGTGGAAGAACTCAAACGGGAAATAAGTCTCTTGAGCAGATACAAGATCAACGTCTTCCACTGGCATCTCACAGACAACCAGGCTTGGCGTCTGGAAAGCAAACGCTATCCGCAACTCAACCTGCCGGGCAACATGGAGCGAGAGAAAGGCAAGTTCTATACCTTGGAAGAGGCGCGTCAACTCGTGGATTATTGCAAGCGTCACCAGATGCTCTTGATTCCCGAGATAGACATGCCCGGGCATAGTGCCGCGTTTGAGCGGACCTTTGGCTATGGCATGCAAACAGAGAAAGGCATCTTGATACTCAAGGACATACTGGACGAGGTTTGTGCCACTTTCGACGTGCCTTACATACATATCGGCACCGACGAGGTGAACTTCACCAACCCCAGCTTCGTTCCCCAAATGGTGAAATATATTCGTGACAAGGGCAAGAAGGTCATGTCTTGGAACCCCGGGTGGCACTATCAACCAGGTGAGATCGACATGACGCAACTGTGGAGCTATCGTGGAAAGGCACAGAAGGGTATTCCTGCCATCGACTGCCGTTTCCACTATGCCAACCATTATGACGGCTATGCCGACTTGGTGGCCTTGTTCAACAGTCGCATATACAATCAACCAGAGGGCAGTGATGACTTGGCGGGCTGCATCTTGGCTTTCTGGAACGATCGCCATATAGACAACGTGGCGCAGATGCTGGCTGAAAACAATTTCTATCCATATATGCTTACCTTGGCGGAGCGTGCTTGGCGAGGTGGCGGAAACAGCTATTTTGACGGCAAGGGCACGTTGCTTTGGGATGACGAGCCTGAGCAACTTGCCGCCTTCACCGAGTTTGAGAACCGCTTGTTGTGGCAGAAGGACCATTGGTTGAAAGGCGAACCATTCCCTTATGTATGCCAGACCCGAACACACTGGCTTGTCACTGACGCTTTTCCTAACGGCGGCGACTTGGGCAAGGTCTTCCCTCCGGAGATAAACAAGGGCAGGGCTTGCCGTGATGACTCAGCCTATCAGTATGAGGGCAAGACTTACAAGGTTCACAAGATCACGGGCAATGGCATCTATCTTCGTCATGTATGGGGAAATCTGGTCCCCGGCTTCTATCCATATCCGCAGGAAAATCACACTGCATACGCCACGTCATGGATTTACTCTAAAAAGAAGCGAAAGGCACAATTGTTGTTGGAATTCCAAAACTACAGCAGGTCGGAGAGCGACCTGCCGCCTCGTCCTGGAACATGGGATTATAAAGGCAGCAAGGCTTGGCTCAATGGCGAGGAAATAAACCCTCCCGTATGGGAGAACACGAATACCGTCCGCTCCAACGAAATTGCGTTGCGCAACGAGAATGCCGTTTCTCGTCCACCGATAGAAATCACGCTCGATAAAGGATGGAACAAGCTGCTGCTTAAACTCCCTATAGGGAAGTTCTCTACCCCGGAGGTGAGATTGGTGAAATGGATGTTCACGGCAGCTATAATAGACGAGTAGTACCAATAGCCGATGGGCTATCTTAGCTTTAGACCGTCAAAGGTGCAGATTAGGTATAGGCTTTGATTGCATAAAGATGGTGCAAGAAATAAAGTACAAATGGAGATATTGACTATAAACTATGTTGTTAGAAAGATTTAAAATACGTATGAGAACATTGGCCGTGTTGCTGCTTTCGGCGTGTTGCCTTACAGCGTCGGCAGCCGGCAAGAAGACAGTGCGGAAAATCAAGGTGGCTTGCGTGGGCAACAGCATCACCTACGGCACGGGCATCAAGGACAGGGAGCATTTCTCCTATCCGGTACAACTTCAGAAGATGCTGGGCGACAAGTATGAAGTGGGCAATTTCGGCAAACCGGGCGCGACGTTGCTGAATCATGGGCATCGACCATACATACGGCAGGAGGAGTTCAGGCAGGCCATGGCTTTCAAAGGCGACATAGCCGTAATCCACCTGGGCATCAACGACACTGACCCACGCAATTGGCCCAACTATCGTGATGAGTTCGTGAGAGACTATCTCTCGCTGATGGACTCCTTGCGCTCCGCCAACCCGAAGGTGCGCTTTGTCTTGGCTTGCATGACGCCCATCGCCGACCGTCATCCAAGGTTCATGTCGGGCACCAAGTGCTGGCACGACGAGATACAGGAGGCCATCAAGACCGTGGCACGGGTTAGTGGGGCGGAGCTGATAGATTTCCATGCCCCTCTCTATCCATATCCCAACCTGTTGCCCGATGCCATTCATCCTAATCCCGAAGGGGCTGGCATCTTGGCGAAGACAGTGTATGGAGGCATCACGGGCGACTATGGAGGCTTGCAGTTGCCGTGTATCTATTCCGACAACATGGTGTTGCAGCGCGACACGCCTCTCGACATCCACGGCACCGCCAACACGGGGGAGAAGGTGACGGTAAGCATTGCCGGACAAAAGCTTGTGGCAGTGGCAAACAACCGTGGCGAATGGAGCGTAAGGTTGCTACCTTTGGCCGTTGGCACCGACTATACTCTCACCGTTCAGGCTGGCAAACAGAAGAGGGAATTTCATCGTGTGGCGGCAGGCGAGGTGTGGCTATGCTCCGGGCAATCTAACATGGCGTTCCGGCTCGACCAAGCGGCAACGGGCAAGAGAGACATAGCCTTGGCCGATGACCCCGACTTGCGCCTCTTCGACATGAAAGGCAGATGGGAGACGCGCGATGCGGCGTGGCCTGCCTCATGCCTCGACTCGCTCAACCACCTGCAATATTTCGCCGAGACCTCTTGGAAGGGCGCCTCGCCAGAGACAACCGCCCGTTTTTCCGCCATTGCCTATTATTATGGCAAGATGCTAAGAGACAGTTTGAAAGTGCCCGTGGGACTGATTTGCAATGCAGTGGGCGGCTCGCCTGCGGAGTCGTGGATAGACCGCAACACCTTGGAGACTCAGTTTCCCGCCATACTGAAAGATTGGTTGCACAACGACTTCATCCAAGGATGGGTGAGAGACAGGGCTGCAAAAAACCTCACCCACGACACCACCCACTTGGGGCGTCATCCTTACGAGCCTTGCTACCTTTACGAGAGTGGCATCCTGCCCTTGCAACAATATCCCATCAAGGGCGTGATATGGTATCAGGGAGAATCTAACGCCCACAACATGGAGGCTCACGAACAGTTGTTCCATCTGTTGGTTGACAGTTGGAGGTCTAACTGGCAGAATCCACAGCTGCCTTTCTATTTTGTGCAGTTGTCGAGCCTGAGCCGTCCGTCGTGGACATGGTTCAGGGACAGCCAGCTGCGCTTGATGAAATCCATCCCGAATACGGGCATGGCAGTGTCGTCGGACCACGGCGACTCCCTCAACGTGCATCCCACCAACAAGCAACCCATCGGTGAGCGTCTGGCGCGCTGGGCATTGAACCGCACCTACGGACACGCCATCACCCCTTCGGGTCCCGTCTTTGAAAGCGTGGCGATAGATGGAGAGGCCTTGGTGGTGTCGTTTGCCTATGGCGATGGTCTTCGCACCTCAGACGGTAAGTCGCCATCTTGCTTCGAGATTGCTGAGGAAGACGGCCTCTACTATCCGGCACAGGTGACAATAGAGGGCAACAAGGTTAGGCTCACTTGCCCCAAACTGAAATCCCCACGCTACGTGAGATATGCTTGGCAGCCTTTCACCCGGGCAAACTTGGTAAACAAGGACGGTCTTCCGGCATCCACGTTTCGTGGCGAGGTGAAATAATAATCACCCACAAAAAAGCCGCATGCTCGTTGATTGGGCATGCGGCTTTTTTGTGGGATTGTTGTTATGATGTTGTGTCGAAAAAACTCTATCCATAGGGAACGCTTCGGCTTTCCAATGGAGAGGCGTTGGCATTCCAATGGAAAGGCGTTGACTTTTCAATGGAAAGTCAACGCCTTTTCAATGGAATGTTGAAGCTATTGATTATTAAGCTTTTATGTTCTGATTTGCCAGCTTGCTTTTATTTCGTCGGTGTGATGACGAAGTGGAATGTCATGTCGCCGAAAGGTATGCGGTATTTCTCCAACGGCAGGTGCCCCCAACTGTTGGTTCCGCCTACGCCTTGGTGCGCGAGGTCGATGGTCAGCTCCGTGAACTTGCTCTTTGGCACCTCCGGAGAGTGACGCTGATCCTTATCCATTCCCTCGTCGAGGTCGGCAATGTTGTAGTGGAGCGCGGAAGCATACATCCACGAGTTGACAGGCTGGATGCTCATGCCAACACCCTCGGCGTTGTTTTGCTTCCACCAGCGAATGTCGCTCTTCGTGCCACACTCTTGCGGACGTATATAGGGGAAGTATTGTTGGTCGGCAGTGAGACTGTACACGCCAATGCGCTCGGAGAGCTTACGGTCGCTGTAGTTCTCTATCGGTCCGCGTCCATACCACTGGCTCTTGTCCATGTTGTAAGGCAGATCCATCACCATGCCGAAGCGCAAGAGGTTCGGGGCCTTGGCATCGGGAGTGGCCTTTGTCATGGCTTGCTCCACGTCGATGGTGCCATCGCCGTGTACCTTATAGGTGAGGCTCAGCTTGGCGTTCACCTCAGGCATGTCGTAGTTGGCGGTGACAGTGGCTGCTGTGCCCTTGCTCTCCTTGACCTTCTCCACGGCTATGTTGGTGAGAGTCATCTTCGGGTTGTGCCAAGCGGCAAGACGCTTTTGCAATCCGGCACCCATGTCGTTGTCGGTCACGGCGCGCCAGAAGTTAGGCTTCAGCGTGCCACCCTCGCCGATCATGCTCTTGCCGTCGACGGTGTATTGGCTGAGAAGTCCAGTTGCCTTGTCGAAGGCCACGGTAGCCTTTGCCGAGGCGATGACGATTGTAGGCTCGTTTTTCTTGTTCTGTATCTTCACCTTCTCCGAGATGGAGTTCTCCACGTAGCTCACAGGCGTTGCCTCGTTGAGCGTGATCTGGTCGTAAGCCACAGTCTGTCCCTTGGCGATGAGAGGTTCTTCGCTCTTGGTCTTGAAGTCGATGTTGAGCAACACCTCGCCACCGCTTGGAATGTTGAGAGGAAGCGAGATGTTGGCGGTCTGCTGAGGCTCAACGTTGAGGTTGTCCACGCTGCCGCTTTGCACGCTCTTGCCGTCTTTCAGCAACGACCACTCCATGCGGTAGTTGCTCAAGTCGCGGAAGAAGTTCTCGTTGTAGACGGCGATGGTGCCTTGCGCGAGGTCAACTGGTTTCACCCAGATGCTTTGGTATTGGTAAGCCAGCTCCTTGGCGTGAGGGTTGAGCTGACGGTCGGGGCCGATGATGCCGTTGCAGTTGAAGTTGTTGTCAGACGCGTCAATCTTGTTGTAGTCGCCACCGTAAGTGTAGAGAGGCGACATGGCACCCGTTCCAGGCTCATATTTCGCAGTTATGGCATCGTAGTCGGCCAAGGTGCGAGAAGCCTTGAAGTCGGGTTTGCGGTGCAAGCCCTGGTCCACGAAGTCCCAGTCGTAGCCGCCTTGGAACTTAGGATACTTGCGAACGAGCTCCCAATACTCTGCGAGGTTGCCGCCAGAGTTGCCCATCGTGTGGTTGTACTCACACTGTATGAGTGGCCTGTTGCTTTTCGGGTCCTTGCAGTATTTCTCGCAATTCTCCACCGGGTAATACATCGGGCAGTAGATGTCGCTGTCGTATGGACCACCCCAAAGACCGCGCTCATATTGCACTGGGCGTGAGGTGTCGACGCCCTTTATCCAGTTGTAGGCGGCGAGGAAGTTGTTGCTGTTGTCGGTCTCGTTGCCAAGGCTCCACACGATGATGGAAGGATGGTTGAACTGCATCTCCACGTTGTGCTGGTTGCGCTCCAGGATCTGCTTGCCAAACTCAGGTTGCGCCACCGGCGTAGACTGGTCGCCGCTGTATCCGAAGGCGTGGCTCTCCTGGTTGGCCTCGGCGGTGACATAGAGACCATATTGGTCGCAGAGGTCGTACCAGCGTGGGTCGTCGGGATAGTGGCATGTGCGCACGGCGTTGATGTTGAGGCGCTTCATGATCTTTATGTCTTGGATCATGCGCTCCACTGTCACCACGTAGCCACCGTCGGGATCCATCTCGTGGCGGTTGGCACCCTTGATGAGCACGGGCTGTCCGTTGACGAGCAGTTGTGAGTTCTTGATTTCCACCTTGCGGAAGCCCACCTTTTGCGGAATCACCTCCACGATGTTGCCGCTGCGGTCTTTCACCACCGCCTCAAGCGTGAAGAGATAAGGCGTCTCGGCTGTCCACTTCTTCACGTTGCGCACCATGAAGCGCACTGTGGCCTCTTCGCGTCCGCGGAAGTCGGCGCTTTGCTTTGCCACGACGTTGCCGTTGGCGTTGAGCAGGCGAAACTCCACGATGGGTTGCCCCTTGACCCAGGCGTCGACGAGCAGCTCGCCGTCCTTGTAGTCGTTTTCAAGGTCGGGTGTGATGCGGATATTCTCCATCTGCACATTGGTGTCTTTTGCAAACAGGTAGCATTGGCGTGCCACGCCCGATAGACGCCAGAAGTCCTGGTCCTCGCTCATGGAGCCGTCGCACCAGCGGAAACTCTGGAAGGCGATGAGGTTCTTGCCCGGATGGAGATATTTGGTGATGTCAAACTCTGCTGCCACCTTGGAGTCTTCGGTGTAGCCCACATACTTGCCGTTGACGAAAAGATACATATTGGACGTGACGCTACCGAAGTGGGCGATGACCTGCTTGCCATCCCATGATGCCGGCAGGTCGATGACGCGGCGGTATGAGCCCACGTGGTTGTCTTTCACGGGCACGCTTGTCTGGCTGGCGTTTTCGGGAGCGTATTCCGGCTTCCAGCCATTTTTCACTTCATCCTTATACTGGTATCTCCACGCGAAGCCCGCGTTTATGTATGCAGGATCGCCGTAGCCGTTGAGCTCCCAGTTGCCCGGCACGTTCATGGTCTTCCACGAAGAGTCGTCGAGGTCAACCTTGTAGAAGTCCTTTGGTTGCTCGTTGGCGTTTCTGACCCAGTTGAACTTCCACGCTCCCTCAAGCGAGAGGTATCGTGATGACTTCTCGATGTCGCCGCCCTTTGCCTCGTCCTCGTTGGCATAAGCGAAGAAGTTGGAATGCAGGCGGTAGCGGTTCACCTCGTTCACTTGCAAGTCGTGCCACTCAGTCCATGTTGGCATAGGCTCTACCGTGGGCGCAACCTTGGCTTTGGCCTTGGTCTTGCCCTTCACGGGCATGGCGCCCCCAATGCATGGCACCGACAGCATGGCAGCGGTGGCAATGAGGAACAGGAAATTAGCTTTGCGTTGTTTCATAAAACTATATTTATATGCGTTAGTTTTCTTTACAAAGATATGAAGAAAAAGGGATAGTGGTTTTCAAGTGTTTGTTTTTTTAAGTGATATTAAGAGTTTGTTGATAAATGTGGTGCTTAAAATGTCAAACTTGAAAATTAGCGGTGCTAAGTTTGGGAAAATCGTTACTTTTGCAGTGACAAAACATAAATGTATCATGGAGAAAGAAAATCCCTTTGTCACACAATACCCCGACATCATGCAGGGCAAGAAAATCATGTACAACCATGGCTTTTGCTCATCGGCAGCTTCGGGCACGGTGAGGCTCATTCGCCAGACATTCCCCAATGCGGATGTCGTGGCTTTCGACATCCCGCTCCATCCGGAAGAAGGCTTGGCACTGTTGAGGGAGAAGGCTGAGGAGGAGAAGCCCGACCTCATAATCGGCACGTCGATGGGTGGCATGTATACCGAGATGCTCTATGGTTTCGACCGCATTTGCGTGAACCCAGCCTTTGAGATGGCGAAGACCATGAAAGAGCACGGCATGACCGGGAAGCAGACATGGCAGAACCCGAGGCAAGACGGCGAGACAGAGTTTATCGTGACGAAAGCCTTGGAGAAAGAGTATAAGGACATGACCGAGAGGTGCTTCACCGCCCTTGAGGAGATGACGCAAGCCGACAGGGCAAAGGAGCAGACCCGGGTGTGGGGACTGTTTGGCGACGAGGACAACCTCGTGAACACGTGGGACCTCTTCCGCTCCCATTACCCACAGGCCGCCCACTTCCATGGTGCCCACCGCATGGACGACAAGAGCTTCATAGGCGGAGTGGTGCCCGTGATACGATGGATAGACGACAGGCAGGAAGGCCGCGAGCGCCAGATAGTGTATGTGGACAGCAGTTGCCTTGCCGACAGCTATGGCAAGCCGCGCGCGAGCCTGCAGAAAGCGTTTCGCGAGTTGATAGCGAAATACCAAGTCTACATCGTTGAGCCCTCGCCCACCAACGAGCACGACAGCTATGCCGCAAACGCCTCATGGATAGAGCGCTATCTCTCCACTCCTGCCCACGACCATGTGGTCTACACCAACCAGAAGCAATTGCTCTACGGTGACTTCTTCATAGACATGCACCCAGCCGACAACCTCCTTGCCACGGCAATACAGCTTGGTAGCGATGAGTTCAAGACATGGGAGGAAGTGATAACCTATTTTAGCAGGATATAGACAGATATATTGCGGATAATTTTGTAATTTTGTGGCATTATCAAGATAAGGTTTGCTTATGGCACGAAGGGAAGAATGGCACGACGACTATTGGCTGCTGCTCATACAGCTCTATCTCAGGCATCCGCAAGGCGTGAAACGCCTCTATAGCCGCGCTCTTGTGGACGTGGCGATGGAGCTTCATATCCATCCGGCTCAGATTCATCGGCGCTTGTTCAGGTTGCGCCAGATAGACACGCCCCGCTTGCAGCGGTTGTGGGATGAGTATGCCGGAAACCCAGCCAAGTTGCGGCGTGGCATCTCGCTGCTGAGGCAAATGAGCGGCTTTGGCAATGCCCGGGCTTTCTACGCAGGCGTGGAGGTGACCGGCTCGTGGGAGAGAGACTTCATGCCCATAGGCATCGGGACGCTGACACCGGTGAAGCTCATAATGATTCTTGACCTGTATTTCCGGCTGACGCCAATCACGATGGAGCCAGACACGCCGGAGGTGAAAGACCTTGCCAAACTCATACGCGAGACACCGCGGCAGGTTGTAGACGTGATGGACGTGTTCTTGGTGTGCGACCCCTATATCAGCCAATACACATCCACCGACTCGCCGCTGCTCGACCCCTGCGCCGACGTCTGGAGGCGATATGGCAACGAGGACCCGGAGATGCTGGCCACGCAAGCCGCCCAACTTACCGACTATTTTAAATAATGGAACAAAGACTCATACAAGCGCAGACTCAGCAACAGGTTCAGCAGCAACGGCTATCACAGCAGCAGTTGTTGCAGGTGAAGCTGTTGGAGATGCCGCTCGCCGAACTGGAGCAGAGCATCAGCGCCGAGCTTGACGACAACCCCGCCCTTGAGGAGAAGCGTGATGACGACGCGGCGGAACTGGACAACGTCGGCGGTGAGGACACAAGCGACACTGCCGACGATGACTCTTACGAGGACAAGACTGAGCGAGAGGAACGCGAGGAAGCCCTCGACAACGCATTGGAAGACCTGGGCAGCGACGACGAGATGCCTGAGCCCATGCGCGGCGGCTCGCAAGACAACCAAGATGCCGACTACGAGGAGATAGTGTGGGGAGACACCACGTCGTTTTACGACAAGCTGAAGGAGCAGATGGGAGAGACCGAGCTCACCGAGGAGCAACGGCAGATAATGGAATATCTCATTGGGTCGCTCGACGGCGACGGCTTGTTGAGGAAAGACCTCGACGACATCGCCGACGAGCTGGCCATATACCAAGGCGTAGACGTGCCGGTGGAGGAAATAGAGAAGGTGCTGCGGATGTTGCAGTCGTTTGACCCCGCCGGTATTGGTGCTCGCTCGCTGCAAGAGTGCCTGTCGCTGCAGATAGCACGACGGCCAGGGGGCAAGCTCAAGGACATGATGAAAGAGGTGATAGGGCATCATTTCGACGACTTCATAAAGAAGCATTGGGACAAAATAGCACAATCGATGGGCCTTACCAATGACCAGGCTTCCATCATTCACGACGAGATAAGAAAGCTCAACCCCAAGCCGGGAGCCGCGCTTGGCGAGACCGAAGGCAGGAGCCTGCAGCAGATAACGCCCGACTTCATAGTGGACACCGACGACGACGGCAACGTGAACTTCACCATCAACGACGGTCGCATTCCCGACCTCAAGGTCTCGTCATCGTTTACGGAGATGGTAGACACTTACCGCACCAACAAGCACAACATGAACCGCAAGGAGAAAGAGGCCCTGCTCTATGCCAAGGAGAAGGTGGACAAGGCGCAAGGCTATATCGAGGCGGTGAAGCAGCGCAGGCACACGCTCAATGTCACGATGAAGGCCATAATAAACTGGCAAAAGAAGTTTTTCCAGAATGGCGACGAGGCAGAACTCAAGCCCATGAAACTGAAGGACATCGAAGACAAGACGGGGCTTGACAGTTCTACCATATCGCGCGTGAGCAACATGAAGTATGCCCAGACCAGGTGGGGAACCTTCCCGTTGCGCTTCTTCTTTACCGACGGCTATGTCACCAAGGACGGAGAGGAGATGTCGACACGCAAGTTGAAGCTGGCGCTGAAAGACCTCATAAGCAAAGAAGACAAAAGCAAGCCTCTCAGCGACGACGTGCTTGCCAAGGAGATGAAGAAGATGGGTTATCCCCTGGCGAGGCGCACCGTGGCGAAATACCGTGAGCAGTTGGGGCTGCCAGTGGCAAGGCTGCGGAGATGCTAATATGTGTGATTAATGAATATGAGAGAAAAAGACATTATAATAGCCGCAAGGGCCGTGAGCATGGTGTTCACGCCGTTCTACCTGCCGTTGGCAGGGCTGCTGGCGTTGTTCATCTTCAGCTATATGAGCCTTATGCCCATTTTCTATAAGAGCTTGGTGTTGCTGATGGTGTATCTGTTCACCATTCTCCTGCCCACGCTCTTGATTCATGCCTACCGCAGCTATCAGGGATGGTCGCGATGGCAACTTGGCAAGCGCGAGAGCCGCATGGTGCCTTATATCATTGCCATTATCTGCTACACGCTGTGCTATTTCCTGATGAGCTATTTCCACGTGCCGCAGTTTATGGCAAACATCCTTGTGGCGGCGTTGCTCATACAGGTGGTGTGCGCGGTGGTAAACGTCTGGTGGAAGATCTCCACCCATACGGCGGCGATAGGAGGCTTTGAAGGCGCGTTGGTGGCTTTCTCCATCCTCTTCGCCTTCAATCCGCTGTGGTGGTTCTGCGTCATCCTTGTCTTTGCAGGGGCAGTGGGCACGAGTCGCATGATATTGAGGCAACACTCCCTGTCACAGGTCGTGATGGGTTTCCTGTCGGGAACGGTGATAGGCTTTTGGGCGATAATTTGACAACAAGAAACAACAATCAAGAATAAACGATATAATATACAATCATAGTATGAAGCCGTTAGTTAGTATTATCATGGGTTCCACAAGCGACCTTCCAGTAATGGAGAAAGCTTGCAAGTGGCTTGAGGAACAGGAAATCCCCTTTGAGATGAACGCCCTTTCCGCCCACCGCACACCAGATGCCGTGGAGCAGTTTGCCAAAGGTGCCAAGGCGCGTGGCGTGAAGGTCATCATCGCCGGCGCTGGCATGGCAGCCGCCCTGCCTGGTGTCATAGCGGCATCTACGCCCCTGCCTGTCATTGGCGTGCCAATCAAGGGCATGCTCGATGGCTTGGATGCCATGCTCTCCATCATACAGATGCCTCCAGGCATTCCTGTGGCCACGGTGGGCGTGAACGGAGCCCAGAACGCTGCTATCCTTGCCGCCGAGATGATGGCGTTGGGCGATGAGGACATTGCCAAGAAGGTGGACGCCTGGAAAGCCGGACTCGGCAAGAAGATAGAAAAGGCCAACGCTGACCTGGATTCCATAACCGACTATAAATTCAAGTGCTGAATGGACTTGTTCAATTATCACCGACGTGAGTCTTCGGTGGTGCACATCGGTGCCTTGGACATGGGCGGCGACAACCCCGTGCGCATACAGTCGATGACGACTACAAGCACCGACGACACCGAGGGCAGTGTTGCCCAGGCAGAGCGCATAATCAAGGCTGGCGGAGAACTCGTGAGGCTTACGACACAAGGCGTGAAAGAGGCAGAGAACCTGAAAAACATCAATGCCGGAATACGTCGCGACGGATTCTCCACACCCCTTGTAGCCGACGTGCATTTCAACCCTCGCGTGGCCGACGTGGCTGCGTTGTATGCCGAAAAGGTGCGCATCAATCCAGGCAACTATGTGGATCCGGCGCGTAAGTTCGTGAAGCACGACTACACTGATGAGGAATATGCCAACGAGCTCAAGAAGATAGAAGAGCGGTTGGTGCCATTCCTCGACATCTGCAAGGAGAACCACACCGCCATTCGCATAGGCGTGAACCATGGCTCATTGTCTGACCGCATACGCAACCGCTATGGCGACACGCCAGAGGGCATAGTGGAGAGCTGCATGGAGTTTTTGCGCATTTGCAAGAGACACGACTTCAACAACGTGGTGATCTCCATCAAGTCGAGCAACACCGTCGTGATGGTGCGCTCGGTGCGCCTGTTGGTAGACACGATGGACAAGGAAGACATGCATTATCCTTTGCACCTTGGCGTGACAGAGGCAGGAGAAGGCGAGGACGGCCGCATAAAGAGTGCCGTTGGCATTGGCGCGCTTCTTGCCGATGGCATAGGCGACACCATTCGCGTGTCGCTGACCGAGGAGCCAGAGGCGGAGATACCAGTGGCTCGCCACTTGGTGGACTACATAAACCGCAAGGCTGGCCACCAGATGATACCTGCCGAGACCTATGGTGGTTTCGACTGGCTTAGGCCAGAGCGAAGGGAGACAAAGGCGGTTGGCAACATCGGTGGCGGCAACGTGCCCGTGGTGATGGTGAGCCAAAAAGGTGACACCGCTGATGAGGCTTCGTCGAAGGCCGACTATATATATGTAGGCTCCGATCTTCCAAAAGAGAGGATGGAGGGCAAGAGATATGTCGTGGATTTCCAAGTCTACATGCAGGCGGAAGACAAATCGCAACTCTATCCTGTTTTCCCTGTCGCTGCCATGCCGTTTGTCAGCATGGTAAAGGCAGAGCAGAAGTTCCTGGTGTTGCAGTTTGGCACTCCTGCCGACGAGTATCTCGTTTGCTTGAAGACCCATCCCGAGATAGTGGTCGTTTGCGTGGGCAACCATCAAAACAGGCTTGGCTCCCAGCGCGCGTTGGTTCACGAGATGATGAGCGCCGGCGTGAAGAACCCCGTGGTCTTTGCCCAGATGTATCGCTTGAACGATACGGAGGAGTTTCAGCTTGAGGCGGCAGCCGACATGGGCGCGCTGATGATAGATGGACTTTGCGACGGAATATGGCTCATGAACGATGGCAACATAGCGGCATCGACAATAGAAGACACGGCTTTTGGCATATTGCAGGCAGGCCGCTTGCGCACGTCGAAGACCGAGTATATCAGTTGCCCTGGTTGTGGCCGCACGCTTTACGACTTGCGCGACACCATCAAGCGCATACACGAGGCGACCAAGGACATGAAGGGCTTGAAGATTGGCATCATGGGGTGCATAGTGAATGGCCCGGGCGAGATGGCCGACGCTGATTATGGCTATGTGGGTGCCGGTCCCGGAAAGATTTCGCTCTATAAGGGAAAAGATTGCGTGGAGCACAACATACCGGAGGGCGAGGCGGTGGAACATCTGCTGAGGCTCATCAAGGCAGGTGGTCAGGACGCTGGCGATAAATAGTTAATCCCTTGACATGACAAAACTTGTATATTGCATATTCTATGGCATCAGCACCTTGCCTTTCAAGGTGCTGTATGCCATTTCTGATTTATTAATGCCTTTGCTGTATTATATAATAAGGTATAGGCGTGGCTTAGTGAGGCAAAACCTTCGGAGTGCCTTCCCGGAAAAGTCGGAGGGCGAAATGAAGGTCATAGAGAAAGAGTTTTATCATTGGTTCTGCGACTATTTCCTTGAGTCGATAAAGCTGTTGAGCATCAGCGACAAGGAGCTGAACCGCAGGTTGCACATCAAGAATCCTGAGGTGCATGAGGAGTGGTATCTTAAAGGCAGGAACACCGCAGGATTCCTTGGCCATTATTGCAACTGGGAGTGGCTTTCGCGTGTGGGCAAGGACATGAACCCTGAGCGCCGTGTTTGTCTCATCTATGACCCGCTGCACAGCAAGGCAATAAATTATCTGTTTCTTCGCCTTCGCTCTTATCCTCCCACGGGCGTGCCAACACCAAAGAAGGACATATTGAGGCAGCTCGTGACGTGGAGAAGAGAGGGAAGGTTCAGCCTCTCCGGATACATAGCCGACCAATCTCCCAAATGGGAGAACATTCATCTGTGGTTGCCATTTCTCAACCATCCCGAGACACCCGTGTTTACAGGCGCGGAGCGCATTTCACGCAAGATGAACGATGTTGTTTATTACGTGAAGATGACGCGTCCTCGCCGTGGTTATTATGATGTGGAGTATGTGCCCATCACTGATGATGCGGCGAGTCTGCCCGAGGGCGAGGTGACGCGCCGCTTTTTCAAGATGTTGGAGCAATCCATTCGAGAGGCACCGGCTTATTATCTCTGGACACACAACAGATGGAAGCGCACCAAGGAGGAGTTTGACCGATTGTTCATGGTCGTGAATGGCAAAGTGAAGAAACGTACAAATCAATTGTGAGACTAATGGGAATGATAGTGTTCCTTGTGCTGCCAATCGTCGGATTGATTTACGCGATGTGGCACATCTGGCAGGTTTTGCCATTTGCCAATCCTTGGCGTTGGGCGGCGGTGGCTGTGGCGTTGTTGTTGTTTCTGTCGATGTTTATTGGCTTTACAGGAACAATAGAGAAGATGCCGCTAAACATGGCTACCGTAGCCTATGAGGTAAGCAATTCCGTGATTTTCATCCTGTTTTATCTTGTCGTGCTCTTCATTGTGCTCGACTTGTGCCGGTTGGTGCATCTTGTGCCGCGGCAGTGGTTGTTCAGCAATGGTTATACGTCGGTAGGAATAATCGTTGTCATGCTGATGGTGTTTGGCTATGGCAACATTCATTACTACGACAAGGCGAGGGAGCCCATCGAGCTGAAGACCAAGAAGGACATAGGCAAGAAGAGCTTGAAGATAGTGCTTTTCAGCGACCTTCACCTTGGCTACCACAACCGCCGTGCTGAGTTCCGGAAATGGGTGGACCTCATCAATGCCGAGCACGCCGACCTCATTCTCGTTGGCGGCGACATTATAGACATCAGCGTGCGTCCGCTCATTGAGGAGCGTGTGGCGGAGGAGTTCCACCGCTTGAACGTGCCCGTCTATGCCTGTCTTGGCAACCACGAATATTACAGCGGCGAACCCAAGGCTCAGCAGTTTTACAAGGACGCAGGGATAACGCTGCTCCGCGATAGCGTGGCGACGGCTTGTGGCATAAGCATCATTGGTCGCGACGACCGCACTAACTCGCGTCGCCGCCCGTTGTCGGAACTTATGAATGGAGTAGACAGAAAGAGCAGATTCACCATTCTTCTCGACCACCAGCCTTACCATTTGGAGGAAGCGGAGAAGAACGGCATCGACTTCCAGTTTAGCGGGCACACCCATCATGGGCAAGTGTGGCCAGCGTCGTGGATTACTGAAGCCCTTTACGAGGACGCTTTCGGTCCGTTGCAGAAAGGTGCGACACAATATTATGTCAGTTCAGGCATGGGCATTTGGGGGGGCAAGTTCCGCATAGGCACTCGCTCTGAATATGTCGTGCTGACGGTTGTGGATGATAGATAAATGACCTAAATAAATTATACCTATATGAAGAAGAATCTATTATTGCTTGTAGCATTATTGATGGTGAGCGTGGCAACGTGGGCTGACGGTTATCAGATTGACAACTATGTGGAGCCACGAGTGGGCGACGTTGCGCCCGCCGCGGAATGGAACGCATTGGGCAAGGGATTGCACGCCACATGGGGCAGCAGGGACGAGCTTTACACCATTCATCGTGTGCCACAGCTCAAGGAAACCACCAAGGCGGAAATCACGGCTTGGAAAGGCGAGCGCGCCAATCTGGAAGCCGTGCTTTACAGCAACAGCGATCAAGGCAACTTGAGAGTGCGTTTTGTTGACAAAAACTCAAACATCATATCGTGGTGCAAGGCAAGGTTTCTGAACTATGTCATTACGGACGATTATAAGAGTTGCGGCACTCACGACATGAAGCTTGAGCAATGGTTGGTCCCCGATGTGATAGACCAAGACAAGCCGCATGCCGTTCCAGCACGCGAGACACGTCCGGTGTGGTGCAGCATAGATGTGCCACGCGATGCCACCGCGGGTGTGCATAAGGTGAGATTGCAGGTATTGAATGCAAAAGGCAAGGTGGTGAAAACGCTGGACTTGACAATCAACGTGGTGAATCGTGTCTTGCCAGCAGTTGCCGACCAAAAGTTCCACCTCGACCTTTGGCAACAGCCTTATGCGGTTAGCCGCTATTATGGCGTGGAGCGTTGGAGCGACGCGCACGTCGCGGCTTTGCGCCCTTATTTGGAGGCTCTCGGCAAGGCCGGGCAAAAGGTGGTGACCACTATCATGTTTTATGAGCCGTGGGGCGACCAAAGCCATGACAAGTTTTCCGCGATGGTAAAGAGCACGAAGAAGGCGGACGGCACATGGAGCTACGACTACACGGTTTTTGACAAATACGTAAATCTCTGTGCGGAATATGGCATCGACAAGCAAATCAATTGCTATTCGATGGTGCCTTGGGACATGACTTTCCGCTATTATGATGAGGCTTCGGCCAAGGATGTAGATGTAAAGACAACAACAAGCTCGGATACATACAAGGAGATATGGAATAACTTCTTGGAGGCATTCAAGAAGCATCTGCAAGAGAAAGGCTGGTTTGAGAAAACCTGTATCGCAATGGACGAACGTGGCGAGGATGCCATGCTCGACGCATACGCCATAGCAAGCGCAAAGGGATTCAAGATGGCGCTTGCGGGCAACTATCACTCTTCGCTCAACAACAAGCTTTACGACTATTGTGTGGCAATGGGCCAGTTGCGAAAATTCACCAAGCAGCAGCTTCAATATCGCAAAGACCACAACCTGTTGACGACTTTCTATGTGTGTTGTGCCGATGTTGAACCCAATATATACTCAAACTCATTGCCAGCCGAGGCAGCGTTTCTGCCCATCCTTGCTGCGGCAAACAATCTTGATGGTTTCTTGCATTGGTCGTGGATAAATTGGCACGAAACCCCACTTACAGATACTCGTTTCCGCCTCTTTGGTAGCGGTGATACCTATTTCTATTATCCAGGCAATCGCTCGTCGGTTCATTTTGAACGTTTGGTAGAGGGCATTCATCAGTTCGAGAAAATACAAATACTGAAAAAAGAGTATCAGGGCAACAGCGAAAAGCTGAAACAGCTCAATGCTCTGCTTGCCGACTGCCAGGACTACGTGATAGCAGGCGCAGATTGCGCAGAGAAAGTGAACCGCATGGAAGATTTCCTGAACGGCAAGGAGAAGTAATTCGATACGTATAATTGATATAAAGCAAGAAAAAGTCCTTAATAGGGAAACCCCAACTGTTTGGTAGGGGTTTCCCACCACGTGTGTCACGTTTTGGTTTTATCTTTGCACCGTCTTTCAAGAAGAGATGATACGAAGTCGTTGTTTCAACTAAGAGACGAGTTGAAGTCGCATTTCATGTATGAGACAATTAGCATGTTGAATTAAGTATAAACAACATAATAAAGATTTAGTAGACAAGAGTATGAAAAAGTTTTTAGCTTCCACTCTGATGCTCCTCGCAGCATCAACCACGACATTCGCACAGCACGCCGTGGGTTCATTCACGCTTCAGCCAAAGGTGGGTATCAGCATTGCTGACGTTACTAACAATAATCTCACGAAAAGCCGCATTGGTTTCGTAGGCGGACTTGAGGGAGAATATCAGGTTGCGGACATCTTCTCGCTCTCTCTTGGCGTGAACTACTCTCAGGAGGGTTTCAAGGGGAAGAACTCTCCCAACAAGGTAAAGCTCGACTACATCAACGTGCCAATCTTGGCAAACGTTTATGTCGTAAAGGGTCTTGCCGTGAAGCTTGGCGTACAGCCTGGTTTCAACGTGGGTAAGAGTTTGACCATGGACGGTATCACAAGCTCAGGCACGGCCGAAGATGACATCGTCAAGTCTGTAGCCCTGTCAATTCCCGTGGGTCTCTCTTACGAGATTAGCAATGTGGTGCTTGACGCACGTTACAATTGGGGCGTGACAAAGACACTTAAAGGTTTTGACAGCAAGAACAGCGTGTTCCAGGTTACGGTTGGCTACAAGTTCCAGCTCTAAACATGTAAATTTGAGAGAATAAAAAAAATAGGGCGGCCCGATGATGGGTCGCCCTATTTAAATTGTATGTGTCTGTAGTCAACCTGTACGAGGCGGTTGGCTTTTTCTTACTTCACGGTGATGAGGAAGTAGTTTTTCTTTCCTTTCTGCAAGAGAAGATACTTTCCGTCGATGAGGTCTTCCGAAGTAATCTCTTGGTCGAAAGCCGCGAGTTTCTCCTTGTTGAGGCTTACGCCGCCACCCTTGACGAGCTTGCGCATCTCGCCCTTTGAGGGGAAGATGTCGAAACCATCGGCGCAGAAGAGGTCAATGGCCTTGCCACCGAGCTGCTCCTTAGGCAAGTCGTAGTGTGGCACGTCCTTGAATACGTCGTTCAGCGTAGCCTCGTCGAGGCTTGCCAGCTGGTCTTTCGTGGCTTTGCCGAACAGGATGTTGGATGCCGCGATAGCCATGTCGAGATCCTCCTTGGAGTGTACCATCGTGGTGACCTCTTCGGCGAGACGGCGCTGCAGTATGCGACGGCCAGGATCCTGCTGATGCTCTTCCACAAGCTGCTTGACAGTGTCTTGGTCGAGGTCGGTGAAGATCTTGATGTAACGCTCTGCGTCGTCGTCGCTCACGTTGAGCCAGAACTGGTAGAACGCGTATGGAGTGGTGCGCTTCGGATCGAGCCAAACGTTGCCGCTCTCCGTCTTTCCGAACTTCTTTCCGTCGGCCTTGGTGATGAGCGGGCAGGTGAGGCAGTAAGCCTCCGCATCGTTGCCCAGTGTGCGGTGTATGAGCTCTGTTCCTGTGGTCATGTTGCCCCACTGGTCGTTGCCGCCAAGCTGCAGGCGCACGCCGTAGTGCTGGTATTGGTAAAGGAAGTCGTAGCCTTGGAGCAGCTGGTAGGTAAACTCGGTGAACGAGAGACCGTCGCGAGCCGTACCGTTGAGGCGTTGTTGCACGCTCTCCTTTGCCATCATGTAGTTCACGGTGATGTGTTTGCCAACGTCGCGAACAAAGTCGAGGAACTTGTAGTCCTTCATCCAGTCGTAGTTGTTGACAAGCTCTGCCTTGTTAGGCGCGTCGCTATCGAAGTCGAGGAACTTGGCAACTTGCTTCTTTATAGCCTCCTGATTGTGGTAGAGAGTGTCGCTGTCGAGCAAGTTGCGCTCCAGACTCTTGCCCGAAGGGTCGCCAATCATGCCAGTGGCTCCACCCACGAGAAGATAGGGCTTATGTCCGCAGCTCTGCAAGTGGCGGAGCATCATGATGCCGCACAAGTGACCGATATGAAGAGAATCGGCGGTAGGGTCTGTGCCGAGATAGGCTGACACGAGATGAGTTTGCAGATACTCCTCTGTGCCTGGCATTATCTGTGCGAGCATGCCGCGCCATTTCAGTTCTTCAACAAAATTTTTCATTGATATTGGTTTTTGTTTATGCTCCCCCCATTGCGAGGCGGGAATTATTTTTAATAGCTATCTCGTAGTGTGTTGCGAGCGCTTGAAGTCTTGTCAAGGCACGGGGTCATAGCCACTGCCACCCCATGGGTTGCATCTCAGTATGCGCCAGATGGCGAGTGCAAGCCCCTTGACGGGCCCATGCTTTATTATCGCCTGTCTTGCGTATTCCGAGCAAGTGGGTGTGAATCGGCATGAGGCAGGCGTATAGGGTGTGATGAACTTTTGGTAGAAGATTATCGGCAAGACGAGCAGCCACGACATGGCGTGGCTGATGATTTGCATAACCCTTTTAACCGTTTTCATTAATCCTCTCCTTTACCCTGTTGAGCAAGCTCACCACCCGTTGTTCCACGTTGGCGCTGTCCCACAGTTTAGTGTCGATCCATATAAACGCGAAGGCAAGGCATTTGTCACCTACGATGTCCTTATGTATGCGGTAAGCCTCCCTCACCTGTCTTTTCACGCGGTTGCGTTTGTTGGCGCGGTGGAGGTTGCGTTTGGGCACCGATACGAGCATTTCGCTACAGTTGCCGTCTTCCATGGGCATATATACCAAGCGGAGCGGAAAGGCTGTCATGCTTTTGCTCTTGCCGCCCTTGAATAGACTGTCTATAAGTTTCTTATGGTACAGTCGTTCTGTCTTTGGCAATGTGTTACCCATGCTGTTGGCTTAAGGCTTTATGCTTTCTTGCCGTTCTCCTTGTCGAGGAAAGCTTTCAATGCGCTAATCATGGAAGGATACTCCGGCGTGCCGGCCATAAGGTCCACGTTGAGGTTGGCATCCTGGATAGCCTTTGCCGTGACAGGGCCGAAGACACCTATCTTGACTTGGTCTTTCTTCATGTCGGGGAAAGCCTGTGTCAGATATTTCACGCCAGTGGGTGTGGAGAAGATCAGCATGTCGTAGTCGAAATGCTTAATCTCTTCCTCGGTGAATGGGTCGGAGAGCGTGCGATACATCACGCACTCAGTGAAGCGCAGTCCCTTTGCGGTGAGCTTCTTGGCTATGTCATCGTTGTGAACGCTGCTCAGTGGCACGAGATAATTCTCAGCCTTGTGCTTTACCATCAGAGGAATAAGGTCGTCGATGCGGCCAGTGGTGCCAAAGAATACCTTACGCTTGCGGTATTGCACGTATTTCTGGATGTAAAGTGAGATTGTCTCCGTGACGCAGAAATATTTCATCTCCTCCGGGATGTTGAGGCGCAGCTCTTTTGCCAGCTTGAAGAAGAAGTCGATGGCATGGCGCGAGGTGAACACCACGGCTGTGTGTGAGAGAATGCTAACTTTCTGTTGGCGGAACTCCAAGTTGGTAAGACCTTCAACTTTGATGAATGGTCTAAACACAAGTTCCACCCCATATTCTTTCTCCAAAGAAAAATAAGGTGAGGTCTCGCTTGTCGGTTTCGGTTGGGATATCAGAATCTTCTTTATCATCTTGAAATTGAATTCTACAAATTATCCTATTTTGTCCTAAAAAATTGTCTTTAAATAGCCACTAGTTGCCGTCATTATACCCCCAAGTATTCCCAACGGCATCAGTTCAAGTGCACAAAAGTACAAAAAACTTTGCAGAATGGCGGTTTCTTTTGCGAAAAAGATAATATATGTCTTATAAAAAGATAATATTTTGGCTATAAACACTACCAAAAGAGTATAAATAACCGCACTGCTGACGCTTATATGGAAGAAGGCGAACAGCAAGACTATGGGGAAAAGAAGTATGCCCTCCATGGATATGATGAAGAGGAACGACTTCATCCATTGTATATTTTTTTTCTTATCAAAAAACACCCAGTCCACGATGCTGTAGAGCAAGAATTTCACAACGAAATAGCCCATGTTGATGGCGGTAAAGAGCCCCAATATTTGATAATGGGCTATGGCGAACGATTCTCTGGCGAAGTCGTGTGAAAAGATGAAGAGTACCAATGCGAGCAGTATGCACGTCTGTGCCACGAGGAAGAGCTGGAATCTCATCTCGTTGCTGGTTTCGGTTATTACCGTTGTCCCTTCCCTTTGCGTGCGGAAGAAGCTTTTAAGTTGCCGTTCCAGAAAGTGTCCTGCTTGGGCTATGGTGATTGTGGCTATGACAAAGCAAAACAATAGCACGGAGGTGACCAATGAGTCTCCGGCTATGGTGTATGGCACGGGGTCGCCCGCTACTCCACGGCGATAGACAGCGTATTCGGGCCGATAGATTGAGTCGGGTTGCACGAGCGAGTGACTGTGGTAGAGTGGCTCGGTCAGCTTGCCCGAGAATTTAGGGTCGGCCTTCGTGGTTGGCGTGCGCATGGGGTTGTGCATGCGCAGCCAGTCTTTTTCCACGAATTTATAGTTGGCCCTTATCGCCGAGTCTTGTTGCCAAGGCGTAGCTGTCTTAGGCAGCCATGACAGGATTTGCGCTGGCGAGTGCCATCCTTCGTGGTGGGTTGGAGCCGTGCTATGCGAGGGAACCTCGGGTTGCACGGCCACTTGTGCTGAGTCTTGCTCTGTTGTCATTCTTGTTAATTTGTCCGCAGACCTTGATAGGTCTACAAGCCAAACTCTTTCTTTATTCTGTCTACCTGGTCGAGTTTCTCCCAAGTGAAGAGCTCAACCTTCATGGTCTTTGTCTCATGGTAGTGGGAGGTGAAAGTCTTTTCCACCACCTCGTTCTTCCTTCCCATGTGGCCATAGGCGGCAGTCTCAAGATACATAGGCTGTCTCAGGTTGAGCGTGCGCTCAATGGCGTGTGGTCTCAGGTCGAACATTTCTTTTATCTTTTTCGCTATCTCGCCGTCGCTCATGCCTACATGGCTCTTCCCGTAGGTGTCAACGTATACGCTCACGGGCTTTGCCACGCCAATGGCATAAGCGAGCTGCACGAGCATCTCGTCTGCCACGCCTGCTGCCACCATATTTTTGGCTATGTAGCGTGCAGCGTAGGCTGCCGAACGGTCTACCTTAGACGGGTCCTTGCCCGAGAAGGCCCCGCCGCCGTGAGCGCCCTTGCCTCCATAGGTGTCCACGATGATCTTGCGGCCAGTGAGTCCGGTGTCGCCGTGAGGACCTCCGATCACGAACTTGCCCGTCGGGTTGACATAATACTTGATGTCGTCGTTGAACAGGGCGAGCACCTTCTCGCCGAGTTGGGCTTTCACGCGAGGAATGAGTATGCTGAGCACGTCCTGGCGAATCTTGTCCAGCATCTCCTTGTCGGCCTTGAGCTGTGCCTCGTGTGTGTTGTTGGCTGGTTTCACGAAGTCGTCGTGCTGGGTCGACACCACGATGGTGTCTACACGTTGTGGCACGCCGTTGTCGCTGTATTCTATTGTCACCTGGCTCTTGGAGTCGGGGCGGAGGTAGGTCATCTCCTTGCCCTCCTTGCGAATGTCGGCAAGGGTGCGCACGATGAGATGGGAGAGATCGAGCGTGGCAGGCATGTAGTTCTCTGTCTCGTTGACGGCATAGCCGAACATCATGCCTTGGTCGCCGGCACCTTGGTTGTCCTCCTCCTGGCGCGACACGCCACGGTTAATGTCGTCGCTCTGCTCGTGGATGGCTGTGAGAACGCCGCACGAATTGCCGTCGAACTGGTATTCCGACTTGGTGTAGCCAATCTTGTTGATGGTTTTGCGGGCTATTGTTTGCAGGTCGATATATTCCTTTGAGCGAACTTCGCCCATGATGATGACCTGGCCTGTGGTGTTGAAAGTCTCGATGGCGCAGTGTGACTGCGAATCGTAAGCGAGAAACTGGTCGAGAAGCGCATCGCTAATCTGGTCAGCCACCTTGTCGGGATGCCCTTCCGACACTGACTCTGAAGAAAACAAATAACTCATTGTTGCATTACTTTTTTACGTGGATCAACGCAAGTAACTGTGAAATCTGAGGGCTATTTCCCAGTTTTAGCATTTTTTTGTGTGGTTGCAAGCAGCCAAATCCTTCCACAATTGTTAAACATATCTTTTAAATGGACTGCAAAGTTACTCACATTCCTTGAGTTGGCAAAGATTTTTCAATGATTTTATCTCATTATTGGGTAAACTCACGTGTTCTCGTCTCAGTACTCCTCCTCTTCTTCAATATAATCGTCGATAGAGCCTTGTTCGAAATCGTCGATTATGTCCCGCTCATAGTCATCGAATGTGTTTGAGTTGAAATCGTTTGCGACATCTGTCGTAGACTCGTCGCCGCCCCAAAGCATCTCGCCTGTTTTGTAGCCCACGAACAAGGCGCATAAGTTTCCCCAAAAGCCCAAATGGGTGCCTTTAGCTTGCGATGTTGGCGAGTCTTGCGGTGTGTTTGGCAACCTGGACTTTTTGTTGGGCGGTTTAGGGGGCTCTTCTTGTTTTTTCTTTTTATTATTTATGGCGAGGCTTCCTTTTTGCATTTCCGGCAGGGCGCCGATTATCTCATTTGCTTCTGCCATAAGCTTCTTGCCGGCTTCAACAAGCCTCTCAATCTCTTTCTGATAGTTTTGTCGCTTCTTTTCCTGTTCGTTGTGTGTTTCCATGAGAATATAGATAAGGCGTGTTATTGTGTTCTTTGCAAAGATAATAAAAGTTTCTGACAATAATAGATAATTCTCTGTGTGTTTATTCTTGGTTCTGTGATTCTGGTTTATATGATTATCCATTTACGGAGAAATTGTTAAGAAATTAGGAAAATATGGTAAGTGTTGTTTCCTGGATTTCTGTTATTTTTGCAAAGTGAAACAAAAACATTATATATTTAATTGATATGCTAAGGAAAATAAGGGTGACACTTGCGGTAGTGTTCTTCGTGTTGATAACTCTACTCTTCCTCGACTTCACGGGAACCTTGCACCGATGGCTGTCATGGATGGCCATGGTGCAGTTTTTGCCGGCGGTGCTGGCTATGCATTTTGGGGTTGTAGTGGGTTTGGTATTGCTTACGCTTTTGTTTGGTCGCATCTATTGCTCCGTCGTCTGTCCATTGGGCGTGCTGCAAGACGTGGTGTCGTGGATTAGCGGGCGTCGCGACAAGGGCCGTAAACGCCGTCGCTTCAGCTATTCGCCAGCGAAGTCGTGGCTCAGGTATGGTATGCTTGTCTTGTTCGTCGTGGCTTTGGTCGCAGGCTTGGGATCGCTTGTCGCCCTGCTCGCCCCCTACAGTTCGTATGGACGTATGGCGCAGAACCTTTTCCAGCCAATATATATTCTTGTCAACAACATGCTCGCCTACATTGCCGAGCGTGCCGACAGCTATGCCTTTTATGGTCGCGAGGTGTGGGTGCGCAGTTTGCCCACGTTCATTATAGCCGCCGTTACGTTTGTCGCCGTGGGCGTGCTGGCTTGGCGAGGTGGTCGAACCTATTGCAACACTATTTGTCCTGTAGGCACGGTGTTGAGTTTCTTTGCGCGTTTCTCATGGTTCAAGGTGCGCATGGACAATAGCAAGTGCGTAGGTTGCGGACTGTGTGCCAAGGGTTGCAAGGCTTCTTGCATCGATGTCAAGAACCACAAGATAGACTATTCGCGCTGCGTGGTGTGTGGTGACTGCCTTGGCAATTGCCACAAGGGGGCGCTGAGCTTTGGAAGTGATTTAAGTGAAGAACGAAAAGTGAAGAGTGAAGAATTCAATAGTGAAGTTTCTTCTGAATCTCAATTAGACGTTCAAGAGGCAAAGCAAGATGATTCTTCACTCTTCACTCATCGTTCTACACTTAATCCACTCCCAGACACAGGGCGTCGCTCATTCTTGCTTGCCACAGCCGTGGCCACGACCACCGCTGTCTTGGCACAAGAGAAAAAGAAGGTTGACGGCGGACTGGCTGCCGTGACACAGAAGGAGGCTCCCAAGCGCATTACGCCTATCACGCCGCCAGGTTCGATGTCGGCACAGAATATGGCCCGCCATTGCACGGCTTGCCAGTTGTGTGTGAGCCAGTGTCCCAACAACGTGCTGCGCCCCTCTACCGACCTCGAACACCTCATGCAACCCACCATGTCATACGAGCGTGGCTATTGCCGTCCGGAATGCCACCGATGCAGCGAGGTTTGCCCAGCTGGTGCCATAAAAGAGATTAAGGCTGAGGATAAGTCGTCGATACAGATTGGCCATGCCGTGTGGACAAAGAAGAACTGCATCGTCTTCACCGACCATGTGGAGTGTGGCAACTGTGCCCGCCATTGTCCAGTAGGGGCGATAATGATGATACCTGTGGATTCCAACGACGAGAACTCACCTAAGTTCCCAGCCGTCAACCAGTCGCGTTGCATCGGTTGCGGAGCTTGCGAGAACCTTTGTCCAGCCAAGCCGTTCAGTGCCATCCACGTTGAGGGGCATGAGGTGCATAAGTACATATAAATATAATGTGAGCAAACCAAATATATTATGAGCAACAACATAAACAGACGCGATTTCATTAAATCGCTTGGTGCTGGAGCCGTGGCAACGTCGGCCCTGCTCTCGGCTTGCAAGGGCAAGGAAGGCAATCTCAGCGCGACCGGCAACTACCAAGAGCCGCCTGTAGGCAAGATGACCTATCGCGTCAACTCAAACACCAAGGACCGTGTGTCCATTCTCGGCTACGGAATGATGAGGCTTCCTGTAGTGGGTGGAGGCACGGGGCGGGAGAACCCCGATGCCGAACTCGACCAGGAGATGATAAACCGCCAGATAGACTATGCCATTGAACATGGTGTCAACTATTTCGACACGTCGCCTGCCTATTGCCAGGGCAGATCGGAGGCTGCCACGGGCATTGCCCTCCATCGCCATAACCGAAAGGACTACTTCATCGCCACCAAGCTCTCCAACTTCGCTCCAGACACGTGGACTGCCGCTGCCTCGAAGGAAATGTTTGAGAACTCGCTGAAGTATCTGCAGGTCGACTATGTGGACTATCTCTTGCTCCACGCCATCGGCATGGGCGAAAACGGCATGGGCGATTTTTACAGCAGGTACATCGACAACGGCAT
The DNA here is from genome assembly GCA_963593695.1 of Escherichia coli. GTDB lineage: Bacteria > Bacteroidota > Bacteroidia > Bacteroidales > Bacteroidaceae > Prevotella. The sequence goes on along the minus strand of CAVBBO010000076.1, from coordinate 39,270 downwards.
CCTCGACTGGCTCGTGGAGCAGAAAAAGAAAGGGCGCATACGCAACCTCGGCTTCTCCTACCATGGCGAAATCAAGGTGTTCGACCTCGCCCTGAAATGGCACGATGAGGGAAAGTATCATTGGGACTTCGTGCAGATTGAGCTCAACTACCTCGACTGGAACTATGCCGACGAGATCAACCCACGCAACACCGATGCCGTCTATCTCTATGGCGAGCTGAAGAAACGTGGCATCCCCGCCGTCATCATGGAGCCGCTGCTTGGCGGACGACTCGCCAACGTGCCCGATGCCATCATTGCCAAGATGAAGGCACGCGAGCCGGAGAAGAGTGTGGCGAGCTGGGCTTTCCGCTTTGCCGGAACACCCGATGACGTGCTCTGTGTGCTGAGCGGCATGAGCTACATGGAAAACCTGAAGGAGAATCTATGCACCTACAGTCCGCTGAAGCCGCTGACCCAAGAGGAGGATGCCTTCCTGATGGAGATTGCCAACGACATCTACAATCTGAACACCGTTCCCTGCAACGAGTGCAACTATTGTATGCCCTGCCCCTACGGTCTCAACATCCCTGCCATCTTCTCCCACTACAACAAGTGCATCAAGGAAGGAAACATGCCCAACAAGGGCAATCAGGACCCGGATTATCGCCGTGCCCGACGCGCTTTCCTCATAGGCTACGACCGAAGTGTGCCCAAGCTTCGCCAGGCGAGCCGCTGCGTGAAGTGCGGCCAGTGCGTCCCCCACTGTCCGCAGCGCATCCAGATACCCGTCGAACTGGCTAAAATAGACGTTTTCGTTGAGCAACTGCGGCAAGGTAGCGACACGTTGTAATTAATGTTTAAGATATGAACCATTTGATTAGTGCCTTGCACTCTGGCAACCATACTCTTGCCGTGCGTACAGCAAAAGGCTGCATCGTCACTTTCGACGGACGGGGCGTTAGCGACCTTCTGCGCTTGCTCGATGCCGAACCTCAGACCCTTAGTGGCGCGACCGTTGCCGACAAGGTCGTGGGTAAGGCTGCTGCTGCCCTGATGATAGCCGGACGGATAAGCGCCCTACATGCCGACACGATAAGCGAGCAAGCCTTGCAACTGTTCAATGCCAATGCGCACGGAATTGCCGTAGGCTACGACAAGGTCGTGCCCCACATCATCAACCGCCAGCAAACTGGCTGGTGCCCAATGGAACTCGCTTGCCGCGACTGCCAGACGGCGGAAGAATGCATTATCAAGATAAAGGAAAAACTTTCAGAATTAAAGAAGAAATCATGAATAATCAATCAACAGTAAAACTCTATTCTTACGGTTACAACGAGGCTCGAACCTATTGGCTTGCCGTGTTGTTCGCTATTGGCAACTTGGTGTTGCCGCAACTGTTTCATCTCGTGCCCAATGGCGGCATGACGTGGCTTCCTATATATTTCTTCACGCTTGTTGGCGCGTTCAAGTATGGTTGGCGCGTGGGGTTGCTCACCGCCATAGCGTCGCCTTTGGTCAACAGTGTGCTGTTTGGCATGCCGGCCATGAGCGTGTTGCCTGCCATTCTCACAAAATCATTGTTGCTTGCCATTGGTGCAGGCGTTGCCGCACAACGAGCAAAGACAGTGAGCCTTGCCATACTTGCCGGCGTGGTAGTGTTCTATCAGTTGTTCGGCTCTCTTGCCGAATGGGCTTTCACCGGAAGTCTTGCAGCCGCGTTGCAGGACGTGCGCATGGGGTTGCCAGGCATGGCATTGCAGATAATCGGTGGTTATGCCGTGATAAAACGGTTTTGAAAGCCATCTCGCTTCACCTTTAAATTTTTAGCGTGATTTTTCAAGAGTAGTCCTGTTTTCTTGAGATTTTTCCGTAAGTTTGCAATGTAAATGCAAACACCCACAACTATGGCACTGAAGCTTTATCCTATAGGCATACAGACATTTGAGCGAATACGCAAGGAAGATAAGCTATATATAGACAAAACGGAGTTTGTGTACCGCATGACGCATACCAACGGCACATATTTCTTCCTGAGCCGTCCGCGACGGTTCGGAAAGTCGTTGCTTGTGTCTACGTTGCAGAGTTATTTCGAGGGCAAGAAGGAGCTGTTCGAGGGGCTTGCCATCTCGAAGCTTGAGAAGGAGTGGAATGAATATCCCGTGCTGCACTTCAGCATGGCTGGTGGCAAGCACATGGAGAAGGAGCAACTGGAGCGGTATTTGCTTTATAGTCTCAGAGAAAATGAGGAGCGTTTGGGAATAAGTGCAGATTCAATAGATCCAAACATTAGGCTCAAGAGCCTTATAACGACAGCCTACCAAAAAACGGGCAAGCAGGTTGTGGTGCTAATTGACGAGTATGACGCGCCGTTGCTTGACGTGGTGCATGAGGATGAAAAGCTACCAGTGCTGCGCTATGTCATGCGCAACTTCTACAGTCCATTGAAAGACTGTGAGCCTTATCTGCGATTCGTGTTCCTCACGGGCATCACGAAGTTCTCACAACTAAGCATCTTCAGTGAGCTGAACAACATAAAAAACATCAGCATGGACGAGCCGTATTCGGGCATTTGCGGCATCACCAAGGATGAATTGTTGACACAGATGAGTGACGACATAGACGAACTTGCAACCAAGCTGAAGCTCACACGCGAGCAGACCATCGACAAGCTGAAGGAGAACTACGATGGCTACCATTTCACATGCTCGGGGCCCGACGTGTTCAATCCGTTCAGCTTGCTCAACTGTTTTGCCGATGGCAAAACCAGGGCCTACTGGTTCGATTCTGGCACACCGACATATCTCATCGAGATGATGCGCAAGTTTGATGTCAAGCCTACCGACATAGGGGCTATGTACGCACGTGCCTCGGCTTTCGACGCTCCTACAGAGAATATGGATACCCTCACGCCGCTGCTCTACCAGAGCGGCTACGTCACCATAAAGGACTACGACCCCGACACGGAGCTTTTCCTTCTCGACCTCCCAAACAAGGAAGTGAAGGTCGGACTGTTTGAGACGTTGCTGCCACGCTATCTCGGCGGCAAGTATGCCGAGGCTGCCGACGTGGCGATAGCACGCATGTCGTTGCTCATCCGCCGCGACGACATCGACGGTGCATTGCGCTTGCTCCAAACTTTCCTCCACACCGTGCCCTACTGCAACAACACCGACTACGAGGGGCACTACCAGCAGGTGCTCTTCATCATCTTCACGCTTCTCACCCATTTCCTTGTCGACGTGGAGGTGCACACGCCCAACGGCCGTGTCGACATCGTGATGCTAACCCATACCCGTCTGTACGTCCTTGAGCTGAAGCTCAACAAGGATGCCGCCACCGCCATGCGCCAGATAAACCTCAATGATTATGCCTCTCGTTTCGCCTTGTCGGGTAAGCCCGTGACAAAGGTCGGGATAAACTTCAGCGTGGAGAACAAGAAAATAGATATCGACTGGAGAGTGGAATAATCAGAGGAAAAAGTTAGTGTCCCATTAAAATTGGGACACTAAAGAAAAATAAGTCAAACTTGATAGCTTGGTGATTCGGTTTATTGTTTGGGCTTGTTGTTAAGAAGTTGGATGGTTTCACCAAAATTTTGGTATGCTATGGAATAATTAGGATTATCATTACGCATGATTATGGTCACATAGTTTGTAACCCCTTCCTCATCTTGTATTGCAGCAGAAAGATAAGTTACATCTAATTTGTTGCTTTCTCGTGAATACCAAAACTGAAAAAGCCTATTGCGCATGGCTTGTTTCCCATCGCCTGTCTCACATATATATAGCACAACTTCGTTATTTCCTTCGAAAAAATCCTTTACGATAGATATAACCGTGTCGCGTAATTTTTTGTCACGTGGCGATGGTTTGTTATCTGAGTTGATTATAACAAGTTGGTAGCAAAGCAGAGATAAACTTGCGTCGTCTGGGTCAAATCCTACAATATAGTGCAGTCCATTATTTGTCGTGAAAGTGGCATAGCCATCTTTATTGATAACAACATGATTATCTTGCTCTCATTAAGTACTATCATAGCACAAAATAACTTGTAGGTCTTCTGCCAGTCTCTTTTTCTACTATGTCACCCAGCTCTTTTTTAAAGCGCTCTACGGCTCTAGCCTTAATCTCTTTTGATTTCTTGAGTCTTAGCAGGGCTTCTTCGCGTGTCATGGTCGTTGTTTCCATAATTCTTATCCTCCTGTATGTTTTTTGTGTTGTAAACTTACATACTTGAAAGTCATTCTCGTATTGTTTGCCACAAAGATAAAGGTAATTTTTGAAGCAAGCAAGATTTTTTTAATATTGTTGCGTAGACTTTGTGCATTTCAAAGTATAGCAACGCAAGTGGCTACACACTTTGCGTCGCGACGGCGTAAGACGAGCCACGCGAAAAGGGGAAGATGGTGTGGAAACAACGACAAAACGAATAAAAATGGAGGTGGTGATGACATTTTCTGCCGAAAATGGGTTGGCTTTCAGAGAAAAACGTTATTTTTGCAACGTCAATACCCCACGCCGAGGTGTTCGCTTGTCTGTGTTGACAAGAATGACAAAGCTCTGCAATGGCAGAGACTGACCTTGTGGTCGTGGGAGGGCACTACTTAATGTTAAAGCGTCACTAACGCTTTGTCTTTGACCGTTCTGAACGTAGGAAATTCAAGACTATAAGTTCTAAGACAATGTCAGAAGTGGCTGCTACGGGTATGTAATAACTGTATCCCGGGGGGTGTAGCGAGGGTTCACCAAACAATCCTCACGCACACCTTTCCCGGAGTAAGTTCAGATACCGGCGTGGGCAGACACTCTACTCGTCACTTATAGGGGCTTTTCCTACGGCCTGGAACGGAAGACGAGAAGAGGTGTATACCCACGTTTTGCATTTTTGTAGTAAGAGAATCAGCGCATAAATCTATGTCTGTGGTCTGTTTCCATTAATCATACGAATCATCATAGACCACAATAATGAAACTGCTAATTTAGTGAAACACACAAAAAAATGGGACACGTGTCGGGCGTGTCCCATTTCTTTTATGTATGGTTGTGCGTTATCGTTATTCCGGCAGCATCACTACGCTCACCTTGTTGGCTCCGGCGAGGAACTCCTTCACGAAGGCTGAGACCTTCTCGGGTGTCTGTGCCTTAATGGTGTTGGCATACTCCGTGTGGTCGTCGCGGTTCATGGTGTAGTTGTCCCAGACGACGCTTGCCCAGTAGCCGTTTGTCTTCAGCGCGCTGTCATACTGCTTGAGCATGAGCTTCTGCACCTTGTCGAGCATCTCGGCGTCGCATTTCACGGCGAGGTCCTTCACAGCCTGGTTCATTATCTGGATGGCTATTTCCTTCTTCTCAGGCTTCATCGGGCAGTAGCTGGCGATTTGCGCCATGTGGTAACCGTCTGAGGCAATGCTCATGCCAGCCTGCGCGCCACAGCTGTAGGCAGCGCTTGCCTCCTCGCGAATCTGCTTGAGGTAGACCATGGAGAGCACCTGGCCTGCTATGGAAGCCTGGATGCTGTGCTCCAAGGAGTAAGGCAACGTCGGGTTGAACCAGAGAATCTGCGCCATTGACTTTGGTGTCTCCATCTTGCGCTTGAACGTACAGTCGATGTTCTTCTTTGTCGGGAACACCTCACGCTTGCTTTCGGGGTTCTTGCCCTTTGATGGCAACGAGCCGAGATACTGGCATACGAGCTGGCGTATGGTGGCCTCGTCGAAGTTGCCGATGATTTCGAATACCCAACCGTTGGCGTTGGCTGTGCGCTCCTTTGCCATCTGCAGTATGCGGTCGTAGGACACGTCCTTGAGGTCTTTCAGCAAGAACGGGCGCATTCTCCAGTTGTCTTCGTAGACCGACTTCGTTATAGTGTCAGAGAAAGCCGTCGACGGGTCAAGGTCGCGGTTCTTCAGTCCGACCTCGTTTTGCTGCATGAGGTTGTTGAAGGCGTCTTGGTCCTTCTTTATGTTGGTGAAGTAGAGGTATGCGAGTTGCAGCATCGTCTCCACGTCCTTTGGCGTGGCGCTTCCGCTCAGGCTCATCTTCCTTGCGCTCATGCTGAGCGAGGCGTTGGCAATCTTTCCGGCGAGAGCCTTGCCCAATTCTATGGAAGAGAAGTCGCCGAGGCCGCTGTTGTCGATGACGCTGTTGAACATTTGGATGTTGGCGAAGTCGGCCTTGCCGTAGTTGCAGTCTCCGGAGCCGCCTGTTCCGCTCATCGACACTTGGTCTTTCTTATAGTCGGTCTTCTTCAGCAGCACGGTGACACCGTTTGAGAGGGTGAGGATATTGTAGTCGAACTTCTTGCTCTTCACCTCTTTCTTTATCTTTCCGGCCTTTGGCAGGTTCTTCATGATGGGCTCGTTTTTCACGTTGTCCACGTAGGCGTCCACCTTCGTTGCCCTTGCCTCGTGCAAGGCACCCAGCAGCTGGTCGGCGGTTGGGTACACGGCTCCGTCCTTCTCGTTGTTGAAGCTCAGAATCACGAGGTTGCTGTCGCTCTTTGCCACAAGTTGTGGCAGCACCTGGTTGATGGCCTCAAGCGGAATCATGGGCACGATCTGCTTCATCATGTTGTAGTTGAACTCCAACGAAGGCATTGGCTCGTTGTTGAGGAACCACCCGAGGGCTTGCTTGTACAACGACGTGTTGGAGCGCTTGTCGCGGCCTTCCCACATCTTGTCGAGCGACGAAAGCATCGATTCCTTGAAGCGTGCGTACTCCGTGGCTGTGAATCCGTGGTCGGCAGCCTGCTTCACCACGAGGTAAGCGGCCTTCACGGCCTCTGCCGTCTTGCCCATGTCCTTAGGCATGACGTTGATGGAGAACGCGTCTTTCGTCTTGGAGAACAAGTAGGTGCCGTCGCCTGCCGCAGCGTCCACGAACGGGCAGTCGGCCTTCTGTGCCGCCTCGGCGAAGCGGGTCGAGAGCATGCCGGTTGCGGCTTGCTTCACGTATTGCGTGAGAGTGTACTCTAGGTTTTGCTTAATGGAGTCGGGGTCGGTGTCGTGTTTCATCATGAGCATCACCATCGACTGCTGGTATTCCTTGTCCTTGTCGATGATGACGATGGGCTCTGCGTTGTCGGGCACGGCCTCTTCCACGATCTTGGCCTCGTTGTTGGGGTTCTTGATGTCGCCGAAGAGCTTCTTGATCTGCGCCTCGGTCTTGTCCACGTCCACGTCGCCCACCACGATTATGCCCTGGTGGTCAGGGTGATACCACTTGTGGTAGTAGTCCACGAGTTCCTTGCGCTTGAAGTTGTCCACCACCGACATCAATCCTATGGGGTAGCGCTTGCCGTATTTTGAGCCCGGGTAGAGATTCTCAAGGTTTCTCTCCAGCATTCGGCTCTGTGCCGAGGTACGCAGTCTCCACTCCTCGTGTATGACGCCGCGTTCCTTTTCTATTTCGTCTTGCTCAAGCGAGAGACCGCACGACCAGTCGCGCAGGATGAGCAGGCAAGAGTCGAGCGTTGAGGCCGACGATGTGGGCACGTTGTCGATGTTGTAGACCGTTTCGTCGATAGAGGTGTAGGCGTTGAGGTCACCGCCAAACTCTATGCCCTTTGATCGGCACCACTCAATGAGGTCGTTGCCCTTGAAGTGGTCGGAGCCGTTGAACGCCATGTGCTCAAGGAAGTGGGCGAGACCGCGCTGGTCTTCATTCTCCTCAAGAGAGCCCACCTTTTGGGCGATGTAGAAATTGGCGCGGTGCTCTGGCCAGTTGTTGTGGCGGATGACGTAAGTCAGTCCGTTGGGTAGCTTGCCAATGCGGAAAGCCGTGTCCACAGGTATCGTCTTGACAGGCATTTGCGCGCTTGCGGTAACCACCGCAACGAGCAAGAGCAACATCGAGACGATAGTGTTCTTAATGTTTTTCATGAGTTTTAAAAAGTTGTACAGTTTTCTCTATTATTTTTTTACATAATAATTCACAAAGTTACGACAATTAAATATGCCAAAATCATAAACATGAGATTTTTTTTGTCATTGTCGTTCTTTTAGCTTAAATTTGCACACCATAATAGTATAGATTTGTCAAAATGGGTCTTACAAAGATAGCAAGCATGTTTTTCAGCCCCCGTCAGAAAGAGCTTGAGAAGCATTTCACGGAACCCGAGCTGTTGCAACGGTCGGTGCTGAATTACCTTGTCTCCAAGGGTCGCGACACGGAGTATGGCCGTTCCCACGCGTTTGAGAACATCAATGGTTATGATGACTTCGTGAAGAATGTGCCCATAAACACTTATGAAGAGTTGAAAGGCGACATAGACCGCATGCGCCATGGCGAGGCCAGCGTGTTGTGGCCGGGATTGGTGAAATGGTATGCCAAGTCATCGGGCACGACCAACGACAAGTCGAAATTCATCCCCGTGTCGTCGGCTGGATTGCACAACCTCCACTACAAGGGCGGCTCCGACGTTGTGGCGTTCTATTTGCGCAACAACCCAGACAGCCGCTTGTTTGATGGCAAGTCGCTCATCCTCGGTGGCAGCCACTCGCCAAACTATAATGTGGAAGGCTCGCTCGTGGGCGACCTATCCGCCATATTGATAGAGAATATCAATCCCTTTGTCAACCTCATTCGCGTGCCCAAGAAGCGCACCGCGCTGCTTTCCGACTTCGAACTGAAGCGTGACCGCATTGCCATGGAGTGCATGAACAAGGACGTAACCAATATTTCCGGCGTGCCTTCGTGGATGCTGAGCGTGCTCGTGAGGATACTGGATATGTCGGGCAAGAAACACATTGAAGACGTGTGGCCAAACCTTGAGGTCTTCTTCCACGGCGGCATAGCCTTTGAACCATACCGCAAGCAATACGAGGAGATTATCACATCGCCCAAGATGCACTATATGGAGACATATAACGCTTCGGAGGGATTCTTTGGCATACAAAATGACCCTAAAGACCGCTCAATGCTTCTCATGCTCGACTATGGCGTGTTCTATGAGTTCATACCGATGGAAGAAGTGGGCAGTCCAAATCCAAATATCGTTCCGTTGGAAGCGGTGGAGACAGGCAAGAACTACGCCATGGTAATATCCACGTCGTGCGGCTTGTGGCGCTACATGATAGGCGACACGGTGACCTTCACGTCTACAAGGCCATACAAGTTTGTCATCACAGGTCGCACCAAGTGTTTCATCAACGCCTTTGGCGAGGAGCTCATACAGGACAATGCCGAGAATGGCCTTGCCTACGCTTGCGAGCGCACGGGAGCCCAGATCCTTGAATACACAGCCGCTCCCGTCTATATGGACGAGAACGCCAAGTGCCGCCACCAATGGCTCATAGAGTTCTCGAAAGAGCCCGACGACATGAAGGCGTTTGCCGATTGCCTCGACAAAAAGCTGCAGGAAATAAATTCCGACTATGAGGCCAAGCGCTTCCACGATGTCACGCTTCAGCATCTGGAGGTGGTGAAGGCGCATCCTCACCTGTTTGAGGAATGGCTCAAGGGGAAAGGCAAGCTCGGCGGGCAGCACAAGGTGCCACGGCTGAGCAACTCGAGAAAAAACATGGATGAGCTGCTTGAACTTAATGGCAACTACGATCAGCAATGACCCGATGGGCTTTTTGGCAGACAGCGATATACTTGTGATAGACGTTTTATATGATTGTCAACAATAATTCAAACGACAAGGGCAAGACGGCGAGACTCTTCGTGGCGTTGTCGCTCGCGGGGCTTCTCGTGTTGCTGCTCCTGCAAGGTTGCGCGCGTATGGGAAACCCCGACGGCGGATGGTATGATGAGACACCGCCGAAGATCATCGGCTCGGATCCTGCCGATGGGGCTACGAACGTGAAGAAGAAAAAAGTGCTTATCAATTTCGATGAGTATATCAAGATAGACAATCCCACGCAGAATGTGGTGGTGTCGCCACCGCAGCTTGAGGCTCCGGAAATCAAGGGGGCGGGCAAGAGCATAAGCGTGCAACTTGTCGACTCGCTCAAGCCAAACACCACCTATACCATAGACTTCTCCAATGCCATAAGCGACAACAACGAGGGCAACCCTCTCGGCGATTACGCTTACACCTTCTCCACTGGCGACCATATCGACACCTTGCAAGTGTCGGGATATGTCGTCGGGGCTGAAGACCTGGAACCCGTGAAAGGCATATTGGTGGGACTTTACGATGACCCTAGCGATTCTGCGTTCCATAAGAAACCCATGGTGAGGGTGTCGAGGACCGACTCGCGCGGCCACTTCACCGTAAAGGGCATCGCGCCAGGCAAATACCGTGTATATGCCTTGCAGGATGCCGACGGAAACTACATGTTCAACCAGAAAAGCGAGATGCTGGCTTTCAACCATGACATCATAGAGCCTACGTTCAAGCCAGACTCGCGGCAGGACACCATATGGGCCGACTCGCTGCACATCGCATCTATCAGCGTGGTGGGATACACGCGTTTCCTTCCCGACGACATCTGCCTGCGTGCGTTCAACGAGATTCTGACCAACAGGTATCTCGTGAAGAGCGACCGCACCGATGCCAACCATTTCACCTTGTTCTATAGTTATGGCGACAGCACGCTGCCAAAGATAAATGGTCTCAACTTCAACTCCGACAACGCGTTCCTGGTAGAGCCCACGGAAAAGCGCGACACTATAATTTATTGGCTTCGCGACACGGCTCTCGTCAACCAAGACACGCTGAGAATGCAGGTTACCCATAATATCACCGATACTTTGGGTGTGCTGCACGAGCAGGTGGACACGCTCCAGCTCATAGCCAAGTCCTCTTATGAGAAACGCCTGAAAGACGCTGAGAAGAAGCTGAAGACATGGCAGAAAGAGCAAGAAAAGAGGAAAAAGAAAGGCTTGGATTACGACAGCGTGATGCCACCCGAGGAATTGAAGCTCAAGGTGACACCGTCGGGCGACTTGGATCCCGACCAGAACGTGACGTTAAGCAGTGACGTGCCGTTGATGCCGGTGGACACTGCCCACATACATCTCTATTCCCATCCTGAGAAAGACTCGCTTTGGTATGACGAGCGATACGAGCTGCATAAGATAGACAGCAGAACTTACCGGTTGCTCGCCGAGTGGAGGCCGGGAATGGAATATAGCCTTGAGGCCGACAGCACCACCTTCGCTTCCTTGTACGGAGACGTGTCGAAAAAGTTGAAGATAGGGCTGAAGGTGCGCCCTACCGAATCGTACGCCTCCGTCTTGATGACCCTGACGGGCATGAGCGGAAAGCACGTCATAGCCCAACTGCTCGACAATTCAGGCAAGCTGGTCAAAGAGGTCTATACCGACAACGGCCAGGCTGAGTTTTATTACCTCAAGGCCGGAAAATATTACATGCGCATGATAGTGGACGCCAACAACAATAAGCGTTGGGACACAGGCGACTATGACAAGGGCATAGAGCCGGAGGAGGTGTATTATTACCCGGAACTCATTGAATGCAAGGAGAAGTGGGACCTCACCCTTACGTGGGATCCTACGGCGAAACCGCTATGGCAGCAAAAGCCAGAGGCCATAAAAAAGCAAAAGGCCGACAAGCAGAAAACCATCCAGCACAAGAATCTCGACCGTGCCAAGAAACTTGGGATACAATATATTCCAAAGCCTTGACAAAAACAGACATGATTGTTTTAACTATAATGGTAATGACACTAACTTATCAGAAAAACAAGATGACACAAGCAACACGACGTTTAAAGATATCTCTTCTTTCGCTGCTCGCATTCTTCTGCGTGTCGGCTTCGGCACAATGCACGTTCCACAACACGGCTTTCAAGTCGGGCGAGAGGCTTTCTTACAACCTTTATTTCAACTGGAAGTTTGTTTGGGTGAAAGTGGGCACCGCGTCTTTCGACATCGACCAGACAAAGTTTCTTGGCAAGCAGGCATATAAGGGAAGCTTGATAACGAGAGGCAACAAGCGCGCCGACCGTTTCTTCGTGCTTCGCGACACGCTCCTGTGTTACAACACGCTCGACATGGCACCGTTATACTATCGTAAGGGCGCCAAGGAGGGCAAACGCTACACGGTGGACGAGGTATACTACTCTTACCCGAACGACAAGTGCCACGTCAAACTGCACAGGCTGAGGCACGACGGCACACACTCAAGGTCGCAACGCACGCTAAACGATTGTGTTTACGACATGATGAGCATCTTCATGCGCGCCCGCTCATTCAATCCCACGGGATGGAAGAAAGGCTACGCTGTCAACTTCCCGATAGTCGACGGAACGAAGGTCTATGCGGCGCAGCTACGCTATCAAGGCACCGTGAACATAAAAGCCGACAACGGGCATACTTACCGCTGCCTTAAACTTGCCTACATGGACAAGGACGACGACAGCGACAAGTGGGAAAAGATTGTGGATTTCTTCGTGTCTGACGACGACAACCACATACCCGTTCGTCTAGACCTCCATCTGAAGTTTGGCTCGGCTAAGGCTTTCATGACCAGCGTCACCGGGTTGAGAAACGCCGAGAAGTCGATGGTGAAATAAAAGAGGGTTATCTAAAGTTGATAAACTTCAAATTGCCTGGTCCTACATCTCTTTTGCAGCGTGCCAACAGCATGCTGGGAGACTCTGTTGTCTCCTTGGGAGTGTAGCTTGCCTCGATTTCTTCCTTGCCATAGTAGCGTGCCAAGCCTTGGTTTATCCAGTAGCCAGAATAAACCGTGATGTCGTTGAAGGCATCCGAAGGCATTTTGACGGAGAGGGGCTTCAGCTTCACCCTGCTCCTGTCATCAGCTGTAAGTGCCAGCTCACGCTCTCTCATCTCCTTGTCGAATTTATAGACCGTGCCTTTCTTCATTAACGTTACGGTCCTGTTGGTCGTGGTTTGCTTGATGCTTACCGATAATATAAAGATGACGACAACGTAGTAAGGTGCAAAGCGCAACGTGTGGGCGTACTTTTGTTGAAACGCCTTTGCCACTTCCACTATTGCCGAACTCAGAGGAGCCTTTGCCTCCGCTTTCCTTATAAGTGCTCCTGAAAGGTAAAACACGTTGACGCAGACGAGCCAAAGGCTTACGTAGGAGTAGATGTTCTGCACTCTTCCTGGGCCTCTTGTGCCCATGGCATAGTTGTGGGCAAAGAAGAAAGAACTGTAGAGCAAGACGGTGACAATGACGCACAGCCACGGATGCGAGAACTTGAAGCGCGACTTTGCCGCCATTCGTACGATGGCAGGGGTGATAACTGTCAACATCAGCACTTTGACAATATTGAATGAGTCGGACAAGAACTCGAAGCTCTTTCCTATGGCCATGAAAAACGCTGCCACTACATTAGGCTTGTCTTCTATGGTGATTTGCCTGTAGGCATTGCCTGGGGCAAGCACGCTCAAGGTGAAGGCAACGCCGTAGACGGCAAGTATGACAAGGTAAAAGCGTGGCCACCTTTTTTGTTCTATTCTCATGATAATGATGGAAGTGAACAAAAGGGCTCCCATGCCAAGGCCTGAGACGAAGTTGCCACCGGCTATGATTATGGCAAGCACGACTGATGTCACGCCTATCATTGTTTTCCTTGCTCTTGTGCTAGCCAGCCTATAGCCTATGAGCAACGACGCCAGCATGAGCGACAAGCTGTAAAACAAGGTATAATACATCGCGCCATTATACCAAAAGAACGCGTCGTAATAGGAATACGTGAACTGTATGGTAATGGTTACAAAGAGGGTCGCAACGAAGATATATTCCAGCCTTGAGACGTGGAGAAGCTTACGCATTGCCATGTAAAGCAATGCGTAAGTGGATCCCATCAGGCTGAATAGTAAGATGATAGGCCCAAGCCAATATTGTCCGAAGACACCAGGCTGCAGGGCCATGAGAAAGCAAGCCGAATAGGTGCCTTGCCATGAGTGGTACATGGATATTGCCACATTCCACGCGCTTTGTATGCATGCGAGGAAAGAGTGGCTCTCGTTCCATGTCTTATAGACGTTGGCACCGAAGACATAATCGTCTGCAAATGGGTGCAAGTATTGACCTATCCACAGCATTGGAACTATTGACAGGATTAGAATCGCGATGGCCGCAATGCTGACAATCTGTTGTTGTTTCTTATTCATGATGGTTTCATTACCCTGATTTATGGATAGTGTTTTGAACACTATTTAAATTATTTTCCTATCTATAATGCAGGGCTTGCAAGTTTATTGCATGCTTATAGGTTAATAAATGCTAACAAGGGTTTTTCTTGATACTTTTTCGTAACTTTGCGGCATTGGAACAACAGGGATAAACTTATGAGAAGTTGTAGGAAAATTACGCAGAGATTGTCTTTGGCGTTGTTGATGTTGCTCATGGCTGCCGTCGTTGGCGGAAGCGTCTATTTGTTGAGCTTTGCCCTCCATCCGGCAGAAAACAAGGGTCGCGACTATGCCGGTCAATATGCCATGATTCGCGGTCGTTATCCGTGGATGGTGTCTTGGCTCGACTCTGTGGCCACGCATAAGGCTCTTCGCGACACTTTCGTCACGATGGCGAATGGCCGGACGGGGCTTTTCCTTGCCGACAGCACACGTCTGCACGCCCTTTTCGTTAAGGCTCCGCGCAAGACCTCCCTCACTGCCATTGTCGTGCATGGATATACCGACAACGCGGTGGACATGCTCCAGTTTGCCTGCTTCTACAACAAGGAGCTTGGCATGAACGTGCTGTTGCCAGACTTGCATGCCAACGGAAAGAGTGGCGGCAAGGCAATGCAGATGGGGTGGAACGACCGCAACGACGTGTTGAGGTGGGCGGCGATAGCCGACAAGATGTTCAAAGACTCCACTGGGCACGCAAAAATGGTGATACACGGATGGTCGATGGGCGGTGCCACTACGATGAACGTAGCCGGCGAGAACACCCCCGACTATATCAAGTGTTTCATAGAAGATTGTGGCTATACCTCCGCTTGGGACGAGTTCAGCTATGAGCTCGACAAGATGTTCGGACTTCCGGAGTTCCCGTTGCTCCACACGGCATCGGCACTGTGCAAGGTTGGCTATGGCTGGTCGTTCGGGGAGGCGTCGCCTCTGAAGCAAGTGGCTAAATGCCGCAAGCCGATGCTTTTCATACATGGAGGCAACGACCACTTTGTGCCAACACGCATGGTTTATCCATTATACGCCGCCAAGCCCGCGCCAAAGATGCTCGTGGTGTTCCACGGTTCGGCTCATGCCAAGAGTTTCAAGGATTATAAGGATCTCTATGGGCAGTGGGTGAAGACCTTCCTTCGCAAATATCTCCTCAACTGAGAGAGTTTTCTGTCGCCTCGCGGCCTTAGGGTCGTGAGGCGTTTTTTTTGCCTTACAGTTTTTACAGTTCCAGTTTGAACTCCACCTCGTGATGTTTGCTGTATCTTGTCCAGAACTTCCGGCGGCATTCCATGGCTATGCCGATGGCCTCTTGCATGTCGAACCCACGCAGGCGGGCGTATTCGGCAACGAGAAGCTCGATAAACCTTTTCGGACCCCACAGGCGCGCGAAGTTGGCGCAGCCTCGCCTTATGTCGACTGGTCCGAAATACATCCTGTTGATGTCGACAATGGAAAAGCAGACCTTGCCCTTGGCATCCTTGTCCCAAAGAATGTTACCAGGTGAGTAGTCCTTGTGCAGCACGCCTTCCTCGTGCATGTGCGCCGTGAAGGCGGCTAGAGCCTTTGCCATGGGCTCATACACCTCTGGCTCGGCGTCGCCCATCTCGTAGAGTTGGTGCTTGTATGGAATTTCCGGCGTGATGAGCCAACTCTCCCTCAGCATTCCCCATTCGCGATCTTCAATATAGGCAAGCGGCTCAGGCGTTTCCACGCCGTGCTCGCGAAGCATGTTGGCATAGGTGAACGCCCGCAAGCCCTTGGGCTGGCGTATGCCCAAGGAATATATAAACTTGTTGAAAAAGCGTGGGCTATGAAACCGCTTCACGATGAGCGACTCGCCATTGGGAGCCGCGAACCGTTTTATCAGGTTGCGCTTTCCGCCATACACGTATTCCCCCCCGTTGTCCATCTTGGCAGGCAAGGCAAGGATGAAGTCGCGGAAGATGGCGTATCGTGGGGAAAGGAGCTTGATATTTGTCATAGTGGATTGCCGGTGTTGGAGTTGAATAGTGTCAGTACCTTTTCGATTATTGGCGCCATGTCGTAGTATTTGTATTCTGCGAGGCGCCCACCGAAGACGATGTCCTTTTCCTTGTCGGCAAGGGCCTTGTATCTCTCGGCAAGCTCAGAGTTGGTCTTGTCGTTCACCGGATAGTATGGCTCCATGCCGTCGGTCCATTCCGTGGAATATTCCTTTGATATGACGGTCTTGGGGCATTGGTAGACATCCTGTCCGAACATCTCAAAATGCTTGTGCTCTATTATTCGGGTGTATGGCACTTCCCTTTCCGTGTAGTTCACCACGGCGTTGCCTTGGTAGTTGGGCTTGTCGATGGTCTCCTGCTCGAAGCGTACAGTGCGGTAGTTGAGCTTGCCAAACTGGTAATCGTAAAATTCGTCTATCTTTCCAGTGAAGACGAGCTTGCCGGCTATCTCGTGCCAGTGGTCCTTCAGCTTTATCTTGGAGCCGTCGAGCAGGACGGTTTCTTCAGCAAAGAAATCAACTCCGACCATCGTGTCAACGCCTTCGAGCAATCCGTCGATGAGCTTGTTGTATCCGCCGATGGGTATGCCTTGATACTTGTCGTTGAAATAGTTGTTGTCGAAGACCAGGCGCACGGGCAGTCGCTTGATGATGAACGCTGGCAGGTCCGTGCACTTGCGGCCCCATTGCTTTTCGGTATATCCCTTGATGAGTCGCTCGTAGATGTCTTTGCCCACGAGCAGCATGGCCTGTTCCTCCAAATTGTGAGGCTCGTCGGGCAGCCCCAATTCTTCGTTCTTCACTCTTAACTCTTCACTAAAGGAAGCCTTCTGTTCGTCTATCTTGGCTTGCGCCTCCTCGGGAGTGGTGACGCCCCACATCTGGTAGAACGTGTTCATGTTGAAAGGCAGGTTGTAGAGCTTGCCCTTGTAGTTGGCTACTGGCGAGTTGGTGTATCGGTTGAATTCCACGATGGAGTTGACGAAGTCCCACACCGTCTTGTTGGAGGTATGGAAGATGTGGGCACCATACTTGTGTATGTTGATGCCTTCGATGTTCTCGCAATAGACGTTGCCGCCGAGGTGCTGCCGCTTGTCTATCACCAAGCATCGCTTGCCCTGCCTGTGGGCGAGGTGCGCAAACGTGGCGCCGAACAGGCCGGAGCCAACAATCAGATAGTCGTATTTCTGCATAAGGGTATGCTTGCTTCTGTTTCACATTCTATTTATGGACAAAATTAAGAAAAGAAATGCGAATATGCTAATTGTTGGCTGAAAATATTAGGACGCATGCTTGCAGGCAGCCGCGAAATTTGCGTTTGTTGGGCGACCGTATGGATTGAAAAACATAAATGTTGCGCGATTTCCTTTGCCCATTGATTGGTTTTTCGTAACTTTGAGACTATATATGATGGCATTGCCATCCTAACACCATAATTACTCTTATAAAGAACAATGATACCAAAAATTATCCATCTTTGTTGGTTTAGCAATGATCCTTACCCTGTGGAAATCAAGATCTGTTTGGATTCATGGAAACGAATCATCCCCGACTACCAAGTCAGGGTTTGGGGATACGAAGATGCCAAATCCATAGGTTGTGATTTCATCAATGAGGCTTTGGAGGAGAGGCGTTGGGCTTTCGCGGCAGATGTCGTACGCTTTTACGCGGTATATAAATATGGTGGTCTTTATATGGATAGTGACATTTTCCTGTATAAAAGATTTGACGAGTTTGTGCCGGAAAATGGTTTCATGACCTTCAACGAGAAAGTGAATCAGGACGATAGCGAGTTTGGACTTCAGGCGGCTTTCTTTATGGGTGAGGCCGGCAACGCCTTGTGCAAGGAGGTGTTTGAGCATTACAAGAACGCGCACTACCGCAATCCGGACGGTACGCTCAACAATACGATTTCTCCCTTGGTCATGGCACGCGTCGCGGAGAAAAAGTTTGGCTACAAGCGGGAAGACACTTATCAGGACTTAGGCGACATAACGATTTATCCTACCCATTTCTTTGCGCCACGCAACAAATACAAGATCGATGAGAACACCTTTGGCATTCATCGTATATATGGTAGTTGGAGAAAAAGAAAATTCGGACGGCGAATGGAGATCTGGGTTCGTCATCAATTCGCGGTGGTAAGGTATGCTCTTCTCAAAAGGTAGGGAAGAGCATGCCTTGTCTTATTTATATATGCAGCAATTGTTTGTAGAGGGCAAGGTAGCTCTCTACATATTTTTTATAGCTGAATCCTAAGGAATACTCCCTTGCCTTCGTTGCGAGGCTGCCAGTCTTGCTCCAGTTTTCCAATCCTTTCCTTACGGTGTTTGCCATGTCCTCAGCCTCGAAAGAGTCAAAGTAGGTGGCGTTGTCCTTGCATATTTCCGGAAGGCTGGTGCAACGAGACGAGAACACTTTGCAGCGATTGCGCATGGCCTCTAACACGGGAAGGCCGAAGCCTTCGAAAAGGCTCGGGAAGAGAAATGCCTCGCAGTGGGTGTACATCCATTTCTTTTCCTGCTCTGTGATTTCCCCAGTGATGTACACGTTGTCGGCATGGTTCTCCTCTTTTATCATGTGCAGTTGATCATAATAGGCATGATATTTTTTTCCACAGATGAAGAGCTTGTAGTCGGGGAAGAACTTCATCATGGGAATCAGCCTCTGAAAGTTCTTCTTCTCGCGTGTTTGCCCTATTGTGAAGAAAAACTTGGAGTCGTCTGTTATAAAACCGGGTTTTGCTTGTTGTTCATCATCATAGTCCTTGATACCGTTATAGATAACATGCAGAGGTTTGTTGCCTACGTTGATGTGGGCAAGCAAGTCTTGCTTGACAAACTCTGAGATCACGGTGATACAGTCGGAACGCTTGATGAACCATTTTAGTTTCAGAAGCCATTTGAACCTGTGGATGCCTTGCTTTTCGTATAAGAAGTTGAGGTCATGTATTGTCAATAGCTTAACCATGCCATTGGTGTGTTTGCGTTTGATGAAAAATTGATCCGTAGCGTGCCACAAGTCTATCTTTCTGCCGAGCGCCTTGAGGTCTTTGTTCAAGTGCTCCAAGGTTACGTAGTCGACGGAATCGCCCAATGCCCCCTTGAATTCTTCTTTTACAAGCACGACGAAATGTATGTCATCCATGACTCCTTTTTTCAAGAACTCGGCGTAGTTGTTGGAAATTTCACCAAAACCGCTCATCTCTTGGTATCTTGTCAAGTCTACTAATACCGTTTTCACAATCTTATAGTTTTAAATAAAAGACTTCTTTTTGTTCCTGTAAATCTAACTGCCAAAAGTGAATTTAATAATTAAGTGCAAATTTAAGAAATATTTTCATTTGAGGCAAGAAAAACACTTAAATTTTCATGTTTGGCATTTGTCGCGGCATGATCCGCATAAACGCTTAAAAAACAGACGCTTCGGCTTTTCATTGGTAAGCCGTTGCCTTTTCATTGGCAAGGCGTTGCCTTTGCATTGGTAAGGCGATGCCTTTCCACTGAGAAGCCGAAGCGTTTTCAATGGTAAGCCGATTAGAATCAAAAGGTCGCGTTTTTCAAGGCTTCGCGCAAGAAATGGCCTTGGTTGAGCCGCACCGCCATTTCCACGGCACCCTGCTTCATTTTTGCGTAGTCGGCTTGCGACAGGCGGGGCAGGATGTCGTCGAGCTCCCGCAACGAGCCTACGGCGATGCCACATCCGTATTTCTCGATGATTGGTGCCACGGCAGACTCTTTCCAAACTATTACGGGCAAGCCGGCGCGGAGGTTGAACGACACCTTGTGGGGTGAGTTCCAACGAAGGTAGTTGCCGTATTCGCCCGAGCAGATGTCGAGCGAGTCGCCGTCCCACACCAGGCCGAAGCTGGCGTCGATGCCCTTGATGAAATCCTCTGATGGCACGAATCCGCTATAAGTGACGCGAGGGTTGGGTTGCAATCCCTTGAGCCCTTCCTTGTTGCCGCAGATCAGCAAGTCCCATTGACTCAGAGTCTTGGACAGCTCCACCAGGAAAGAGTTTTTCTTCATGCTCAATGCGCCGGCGTAGACCACCTTCGCGCTTGCCTTTTCCGTGGTCGCCTTTTGGCAAGGTGAGGCTGAGCGGTAATCGAAGAGCCCAAGCGCTCCAACGGGTTTCTTCAATCCATGCTCCTGAAGCCACACCTTCATGTTTTCGTTGGAGGCGATGATATAGTCGCTATTTGACAGGCGGCTTATTTCCTTTTCCACGGTAAGCTTCTTCCTGCGAAACGAGCCCAAGTCGTGGATGAGCGCTACGGTGCGCGCCCCTTTCATCCTCGCTATGCGGCACAGGAATGAAAAGTATTTCTTCACTGGATATTGCAAGAAGAGCACATCTCCATTCTTGAGCAGAATGCAGGCTCGGATGATGCCTGCCAAGTCGAGGAAGAAGGCCAATAGCTTGCTGTTGTGAACCGTGCGATGCAACCCGAGGTTCGTGGCTCCCATTTCTGCGAGCGTATCCTCGTTGTCAGTCTTTGCCTTGTTTCCCGCGCTCGTCAGGTTGTAATAGTTTCGGCTGATGTAGCATAATCTATTTTGGGTCATGTCTTTTGCTTCTTAAAGTTGTTTTGAGGAAATGTGGTTGGATGGGCACGCCTACACCTTATTATATATGTCCCACACGGCTTGGCATAGCTTCTCGTCAGAGAAGTTTTGGGCATATTCTTTTCCTTTCGTGATCATCTCCCGGCGCAATTTCTCGTCGGTGCAGACTCTCTGGAGAGTTTCTGCCATGTTTTCGGCGTTGTCGGGTGCCACGTACAGCGAGTCGGGCCCTCCTGCCTCTTCCAGGCATGAGCCTGTGCAGCCAATGGCAGGCACTCCGCTTGTGATGGCTTCCAAGAGTGGTATGCCAAATCCCTCGATGCGGGAAGGGTAGACGAAAGCACGCGCCAACTTGTAGAAGGCAGGCAAGTCCTCGTAGGGTACTTGGTGGTGGAAATGAAACAAATGCTCAATGCCTTGCTCCTTGAGGTAGGCCTGTATGGTGTCCACATAAGGGGTGCGGCGACCTACGGCTACGACGGGGATGCCTTCGCCTGTCTGCTGTTGCAATGCGCTCATGGCCTTGGCTACCAACATCAGGTTTTTGCGTTCCTCGATGCTGCCCACATAGAGCACAAAGCCATCGGGCAAGGCATATTTGGTTTTCACCTCCTCTTTCTTTTGTGGCGCAATCTCTTGCGCGAACACAGGGTCGCATCCTTGATAGACCACGTCTATTTTCTGACTTGGGATGTGATAATAGTCTATGATTTCCTGCTTGGTGTATTCGCTGACGGCTATGATGCGGTCGGCATGCTCACACGCCTTGCGGAACTTGTAGTTGTAGATTTGCCGGTCTATCCAGTGATAATACTGTGGCGTGTGGAGAAAGATGAGGTCGTGGACGGTAACGATATACTTGCAGCGTCTTTGGCCAAGATGTTGCTCTCGCTCCTCAGGGGTTCCTATGTTGAGAGGCAGTTCGTTGCTTAGTCCATGAAACAGGTCTATGCCGTCTTGCCGAATGCACTTGGTAATGCCCCACACTCGCCACAGAGAGCGTAGGCGGCTCCATATTCCTTTAGGTGGAAAGCACAGTTTGAGCTGGCTTAGGGTTGGGATTTCTTTCAGATAGGGTATGCGCCGAGGCTTGGGAGTGTATAGGTGATACGTATTGTCGGGATATTTTTCCGACAATATGCGAATGACAAATCTGCTGTAGTTGCCAAGTCCCGTGCGATTTTGGGCGGCTCTCTTGGCATCGAATCCTATTTTCATACCTTATCTTCTTGTGTCTGTATGTCTTGTTTACCATAAAGTTAGCAAAATCCTGAAATTCGGACAAGCAAAAGCTTGCGAAATCCCACATTTTAAGCCATGTTAACGATACGGCGTTTCTTCACGGCACTTGTATGGACTGGCGTATTTGCTCTTTGAATATACGATTAGCACTCGTCATCGTTTCAGTAAAATAAATGATTTTACACCGATTTTAGCTAACTTTGCAACCCAATTAGACAAAGCTGTCATAGCTATTCGTATAAACATAACTTCCACATATCGTCATGAAAGAGACTATCGTCGGTGTGAAGCAATTCTTCATGCGACCATTCTTCCGCAATCCTCTAACCTTGTTTGGACTGTGGATGCTGCTGGCTTTGGTGTCGGCATTGATTAAGTTTCATAAGTGTAACAACTTCTTGGTGTTCAAGTATGTATTTTGGCACACTTGGAATCAGACCTCCCTTTATGCCCCTTATCCTACTGAGTATTTTGACACCAACTATTATGGTCCATTCTTCAGCTTGGTCATTGCGCCGTTTGCCGTGGTGCCTCTTCCGATAGGACTCATTCTTTGGCATGTCTTGATGACATTGGCTCTATATGTGGCTATTCGTAAGTTGCCATTGGCACAAGGCAAGCAGATCTTCATCTATTGGTTTTGTGCACATGAGTTGTTGACGGCGTTGTTTATGGACCAGTTCAACATCGTGACGGTTGCCCTCATTGTGGCCTCTTATTATTGCATCGAGAAAGAGAAAGATGTGCTGGCGGCTTGTTTCATTATGATAGGAACCTTTGTTAAGCTTTACGGTATCGTCGGCTTGGCTTTCTTTTTCTTTTCCAAGCACAAGGGAAAACTTGTAGTCGCCTTGGCGGGATGGGCTGTCGTCTGTTTCGTGTTGCCGATGGCAATCAGCAGCCCTGAGTATGTGATAGGCCAATATCAGGAATGGATGATGAGCTTGGGTGGCAAGAATATGGAGAACATGTTCTCGAATATGCAGAACCAGTCCTTGCTGGGTTTGGTGCGTAAGATTTCGCACGTGGCAACCTATTCTGACTTGTGGTTGATTGTGCCTGGCATCATTGCCTTTTGTGCTCCTTATCTCCGTATCTCGCAGTATAAGAACAGTGCGTTCAGGTATGCCTTCCTGGCATCGGTATTGATGTTTGTCGTCTTGTTCAGTACAGGCAGTGAGTCGAGCACTTACATCATCGCTTTTATCGGAGTGGCCATCTGGTATGTGGCCGTGCCTTGGAAACGTTCTCGTTGGGATGTCGCCTTGATGGTATTTGCCTTTATCTTGACGAGTATGTCGCCTTCCGATTTGTTCCCGCGCTTCATCCGCAAGACCTATGTGCAGCCTTATGCCCTCAAGGCCCTTCCGGTGGTCTTGATATGGTTTAAGCTGATATATGAGATGCTTGTAAGGGATTACAAAGGAAAGGTATAGATGAAAAAAAAGAGGGTGCGCCAAAACTGGCGCACCCTCATGTCTTTTTCATACTTCTTCCATCCTCTTCATTTCCCATCCGCTAAACTGGATGATGATCTTGTGCAATGTGGTGCCTTGGCGGAGAGCTTCCACCCTTGGTGCTGCGGCATAGCGATTGATTTGTGCTACGGCCTCTTGCCATTGCGCTTCGGCCTTGCTCTCAAAGTCTTTTGCCGGCAGCATCTTCAGTTCGATGATGTAGCTGTGCTTGGTGGGATAGTGGGTCAAGTCGGGCAGAAGGAAGAAATCGCAATAGCCATGGTTCAGTTCCAGTTCGGGTGCGGTAATGTAGTAGCTGCTCAAGCATAGATATGCCATGAAGAAGCCCTGCAGGTTGCGTTCCGCCTCGATGCCGTCGCGCACGGATGCCACTTCAGCGTATGCCTTCGCCATGAAGCCCAACACGTCTTGCCATTTGCCATAGAATGCCATGCAGGTGAGCATATATCCAAAGTCGTTGAGGTTGATGTGATTGATGGCTTGGTATTGCTCTTGCAGATAGCCGTAGTATTGTCGGCGTACATTATTGTTTGGTATGCCTAAAAGCAACTGGTCTCCGAATGTGGCTTTTATAGTTAGCATGCCATAATAGAACAACAGGCTCGGGAAAACCTCGGGCTTGACAATCTCGCTTGCGGGGAATGTCTCGAACAGGTTTGCCACTATGCCGCCTTCTTCCGTAACCTTGCGTATGATGCCCTTGCGGTTGCCATCCAGCTTGTCGAGCTGGAGCAATCGCTTCATCTTGTTATAGTCGGTCTTGGTGTTAGGGTCTATCATCTGCTCAGGGGAATGCCCGTAATCCATATAGTTACGGAGATAATAGAGTACCATATCACAATTGAAGACTCTTACGTCACTGTTCAAGCATTGTTTTGCAAAGCAGTAGTTGTCATACCAGGGCTTAATCTCCGCAATCATGGCCTCGATGTCGCTGTCTGCCGGTATCTGTCCCGTGTCACGATAGCGCGTGAACATGGCACGTACGTCCTCCGTGCTGAAGCCCAACATCTTGTCAAACTCCGGCTTGGTGGAGATGTGCCAGCCTATGTTGAAGCCGCTGGTCACGTCGTCGAGCGTGACAGGACTTACGCCCATCATGAATATCTTGGTGAATGAGCCCTTGAACTTCTTGAAGTAGTCGCGATAGAAACCGCTGGCATGTGTCATGGCATGATACACCTCTTCGCCTTGTTCGTTGAGCACGGTGTTAGTGAAGTTGTCGTATTCGTCGATGATGAGGTAGAGCTTGAAATGATGCTCTTTGGCATATTCTTGGATTGTGGCCAACTTGCTGGAAGCCAAGTTGGCGGAAAGTACGGCTTGGCGGATGTCCTCACCATAGAATTCCGCGTACCTGTTTATGAAAGCGTTGAGGCAAATACAGCAGTAGGTATTGAAGTGCTCCTCCAGATTGTTGATGTTGCCACCTACCTGTGAGAAATCGAGAGACAACACTTGATATTGACCTTGATGGGCAGTGGGATGTTGCCCGATCCAAAGCTCGCCGAATATCTCTTGGAACTTGTCTTTCAGCTTGCAGTCATAGTAAGCTTCAAGCATGCTTAAAAACAAGCTTTTGCCAAAGCGGCGGGGACGTATGAATATTAAGTAGTCGGGCTGGTCTTCCAACATTGGAATATACATGGTCTTGTCTACATAATATTGGTTCTCGCGTATGATTCTCGTGAAGTCGGAGACTCCGTAAGGTACTCTTTTGGGCTCTACCATAGTGCGGCTTGTTATATTTTCCGTAAAGTTACTAAATTATACCTGAATGGATAAGGAGAAAGGCTATAATTTAGCAAACATTGTCATACCAAGGGGATGTGTCAGGGCTTGCGCCCTTGCCTATACAGCTCTTCCACGAGGTTCTCCACGCAGCTTGGCACCATGCCCGTTATGGGCAAGCCCTGGCGGATGTTGTTCCTTATCTGCGTGCTGCTTATGTCGTAGAGACGGGTGTCGTAGACGTGCACGTTGTGTGGGAGCGAAGCCGTGTCGATGGCGCACTCAGGTCTGGCATAGACGGCTATGTCGCAATTGGAAAGAATATAGTCGGGCTTTGCCCAACGGTCGAAGGCGAGCCAGTTGTCACCCCCAATGATTAGCGTGAATTGGCAGTTGGGATAGTCGGCCTTGAGATGCTCCAGCGTGTTCCACGTGTACGAAGGCTTGGGCAAGTGGAACTCGTAGTCGGATGCCACGAGTCCCTTCTCGCCGGCAAGGGCTTGCCGTGTTATGCTTAATCGCTTGTCGTCGTCGAGAAGGTCGGTCGCCGCCTTCTTGAATGGGTTGAGGGGCGACACGAGAAACCACACCTCGTCGAGGTGGGCGAGGCTGAGTATTTGCCTCGCCAAACCTATGTGTCCCACGTGGACAGGGTTGAAACTGCCTCCGAAGATGCCTATGCGGAGGCTTTGCTGGCTGTCGGGCATTGGCGGTTAAGCTTTAAGGAAGTCGCAGACGAGGCGGTAAGTGTCTTGCTTGGCTTTCTCCAGGTCGTCGTTGACGACAATATGGTCAAACTCCTTGGCGAACGTCAGCTCGTAGGCGGCCTTCGCCAATCGTTGCTCTATCACCTCCGGGGCGTCGGTGGCACGGTTCACGAGCCTGTGCCTGAGCTCCTCTATCGATGGGGGTTGCACGAAGATGCTCAACGCCCGTTGCCCATAATGCTTCTTGATGTTGCAGCCGCCTTTCACGTCGACGTCGAACACCACGTTCTCGCCTCGCCCGGCCTGGCTTTCCACTTGCGACTTCAAGGTGCCATAGAAACGGTCGGCGTACACTTCCTCGTATTCGAGAAACTCGTCGTGGTTGATCTTGCCCTTGAACTCCTCTGGCGTGAGGAAAAGATACTCTACGCCATTCTTCTCTGTGCCGCGAGGCGCGCGCGTGGTGGCGCTTATAGAGAAGGCGAGGTTCAACTCGGGGTGCTCGCTCATCAGCCACTGCACGATGGTGCTCTTGCCGGATCCGCTAGGAGCGGAGAAAATAATCAGTTTGCCAGTCATGTCAATATCGTCTGTTACAATGCGTTCAATACCTGCTCCTTGATTTGCTCAAGCTCATCCTTCATCTTCACCACGATGTTTTGCATCTCAGCCTGGTTGCTCTTCGATCCGGTGGTGTTGATCTCGCGGCCCATCTCTTGAGCTATGAATCCGAGCTTCTTGCCGTTGGGCTGGTCCTCGGCCATGGTCTCGCGGAAATATTTCAGGTGGTTGGCGAGTCGCTGCTTCTCCTCGCTGATGTCGAGCTTCTCGATATAATAGATAAGCTCCTGCTCAAGGCGGTTTTTGTCGTATTGCACCTCCGGGATCTGCTCCAAGCCCTTGATTATCGTCTCCTTGATTTTCGGCACGCGGCTCTTCTCGTAAGGCTCGATGCTGTGGAGGAGATTCTCGATGTTGTCTACCTTCTCGTGAAACTTCCTCTCCAGCGCTGCGCCTTCCTGCTTGCGGAACGCCACGAGGTTGTCCACGGCTTGCTTTATCGCGCCTTTCGCCACTTCCCATTCCTCGTCGCAGAGTTCCTCTACATTAGTCTTGGTGAGCACGTCGGGCATGCGGGTCAACGTGCTGAACCAGTTGGCTGGCTCGGGAATGCCCGTCTTTGCTGCAATGGCTTTGAGCTGCTTGTAGTAGTCCTCGATGAGGGCGCCGTTGATGGGCGTGGCATCTACCACCGTGTCTTTCTCCGTCCAAAGCGCGAAGTCGACCTTGCCACGAGAGAGCTTCTTCGCGACATACTGCCTTATCTCCATCTCCTTCTCGCGGTAGAGAGGCGCTACGCGCGCGGAGAGGTCAAGCGTCTTGCTGTTGAGCGATTTAACCTCAACATTGATTTTCTTGTCTTTGTAAACCACTACGGACTTGCCGTAGCCCGTCATAGAAAGTATCATACTTATTTATGCGTTAAATTTCTGCAAAAGTACAAAATTGGATGGAAAAAGGAGTAAATTTGCACTTTATTAAG
Source organism: Escherichia coli (assembly GCA_963593695.1). Classification (GTDB taxonomy): domain Bacteria; phylum Bacteroidota; class Bacteroidia; order Bacteroidales; family Bacteroidaceae; genus Prevotella. The sequence continues at coordinate 11,954 of CAVBBO010000076.1, read as the reverse complement.
AATAATATCGACATAATACGCGTATAATATGTCTTGTATATTGAATATTGAGACAAGCACCAATGTTTGTTCTGTGGCGGTGAGCCAGGATGGCGCTTGTATTTTTGAGAAGGAGGACCACTCCGGCCCCAACCATGCTGAGCGTTTAGGCTCTTTTATCGACGAGGCGTTGTCGTTTACCGACAACCATGGCATTCCGTTCGATGCCGTTGCGGTGAGTTGTGGTCCGGGCAGCTACACAGGTCTTCGCATAGGCGTGAGCATGGCGAAGGGCATTTGCTATGGCCGTGGCCTCAAGCTTCTGGGCGTGCCCACGTTGGAGATACTCTGCGTGCCAGTGCTCCTGCGCGAGATGGTGGATGAGAACGCGTTGCTTTGCCCGATGCTCGACGCCCGCCGTATGGAAGTGTATGCCCAGATCTTCGACCGCGCCCTGCACGAGGTGCGCCCCATCCACGCCGACGTGGTGGAAGCCGACACCTACAAGGAGTGGCTCGACAAGGCTCCCGTGTATTTCTTCGGCGATGGAGCCAAGAAATGCAAGGAAGTGATAACGCACCCCAACGCCCGCTTCATCGATGACATTGAGCCTTTGGCCAAGAACATGATGCCGTTGGCGGAGAGACGCATGGCGGAACAGAAGTTTGAGGACGTGGCCTACTTCGTGCCTTTCTACTTGAAGAATTTCGTGGCAAAGCTGCCCCGCAAGCTCCTTTAACCACATCATTTATTTTGTTTCATGAATATCCAAGGTTTAGACTATAACACCCAGCGAGAAAAGCTCGTGTTGCCGGAATATGGGCGCGAGATACAGAAGATGGTCGACTATTGCATGTCGCTGCCCGACCGTGACGCTCGCCTGAGCTGCGCTTATACCATAATAGACACCATGGAGCTGATGAACCCGCAGCTGGTGCAAACCGACAACTATAAGCAGAAACTATGGGACCAGCTCGCCCTGATAAGCGATTTCAAGCTCGACATCGACTGGCCCGTTGACATATCCAAGGCAAAGGTGATAGGCGAGAGGCCGCAGCCGCTCAAATATGAGACCGGCACCATACCGGTGCGCCACTATGGCAAGTTGGTATTCGAGCTTTTCAACAAGCTGAAGGCCATGGAACCTGGTGAGGAGCGCGACCAGCTGACTGCACTTACCGCCAACCAGATGAAGCGTGACCTCGTGCAATGGGGACACGGGCTTTGCGACGACGAGAAAGTGGCCAACGACCTTGCCAACTTCACCGACGGGAAGATTCAGCTCGACCTCAACCACTTCAAGTTTGAGAGAGTGGACATGCGAGCCTTGGCGCCAACCAACAATGGCAAGAAACGCAAGAAAAAATAGACAACACCTATGGAGTCATTCATAATAGAAGGCGGACATCAACTGGAGGGAACCATCACCCCGCAAGGCGCAAAGAACGAGGCGCTGGAGGTGATATGCACATCGTTGCTCACGTCTGAGCCCGTGCGAATAACCAACATCCCAGACATACTTGACGTAAACAACCTCATAAAACTGTTGGAGGACGTGGGCGTAAAGGTGACGCGCAACGATCGTCACGATTACACGTTCCAGGCAGATGACGTGAACCTCGATTTCCTCGATAGCGTGGAGTTTGTCAAGAAATGCTCTCGCCTCCGCGGTTCGGTGCTGATGTACGGGCCGCTTCTCGGTCGTTTCGGCAAGGCCACGGTGGCAAAGCCGGGCGGCGACAAGATTGGGCGCCGCCGCCTCGATACCCATTTCCTTGGGTTCAAGAATCTTGGCGCGAGGTTCGAGTTCGACGAGGCGCGCGATGTCTACCAGATCCATGGCGACCACCTCAAGGGCACATACATGCTCCTCGACGAGGCTTCGGTCACCGGCACGGCCAACATCATCATGGCCGCGGTGATGGCAAAGGGCACCACCACTATTTACAATGCTGCGTGCGAACCTTACATACAGCAGCTCTGCCACCTCCTCAACCACATGGGAGCCAACATCTCTGGCATAGCCAGCAACCTCGTGACGATTGTTGGCGTAGACCATCTGCATGGTGCCACGCACCGTGTGCTTCCCGATATGATAGAGGTGGGCTCCTTCATTGGCATGGCGGCGATGGTTGGCAATGGCATACGCATAAAAGACGTGTCGCTTCGCAATCTCGGCCCCATTCCCGACGCTTTCCGCCGACTGGGCGTGAAACTGAAGGCGGAGGGCGACGACCTGATAGTTCCTCACCAGGCACATTATGTGGTCGACTCTTTTATCGACGGCACGATAATGACCCTTGCCGACGCGCCTTGGCCAGGACTCACCCCCGACCTGCTCTCGGTGTTGCTTGTGGTGGCGACGCAAGCGAGAGGCACGGTGCTCATCCATCAGAAAATGTTTGAGAGTCGCCTTTTCTTTGTCGACAAGCTCATCGACATGGGCGCGCAAATCATACTTTGTGATCCTCACCGCGCTGTGGTGGTGGGTCAAGACCGTCGCATCCAACTTCGCGCGGGCCGTATGTCAAGCCCCGACATCAGGGCGGGCATAGCCTTGCTTATAGCTGCCATGAACGCGAAAGGCATCAGTCGCATCGAGAACATCGGGCAGATAGACCGTGGCTATGAGGACATAGAAAAGCGTCTTAACGGCCTTGGGGCGAATATCCAGCGTGTCGATGATTAAGCTCAGTGACGCATACCGCATAGGCTTCCTTGGCAAGCCTCATGGAGTGAAAGGGGAGATAGCCTTCTCTTTCGAGGACGACGTGTTCGACCGTCAGGACGCCGATTTCATTTTTGTCATGATCGACGGATTGCTGGTGCCCTTCTTCTTCGAGGAATACAGGTTTAGTTCAGATGTAGTGGCATTGGTCAAGTTTGAGGGTGTCGACACCCTTGAGCAAGCCGCTGACCTCACAGGATGCCATGTCTATTTTCCGCGCGACGCTTCCGACGAGGATGCCGATACCGTGTCAAAGGCGGAACTTTCTGGTTTCAAGCTCGTAGACGCGTCGACAGGCCATGTGGTAGGCGACGTGACGGCCCTCGACGACTCCACTGCGAATCCGCTTTTTGTCGTGGATACGCCAAATGGCGAAATGCTGATTCCGGCAAGCCATGAGCTGGTCAAGGCCATAGACAAGAAAAGCCATACCATCACGGTAGACATCCCCGAAGGACTGTTGTCATTGTAGCGGCATCCGCCGAAGGATTATTATCATTGTAGAAAACGTTTAGATGAAGAAACAAATTTGCATACTTGGTTCCACAGGTTCCATAGGCACGCAAGCCCTTGACGTGATAAGGCAGCATCCAGACCTTTATGAGGCTTACGCGTTGACCGCCAACGACAGTGTGGAGAAACTTGCCGAGCAAGCTCGTGAGTTCAATCCCGCCGCGGTGGTGATAGCCAACGAAGCTCGCTACGAGGAACTGAAAGCCAGGCTCGCCGACACCGACGTGAAGGTTTACGCCGGCCACAAAGCTTTGTGCGAGATAGTTGAGGCAGGGCCTGTAGACATGGTGCTTGCGGCTCTCGTGGGTTTCGCCGGACTGGAGCCGACCATTCGCGCCATCAAGGCACGCAAGAAGATATGCCTTGCCAACAAGGAGACGTTGGTCGTGGCAGGCGAGCTCATGCTCGACCTTGTGCAGAAATATCATGTAGACCTCTTGCCTGTCGACTCGGAGCATTCGGCTATATTCCAGTGTCTTGTGGGCGAGGAGGCCAACGAGGTCGACAAGATACTCCTCACCTGCTCAGGAGGGCCTTTCCGCAACTTCACCCACGACCAGTTGCTCACGGTGACGGCAGCCGATGCCCTTCGCCACCCGACATGGAACATGGGCGCGAAGATTACCATCGACTCAGCGTCGCTCATGAACAAGGGTTTTGAGGTGATGGAGGCGAAATGGCTCTTTGGCGTGCCTGCCGAGAAGATAGAGGTGCTGGTGCATCCGCAGAGCGTTGTCCACAGTGGCGTGCAGTTCAAGGACGGCGCGGTGAAGGCGCAGCTCGGCGTCCCCGACATGCGACTCCCCATACAGTATGCTTTTTCTTTCCCCAACAGGCTTCCGCTGAATGGCGACCGCCTGGATCTCTTCGGCACCCAGAAGCTTGAGTTCTTCAAGCCCGACGTGCAGAAGTTCCCGTGCTTGCGCTTGGCTTATGAGGCAATAAGCGAGGGTGGCAACATGCCATGCATCCTGAATGCCGCCAACGAGGTGGCCAATGCCGCCTTCCGCCGTGGCGAGTGTTCCTTCCTTGGCATGGCGGATGTCATTGGGCAGACCATGCGGCAGGCTTCGTTCGACAAGACCCCAAATCTCAATACTTATTTACAAACCGACGCGGAGGCACGCCGGATAGCCGCCTCATTGCTGAAAGCTTAACACATTAATATTAAAACAAATGGAAATTTTCCTCATAAAGCTGTTACAATTTATCCTGTCTATCTCTCTGCTTGTGCTTCTTCACGAGGGAGGCCACATGGTGGCTGCGAAGCTCTTTGGCGTGAGAGTTGAGAAGTTTTTCATATTCTTCGATGTCAGCTTGGGCAAATGGAGCGGCAAGCTCTTCAGCTTCAAGCCTCGCAAGTCAGACACCGAGTATGGCATGGGATGGTTGCCCTTGGGCGGCTATTGCAAGATTGCCGGAATGATAGACGAGAGCATGGACACCGAGCAGATGAAGCGCGACCCGGAGCCATGGGAGTTTCGCACGAAGCCGGCGTGGCAGCGTCTCATCATCATGGTGGGCGGTGTCACGGTAAACTTCATTCTCGCCCTCTTCATCTATTCCATGATAATGTTTCATTGGGGTGAGAGCTACGTCCGTGTGGCAGACATGTCGCAGGGAATGAAGTTCAACAAGGAAGCCAAGTCGTATGGCTTCAAGGATCACGACATTCTCCTTGGCACCGACATACGCCCGTTCAAGGACTTCAGTGGCGATGTGTTCCGTGACATATCCGAGGCTCAGTATTGCGACGTGATGCGCGATGGCAAGAAGGTTCGCATAAACTTGCCGGGCAACCTCAACTTGCTCAACATGCTCAAGGTGACCCCGCAGTTTGTTCGTCCTTTCGTTCCCGCGGTTGCCGACACCGTGTTCCAGACTATCCCCGTCACGGAGCACGAGTCAGTGGAGTCGCCGGCTTGGAAGGCTGGGATGCGCAAGGGTGACAAGATACTTGCCGTCAACGGCAAGGCCATCGATTCCTACAATGAGTTCACCGAGGCGGTGGGTGTCATCAGCGACCAGCTTGCCGCCGTCAGTACACATAAGGACAGCGTGCGCCTTCGCACGGTCTCGCTTGTGATAGAGAAAGCCAATGCCAAGCGCGACACGGTAACGGCCATGCTCACTGCCGACGCTAAGCTCGGCTTTGCCGTAGGTGGCCCGGAATATATGTACAAGGACAAGATAACCCACGTGGATTATAGCTTCTTGGAGAGCTTCCCGGCAGGCGTGAAATATGGTTGGGACGTGCTGTCGGGCTATGTCAGCGACATGAAATACGTGTTCACCGCCGACGGTGCCAAGAGTCTTGGAGGCTTTGGAGCCATTGGCTCGTTGTTCCCGCAGACATGGGACTGGCATGCCTTCTGGATGATGACTGCATTCCTTAGCATCATCCTCGCCTTCATGAACATCCTTCCTATTCCCGCGCTCGATGGCGGCCACGTGTTGTTCCTTCTCTATGAGATAATCGCTCGACGCAAGCCATCCGAGAACTTCCTTATCAAGGCGGAGTATGTTGGTATAACGGTGCTCATCTTGCTTATGGTGGTGGCCAATCTGAACGACATATTGCGTTGGATAGGCGTCATGTAGGTTAAAAAACGTCAATATTTTCTGTTGTCTATACCCCTTTTGCTTACAAGAGCGTATTTAAGGATAGAAAGACGATTTTTTACTCATAACGACAATAACGCACGATAATAACGAAGATTATCATAAACAATGAAAAAACTCTTGACCCTGGCTCTGTTGATGCTTGTAGCCATCATGGCCAATGCCCAAATGCTGGATCCCGTGAAGTTCTCTTCCACGTTGAAGACCAATAACACGGCAGAGGGCGAAATCGTTTTCACAGGAAAAATCAGTAGTGGTTGGCATGTCTATAGCACGGGTTTGGGCAGCGATGGCCCGACCTCAGCCACGTTCAATGTCAACAAGCTCGACGGCGTACAGCTGGTAGGTAAGCTGGAGCCTCGTGGCCATGAGATAAAGAAGTATGACCAGCTCTTCGAGATGAACCTTCGCTATTTCGAGGGCAGTGTGGAGTTTGTACAAAAGGTGAAATTCACCAAGCCAAACTATACTATCGACGCATATCTTGAGTATGGCGCTTGCAACGACCAAAACTGCATGCCTCCCACGAGCGTTGAGATAAAGAAGAGCGGCAAGAGTCCTGCCGTGGCTAGCGATGCCAAGCAAGACGCCAAGGATGCCAAGGCCGAAGCAGACGTGGCCGCGGGCGATGATGCCGCTTTGACACCTGCCGCTACCGATCAAGTCAATGACTCGCTCAAGGCCGATTCTCTTGCCACGGCCAACGCTGCGGCTGCAGCCTCTCTCTCACAAGGTGACAAGGATGCCCTTTGGCAACCTGTTATCAAGCAGCTGCAACAGTTTGGCGGCACCAACGACCTGGCGAGCCATTCTTTGTTTTATATATTCCTGATGGGTATCGTCGGCGGTTTGCTGGCTTTGGTCATGCCGTGTATCTGGCCTATAATTCCAATGACGGTAAGCTTCTTCCTCAAGCGTTCCAAGGACAACAAGAAGCGTGGCGTGCGCGATGCCATTATCTATGGCGTGTCTATCATCGTGATTTATCTCGCGTTGGGCATTGGCGTCACGGCCATCTTCGGCCCCTCAACGCTCAATGCGTTGTCTACCAACGCCGTGTTCAATATCTTCCTGTTTGTCTTGCTTGTTGTCTTCGCCGTGAGCTTCTTCGGTTGGTTTGAGATCAAGCTCCCCGACAGTTGGGCAAACAAGGTCGACAGCAAAGCGTCGAGCACCACGGGTCTCATCTCTATCTTCCTCATGGCTTTCACGCTCGTGCTCGTGAGCTTCTCGTGCACCGCGCCTATCATTGGCCTCCTGCTTGTGCAGACGGTCACTTCTGGCGATTGGCTTGCCCCTGCCATTGGCATGTTTGGCTTCGCCATTGCGCTTGCGGTGCCTTTCGCGTTGTTTGCCATGTTCCCCACGCTCATGAAGAAGAGTCCGCGCAGTGGCTCTTGGATGGACCAAATCAAGGTTGTGTTGGGCTTCGTGGAGTTGGCGTTCTCGCTCAAGTTCCTCTCCGTAGCCGACCTTGCCTATGGTTGGCACATCATGGATCGTGAGGTCTTCCTTTCCCTTTGGATTGTCATCTTCATAGCTCTTGGCGCTTACCTCGTGGGTTGGCTCAAGTTCCAGCAGGATGCCATTGGCGGCGACCTTCAAAAGCCCATGCCCGTTCCCGCTATAATGCTTGGCTTGTGCTCATTGGCTTTCGCTATATATATGATTCCAGGCCTTTGGGGTGCTCCTTGCAAGGCCGTGTCGGCATTCGCGCCTCCTATCACCACCCAGGACTTCAACCTCAACAATCATGTGGTTGAGGCCAAGTATAAGGATTACGAGGCAGGAATGGCGGCCGCAAAGGCACAGGGCAAGCCCGTGATGGTCGATTTCACTGGCTTTGGCTGCGTCAACTGCCGCAAGATGGAGGCTTCGGTATGGACAGACCCATCCGTGGCTGACAAACTGGAGAAGGACTATGTGCTCATCTCGCTCTACGTGGACGACAAGACCAAGTTGCCACAGCCGATGGAGGTGACCATGCCAAACGGCCAGAAGCGCACGCTTCACACCGTGGGCGACAAGTGGAGCTATCTGCAGAGCTATAAGTTCGGTGCCAACGCCCAGCCGTTCTACGTCACGCTCGACAACGACGGCAACGTGCTATCGGGCTCCTTCTCTTACAAGGAAGATGTGTCGGCTTATCTCGACTTCCTCAAGAAGGGTCTCGACGCTTACAAACATTAAGAAGGAGGCTTGGCGACACGAGTGGGCCGCCAAGCCTTTTTCGTGATTGTGTCTGGAAACATCTACAAATTTACTATTGAATCATGCTTGACAAGGATACACGTGAACAAATCATCGCGTTGATAAAACGGCAAGTGGTGCCAGCCGTGGGCTGTACGGAGCCTATGGCGGTCGCGCTTTGCACGGCAAGGGCAACAGAGGACCTGGGAAAGCGCCCTGAGAAGATACGGGTGCTGCTGAGTGGCAATATGCTGAAAAACGCCATGGGCGTAGGCATACCCGGCACGGGAATGATAGGCTTGCCAATAGCCGTGGCGCTCGGTGCCATCGTGGGCAAGAGCCAATACCAGCTTGAGGTCATCAAGGATCTCACGCCCGAAACGCTTGCTGAGGGCAAGGCCTATATTGCCGACGCTAACCGCATCGACATCAAGTTGAAGGAGAATATCTCCGAGAAACTGTATATTGAGGTCACTTGCTTGGCTGGCGACGATAGCGCCACGGCGGTTATTGCCGGAAGCCATACCAACTTCGTTTATGAGAGTTGGAACGACAAGGTGCTGCTCGACAAGCGTGAATGCACCGAAAACACAGAGGAGCATAAGGGCGTGGACCTCGACATGAAGACGGTGTGGGAGTTTGCCACCACCGCACCTCTTGAGGAGATAAGCTTCATGGGAGAAGCGCGCGACTACAACATCCGCGCCGCTGAGGAAAGCCGTAAGGGCAACTATGGACATTGTCTTGGCAAGACCATAGACCGTCCATTGAGCCATGGCATCTTTGGCGACTCCATCTTCTCGCATATCATCTCGGAGACCGCACTAGCCTGCGATGCGCGCATGGGCGGAGCCATGATTCCGGTGATGAGCAATAGCGGCTCGGGCAACCAGGGCATCTGCGCCACCAACCCCGTGGCGGTGTTTGCAAAGGAGAACGAGAACACCGAAGAAGAGCTTATCCGCGCGCTGACCCTCTCGCATCTCACCGCCATCTATATCAAGCAGAGCCTTGGCACGCTGTCGGCTCTCTGTGGCTGTGTGGTGGCAAGCACGGGCGCGAGCTGTGGCATAGTCTATCTCATGGGTGGCGACTATGACCGTGTGTGCGCCGCGATACAAAACATGGTGGCCAACCTCACGGGCATGATCTGTGATGGTGCCAAGCCCTCGTGCAGCATAAAGATTTGTTCGGGAGTGTCTTCTGCACTGCTCTCCGCACTGCTCTCCATGTCGCATCATCAGGTTACCGCTGCCGAGGGCATTGTCGACAACGATGTTGACAAGAGCATACACAACCTCACGTCGATTGGCAAGGAAGCCATGAATCCTACCGACGACATGGTGCTCGACATCATGACGCATAAAAGACCATAAACTATCTCTCTCTTTAATATCTTAAGCCTTGCTCGCCCTTCCCTCGTTGGTGAAGGAATCGAGCAAGGCTTTTCTTATTCTCCTAACTTTCTCCACACTTCAAGAAACTCGCGGTGTTCGAGCTTCTTGCCGAAAGAAAGCTTTATGCTTGCGCTCACTATCTATTTATAGTGCCTTTGATATTTCAATGAGGTTTCTTTGGAGAATTGTCTTTAGTCAATCCGTAGTCTTCATTTGTGTTATAAAGGGATTTGTCATCATGCTCCTTCTGCTTTCCCTTTGAGAGATAGCAGGTGGCTGTGAACAAGACCATAGAGTGCAAGGGCTTCCATTCTGTTGTCTTTTTATAGTTGAAATTCTTTGCTTTCCCAGATGTATATTCATTATGACCAGAGTAGTGCCATTCCAAGCCAAATGACCAACTTTTGTACTTGTACAGCATCTTGGCGGCATATTGTGCGCTTCCATGTTCTATCAGGTCACCTTCGGCTTCTTTGGTTGGCGAGTTGGCATAGATGCCAAGGTTCCAACTCTTCAACGGGAATGTAATTCCTCCTCCATACCGGAAGTATGGCAAACACACATGTTGTTGTAATGTGCTGTACGACGTGTGGTAATATTCCAAGTATGGTGCCAGTTCCAACCAAGGGAAAGGATGCCAACTTCCTGTCAGGCTGATTTTATGTTTTACCACGTCGGATATTTCCTGTGGCTGTGAGTAAGCCATTCCATCTTTCATATAGAGCGTGGTTGCGAATGGGTGGCGCGAGTAAGATGGAACATATGAAAAATTGATGTAATTGTCGTTTTTGCCAAAATACAACAAGTATAACGTTATGCTACCATCCCAATAAGGTTTGAGTTGTGGATTACCAATTGACACAAATTGTCGTTCCAAATACGTTGGTGATGACAGCAACTGCCCGCTTGTAGGGCATATGGTGTTTATCAAGGTCGTCATTTGTACACTAACCCCCTCTAATTTTCCTTTGCCCCACCAGTCGGTATAAAGTCGCAGATAAGAGATCGTGTTGTGTACTTTGCTTTCTTCCGTTTTTGTTTCCACGGAGTTGATGCCAACAGTTGGGTAGATAGTGACTCTGCCAAATCTTTTGTGCATGCCAAGATATGCAAAATTGCTGATGTTGGAAGATTGGTAGATGTCCTTTATATAATGTTGACGATTCTTTTTATATTCGGATCTTTCTCCTATGCTCCATTTTGCACCCCATAATGATAATTCGTAAGCAATGTTGCCTATCAACGACTCGACATGATTGCTGAAAAACGATGATGTAGACTGGATGCCATCCTGTTCTATCCGGTTGTCTACAGTAGAATAAGAGTACGTATTGACAAGGTTGAATGCCAATGACTGTTTGTCAGAAAACTGATATTTATAATAGATGTCGGCAGCAATGGATTGCAGACGGTTCTTCAAAAGGCTGTTGTTGTATGCAGTGACGTATTTGCCATCTGATTCATATTTTGCAGTGCTGGGCTCCTTTTGCTTGTCGCCATCATGTGTATAGTTTAATTCTATATTGAACAAATGCTTGCCCCAACTGCGTTGGTAAGCCGTTTGCAGAGACTGGAGGCATCCTTCATACACATTGTTTTCGCCTTCATAAACATGCGGCTCTGGATAGTTGTATACAGAGCTTTGCTTCTTGTTGCCGATATGGCGATAATCTATCAGATAATTGATTTTCACTTGGTTCAGCGAGTCGGCATAGGTAAGCCCCACTTGGTTGGTGCCGAATCCAGTGTTCACGGAGTTGCTGGTTGAAATATCTGCAGATACGAAACGATCTATTCTTTTTTTTAGGATGATGTTTGCCACCGGACCGGATGCTACTGTCATGTATTGTGCAGGGGCTACCGGGTAATATTCTACGCATTTGATGTCGTCGCCCTTATATGACCGGAGTTCATTGGATGTGGCAGGGACCCCATTTATCAAGATGTAGATGCTCTTTCTGTCAGCTGACAATAAGTTCGATGCGTTTATGTCAGTTTTAAACTGAGCCAAAGAAGATACTGCATCAAGAGCATTCGTTCCGAATGAACGATTTTTGTCAGACATGAAAATCAGCTCATGGTCACCTTTGGATACAGTCTTTCTTGCTGTGACAACAATTTCTTTCAAATCAACTTTTGAAGCTATTGAGTCGCTCTTTTGTGCCATCAGGCTTACATGCACCGACAAGAGTAATATTAAAATCGCACTAACTCTCATAAGCTATAAGTTTGACATTAATATTTCAATGACAGTGCAAAGTTGATGAGAAAAAGCGAAACAAAGAAAAACAACAGGTTAAAGAAGTTAAAAACCTGTAATATTGGTTGTTATTCTGACATTTTGTTTTGAAACTGCGAGTATAGCGAGCAATGTGTTGTTGTTGGGCGTTGCTTTTTGTAAAATTGTTTGGCAAGCATAAGAACTGACTTATGCAATTTTGGCTTTACGTTGGAATTGCAATGCGACTACTGACTATCCCTAAAAAGCGTTGTCACATTTGAGGTCGATTAACTAATATTGTTTA
>CAVBBO010000075.1:0-8307 GCA_963593695.1 Escherichia coli | reverse complement strand
TTATGATACTGGCAAGATTGGCATGATTACCCTGAAGGAGGCGACGATGAACCTACAGGTGGTGGTGGTGAAAGGACATCGCAAGATTTATAAAACTGATGGAACCAAACTGGTGGTAGATATTCAAAAGTCAGTGTTGAGTGATTTTGGAAATGCCGACGATGTGATTGCCCAGTTGCCTACTGTCTCTGGAAGCGATGGAAGTTATACCGTGTTTGGACGAGGTGATGCCGAAGTATATATAGACAATCGTAAGCTGAGGGATAAAAGCGAACTAAGTCGCTTGAACTCAAAGGATATTTCGGCGATAGAGATTATCAATAATCCGGGGGTGGAATATGATGCAGACACACATGCCGTCATCAAAATCAACTTGAAGCATAAGACAGACGGAGGCTTAGGCATCAGGACATCTGTATTTGACAGCCAAGGGCGCAAAAACTCAGACTCAGAGCAGTTGCAACTCACTTACGACAGTCATGGTCTGAATGCGTTCCTGTCATTCGCCAATTCAAGCAACAGATACAAGACAGACCAAACCAATGTGGAACAAACCACTGCGGGAGAGAATGTTTGGTATATGGAAAGCGATATGCCCAAATGGAACTCCTGCTACTACAACCAAACCATTAATGGCGGTATCAGTGCAGAACTGGCAAAGAATCATGTGGTGGGTGCAAGTTTGGCATATTCGAAAGAAACAGACAGATGGGGTTGGAAATTCTACCAATAAGATGCTTTATAATGCCAACTTGTATGAGGATTTGTATTCCGACATTCATTCCCATGCCAACTACTATCAATGGATAGGTAACATCTTTTATGATGGAATTTTGACAGAGAAATGGAAGTTTGCCTTCAATGCCGATTATGTAAGCCGTAAGGCAAGTGATAGCCGTCTGAACCAAGAGTCAGGAAGTATGACCACGCTGCATGAGGCGAAAAACGAGAATGAGACATCCTACGATATCTATGCTGGCAATGTGAAGGTTAGCTATCAGGCAAGCAAAACGTTGTCGTTCAGTGTGGGTGCCGATGCAAGTTATGTGGATGAGAAGAAAGATTATCAGAGCTTTGAGAATGAAGAAGCGAACACGTCAAGTCGTCTCCATGCCGAGGAAAATAAATTTGCCGTCTTTGCAGGATGTAATTTCTCAATAGCCAAGCTGTCCGCCCAGTTGGGATTGCGTTATGAGACGTTTGGTATGCAATATTGCGATGAAGTGTCACAAGAGTCCTTGGTGGATAAGACACAACATCATCTTTATCCTTTCTTTTCGCTGTCCTTGCCGATCAAGGACAGCGAGATGGGGTTGAGCATGACCACCAAGGTGAAGCGTCCAAGCTATTATGAACTGCGCAATAGCGAGGAATATTTCAACCGTTATTCCATTGAGGCTGGCAATCCCTGGTTGTTGCCCCAATACACTACGGATGTTTCTTATTCCTTGCAATGGCATCAACTGCGCTTCTCTATGGATTATCAGAGAATAGAGGATTATATCATCTCGACCAACATCATCAGGCAAGCCAATCCTTTGATGGCCGTGTCAAGACCCGATAATTTCTCACATTACTCTGCGATAAATGCAAGCGTTGCCTATCATACCCATGTGGGTGTCTGGGAGCCTTTTCTCAACCTGAATATGATGCGTACTTACCTGTCGTTCTATAATTCTGATGGGAGCAAAGTAAAGAATGACAAGCCTTACTTTTCGATGTCTTTCAACAATTATCTGAACTTACGCCATCATTGGACACCGTATCTGTTGATAAGTTACAATTCGGATGGTAATATGAGGGAGTATCGGGTTCGTCAGGCTTTATGGATAAGCCTTGGTGTCAGCAAGCATTTTGCCGACAATGCGTGGATGGTGAGATTGAGCGCAAACAACATCTTGGGTACGAAGGAGCGTGAAATCCGTTATGCCTCAGACTATATTTTTGACAAGACCAACTTTAAGGATGGTTGCCGCATCAGCCTTTTGGTAAGATATACGTTCAAGGACAAGAAGCGTTATAAGGGAGAAAGTGCGGCAAGCGAAGAAATGGATAGATTGTAATTGGGACAGAAGTGACACGAGAAAGAGGGTAAAAAAAGCAGATTGCAAAACCGAAATGACGGTATGTGCAATCTGCTTTTATTTTTTATGTTTGCCCACAAAAGAAATCAGAATTATTTAATTGACCAAATGTGGGTGTCTAAAAACAGGTGAGTTTTATAATTATTCAGCCAAGAAAGCCTTCACCTGCTTGTAAACGTTCTCGCCAGTGTAGCCGAGCTTCTCGTCGAGCACCTTGTAGGGAGCAGAGAAACCAAAGCTCTCCATACCCCAAACCTTACCATTGGCGCCTACGAGACCCTCAAGAGTCACAGGCAGACCAGCAGTCATACCGAAAATCTTTGCGCCCTTTGGCAGCACGTTCTCCTGATACTCCTTGCTCTGGCCGCGGAACAATCCCTCTGAAGGAGCGCTCACCACGCGAACCTTGATGCCGTCCTTGCGCAGAGCCTCTGTGCCTGCCTCCAAGGTGGAAACCTCAGAACCGCTTGCCACGAGGATTACATCAGGATTCTCGTCGCTTCCTGCCACGATGTAAGCACCTTTGGCAGCCTGCTCGTAGTCTGTGCCCTCAGGCAACTTTGCAATGCCCTGGCGAGAGAAGATGAGGGCTGTAGGAGTCTCCACGTTCTCCATGGCGAGCTTCCAGCAAACGGTGGTCTCGTCTGCGTCAGCAGGACGGAACACGCGCACGCTGTCCTTGCCTGCGTGGTTCTTCAATTTCTCCATCAAGCGGATCTGTGCCTCCTGCTCCACTGGCTCGTGGGTAGGTCCGTCCTCGCCAACGCGGAATGCGTCGTGAGTCCAGATGAACTTCACTGGCACCTGCATCAGGGCTGCGATACGTACGGCTGGCTTCATGTAGTCAGAGAATACGAAGAATGTACCCATGGCTGCCACTACACCGCCGTGGAGCATCATACCGATACACATGTCGGCCATTGTTAACTCAGCCACACCTGCCTGGAAGAATGCACCGGAGAAGTCACCGCGAACGATGCTCTTGGTCTTCTTCAGGAAGCCGTCTGTCTTGTCGGAGTTGGAGAGGTCGGCTGAAGCGCAGATCATGTTTGGCACCTGCTCTGCCAATACGCCGAGGCAAGCTGCGCTGGCTGCACGAGTAGCCGAACCAGCCTTCTGCTCCACCTTGCTCCAGTCTACCTTAGGAGCCTTGCCACTGAACCACTCGTCCATTTGGGCGGCCTTCTCTGGGTTGGCCTTGCGCCACTCAGCCTCTGCGGCCTTTCGCTCTGCCACGATACCCTTCAGCTCCTCTGCGCGCTTGGCGTAGATTTCCTTCACGTCGTCGAAGATGACGAATGCGTTCTCTGGGTCACCGCCGAGGTGCTTGATGGTGTTGGTGTAAGCGTCGCCGCCGAGAGGTGCGCCGTGAGTGTTGATGCAAGCCTCATAGCTTGTGCCGTCGGCACGGAGAGCACCCTTACCCATGACGGTCTTGCCGATGATGAGGGTAGGACGCTCCTGCTCCTTCTGGGCTGCGTCGAGAGCCTCACGAATCTGAGCCACGTCGTTACCATTGATCTTGATGACATTCCAGCCCCAAGCCTTGTACTTCATCTCTGTGTCCTCTGTCATCACCACGCCACACTCTGTAGAGAGCTGGATGTCGTTGGAGTCGTAGAACATGATGAGGTTGTTAAGACCGAGGTTGCCGGCGATGCGGCCCACGCCCTGTGAGATTTCCTCCTCTACGGCACCGTCGGAGATGTAGGCGTAGATCTTGTGCTGCATCATTGTGGAACCGAGGCGAGCCTCAAGGAACTTCTCTGCCACTGCTGCACCTGCTGCGAGGGCATGTCCCTGGCCGAGAGGACCTGATGAGTTCTCGATACCGCGCTCCAAGTCAAGCTCAGGGTGACCGGGAGTTACTGAACCCCACTGGCGGAACTGCTTGAGGTCTTCCATAGAGAAGAAGCCGCGCATAGCGAGGCCAGCGTAGAGCATAGGGCTCATGTGACCTGGGTCGAGGAAGAAACGGTCACGACCTGTCCATTTTGGGTCTGATGGATCGTAAACAAGGTACTCAGAGAAGAGCACGTTGATGAAGTCAGAACCGCCCATGGCACCGCCTGGGTGACCAGAGTTTGCTTTCTCTACCATTGACGCAGCCAAGATACGGATGTTGTCGGCTGCGTGATTCATTACTTTAATGTCGTTCATAACCACAAATTGTTTTATGTTTTAAATACTATTTTATTTTCAATACCACGATGCTCTTGGCAGGAATCTTCGCCTTCAGGATGTTCTTCTTCAACTTGGCGTCCTTGAAGACCACAGGCTTCACCACGTCGGGATGCTCGAAGTCATTGTAGTCTGCCACGTTCTTGCAGCTAAGTATCTGTCCTGTCACCGCCTTGGCTGTGGCTCCGTCGAGGCTAAGCTCCACTTCCTGTGCCTTGTCAAGACTCACGTTGGCAAGCGACACCACCACGGTGCCGTCAGACTTCTTGGCTGCTGATGTCGATACCATAGGTATTTTTCTGCCGTCCTTGGCATGGCTGTCACCACGCACGTCCATGGAGTCGCACTTCACGTCCATCGGCAGGTAGGTGGCGTCCTGGAAGTCTTTGTACATGTTGAACACATGATATGTTGGGGTCAGCACCATGTGGCCTGTGCCCTTGGTGTCGGTAAGGATCATCGACTGCAGCACGTTGACCACCTGGGCGATGTTGGCCATCTTCACGCGGTCGGCATGACGGTGGAACACGTTGAGCGAAAGGGCGGCAACGAAGGCATCGCGCATGCAGTTCTGCTGATAGAGATGTCCCTTGATGGTGCCGGGCTCCTCGTCCCACCAGGTGCCCCATTCATCCACGAGCAGACCAATCTGTTTATTGGGGTCGGCCTTGTCCATGATGGCCTCGTGCTTCTTAATCACGTCCTCAATCTCTAGGCATTTGCCCATGGTCCAGTAGTAGTCGTCATTGCTGAACTTGGTAGCAGACCCCTTGCTGCCGCTCCATCCCGTCACGGTGTAGTAGTGGAGGGAGACTCCGTTGGCGCGGTGTCCCACGCGGTCCATCAGCACCTTTGTCCAGTTGTAGTCGTAGTCGCTGGCACCTGAGGCAATCTTATAGAGTTCGTTGCCGTCGTAGTTGCGGCAGTATACGGAGTAGCGGCGGAAGAGGTCGGAGTAGTATTCGGGGCGCATGTTGCCGCCACATCCCCAACTCTCGTTGCCCACGCCGAGATATTTCACCTTCCAGGCTTTGTCGCGACCGTTCTGTCGGCGCAGCTTCGCCATTGGCGTGTCACCGTCGCTGGTCATATACTCCACCCACTTGGCGAGCTCCTCCACGGTGCCCGAACCCACGTTGCCGCTGATGTAGGGCTCGCAACCCAACATCTCGCAGAGGTTGAGGAACTCATGCGTGCCGAAGGAGTTGTCCTCGATGGTGCCGCCCCAATTGTTGTTCTGCATCTTAGGACGTTTTTCACGTGGTCCGATACCATCCATCCAATGGTACTCGTCTGCAAAGCATCCTCCTGGCCACCTCAGCACGGGCACTTTCAAGTCCTTTAAAGCCTGGAGCACATCGTTGCGGTAACCCTGCGTGTTGGGGATGCTTGATTCGGGGCCTACCCAGAGACCTCCGTAGATGCAGCTTCCCAGATGCTCGGCAAACTGTCCGTAGATCTCGCGGTTGATCTTTTGTGTGCCTTGGCCGGTATGAATGGTGCCAGTCACGTCCTGTGCCATGGCGGGGAAGGCGATGGCAGCGGACAACAGGGCGGTTGCGAAAAGTCTGTTCATAATTTCTTCTAAGTCGTTAGTGATGGTTTGATTTCCGTAATCTCCGATATTCGATTATATGGTTCTCTAAGAGAGATACGTTTGTGGGGGCGATTCCCCACAAGCGTATCGGGATTTTCGCTTATTTCTTGTTCTCTACGGCAGCCTGCTCGATGGCAAGGCCAGCCTTGTAGGTCTCGATGTAAGCGTCGAAGCCTGCCACGTCTTCGGCTGTAGGAGCAACCTCTACACCTGTGTTGCCGGCGAACACCTTCTTGTCGAGGTAGTCGGCGAGACTCAGCTTCTCGTCATTGTTGACAAGGTAGCCAGCCAAGAGAGCGATACCCCATGCACCACCTTCCCCTGCTGTCTCCATGACAGAGATAGGCGAGTTGATGGCTGCGGCGAGGATGCGCTGGCCCACGCCCTTGGTCTTGAACAGACCGCCATGGCCTGTGATGCGGTCCACCTGCACCTTCTCGTCCTTGAAGAGCACGTCGTTGCCAATCTTCAGCACGGCTACGGATGCGTAGAGGTTGGCGCGCATGAAGTTGGCGAGGTTGAACTTGTCGTTGGCGGAGCGAACGAACATAGGACGGCCTTCTGCCAGTCCTGTCACAGGCTCGCCCGAGATATAGTTGTAGGCAATCAAACCACCGCAGTCTGCGTCACCCTCCAGGGCGTGGTTGTAGAGCTTGCCGAATACTTCGTTCATGTCTACGGGTACGCCGAGCAACTCCTGATACTGCTTGAACAAGCCCACCCAGGCGTTGAGGTCGGATGTGCAGTTGTTGCAGTGAACCATAGCCACCGGGCTTCCGTCAGGAGTGGTCACCATGTCGATGACCTCATAAGGCTGGCTCAATGCTTTCTCCAATACGATCATGGAGAAGGAAGAGGTGCCTGCGCTCACGTTACCTGTGCGCTGACGAACAGCGTTGGTGGCCACCATGCCAGTGCCTGCGTCACCCTCTGGAGGACAGAGAGGTGTGCCAGCCTTCAGTGTGCCTGACGGGTCGAGCTTCTTGGCTCCCTTCTCGGTCAATGCGCCGGCATCTTCGCCTGCGTTCAATACTTGCGGCAGGATGTCGAGAATCTTCCAGCCCAAATTCTTTGGCTCGATGAGCTTGTCAAACTTGGCCACCATTTCTGCATCGTAGTCGTTGGTGTTGGAGTCGATGGGGAGCATACCTGATGCGTCGCCCACGCCCAGCACCTTCTTGCCTGTCAGCTGCCAGTGGATATAGCCGGCGAGGGTAGTGAGGAAGTCAATCTTGCCGATGTGGTCCTCACCATTGAGGATGGCCTGGTAAACGTGAGAGATGCTCCAACGCAATGGGATGTTGAAGTGGAACAACTCCGAAAGCTCTGCGGCAGCCTTGCCCGTGTTGGTGTTGCGCCATGTGCGGAAAGGCACAAGGATGTTCTCGTCCTTGCCGAAGGCCATGTAGCCGTGCATCATGGCAGAGATGCCGATGGCGGCGAGCTGCTGGATCTCGCAGTCGTACTCAGCCTTCACGTTCTTGCGAAGGTCGGCGTAGCAGTCCTGCAATCCCTTCCAGATGGTGTCGATGCTGTAGGTCCAGAGACCGTCCACCAATTGGTTTTCCCACTCGAAGCTGCCCTGTGCGATAGGGGCGTTGTTTTCATCTATCAAGACGGCCTTGATTCGGGTAGAGCCAAACTCGATACCGAGTATGGCCTTACCAGATTCTATGATAGTTTTAGCGCTCATTTCCTTTTAATGTTAAGTGTTTAATGTTAAGTGTTTAATGTTAAGTGTTTAATGTTTAATGCCTTTCCGAAGAAAGCAAACACTAAACATTAAACACTAAACATTATACATTACTTCAATGCCTTGTTGAGCATGTAGTAGATCTCGTTGTTGCGGAGCTGCTGCTTGAAGTTGCTGATAGTGGTATTCTTGTCGATATTCACGAACTCGATGCCGAGAATCTCGCAGAAGTCCTCCCAGTACTCAGCGGTGATGTCGTAAGAGAAAGCGCTGTGGTGAGTACCGCCGGCGAGGATCCACGCGCCTGCGCCGATCTCGAATGTGGGCTGTGGTACCCAGAGTGCGGAAGCCACTGGTAACTTAGGCATCTCCTGAGGCTCGATGCACTCCACCTCGCTAGCGATGAGACGGAAGCGGTTGCCCAGGTCTACCACAGTAGCCTTGATACCCTTGCCTGTCTTGGATGTGAACACCAAGCGGGCTGTCTGCGACTTGCGGATACCGATGCCGAGGAAGTGTACCTCGAGCTTTGGCTTGTCGGTGGCGATGAGAGGACAAACCTCGAGCATGTGGCTCTGAAGGCTTGATGTCTGACCTTCTGCGAAGTTAAGGGTGTAGTCCTCCAGGAATGAGCAACCCTTCTCCAAGCCCTGGTTCATCACCCAGAGTGTGCGATAGAGGCAAGCTGTCTTCCAGTCACCCTCTGCACCGAAACCGTAGCCCTCAGCCATCAGGCGCTGTGAAGCCAAACC
>CAVBBO010000074.1:0-14112 GCA_963593695.1 Escherichia coli | reverse complement strand
TGGTCTCAAACACCAGTGCCGCAAGGCATCTCGGTTCGAGCCCGAGTCTGGGTACTATCAAGTAGGAGGTAAACACTTATCACAGATGTTTATCTCCTATTTTCGTTTGGGCTTACTCAGGACTTGCAGCCGTTTGACAATGCTCTTGCCAAGCATACAGAATACGCCTACTCCCTAATCTCATATACGAGACACAATTCACAACTTTTAGGTATTGTCGTTGTTTGTTTTTTTGCTAATTTTGCACAACATTTAACATAATTATCACTAACATGCGAAGTTTGTTTTTAGCGGCTCTTTTGTCCGCATCACTGTTAGCATCTGCCAAGACCTCATTAGTAGTAATAGCCCACGGTTCACCGAGGGCAAGTTGGAGACAGCCCGTATTGGCTCTCGAAAGCAAGATCGACAGCATTGTAAAAAAGCTAGGACTTAAGGAAATCAGCCAGGTGAAAGTGGCGATGATGGAATATACCGAACCATCAGTAGCATCTGTTATAAAAGAATGCGAGACACAAGGTGCCGATACCATCTTCGCCTTGCCACTATTCATCGCACCATCAAGTCATTCCGAGGAAGACCTTCCAAACATTCTCGGACTGAAATTCACTCCATCTGTTCTCGAAGAACTCTCAGAAGAGGGAACGACACTTGTACACAGCAAATCGCACATCATCCTCGGTCCCACCCTCTACAGCACAGACATCATAGAGCGCATCATGACAAACAACGTCAGGCGCATGTCGAAAGACCCAAAGAACGAGGCTCTACTGCTGCTCGCACATGGTGACCCCGAGCGCATCGGTTTCTGGCAGATGCTTCTCTACCGCACATGCGAATATGTAAAGGAAGCCACGGGAATAGACTATGCCGACGGCGAACTCATTGCCATGGGCACAGGCATGGACAAGGAAGTGCTCCCGTTGCTCGACAAGGCTGCCAAAGCCAAGAAACGCGTGCTGGTGCAAGGCATTTATCTCACATCCAACATCGCCGGCATGGCGAAACGCAACAAGATGGAGGAAAAGCAAGCTGACATCGTGAAGGCAAACAACGCCGAGATTATCTACAGCAATGAGGGTATACTGCCGAATGCCACTGTGGAAGTGGCATCATGGATAGTAGACCGCACAAAGGAGTTTCTTTCTAGCCAAAAGACCAAGACTACGCAAAAATAACTGACGCAGAGGAAATACACAAGATAGATGTCTACAACAAAGAGTTCCAACAGGAACATTATGCTCGCATTGGCTACCGCAGCATTGTTGAGTGCCAATATGCAAGCTGGTGCGCAAAGTCGCATTTCACCTTCTGACAACGCCAAACAAGCAAAGACTCCCAAGGATAGCACCAAGACCTCTTTCATGGAAAAGAAAGTTGTCGACATCGACGAGGTGGTGGTAGTGGCCAGGAGCAACATCAATGCCATAGACCTTCGTGCCAAGGCTGGCGTAGTGGAGAATGTCGACATGAAGCGCGTGGAGTCGAAACCCATGATTGACATGGCGTTAGCCCTTCAGGGTGCCGTGCCTGGACTTGTCGTCACCAATACTGGAGAGCTGGGCGCCACGCCAAAGATTCGTCTGCGTGGCAACTCGTCACTCAGACAAGGCAATGCCACCAACGAGCCGCTTTATGTCATGGACGGACAAGTCATCTCTTCAGAGACTTTCTACAACCTCAACCCTTCTGACATAAAGAGCATGAAGGTGCTCAAGGATGCCACAGCCTGCGCCCTCTATGGAGTGAAGGCTGCCAATGGCGTGATAGAGATTGCGTCGCAACGCGGACACGCCGGAGCGCCAATCGTCAACTACAGCATGAATGTGGGTGTCACTACCCGTGGACGACGCGGACTGAAGATGATGGACTCGGCAGAGAAACTCGAACTAGAACGGCTTATCGGCAACGAGGAGACGCCAGGCTACAGATATAGCGAAGACTATTTCCGCAAATACTATGCACAGTCGCCCAACCTTGAACAGATGATTGCTGGCGGCAAGGCTAAGTTGGACTCTCTTCGCAACATCAATACCGACTGGTTTAACGAACTCCTTCGCAACAGTATCTACCACCGCCACAACGTTAGCGTCAGAGGCGGCAACGACAAGACCACATATTTTCTTTCTGCCAACTACAGTTATCAAGGCGGACGTCTTGAGGGCAACGACAAACAACGCATGGGCATGCGTCTCAATATAGACCAGAAATTGGGGCATATCGGCTATGCCATGCTTGGCGTGACCGGTAGCTATGCCAAGACAAACACTCCTAACGGAACATCCAATGACCCGACGTCGCTCATCTATGAACTAAACCCTTACGAGCAAAAGACTGGCGAATTGTGGTCATATTCCGGACGCACCTACAAGGACTTGACAAATCAATATAGCGCCGTGTCTGCCGACAAGGAGGCGGGCGTCAACGGCAATATCACCCTAACTCCCATTGCCGGACTCGACATTGCCGCCGTGGCAGGTCTTGACTTCGTGCTCGAGGAGGGGCACCAGTTCACTCCATCCACTGCTTACTCGGAAACTCACAGCGGAGTGTCGGAGACGGCACGAGGCATCTATTCCAAGTCGAAAAACACCACCACTAACATCTCCGCGAACATACGTGCCACCTATGCCCACACATTCAGCGACATTCACGACCTGACGCTGAGTGCCAATATGGATTATTATGACACCAATGTGGACAACCTCACCATGACAGGTTATGGCGTAGGCACCATCAATTCTGCCGCCGCCATCAACCAGTCGCTCACGGGGTCGCGACGCGTGAAGATGAGCGCGCCACGCGACAAGAGCCGCCAGCTGGGACTGGGAGGCGTAGCTGGCTACAGCCTGCAAAACACTTACGACTTCTACGCCACCTACAAAGCCGACGCGTCATCCGTACTGCCTTCCGACAAACGATGGAACAAGGCTTGGGCTTTGGGGCTGGGATGGACACCGTCAAACTATGGTTTTCTTAAAGACAACCACATCGTCTCACGACTCAACTTCAAGGCTTCCTATGGCGTGACAGCCAATCTCAACGGAGTGTCGTCATCATCCACGACAGGCACTTTCTCCTACTCCACCAACACTTACGAGGACCAGCGCGTGCTGGAACTGATATCACTCTACAACAAAGACCTCAAACCAGAGCAAAACAAGTCTGTAGACATAGGCATGAACATGGACTTGCTGAAGTGCGTCTCTCTCAACATCAACTATTACAACCGGCGCACGGAGCAGGCTCTGCTTGACGTGCCTATCCCGTCGTCTGTGGGCTATACCACCATGAAGCGCAACATCGGAGTGCTGCAAAACCGTGGTGTGGAAATCGGACTGACAACAAAGATTATCGATACTTACGACTGCCGTTTCAGCATCGGGGCAAACATTGCCTATAACGACAACAAGGTGCTCGACCTCTACTACACCGACAAGATCTACACCACTACCGACGCTCTTGTTCCCGACTATGAGGTGGGCAAGTCGTATGACATGCTCTACGGTCCGCAGTCGCTGGGCATAAATCCCTTGACTGGCTATCCTGTGTTCCTCTTGCCCGACGGCACCGAGAAGCAAGCCACCGAGACTCTCACCAAAGATGACGTCATCGCCTTGGGTCATCTCACCCCACCCTATTCTGGCGCGGTCAACCTCAGTTTCAGCTACAAGTCGTTCGACTTCGACATGGACTTCTACTATGTGCATGGTGGCGTGCAACGCTTCAACTATTCATATGTGCGCACCAAGGACAATGTCAACAAGAATGCCGTGGCTGGGCAGACACAGAAAATGTGGTTTCACTCTGGCGACGAAGGCAAGACATACTGGACACCTTTCTACACTTCTGCCACGGCAGAGGAGAACATCGCCCTCTATCCTAACTCCAAGACCGTAGGCAAAAGCGACTATCTGCGCCTGTCGATGGTAAGCATGCGTTATCGTCTGCCTTCGGCAATGATTCACAAGGTGTTGCCTTTCATACAGTATGCCTCAGTTGGACTGCAGGCTTCCAACCTCTTCACTTGGACTTCCTATAAGGAGAGTGACCCAGAGAGCGGCACTCTTGCTGGCACTACCCAACCGGTTTATACTTTCAATCTCAACCTCACATTCTAACACCATGACAAGACTTTCTCTTGACCATATATACAAGAAGCTGACTCTACTCGCCATAGGCATGATGACGCTATGCGCCTGTTCACTCAACGTGCCGCCTCCCGACCAGTTTGCCGACCCCGACGCCATCACCGACACGGAGACGGCACGCTCGCTGCTGGCTTCATGCTACCTGTCATTCCCTCACAACGAGTATGACTTCTCAGTGCTCGGCAATGACCTCTGCCCCACATCGCTGGCTGGCAAGGATGTGGAGGAGCTCAACCTCTACAACTGGCAGGACAAGAACATCAGCAACTTCTCCACCACCGTGTGGCAGGATTACTACACGTGCATCTCCAACTGCGACGTGCTGCTTGAGCGCATAGACAACATCACGACAGAAAACGAATCCGACAAGCAGAAGAAGGCTGCCATAAAGGCTGAGACACAGGCGCTGAAGGCAATGTGCTATTTCGACCTGCTGCGCATCTATGCCACACCTTATGACAACAATCCCGACGGCGACGGCATAGTCGTCAAGAATATGTTTGGATATGAATCAAACAAGCGCAGCACCAAGAAGGGATGCATCGATATGATAGAGAGACTTCTCAACAATGCCCTTACCGTAGAAAACAATCCTGAGAAAAACGGATGGCTCTCGCAGACGGCAGTGAGACATCTTCTGGCTGAGACCGCTCTCTACAAGGGCGATTACGCCAATGCGGCTTCGCTTGCCGACGAGGTTATCGCTACTGGCGACGACAGCCAGATTGGCGGCAGCAACTATTCGCGCATATGGAGCACTTCTACCTGCAAAGGACGCATATTCGCATTCAGCACGAGCAGCACTTTCTTCACCAATATAGAATATGACACCAACGAGGGCGACTATTACGCCCTTAATCCCGCATTCACCTTCGCCGACAATGACGTGCGCAAACCATATACTATATATAACAAGGTGATGAAGGGCGAAGAACGACAATTGCTCGGCAAATACAACATGATGAACAAGGAGGGCACATCACCCACCTACATCAACCGCATGCGCTATGCCGGAGCCTACTTCATCGCCGCCGAGGCTTATGCCCGCAGTGGCAACGACGCCCGCGCCCGCGAGAGAGCCAACCACTATCTGACACTTGTCGGTGCGGAAAACATTTCCGACAGCACCACCGGACAAGAACTCATCGATGCCATCATGCAAGAGAAATACAAGGAATTTGCAGGCGAGGGTGCCAACTGGTTTGACATGAAACGCACACATTCCGACATTTCGCGACTGACGACATGGGGCAAGGCCACCTCTTCACACGTCACATCTACCGACTACCGCTGGACATTCCCCATACCGGCATCGGAATATAAATACAACGACAACATCACGCAGAATGACCATTGGGGCATCAACAGATAGCATTCTCTTATCAGAAACAACAAAATATACAATAACATTCAGAATCAACCATCATGAAGAAAATTACATTTGCGCTCATCAGCTTGCTGACATTACTGACAACTCTCTGTTCATGCAGCAGCGACAAGGACGAACCTCAAATGACCAATTATGTGAGCATAGCCGTGGACGGCAACTCCATCATCAATGAGGATGACGACGAGGGTGTGAAGATCAACATCCAGCTCGCCTATGCTCCTACATCCGACGCCACCATCGCCTTGTCGCTGTCGGGCAACGATGCCAATGTGGCAACCATCACTCCATCCACTGTCAACATTGCGGCAGGCAGCAAGACTGCCACCGCCACAGTGAAGTCAAACAACAAGCACTCACTCAGTCTGCCCCTCGTGCTCAAGGTGGAAGCCTCTTTCTCGGATGCCAACATGAAGAGCGACGGCAAGGCTTGTTCGGTAACCATCAATCCCGACTCCGACATACCCGAACTCACCGACGAGCAGATAGCTCTCATCAACGGATATAAGGAGAAATTCAATATCGACATCACCAAGCTGCTTGGCAAGGTGAGCGTCAGCACCGTTATCACCTATAATGACGACGACAAGACGGAAACTTTCGCCAGTATGGTTGACTCGCACACTTTCACCGGCACCACCATCATCACCCTGAGCAGCAAGGCCACTGCCGACAAACCCGTGCTCAAGATGACTGCCAACGCCATGGGACTGGCAGCGTTCAACTATAATTTGCTCCGCAAGAAGACTCTCGAAGACGAGGAGTTCTACCTGCAGACACCTTATGGCAAGGCTGTGATGGAGAACATCGGCTATGACTATAGCAAGGAGACATTCACTATGACTCTCGACGGCATAGAGGTAAACACATCCGACATGTCGCTCTCATTCACAGGCACAAAGCACACCTATATGGATGAGGACGTGACAACAATTCCTTTCGACTACACCTTCTCCGCATGGGACCGTCTGAAAGCGATGGCAGACGCTGGCAAGTCGTTCATTGTCGACGACGGCGACACCAAGTCTGAGGTATCCGTACAGGACATCATCGACGGTGGCGGCTCGATAAACCCATACAGTTTCTTCGACAACACCGACATCATTGAGGATGCGGAATACACAAGTTATCCTAACATCTACGTGTCGCCTACGGGCAAGATCGACTTCACCAAAGGACAGATGACATTCGCCTTCCCTTGGTATATGGACAACACCTACGGTTGCCAGCGCGTGGAGGTTACCTATACTTTCAATAAGTAACCGTCAGATATCCATGACACGACACTTTCCTGTTCTGATCCTCTTGGCGCTGCTCTCCTTGTGGAGGGCGGATGCCATGGAAGCAGACAAACTTATAGACCTTCCGCGGGGCACCGTGGAAGGTCATCTTGAAAATGGACTTCACTACATCCTGATGCCCAACGCCTTGCCACGCCATGGCATAGAGATGCGTCTTGTCATGCGTGTAGGCTCGTTGCAAGAGACTGACCGCCAGCAAGGAGGCGCCCACTTCATAGAGCACATGGCATTTGCCGGCACAAGGCATTTCCCCGGCAACTCATGGGTGGACTATTTTGAAAGGCTGGGCATGAAGTATGGTCGCGACATCAATGCCTTCACGGGCTTCGACCGCACCATCTACTGGCTCTCTCTTCCTGTGGCTGATTTCGGCCACGAGGTGATGGATACCACTCTGCTTGCTCTCAGCGACGTGCTCGGGGGCATCACCTTCGACGAGCTGCGCATGGACAAGGAGCGGGGCGTCATACAGGAGGAACTGCGCGGATACTCCACGGGCGACGACTTCTACGACCTGAAGATCGGCAATGGCATCTATCCACAGCGCATGCCGCTCGGTTCGGAGAATGACATACGCACCGTCACGAGAAAAGAACTCATGAGATATTACGCCCGATGGTATGTGCCGGCAAATGCCACTCTCATCGTCGTGGGCAACATCGACACCCAGGACATGGAGCGCCGCATACGCAACACCTTCGGCAAGATAAACGCCAAGGACAAGGCACATCATCAGACCCATCCGATGACCTATCGCAAGGGAGCAACTCTCATGGGACTGCAGGATGGGGATGCCGACAAGTCGCATCTGGAATTCATAGTGCCACACAAGTGCACGGTGACAAGCAATGCCACGTCAACAATAGAGAAAGAACGGATGTCGCTGCTCATGTCTGCCATCAATCGCCGACTGACGGCACAGGGCATACATGCCGATGTGAGCGATGCTTGGTATCTGTCTGACGTCAACCACTTCGCTTTCTCTGTGGAGGGAACAGACAAGGCTGAACTGCGAAAACGTGCCACTGAGGTGCTCGGCATCTTGGGCGACCTTGCACGCAATGGCTTTCAGACAAACGAACTTGCCGACTGCATATCCGACAAACTCTCACGCTTGAAGGCAGACACCACAGGACTGGCTTCGTCAAAATGGTGCGACGACTTCGTCGACTATGTAATATCGGGCGACAGATATCTCACCTCACATGAAGACATGGATGCCGTGCGACAAGGCATCAGCCTCACCACCAGCGCTTTGTTACAGTCGGCTCTTTCCGGCATACTAAAGGATGGTGACAAGCATCTGCTTGTGGCTCACCGCAACCACTTGGGCGAATCTGAATCCTTTACCGAAGATGAACTCGCCCAATTATGGAGTCAGGGGCTAAAGAGCAACGTCACGCCATATATCTACAAAAAGCGCAAACAGGAGGAAAGCATCAAGGTGAACATACCAGCATGCATCTCTGCCAGGCACTCTGACGCGACGGATCATGTCACGTCCAAACAGACATTCAGCGACATGGGCGCTACGGAGTATCGTCTTGACAACGGATTGCGCATTGTCGTGCGCCCTACCACCGACCGCGACTCCGTCATCCAACTGGCTTTCCTCGGACGAGGCGGACTGGCTGACATCGACTCCATCGCCTACCCTCTGCTGAAGGACGCGGCATCATATGTCGACATGGGCGGACTGGCACACGTGCCTGCCGACAGCCTGTCGGAAATGATGCAGCAGGAAAATCTCGGCATCAGCATAGGCATCGACAACTTCTGGCATCAGGTGCTGGCATCAGGGCCAACCGGCAAGGCTCAGCAACTCTTCAACCTTGTCTACGAGAAGATAACGGCACCCGGCCGCGCCTACGACGACTTTGAGGAGGTGTGCGCATCTGAACGCGAAAACTTCGACAAGGAGACTCCGCTCGAAAGGATGCTCCGCATGGACACCGACCGCATGCTGTCGCACACGGTAGACTCGCTCGTGGGCAACATCATCGATGGTGGCCAGGCACCTGTGACAAAGGCTTCGATAGACAGCCTTAACCTTGACCGCATGTGCGACTACTACACAAGTCTTTTCGCCAATCCACACAATGCCACACTGATAATCACCGGCAACTGCGACGGTGACGCCACTCGCAAGGCTGCCATAAACACATTCGCAAGACTCACCACTACGGACATCACCCAAACAAAAGACAACGCCTGCCGCATGGTGGAAAGTCCTTTCGTGAAAGGTTATGCAAATGACGAGCAGTCGCAGACGGTGCTCAACTATATCTTCACGGGCAACTACAAACCGAGCCTGAAGGAGTCGCTCACTCTCAAACTCATGCGCGACGTGTTGCAAGCACGCCTGCTGTCAGAACTGCGCGAGAAGATGAACATCGTCTATTCACCCTATGCCGACCTCTATTATGACGGATGCCCGCAACAGAAATACTACTTCTGGCTTACCATCGCCGTGCGCAACGACAACCGACATAGGGCTGACAACGCACTCCGCTCAATAATAGATGACTTGAAGAGCAAACCCGTCACGACAGGCGAATTGGAAAAACTGAAGATGTCATTCCTCATGACCAAGCGCAAACAACTCTCTGACGATGCTCCGTCGGAATGGAAATCATTGCTCACCACACTCGTGCGAAATGGCGAGACGCTATCAGACTACGAGCATTACGCCGACTGCCTGAAGTCGATAACCACGGAAGACATCAAAACGGCATTCAAGTCATATTTGAACAGCGATAAAATGGCATTGCTCTACAAGGGTAAAGGACTTCAAGAGTGACGTTATATAACGTAGCATAACAACAACATTAGAAAGAAGAAGATGAGAATAAAATCTATAACATGCGCACTCTTGTGCGCCTTGTCGCTTTCTGCAAGTGCACAGCAAGCACCCGCGGCATACCGTCTATTTGACAAGGACGGCAAGGAAACGACTTATGAGAAGATGCAGGAAACCGCACATAAGGCAGACGTGGTGTTCTTCGGAGAAATACACAACTGCACCATGAGCCACTGGCTGGAGTTGAAAGTCCTGGAGTCACTTCACGCAAGCGACCCGCAGATAGCGGTTGGCATGGAGATGCTCGAGGCTGACTGCCAACTTATCATAGACGAATATACTAACGGCGTGATATCATCCGACAGGTTTGAAGACGAATGCCGTCTGTGGCCCAACTACGCCACCGACTACGAGCCACTTGTCTACTTCGCCCGTGCCAAGCACCTGCCGCTGGTGGCCACCAATGTGCCACGCCGCTATGCCAGTGTGGTGAAAGACAAGGGATTGGCATATCTCGACTCACTCTCCTCTGATGCCAAGCGCTATCTGCCACCATTGCCCATAAGTTATGTTGACAATGAGGACGCGAAGGCTGGCTTTGCCTTGATGGGCATGATGGGTAAGGCGAAAGACGCCAACCCAGACTTCATGTCGCAGGCTCAGGCTATAAAGGATGCCACAATGGCATGGCACATCGCAAAGGCGATGAAGACGTCTAAGCACATGATACATTTCAACGGCACGTTCCATTCCGATGGCCACAACGGCATAATCACCTATCTCGAGCAATATCGTCCCAACACGAAGACATGCCTCTTACGCGCCGTCAGACAGGAAGACATCTCCCAACTGGAAGATGACTACCTCGGACTCGCCGACTTCTACATCTGCATACCCGAGGACATGACCATGTCATATTGAACGAAGACGCACCTCGTGGCGTGAAAAGCCATCTTAATACTTCTGTCATCCGATCCGGAAACACTAAAACGACCAGTTTGTCAGCAGCCTCCACAGGACCCGCCCCTGCAAAGCATTGTCACGTTTGCGATCGGCAAAGCCGACATCTTTAAAATCTTTTAGATCCGTGTGAAATGAAACATGTGAAAGAAAAGCACCCACACGATTCAACATAGACCCGTTTTTATTTTGCATAAATCGGGAGCGCATGCTTTTCTGTCTTTCCATCAGAAGTGGGAAAAGACGCAAAACATTGGTGGTAGCCGCATTCCAAGGCAAGCCTTCTAAGCTCTGGAACTGGCTGAACCATGATGAAAATAAAGTCGGGTTTCCTTGTTCTGACCGCCTGCTCACGCTCTCTTGTCATTTCCGTATTAGCACCGCTTTGCCTGGCCCAGTATTTGCATGCCGGCAAAGCGCGCGTGAGTAGCCCTTGGCCATAGTCGTTGGCTGAGAAGAAAATCTTTGGTTGCTTTTTCTTTGCCATTATTTTCTGAATGGCATCCCATTCGGCTTGTTCCTTTGATGGATTGACAGCCAAACGTTCCTTTTGAAAATTGAAACCTATGCCTCCAATATAAATTGCAACCGAAACGACCAAGCAAACCCATGGTGAGGTCTTGCTTATAAAGGCCGAGCATTTGCCAACGATGAAAGCAAACAGAAAAACAAGGAAAGGAACCACAGTGCTGCAATAATGCAATCCTGTTGCCTTCAGTTCCAAAAACAAATAGAAGGGAACGTAAGCCAGCACCAACCAAAATGATATGCGAAAACCGTGGCAAAAAGCAATGACACCCCAAAGCGCCGCCAGCAGCATCGTTGTCTTGAATATCGCATATATGCCACCGAAAAGTATGTCTGCAAGACGCAGGAACATTCCTGAAGAATAATCGCTGTCTGTAATCAAGAAAGTGTTTACGAAATATTCGTGGACAAAAGCACCCAAATTGCCTTCGACAACGAAATATATGATGAATGGCAGGGTGACGACAACCATTCCTAAAAATCCGAAGACAATTCCCTTATACGATTTGTTGTTAAGCGACAGGCCAGCGACAATGATAGCCATTCCGCCCATCATGAAAAAATAGTTCCATTTGATCAGGAGGCAGTAGGCCATGCAGACGCCAAGGAGAAACGCGCGCTTAGACAGTTTACCCCCCCAGACCGTCCGCCAGGGCGGAACAGGTGAGGTATATTCCGCCACAAACAGCTGGCATACAGAAGTCTTCGGCGCGCACCTCGGAATGGAAAATCTTGCAAAAGAAGCATGCCGACACGCATGCCACAACAATCATCGACTCGCGTTTCCGGAGTTTAAGCCTGCATGTTTGCCAAACGAAAAAGAACGTGAAAGTATATGCCATGACGCTGAGCCAAAACACGCCCGTATAGGATGTTGGCGTGAGCAGATAGCCAATGCCGTAAATAAGCCAAAGAAGCGGGCCCTTGGAGTCGGCAAAGTCTACATAAGGTTTCATTCCTTCCATCCATGCTTTGCCGGCGGTAAAAAACCACGACGAGTCGCAACGCCCGCCGAACGGATGCATCAAGGGCGAGTCGGGCGAAAGCAACAAAAGCATTATGAATGAGAAGACGAAGAGCATGCTCCATTTAAGAAACGTGCCGCTATGGGATGGTATTAGCTGTTGTAGGTGAGACATCTGTTAGTTATTTAAAGTATGATGATGTGACGGGGTTTGCAAAGTTTCTCACAACCACG
The DNA here is from genome assembly GCA_963593695.1 of Escherichia coli. Taxonomy (GTDB): domain Bacteria; phylum Bacteroidota; class Bacteroidia; order Bacteroidales; family Bacteroidaceae; genus Prevotella. The sequence continues at coordinate 1,787 of CAVBBO010000074.1, read as the reverse complement.
GCTATAGTCTTTAGGCGCACATAGTTGTAACTTAGGTACATGAAGCCACGATAGGGATTGTCGGTGCCCCATGAGTTTTTTGCGATGAAGAAGAGACGGCCATCAGCGTCTCGCGCTAGACCGCACAGCTCCATGCAGTGGTCGTCGGTGGTCTGGAATAGCTCGAAAGCCCGCTGCCTCTCTGCCTGCGTAAGCACGTGACGCTCGTCGGGCAAGGTGGCGCAACCACGCCTAAAGCTGAAGCCCGGCTCCGAAATGTCGCCCTCCCAGCACACGGCGTGTCCGTGACGCAGGGAGCTAACAATGGTGTTCATCAAGCTGTCGATAGGAACGTTGTGGAACGTGTCGAGCATGCGGTTGTCTGCCGACTCCATCACGAACGGCTTGCCAAAGGGATGATGGGTGAAGCTGGTCAACGCCACGTAGTCGCCCTCGACGTAGACGCTCTCGGCAAACTGGCGCGGGGTATAGTTCACGCCAAACATGAAAAGCGAGGGCGGAAGGTAGCCTATCTGGCGGTCGAGATTGTCGCCTAGCCTTTTGTCGAGCATCCGCACGCTCCTCGACGCACGCGCCACCTGCATGGCGAGGCGAGAAAGGGAACGATAGTTTATGCTGCCCAAAGGATGGTAACTGTCGTAAGGCTCAATGCCATAGCGTTCCATGAGCCTCAACGTCATCGGCACCATGCCGCGAAGCGACACCCCTACCCTGCCGCGCGTGAGATAACAGGCGCGTGCCTGCTCTTGCAGCCACAATCGGGCGAGATAGTCGGGTGAGAGGTTCACGGAGTCGCCCATCTCCAGCCGTTCCGTCTCTATGGTGGCAAGCATGGCATAAGCCCAACAAAGCTCGCTCTGGCCTTGGTCTTTCACCGGCGTGGTCTTCAGCACCACCTCGTTGTGAAAAGATCCACGGGCAGGCTTGCCTGCCCTATCGGCACACGAAGAGAGCACCAAGGCAAGAAAAATGGTAAAAAAAATAATATATCTAAAGACTGTCCTCACGATTCCTAAAGTTGAACATGACGATATTTACACGATTCCTAAGGTTCGATAAGCGCAAAAATACACATTTCCTAAGGTTCACGCAAGTTTTAGGACGGCAAAATCCAACTTATTCCATAAAAAACTGTCACATTCAGGATGGTTGCAGACTATTGAAATAGTACATTTGGCCGAAGTGCAATTTTTCAAGCGTATTTGCGTCCAATATCAGAAATATTACCTATTTTTGCAAAATAAACATCCTTAAAAACTGAAAACACTATGATGCAAGAACTAATTGATACTCTCCACAATGAGCAACACACACTCGTGGTACTTCACGATGGTCGCATCAGCACATTCGATGGTCAAGGACTGCGCCGTCTTTATAACATCATGAACGAGGAGCCCGAACTGCTCTACGACGCCAAGATAGCAGCCAAGGCCGTTGGCAGATCCGCCGCAGCCATGATGGCCGATGGCGGCGTAGCGCAAGTGTTTGCCGGATACATCTCACAACAGGCTTACGACTCGTTGACAAGCGCAGGCATAAAAGTTTCTTTCGACAAGAAGCTCGAACACCGCGAGTTTCTTGAAGTGTGGAGAAAGTTGGGAGAATAAAACCAGGTTTTCGACCTTTCATAAATCGCACATTCTGTCCCAGTTCTTAGCCAAATAGGGCTGGTTCGCAACGCCATTGGAATCGCGACGCGATTTCAATGCAATCGTGTTGCGTTTTCAGTGTATGACTTGAACTGGAAAAACTTGACACATTTTGAGGTGTAAAAATGAAGTCAATGA
>CAVBBO010000073.1:0-33921 GCA_963593695.1 Escherichia coli | reverse complement strand
GCCGCGTTGAGAACGTGTTCTCATAAGCGGATGGCATAACCGCATTGCAAGCCCGGAGGGCAGAGAATGCCATCGGGGGTTTTTACGGTTTTTGTCTAAAAACAAGCCTACAACAAGTCGCTTTCTTCGACAATATAGTGAATGCATATACGTTATTATTATGTAATGTAACGTAATTTCATTTGCTTATGAATTATCATATCAGTAAACTACTGGAGGTGAATCCGCGGTTGTGCCAGCAATTGAAGCAGTTCTGCTATGACCTAAACGGTTGCTGCCAAACAGTTCATCGCGACTTGGGACCATATCTCAATGAGTATATGTACCAAGATGCACTGGAAATTATGCTACAAGAACGGAATATTCCATACCAAAGGGAGTATTACTTCTCCGTTGACTTCCACGGACACACCATCAAACATCGTCATTTCGTGGACTTCTTCGCCAAAGGCAAGGTGTATATCGAGTGTAAGGCGATAGGGCAACTCGGCTATGAGCAACGCCAACAACTATGGAACTACATGCGCCTGTCTAAGATTCGTATCGGCATTCTGTACAACTTTGCACCCAGTCGTGACCAATGCGAACATTACTATCTTGACACCGACACGGATGCCATGTATTGCTTCTGAGATAGTTTTATGGACAAAAACGCCGCAACGTGATGCCTTCTACATTTCCTAAACCGCAAACAGCAATGAGTCCGCAAGGCTGTTTTTAATAGTTTATCGCCCGAGGGTATTCTCTGGCGGTGCAACCGCCGCAATGTGGGTTATGACAGCCGCGTTGAGAACGTGTTCTCATAAGCGGATGGCATAACCGCATTGCAAGCCCGAAGGGCAGAGAATACCCTCGGGGGTTTTTACGGTTTTTGTCTAAAAAAAACGTCTCTGTGCGCTGCGATTTTGTAAAGAATAATAGCAAGGTTTCAACACTTGGGGGGCACACCATCCAGAGCGGACACGGAAGTTCCAGAGCGTTGAAAACGGTGCCTTCAAGCCACTTTTCTGCCCAAAAACCATGAAATCGAGTCGGCATAGCTATACTATCGCATCGCGATTCCGTTGGAATGATAGTGTCGTTCTAATAGAAAGCCGGCTTCATTCCAATGGAAAGCCGAATCCAAAGGCTCAAATTCAGGTCGTATTTTAGACCGCAAAAACACAACCATCTGTTTATAAGAACGTTATAAAAACTGTGCAAAAATCGTCCAAATCGCACGAGTGGAAAAGTTTTTCAGAGAAATCGATTCTCAGAGAGCCTTCTGTCATGATTTTTCATAGCACAACGGATGCCATCGGGGACAAAAACCATAAAAACTTCCTGTTGTGGGCAAACTCTTCAAGTTTTCAGTGCCGTTCCGGCACTTTTCCCACAACAGGGCGATAAACCACGCCTTCGGCAAAACCGCTGCATCGCCACATAGTTCTCACACTGCATAGAAGAGTACTGGTATCCCATTTAGCTCAACGAGTTTACGATGTTGCAACAGAAAGACGGTGCAAACAAGAATGAATCAGCAATCGAGAGTGAGTCAGCAAACGAGAGTGAGTCCGCAAACAGCAATGAGACCGCAAACGAGAATGAGTCTGCAAACGAGAATGAGTCTGCAAACGAGAATGAGTCTGCAAGGTTGTTTTTAATGGTTTATCGCCCGAGGGTATTCTCTGGCGGTGCAACCGCCGCAATGTGGTTATGACAGACACGTTGAGAACGTGTTCTCATAAGCGGATGGCATAACCGCATTGCAAGCCCGGAGGGCAGAGAATACCATCGGGGGGTTTTACGGTTTTTGTCCGAAACAAAACCGGGCACTTTTCTCCCCGTTTCTCTTGTCCTTTCGTTATTTTATCATATCCTTGCAGCGAAAGTCCCTTGAAAAACGTGCACAAGGAAACAGAAAAGTATCATAAACAATTAATAAACAGATGTTTAAACGGAAAATAGAGAAGCATCTGGAAGAATGGAAGAGAGACGAGCATAAGATGCCGCTCATTATCAAAGGATGCGTCAACTGCTGCTGCAATATTGCATTGTAGGTGGTATGCCAATGGCTGTGGGTATATTTATGGAAACCCACTATATGCAAAGCGTCCTGCGTATGCAGCAAGCCATCATAGACGAGTACAAGATAGACATACTGAAATATGCACCACGAGCCGACAAGCCTCGCATCCGGGAATGTTTCGAGTCGATACCGCGGCAATTGAGCAAAGAGAACAAAAAGTTCGCCTACGCCAATGTGCGCCCAAACGGACGGGGACGCGACTATCAGGGTAGTCTGCAATGGATAGAAGATGCAGGAATCATCCGTCGCTGCTACAATCTGTCGGCTCCCGAACTGCCACTTGACGGCAATGCCATCCCCGACCAGTTTAAAGTCTATATGGCAGACACTGGTCTGTTCATCAGCATGCTTGAGCAAGGAACAGCTGCCGACATTCTGCAAGGCAATCTCCTCGGATACAAAGGAGCCATCTTTGAGAATCTCGTGGCTGACATCTTGGGCAAGATGAACCGCAAGCTCTATTACTTCCGCAAAGATTCCGGGTTGGAGATAGATTTCGTGACAAGATACAAGGGCGAGTGTACGTTGTTGGAAGTAAAGGCAAACAACGGCAACCCCAAAAGTACCAAGACCATCCTCGCCCATCCTGAGAAATACCACGTTTCCCAAGCCATCAAACTGGGAGACGTGAATGTGGAACGGCTCCCGGCACATTGACACTTCCACTATACATGACTTTCCTGTTGGGAATCACGCCAGCGAAAGTTACTCCGTCTTCATCAGCTTCTGACAATGCATAAAATAGGCCCAGGAAAGATTGTCCATCCACGAGCAATTTCCATTGAGCCAAATTCCCACCAGATGAATTATATGGAGGTTATACACATTTGAGCTATATTAGCCTTTTCGTCATCTCATGAGCATTTACTTTTACTCTATTTTCTTTTTTGTTATCATAACTGGCTCATAATTCGGGATTTTTATCTAAATTTGCCAACAGTTGCGAAAATTACTCAGTGCACTGAGTAATTTTACTCAGTGCACTGAGTAATTTTAAACAAGGCGTTGAGTAATCTCCGCCAAGAAGGGCAGACAAACAAGATAAAAGGTTAATATTTAGGCATGTACAAGAGAAGCGCATACGCGACCATAAGGCAGCGATTGGAAGAACCCAGAAAGTTCGTGCAAGTAATCATGGGTCCACGCCAGATAGGAAAGTCAACCGTGGTAAAACAGGTCTTGGACGACTGTGGCAAGCCGTTTCTGTTTTATTCTGCCGACACCATTCCGTCCACTTCCTCCACATGGATAAGCGAGTGCTGGAATACCGCGCGCTTACAGATGCGTATACGTCATGACGAGGAGACGATTCTCGTCATCGACGAGATACAAAAACTCAAAAACTGGAGCGAGTATGTGAAAAAAGAATGGGATGCCGACAGTCTCAACCACGTTAACCTGAAGGTGATATTGCTTGGCTCATCAAGAGTGCTCTTGGAAAAAGGGTTGGCAGAGTCGATGATGGGACGATTCGAAGAAATCAGAATGGGACATTGGAGCTTCGCCGAAATGAGAGATGCCTTCGGCATGACTCTTGAGCAGTATATCTACTATGGCGGATACCCTGGCGCAGCCCCACTCATAGGCGACGAGGAGAGATGGAGCAATTATGTCAACGGAGCCATCATCGATGCCACCATCAACAAGGACATCCTCATGGACTCACCTGTCAGCAAGCCCGCATTGCTCCGGCAGACATTTGAACTTAGCGTTTCCTATTCGGGCAAGATACTATCACTAACGAAGATGCTTGGCACATTGCAAGACGCGGGCAACACCGTGACACTCGCTGGCTACCTCAACCTCCTGGGTGACAGTGGACTGGTGACCGGACTGCAGAAATTCTCCATGGACAAGGCACGCAAGCGTGCCAGCATTCCAAAATACCAGGTCTACAACAACGCTCTGCTAAGCGTACAGAGTGGCATGAGCTTCAAAGAAGCATTGGCAGATAGAAAACAGTGGGGACAGGTGTTTGAGTCGGCCATTGGCGCTTTCATTGTCAGCGAAGCATTCGTACATCGGTTTGAGGTTTATTATTGGAGAGACGGAAACGATGAAGTTGACTTCATAATCAAGAAGAACAAGAAGGTTGTCGCCATTGAGGTGAAAAGCAACAATGAGACCAGCACGTCCGGACTCGAACATTTCCGCACAGCCTACAAGCCCACGGCATCCTTCGTTGTTGGGGAAAATGGCATCAAGCCTGAAATGTTTTTAGGCATGGACTTGCGAATGCTGTTTGAATAGAGCAAAAAAATAAGGGATGCGCCACGGTTGTGGTACATCCCTTATTTTTTATGATTGGTTGTTTTCTAACTCCCTTTAAGGATTAGCTTACTTAACCTTCTCTACGATTGCCTTGAAAGCAGCCTCGTTGTTCATAGCGAGGTCAGCGAGCACCTTGCGGTTGATCTCGATGCCAGCCTTGTGGAGGGCGCCCATGAGCTGAGAGTAGCTCATCTCATACTGGCGAGCGGCAGCGTTGATACGCTGGATCCAAAGAGCGCGGAAGTTGCGCTTCTTGGTACGACGGTCACGGTAAGCGTATGTGAGACCCTTCTCATAGGTGTTCTTGGCTACGGTCCACACATTCTTGCGGGCACCAAAGTAGCCCTTGGTCTTCTTCAGTATCCTTGTTCTCTTAGCTTTCGAAGCTACATGATTTACTGATCTTGGCATAGTTTTTCTTCTTTAATTCGTTTTGACTAAGTTTACTTTTAACACGCCTGTTAAGTTTAACGGAGGCAAAGCAAGTCGCGAACCTGCTTGAGGTTTGTACCGTCCACGAGAGTCTGGTGAACGAGATTACGCTTTTGCTTCTTCGTCTTCTTAGTCAAGATGTGACTGTGATAAGCGTGATGACGCTTAACCTTACCTGTTCCGGTGAATGAGAATCTCTTCTTGGCGCCGGAGTTTGTCTTTACTTTTGGCATTTTTGTTATTGTTTATTTGTTGTTTATAAAAGGTGGCAACGCATATACCAGGCGGGGCCACACAGTAATGTTTTCCTAATGTTGAGCGAGAGGTCGCGAGACCTTATTGTCACGCTTCGGAGTTGAGCTTGGCGAGAAGTTCCTCGGCGCCCTTGGCGTTGCCGAGCAAGCCTTTCTTCTTGGCATCTTCCTCGTCTTTCAGCTTCTGCTGCTCCTTCTCCACGGCCTCCTTGGCGAGCCTGTCGCGCTTTTGCTGGCTTTGCTTTGCCACGCCGGCCTTCTTTGGCGCGAGGAAGAGGAACATCTTCTTGCCCTCAAGCTTAGGCAGCTGCTCTACCTTTGCCACTTCCTCCAGGTCGTTGGCGAAACGGAGCAAAAGCACCTCGCCTTGGTCCTTGAAGAGGATGCTGCGACCGCGGAAGAACACGTATGCACGCACCTTGTTGCCCTCTTCGAGGAACTCCTTGGCGTGCTTGAGCTTGAACTGATAGTCGTGGTCATCGGTCTGGGGTCCGAAGCGTATCTCCTTGACCTCCACCTTGACCTGCTTCTGCTTCATCTCCTTTTGACGCTTCTTCTGCTGGTAGAGAAACTTGCTATAGTCGATGATACGACAGACTGGTGGTTGAGCGTTGGGAGAGATCTCTACCAAGTCGAGCTCTTGCTGACGTGCCAAATCCAAGGCTTTGCGCGTAGGCATCACCTCTGAGCCGCCATCACTTACCACACGAACTTCCCGCACGTGGATCTGTCCATTGATGCGGTACTGATCTTTCAAATTGTCTTTCTTCATCCAACTATTTTAAGGTTCTAACTTTAATGCATGGGGACAATGCCCCCTAAACAGCGTGCAAAGTTACATATTTTTAATAAACCAGCAAACCTTTCACGCCTTTTTTATTTAAAAAATCTCGCTATTTTGTCGCTGAGAATTAAATTCGCCGCTCTCCCACTCTATTTGCCACCATTGGCAGCCACTTTCAGCTTGTCGCCGTCTGCCACAACGGTGTAGCTCACGCCTTTGCGCGTCTTGAACTTCAGCTCGGCGTTGCCGTAGCGCACGACGCAAGGCTCACCCGAGCCAGAGAGGAAGGTTGCCTTTGCGAGCTTGCCGTCCTTCCAACTCATGGAGACGGTGAAGTTGCCGCGTGCGTCCAAGCCGCTCACAGAGCCTTCAGCCCAAGCGTCGGGCAATGCCGGCAAGAGGTGGATGAAGCCCATGTGGCTCTGGAGGAGCATCTCCGTCACACCTGCCGTGCCACCGAAGTTGCCGTCGATCTGGAATGGCGGGTGCGTGTCCCACAGGTTGTCGAGCGTGCCGTTCTTGAGCAGGTTGCCATAGAGCTTGTAGGCGTGGTTGCCATCGTGCAGTCGTGCCCACTGGTTGAGCTTCCATCCCATCGACCATCCCGTGGCACCGTCGCCACGATGTTCGAGCACCACTCTCGCGGCCTTTGCCAGGTCGGGTGTGGTCACAGGCGAGATGGTGTGTCCAGGATGCAGGCCAAAGAGGTGGTTCACGTGGCGATGCTCGTCTTTAGGGTCGTCGATGTCGGTAGACCACTCCATAAGCTGTCCATAGCGTCCCACCTTGTATGGTGCGATGTGCTTCAATGCGTCTTCCCACTGACGGCGGTCTTTCGCGCTCTTGCCGAGCACGCGGTTTGCCTCCACCGCATCCATGAGTACCTCGCGTATCACGGCGTGGGCGAACGTGGCGCCTTGGTCCACCGGACCGTGCTCTGGCGACGTGGAGGGCGCAGCGGTGTAGGTGCCGTCGTCGCGACGCCAGAGATAATCGGAGGCGAAGTCGGCAGAGCCTTTCAGTATGTCATAATAGGATGCGAGGAAACTGCGGTCGCGGGTATAGTCGTAGTAATCCCAGAGGTGGGTGGCGAGCCATGGGCCGGCAAATGGCGAGAAGTTCCACGACATGTCCTCGCTCTCAAGAGGCGACGTGAAGCCGAAGATGTTGCCCGAGACGGATGTCGTCCAGCCACGCGTGCCGTAATACGACTTAGCCGTCACCGTGCCCGGCTTGATGAGCGTGCGTATGAAGTCGAACAGTGGCAGCTCACATTGTTCCAACCCTGTGGAGCAAGCCGGCCAATAGTTCATCTGCAAGTTTATGTTGTTGTGATAATCCACTCGCCAGGGGCCGTCCACATTGTTGTGCCAAAGGCCTTGAAGGTTGGCGGGCATGTTGCCGGGGCGCGACGAGGCTATGAGCAGATAGCGTCCAAACTGATAGTAGAGCTCCTCAAGATAGAAGTCTTTCTGTCCCTTGCGGTATTTTGCAAGTCGCTCATTGACGGGGATATCATTCTGCCCAAGCGTAGCATTATTGATATTAAGTTCTACCCTATTGAAGAGATGAGAGTAGTCCTCATAATGCTCTTTCAGCAGCTGGCCGTAGCCTTTTGCCGTAGCCTTGCTTATCCAGTCTGAAGTTGTAGCGAGGGGATCCACACCTACATAAGCCTTCGTGTCGCTGAAGTCGGGATCATAATTTGTCTTATAGTCGGTATCGGCAGCAATGAGGAACACCACCTCGTCCGCTCCCTCCACGGTAATCTTACCGCCCTGGTTGCTCACCTTTCCGCCCTTGTTGATGGCTTTTATGCGAATGGCATACTGCATCTGATTGTTGGTGAGACGTGCATCCCACAGCAGTTCGTCATTGCCCACAGATGTCATGCTGCCTTTCGACACGGGGTTGGGCGCATAGGAGAACGTGAGGTTCTGCTTGCTTGGCTGCGAAGAGGTGTAGCGCACAGCCATGACATTGGCGGGATAGCTGATGAAATATTCGCGCTTGTAGTGCACGTTCTGCTTGTCAAACTGCACCACAGCGACTGCCGAGTCGAGCGAGAGCGAGCGTCGGTAGTTGGTCATCCCCAGGGTATTGAGTCCTGTCTCTATATAAAACTCGCCCGCTGTTGTGAAGTTGCCAAATCGGAATGGTTTTTCCGCATACGACTCGTATGGCACCTCGCTGTTGAAATTCTTGCGTGTGAGTTCGGCAGCTTTCTGCCAGTCGCCATCGGCGAAAGCCTGACGTATGTCCTTGATGACTCCTGCCGACTGCTTGTTTACATTCCAATAGCTGGCAGCTCCTGCGCTGGTATTTGGTCCTCCTCGCCAGAGAGTCTTCTCGTTGAACGTGATACGTTCTGCCTCTACCGAACCGAGGATGTTGGCGCCTATGCTGCCGTTGCCGATGGGCAACGACTGCGACTCCCAGTCAGAGTCAGGGTTCTTGGCTGTGTCACCTGCGGAATCGGGAGTTTTCTCGCCTTTCCACATCTCGGGGTTTCCACCATACCATATGGCCTGTCCGCGGAGAGTCACGGGGGTGTTGAACCAATACTTCAATGGCGTGGAACGTTGTGCCGCGGCATTGGAGGAGGTTAAGAGACATAAGGCTATTGTCGCAAACAATTGTCGTTTTTGTCGCATCTTCGTTTGTTTTTAGTAATATGACTTAGTTTAAGTCACAAAGTTAATGAAAACAAACGAGAAAACGGGAACTGTAGGCGATAAAATACAGATTAATGTAGATTTCCCATGCAGATGACGTTTTTTGCTCACACGGATTCAAAAGATTTAAAAGATTGCTACGCCGCACGCGGCTACGCGGCGACAATTGCAGCTTGACCACCAATTCGGTATGCGTAATCGGCGAAGCCGACCGTTACCTAACGGTCACTTGATCTATCAGGTAGCGCGAGGGCGCCACCTTCTTGTCGCAGCCCGGCAATGGCGGCGCGGGCTTTTGGTTTGGCGTGTTCCTGTCGGGCAACTCGCGATAGCCGCCGGTGCGGAAGCTCAGTCGCTCTACGCTCTTCACCGCTTGGAGCGGAGCCAGCGCCACGCCATTCACTTTCACCTCGCTACCGTCTACGGCAATGGTGATTCTCTTCCATTCGCCCACCTTATAATTGCCGCAAGGCTTTCCCGTCATCGCTATTTGACCATTGCGGAAACTCAGCGACACGGCACGCGCGCCATGCCTGTCGGTGACATCCACCTCGAAAGGCTCGTCGTGTTCTTCCTCCACCTTTATGTCGAAACTTATGGTTGCCTTCGCTGTCTCCTCGAAGACGCGAATGGCTCGCGCATAATCGTAAGGATCCTCGTCGTTGAGGCAAAGATGATGCTTCGCATCTACCGCCACTTGGCACCACTGCGGACGATAGATGTTCCAGTTGGGTATCGTGCCGCCCACGGCAACGTCGTCGAAGTTGTCGTCCACAGGTCCGCTCCACGTGGTGCGAGCCGGCAGTTGGACGCGGCTCACCCAGATATCCTCCTTGTTGACGCTATACGTGAGCCACATGTCGTTGCCGGGAGGTGTCTGCTCACCTTCGGTTATGCCACGCACATAGCATGGTCCGAAGTCCTTGTTCTCGCCCATGAAGCGGCGTGGCGGCACCTCGCCATGAACGACGCCTATCGAGTCGAACACTATGCCGTCATAGCTCGTCATCATGGTCAGCGGATAGCGGTAAGGCTGCGTCTCTATGGGGTTGAATGCCAAGGCGTAGCGTCCGTCAGCCGTGCGTTGTCCCCACTGCTTGCCACCTGCCATGATGAGCGACGGGCAACGCACGGGCGTCGACCAGCTCTGTCCCTCATCTGCCGAGAGGGCGGCGTAAGACCACTTCCACAACGCCACCGTCTTGCCGTCGCGCCGATGGAAATAGCTCGTGGCCTGCACGCGGTTGATGGAGTCTTTCAGGGTGTAGAACCCGTCCAGGCCGCGGTCCTCGTCGATCCACTGCAAGGTCTTGAGCTTGTCGGCAAGCAATGCCCTGCATGCCTCCTTGAAGCCCTTGTCCTTGGAACGCTCAAAGAAGGGATAGCTCGTGTTCGTCTCGTCCCAACTGGCGTGCGAGGAATAGCGCACGAAATAGATTGGCCCCATCGTGCCGTCAGTCTTCATCTCGCGCACCACCCTGCCTATGCCGCCTTTCTTGAAGGGGTCGTAGCTGTGGCCATAGAAGCCCACCACGAGCAACCTGCCGTTGGGAGCGGTATAGAACCCCATGCGCTGGTGCATGATGTAGCCGTAATAAGGCTTGGGAATTGTCACGCCCTTGGGCGCCTTGTACATGGGGAACACCACGAAAGGTTTGCCCCAGTTGCGTCCGTCCTTGGAGGTGACGAGGAGTGTGTGCCCGGGAGGCTGCTGCTCGTCCTTGGGGTTTGAAAGGTATTCGAGATAGAACTTGCCTTTCCAATAGGTTATGTTTGGCGCGTGGTTATAGGTCCAGCCAACAGTGTTCACCGAATCGGCAACGTTTGGGTCGGCAACACCACCGTCGGCATGGCTCGCCCTCATCACCTGAATGTTTTCCGTGCCTATGACGTAGCGGAAACCGCCCTCGTGCAATCGGGGGTTGCATATCTCGCCGCCGACATAGCGCACAGGCTCCGACGGCGTGCCTGTCTGGGAAAAGAGTTGTAGCGGCGCGATGGCGCACGACAATGCGAGGAAAAGGAGACGATGGTTTATCATAACTTTGCTTTAATTAGCAGACTCATGGTGTTTCTTAATATGGCAAAGGTAAGCATAAAATTCGAGAAGCCATTTTTTCGCCAGAATTATTTACGCCAAGTTTCAGCAAAACGGAGTTCCTTTGTACGCAAAAAGGGACAACACTTCCCATTATTCACAAGAGGAAGTATTGTCCCTAATCATTACTAAAAACTATCATAGCCTACAACCCACTGTGATGTGGGGTCTGGCACGAATGTTTTTTATTTGTTGAGACTGACTGTGATTGTCCATGTCTTAGTAGTGCCATTAGCTGCCTTCACTGTGTATTTGTGAGGCGTAGACCAATCGGCAGGAACACCAAGTTTCGGCGAACCTTCTACAGGTGTCATGACGGCAGCAGTTGAGATTTCCACACCCACGACGATGTTGTTGATGTTCACTGCGTTTCTCTCAGCTTCGGTGAAGTTTGAAGGCACTTTGAACGTCAATGTACATGTGGCGTCATCAGTGTTGATTGTCTGGGCAGTGCGCTGCAGCTGCCTCTGGATGACAGTCTCCTCACCGCTTACGTTGATTTTGTCGGTACCCTTGTAGCGATACCACGCATATCCTGCCGTGATGTCGTTGCCTTCGTAGGTCTTGAGCTCTTCAAGATTGCTCTCCAAGCAAGACGTGAAGCTGAGAACCATGGCAAACATGGCGATTATGAATTTAAATATCTTCATATTTTTTCTTTTTATATCTTTAGTAAACATGAATGTCCAAACTCAGGTGGCGGCGTTAGCCACGACCCGAATCCTTACCATCCCTCATTCTGATCGTGATCGAGATTATAGGCTTCGCGCGTGTCGAGGAAGCCTTGATAAATCGGTAACAGGTAACGCTTCGTCGTGAAGTTGCGGTTTGCGCTGTTGAGGAGCGTCAGCTGGTTGACGAGCAACTGTGAGCGGTCGCGTGAAATCTCAATCTTGTATACAGGGCGGTCAAGGTCGTAGATTATGTCGCCTGCCTCGCGTCCGTTGTTTGCATAACCGCCATACTTGCCCCAGCGCAGATAGCTGAAGTAGATGTCGCCATTCTCGTTTGCCATCTCCACACGACGCTCGCGGATGTAGTCGGCCCAAGCAGCCTCCTCGGTAGAGGCTTTAGACGCAGCTATCTTGCCGTGCTTCACGCGTGTTGCGTTGAGAGCTGCCACAGCGTTGGTGATGTCCTTCTTCAAGAGATATGCCTCGGCAAGGTTCATATACGCCTCACCCGTGCGGCACATGTCATAATGAAGCTGCACTTGGCAGTTGTAGTATGCACGTGGTTCCGGGGTCTCGATGTTCGACTTGCGCCAATAGTATCCGGTTGTGGTGTTGTACCAACCTCCGTCTTCCTTGTCGCGCACGCCCATAGAGCAGTTGCCACCAAGGTTTGTCTCCACGGTCTCGCCTATCCATGACGTGCCGTCGTAGACGATTGAAGTCGCGAAGCGTGCGTCGCGGTTGCTGTACATCAACTCAGAGAGGTTGCGTGTGGAACCTTCCTTCAGCTTGTCGTAGCGCAAGTTTGTTGGGTATGCGTTGTTGAGCTGAGAGAAGTCCTGTGGTGTAGGCATACGGCGTGGGTTGCCGTTCTTTTGATTGTACGAGTCAATCTGGCCAGCTTCGGTCACAGAGTTAGGATCAAGCGATACCACATTCTCCTTATACTGCGATGTCTCATACCAAGGCAGAGCCTCGCCAGTCTTCTCGTCGGTCACGAGATACTGGTCAACCAAGTCCTGCGTCGGGAAATAAATTGCCCAGCCTTCGAAAGTCTTACCGTTAGGATTCTTGAATTTTATTGGTGACTCAGAGTTATTGCAATCGTCATTCGAGATGTTTGGATAAGTGCGGATAAGCTCCTCATAGCTGCCAATCACCGTGTTGGCCTTGAGGCGGTAGTAACCCCACAGAATCTCGGCGTTGGTATCGTCGGTCTCGTTGAAGAGTCCACCATAGTTGTCGCTGAGCGTGCAATTCTCCGTCACGTCCTTGGCGTAAGTGATTGCCTTGTCTATATAAGAGCTGTTCTTGGTATAGGCATAAGCAGTGAGGCACGCGCGGCTCAACAACACTTCGGCTGCATACTTTGTAGGCTCGCCTGGCTGTGCCGTTGTAGGCAAAGATGGAATGGCTGCCTCAAGGTCCTCAAGCACATACTGATAGCTCTCCTCGACATTCTTTGTCATTGCGATGGTGGCCTTCTCTTCCTCTCCTGTGGCGATAACCTCGCGCATGGGAACAAAACGACCCATCTTGCGTGCTTGGTCGAAGAACACGAGTCCACGAAGCAGGCGGCCCTTGGCAATGACCTCAGCCTTTTCGCCGTCGGTCAGAGCTGTCGAAGCCTCGGCTTTGTGTATGATGAGGTTGCAACGGCGAAGCAATGAGTAACGGTTGGTGCCATAGTCTGACGTTCTTGAAACTCCAAGCTCGGTAGCCAGTCCGTCTATGCCTTCTCCTACTTGCGAGCATCTTGCGCCATTAGGAGTGCGCGCCTCCCATCCTACGCAGGATGAGTTGCCCGTGTACATGGTTATGACACTCTCGTATGTGGCATTGATAAAAGCGTCGGCAGTGGCCTTCGAACCCCACACCGTAGCCTCGTCGAAAGTCGTTGTAGGATGGGTGTCCAATGTATCTTGGCAGGATGTGGCACCCAAAGCGAGAATGCCGAACATTCCTATCTTTATAATATTCTTTTTCATACTTTTTTAGAATCCTAAGTTTACAGTAAATGCAAGTACTCTCTCAACAGGATAACCATAGTTCTCTGCAGACGAGTTCTCTGGGTCGAGTCCGTACTTCGTTGCTTCAGATATTGTGAAGATGTTCTGTCCAGAGACTCCAACCTTGGCGCGTGTGAGCCAAGCCACGTTGCGGAGCAGGGAGTGCTTCAGGTCATAGCCGAACTGGAAGTCTTTCATGCGCAGGTATGCACCGTTGATGAGCCAGAAGTCGCTCGACTGGTAGTTGTTGTTCGAGTTGAGACCTGTGTCTGCCATGAGGCGAGGATACCTGGCATCGGTGTTGCCCGGTGTCCATGTGTCGGTCTGGTATTTGTAGGCCACTGGCAAGTTACCTGTCTGACCGGTCTGCATGGCGGCAGAGCCAGGGATGTACATGCCGAAGCTTGTTGAGCCTTGGAACAGCATGCTGAGATAGAAGCCCTTGTACTGGAAGTTCATGTTGATACCAAACTGTCCACGTGGCATCGAAGACTTGCCAAGGCGGCGCATATCACCACTGTCAATCATACCGTTGCCGTTGGTGTCCTCATACTTGATGTCACCAGCTGTCAGGTAACCAGAGTTGAGTGCGCTTACATAACCAACGCTGTTGAGCACGTCGTCTGCGCTCTTGTAATAGCCAAGGTTCTTGAGCAATACGCCATAGTAACCCTTCTGCTGCTGTGTGCGTGTGTAAGGGTTCATGTAAGAACTCTCCGACTCGCTGCGGTTCAAAGCCCAGAGCTGGTCGAAATAGGTGAAGTTGCCAGAGATGTCATACTTCAGGTCGCCGATGTTGCTGCGCCATCCGAGTTGCACTTCCCAACCAGCGCGGCGGAACTCACTGTCCGACTTCACTTTCGGCAGGCCGATACCAATGGCAGTGTTGAGATAGCTCTCACCTGTGGGCGACTGAAGGTAGCCCTTGGTTGAATAGTAGAAATAGTCGAACGAACCGTAGAGACGGCTGTTAAGGCTTGAGAAATCGAAACCTATGTCGGTCTGGCGAGTGGTATACCATGTGAGGTCTGGTGAAGGCAGGCTGCCCTCAGAGAATCCTGGCACGTATTTTCCGTTGATAACATAAGCCTGGTTGTTGAGGCTGTAAGAAGTGAGGTAAGCAAAGCGGCCGGCGCTGCTGTCGAGACCCGTCTGACCGTAAGAGGCACGAATCTTCAAAGAGTTGAAGATGTTCTTGTCTACCAAGCTCTTCATGAACTTCTCTTCTGTGACAACCCATCCGAGTGCGCCACTGTAGAATGCGCCCCAGCGATGACCGGGTGCGAAGTAGTCGGAACCGTCGTAACGGATGCTTGCCTCAGCGTAGTACTTGTTGGCATAGTTGTACTTGATTTGGCCAATCCAAGCGGCGCGTCCGAGTTCCGACTCAGAACCTGAGTTCTGCTCGTCGTTGGCAGGGCCGACGTTCATCTGGTCGATAGCGAAGTCATAATTTGTACGTGAAGCACTGTACTGCTCTCCCTTTTCATAGTACTGCTCGAAACCGCCGAGAGCCGAGATGTTGTGCTCGCCAAACTTCTTGGAATACTCAAGGAAGGCTTGGTTGGTGTATGAATAGCCAGTGCTTGAAGTATGTGAGAGCTGTGGCTTGGCACCATACTGAGCTACGTCAGATTCCCAGTCATACTGTGCGGCATCCTTGCGCCAGTTTTTCTGAGTCTCGCCATAGTAGCGATAGTTGCTTGCGAGACGCACCTTCAATCCATCGACCCAAAGGCATGACCATACGAGTTCGCCCTTGCCGTTGATCACGTTGACGATGTTTCGCTGATAACCAGCGTCGCTTGCCGTCTCTGCCACAGGGTTGTCGGTCACGTTGTAGGGTAATCCGAGGCTGTTGACGCCAGGCACCATCGGCGACTTGTCGTTGATGTGAGAGAACACATAGTAATAGCTGCTTGCCGTAGAGGTGTAAGGATGCTCCTGATGCTGGCGATAACCGTCTATGGCTGCGTTCACCTGCAAGCCGATGGCCTTGATGTTGGCTGTCTCTGCCATGCGGAACGTAGTGCGCTTCATCCAGTGGTTATTGCTGCGGTAGAGCGAGTTCTGGTCTATGTGTCCCAAGGAGACATAGAACTGGTGGACGTCGTTTCCGCCTGTCACCCTTACCGTGTGTTTCGACTGCGGAGCCCAATCCTTCAAGACGAGCTTGCGCCAGTCGGTGTCGTTGAAATTGAGGAGGTCGCTTCCGTCACGCATCTTCTGAATGGCCTCGGCAGTGTATACAGGATTGTCCTTGCCGTTCAAAAGGTCGTTGTTTTTTGCGGTGTTTGCCCACTCTGCACGCTCGTAAGAGTGCATCTTCTCCGGCCAGATGCTTGGCTGCGAGTATGACAAGTTGAAGTCGTAGTCGACATTCACGCGTCCGCTCTTACCGCGCTTGGTGACAACCTGCACGATACCGTTGGATGCACGCGAACCGTAGACTGCAGTAGCAGAAGCGTCCTTAAGGATTGACATCGACTCGATGTCGTCGGGTGAAAGGTTGCGGAAGTCAACCGACGAGCGCACCACACCGTCGATGACATACAAGGGATCACCACCGCCGCGAATGCTGATCGTAGGGCTGGAGTTGATACCACCACCGCTGGCCTGTACGATAAGACCGGGCGAACGACCGGCAAGACCCTGTGCGATGTTGGTGACAGGAAGGTTAGACATTTCGTCGGCTTTAACCGTAGAGACAGAAGCAATCAAGTCGCGCTTCTTTGAGCTACCGTAGCCAACGACCACAAGTTCCTCAAGAGAGTGAGAATCTTCCGTAAGTGTGATTTCCGTCACGCGTCCTGCCGTGAGCTTCACCTGCTTTGTGTTGAAGCCGACATACGTGACAGTGACATTTGCCGTTGTGGATTTTGTATTAAGAGTGAAATTACCGTCTATATCTGTGACCGTAACGTTCTTGGTTCCGTTTTGGGAGACGGTCGCGCCAATGATAGGCTCACCATTTGCGTCAATGACCTTTCCCGAAAGTTTTTCTTGTTTTACCTGTTGGGTTGCAAGTGTCGCCTTGTTGGCGACGACCATGGGAGCAACCAAATTGCCATTAGCTAATTCCGATCCCCCCTCCCCCACCGGATTATTTGCCATAAGCGTGGGGTGCGTGCCGAGTGCCAAAAAGGCCACAAGCGCGACTTTGTCAAAATTCTTCATAATCTTTTCTTTTGTTTTAGATACACTACAGAGGCGTTTGCTGTTTTCGTTGATTGTCTTGGTTTGTTCTTATAAGCGTATTTTTTAGTAAGGGTTATTTGTAAAGGTTAAGAATCTTCTTTGGCAAGGGTGTCCTTGCCTACATATCTATTAACATTGTGCAAAAATAATAAAAAAAATGGAGAGGGGAACTTTTCCGTCACCCCTCCCACGCATTTTTTACATATTTAACATATCAATCATTGGCACTTCCATAATCGAAGTTGCCATTGTCTTCGCCCTCAAACACGTATACAGATGATTTGGGCAACGACATGGTTATTTCCTTGTCAATGTCAATAGGTTCGTTCGTTTTTATGCCTTCAATGCCACCGTTGCCGATAATCTGGTCCGCGAAAGAGCTGCGCAGTGTGACAGAGGTCTTGATATATGCCGGTATGTCGAACACCTTGCGGAGCGTCGTCGTGAACGTCTGGGCTGCTACGTCGGGATTGCGCAGCGTAAGTGTGGCTTTCTTGCCGTTCCACGAAGCCCAACCGTAGATGTTGGCCTTCTTTCCGTCCCAAGGATTGCCGCCAACCCAATGTATGTCGGGCAACACGTCGGTATTGCGTTGCTGCCAATCCATGCAGTCGGCAAGTTGTTTCCACAGTGTGCCAGTTTCGCCCGCGTGGTTCTTTATCTCATCGAGCAACTTGTAGTCGGTGTAAAGCTCCACCATCGACGATCCGCAACCGAAGGCGCAGCGCATCTCGCGCACGATGCCGTCATAATCCATGGTCTTTGACACTGCCCCGAAACGGCTGAGAATTACTCCGTGTGTCATGAGCGTGTTGATGGGACAGATGGGTGAACGGTCCACGAAGTTTTGATAGACAAGACGGTCGCGATAGGTGATCCACTGCTCGCGGTCATCGCCCACGCCAGTCTTGCCGAAGTCGCCCTCCTGGCGCCACACGGCATCGCTCACGTGGAACCAGAACGGCGAGGCCCATGTGCCCACGGTGGTGTTGTAGAAGATATCCTTGCGTTTCTTGCGCACGTCGTTCTCTATGCTTATGATGCCCTCGCAGTTTTCCAGTCCGGCATCGGTCATGTCTGGTCCCACTGCTGACGCCTGTGCGCTTATGCCGTCGTATTTGAAGAAGCGGAAGTCATACTTGTCGATCATGTCCGACGAGCACTTCACGAAGTAGTCATAGTAGGCAGGGTTGCTCAACTGCATTCCGCCACGTCCTCTCCAGTAGCCTCGCCTGTATTCTCCGCTTGCGCCATAACCTCCCACAGGGCCGAGCCATGCGCCAATGCCAGCGCCCATCTCGCGTGCCATGCGGTCCACTTCCTTGAAGCCTTCGGGGAAGTTGGGGTTGAACGTCCACGTGCCGTATGCGTCCCAACCATCGTCGAAGACGTATGCCACGGGTGTCTTGCCATACACGTCATAGAAGTTTGTCTTCCAATGGCGCACCACGTCCTCGCACTGCGCCGCCGTCATGTTGCCCGTGTAGTTGCCGTTGAGGTTCTGCTTGTCGTTGGCATCGTATTTGCCACGGTTGCCGGGGGCGTTGTTGCGGTCGATGTTAAGCTCGTACCACGAGTTGTAGATGGTCATCGGGTGCCATGCTGCCGCACGCTCGCGCTCGCTGTATGCAAGAAACGAGCGGCGTGGCTGTCCCTCTGCCACCAGTCCCACCACGCTGCTCACCGTCCACGGCTTGCCAGCCTTCAGCGTGGTGTGGCGCACCCAGTTGCCTTCCATCTTCACCACGTCGCGACTGTTGATGGTGGCAATGTCGGCAGGGTCTATATTGTTGGTGTTTACGCCCATTGGTGTCTCCAGACCGGCAAAAAGCTTCTCGCTCAGCAGCACCGCGCCGCGCGTGTTGCCCACGACCTGTGGTGCCGACTTTGCCTTGCGTATGTCCACGGCGTAGACCATCGGCACTATATGGTCGGTCTGCACGTCCTTGGCCGAAGAGATGCTCATCTCCGTGCGCAGATAGTGGGAGCCGTCGCGCAGCACGGCGCACCACTCCACACGCATGTCGCCGCGCGTGAACACGGCCTTGATGCCCTTGCCGGCAAACCGTTCTGAGCCTTTGGCGGCCTTGGGGTCCGCGGTATATGTCTCCGGAGATACGCTCACGAGCTTCATGTCCGACGATGCGAACTCCGTGCAGTCGGCAAGGCGTATGCGGAAGAGTTCGGCTGAGGGCATGAGGCTCATCGCCTCGCAGCCATCAAAACGAAGCTGACCATTCCTTACCGAATATGAGGCTTGCAGCAAGCTGTTTTCAAGCACAAACTTTTTGGAACTGACTTTCAGCCGTGCCATTCCTGCCTGTTTTTGCTGTGGGAACACCACCCTTTGTGCATTTACAGGCATAGACATTCCGCCCAACATGCAACACACGAAAGCATTGCAAAGTATCTTTTGAATGTATTTAGTCATTATGACAAACGAGTATTAGTTATTGATGTACTGTGTGTTATGTTAATAGATATGTTGGGAGGGAAGATACTCTGGCGCAAAGATACGCATTTTCTCCAAATAAGAAACCATTATGCGCTTATTATTTCACGTTCATGCTTTATAACACGAAAGCCCTACCCACCGAAAGCATACTTGACTGCATACAATGGGACGTTTGTCATCCAATCCTGCTCGCGATAGGGCGACATGGACAGGCGGAGGCCGTGGAGTCCGGGGGTATCCGTGACATACTGGTGCAAGGACTTTGCCCTGAGGTTTTCTTCTGCTTTCACCTCAACGGGAACAATCGTGGCGTCGTGCTGAACCACGAAGTCTATCTCCATGGTAGAGTTTTCGTTACTATAATAATATATGTAGGTGTGAGGAATGCAGAGCATTTGCTGCAATACAAAATTCTCACTGAAGGCCCCTTTGTATTCCTCGAAAACGTTGTTGCCTATCAGTATTTGCTCGGGAGGAGTCTGCGACATGGCACCAAGCAATCCACAGTCAAGCATGAACAACTTGAATGCTGACATGTCCTCATAGAACGACAATGGAATGGCAGCCTTCTTGATGCGTGAAACTTTGTGAACAAGCCCAGCGTCTATGAGCCACTGTATGGCAATCTCAAACTCATTGGCCCTTGCTCCTTTCTTTACCGCACCGTAGACAAACTTCTTGTTGTCGCGAGCCAATTGCGAGGGTATCGACTTCCACACCATATTGATACGTTGCACCTGATTGGTGGGAGCATGCTTTGAGATGTCGTTGCTATATGCCTTAATGATTTTCTCCTGAATGCCTCTGACCGCCCATATGTCTTGCGTCTGTATATATGCAGCAACGGCTTCGGGCATGCCACCAGTGAAATAATATTGGCGCAGGAGTTCTTCACATAGAGGGCGCAACGGGGTCAACGTGTCCCAATCTCTTGAGCGCATAACCTCCACAAGTTTTTCTCTACCCATGGCCAACAGGAACTCTTCGAAATCCATAGGGTAGAGATAAAGCATGTCTACCTTTCCCACAGGAAAAGAGGTTCCCTCATGCAGGGTGATGCCGAGCAAAGAACCAGCCACTGCCACGTGATATTCCGGAGCATTCTCACAGAAATACTTCAGCGAGGCAAGTCCCTTATTGATTTCCTGTATCTCATCGAGGAATATCAATGTTTTCCCAGGCACGATACTTTCGCCCGAAATGGCGCTTAGACTCCTGATGATGCGCGGGATGTCATAATCGGAGAAGATGGCGCTTATCTTGTCATTGTTGTCGCAGTTGATATACACAAGGTTGTCATATTCCCTGTTGCCAAATTCCTTGAGAATATATGTCTTGCCCACCTGCCTGGCACCTTCCAATATCAAGGGTTTGCGAAAAGGCGAGTCCTTCCATGCCTTTAATTGTTGATATATAGCTCTTTCCATTGTGCTCTCCTATAATGTCATGTTGCAAAGTTACACTTTTCTAGGGGAACTTTCGCACAAAACCCACACTTTTCTAGGGGAACTTTTATAGGATACTTACATTTTTCTAGGGGAACTTTAGCGCAAAGCCCACACTTTTCTAGGGGAACATGACCGGAAGATGCTGCCCCGTAGAGCACATAAGCCTTGTAGGTGTACCGCCGATGTCGGCTTCGCCGATTACACATACCGTACTTCGCCATTCGGGTTGCGGGCGGTCCCCTGTGGCCGCCCGCAACCCGAATGGCACAACGCATGAAATAAAATCGCATTCACACTTTTATAGTCCGATTTGTTACATTTTCCAATGCGATGTAATTTTTATGCATTAAAATTTGTTTACGTCGCTTTATTTTTCTATCTTTGCGTTGTGTTTCTTTATTGTATTAGGAAAACGCACAAAGCGTATCAAGCTACAAGACAGGAAGGACATCTGGACGATTATACAAAAACATTATAGTTAAACCATTAATACAGACAAAATCATGAAGAAAATTTATTCACTCTTCGCTGTCATCGCAATGCTGACAGTGGCATTGGGATTTGCATCTTGCAGCAACGACGACGACAAGCCACAGACCATCTTCTACAAAATGGGCTTCCCTAAGTTCAATTACGATGGTACCACCCCCTCTCAAATGAAACAAGAGATGACGGACATAGAAAGCGCATACAAAAACGCCCTTGGCGTAAGCGACTATAGCTTCACATTGACTGGAACCTCATCGAGCTGCGACAAGGACGTGGCGGCTAAGTGCAAGGCTGCCGAGGCAACATTGTCCGGTCGCACCTTTAACAGCAAATTCACTTTCACGGTAACCAACCTCAACAGCAACAAGGTGATTTATTCCTTCTCGAATTAATCGGGCATAGCACCCTGATATCCACAAAAAGGCTACAGGACAGGAAGGACATCTGGACGATTATACAAAAACATTATAGTTAAACTATTAATACAGACAAAATCATGAAGAAAATTTATTCACTCTTCGCTGTCATCGCAATGCTGACAGTGGCATTGGGATTTGCATCTTGCAGCAGCAACGACGACGACCAGGCAAAGACCATCTACTACGAAATGGGCTTCTCAAACTACACCAGCGATGATGCCGGTGCCACCACCATAATTAAAGAGATGGCTTACGTGAAAGCCGCATACCAAAAGGCCCTTGGCGTCAGCGAGAGTGTCTTCACAATGAAAGGAACCTCATCGAGCTGCGACAAGGACGTGTTGGCAAAGTGCAAGGCAGCCGAGGCAACATTGTCCGACTACAACTTTAAGTGCAAATTCACTTTCACGATAACTAACGTCGACGACAAAAAGGTGGTTTATACACTCACGAAATAATCGGGCATAGCACCCTGATATTCCACAAAGGCTGGCACATCATGAGATGTGCCAGCCTTTTTTTGTAGTGCCATGTTGATTCGCATGGAGGCTTATGGCTGCTTGCCGATATAAGCCAATATGCCGCCGTCTACATAGAGGATATGCCCGTTGACAAAGTTTGAGGCATCGCTCGCGAGAAACACTACCGGGCCCATGAGGTCTTCCGGAGTACCCCAACGTGCGGCAGGAGTCTTGGCTACGATGAAGCTGTCGAACGGATGGCGCGAGCCGTCGGCCTGACGCTCGCGCAATGGAGCGGTCTGCGGTGTGGCTATATAGCCCGGGCCGATGCCGTTGCACTGGATATTGTACTCGCCAAACTCCGAGCAGATGTTGCGCGTGAGCATCTTCAGTCCGCCCTTGGCGGCAGCATAAGCCGACACCGTCTCGCGTCCGAGTTCCGACATCATGGAGCAGATGTTGATGATCTTGCCGTGACCCTTCTGCTTCATGCCCGGGATGACGGCCTTTGAGACGATGAACGGGGCGTTGAGGTCGATGTCCACAACCTGGCGGAAGTCCTCCACGCTCATTTCCTCCATCGGTATGCGCTTGATGATGCCGGCATTGTTCACGAGGATGTCTATCACGCCGAGTTTCTTGTTGATGTCCTCCACCATGGCCTTCACCTGTTGTTCGTCGGTCACATCGCATATGTAGCCGTGGGCATCTATGCCCTTGGCCTTGTAGTCGGCAAGAGCCTGTTCCATGTGTTTTTGCGAGCGGCAGTTGAATGCTATCTTTGCGCCTGCGTTGTGCAGAGCCTCAGCCATGGCAAACCCGATGCCGTAGGCGGCACCTGTGACAAGGGCAACCTTGCCCTCAAGCGAAAACATTTTGTCAACCATACATTTATGTTTTTTGTCGTTTTCTGTTATTTCAAGTCGGTGGTCTTCACCACCTGCATGTCCTTATAGTTGAGGTTCTCGCCAGCCATGCCCCAGATGAACGTGTAGTTGCTCGTTCCGGCAGCACAGTGGATTGACCATTGCGGCGAGATCACGGCCTGCTCGTTGTTCATCCACATGGGGCGCGTCTCCTGCGGCTCGCCCATGATGTGGCAGATGCGCTGGCCTTCGGGCACGTTGAAGTAGAGGTATGTCTCCATGCGGCGCAGGTGCGTGTGCGCCGGCATGGTGTTCCAGACCGAGCCCGTCTTCAGCTCAGTCACGCCCATCTGCAACTGGCACGTGCGCACCCCAGCCACACCGTCGATGATGAGCTGGTGTATCACGCGGTCGTTGCTCTCGGCAAGGCTTCCCGCCTTTATGTTGTTGGCCTCCTTCAGGGTGACACGCTTTGTGGGGTACGACGTGTGTGCCGTGGCACTGTTCATGTAGAACTTGGCGGGGTTGGCGGCATCCTTGCTCACGAGGGTGATATTGTTGGGCGACTTCTCCGTGGAGCGTCCCACGTAGAGTCCCTCCTCAAAGCCGAGGTCATACGATTTTCCGTCAACGACCACCGTGCCGGGACCGCCCACATTGATGATGCCTATCTCGCGGTTCTCAAGAAGGGTCTTTGCGAGCAGAGGCTCTATCGGTTTGAGGGCTATCGGGGTGTCGGCCACTGGCTGCGCCCCGCCTATGAGGAAGCGGTCGTACATGGAGTAGGTCCAGTTGACCTCGCCCGGAGCAAACACCTTTTCTATAAGAAACTCTTTGCGCAGACGCTCCGTGGTGTAGTGTTTCGCGTCTTCCGGGTGGTTTGCCCAGCGCACGTTATAGTTTGTCGTCTGTGCCATTGCCGACATCGACATGATGGCGACGGCTGCTGTAATGAAAATCTTCTTCATATTAGTAATATTGTTATAAAGGCCCCTCTCCTACTTGCGAGGGGTTGGAGGTGAGGATTATCCGCCTGCGGTTGTAGAGCATCAGAGCGACGGTGAGAACGACGAGAATCGCCGGACCCACATACTCCACATGGCACGACAACTTGTAAATCGCCCAACCAAAGAGCGACGACGCAAAGTCGAGGGCACCACCCGAGAACCCGTCGGGAATGTGGGCGGTGGCGTCGCCAGTGGCCTTGTACACGGCATTGGCTGCCATGGTGAAGTCGGGCGCCATGTCTGTGACGAAATACAGGCCGACGACGAGTGCCACAAGTCCGACGACGAGTGTCCTCACCACGTTGCCCTTGGTGAACGGCAGCACCATGGGGAACAGATAGAACATTCCGGCAAGCGATGCCAACGGCAAAAACTGGTTGCCAGGCAGGAACACCGCCAGGGCAAGGATCACGGGGATGAGCACGACCGAAGCCACAAGAGTGGTGGGATGGCCTATGACCAGAGCCGGGCTCATGCCTATGTAGACCTTCTTGCCGTTGAACCGTTTCTTTACGAGATCCTGCGTCTTCTCCGAGATGGGCTTCAAGCCCTCGATGAAGAGCGACGTGATGCGCGGTATGAGTTCCATGACGGCTCCCATGATGACACCGAGCGACAGCACCTTCTTGATGTCGAGCTGTGCCGCCCAGCCTATGAGCATGCCCACGACCACTCCGAGCACGAGCGGCTCGCCGAGTATGCCAAACTTCTTTTTCATGCCCTCGGCGTCGACATCAAGTCTGGAGAAGCCCGGTATATGACCGAGCAACTTGTCGAGCACAAGGGCAAAAGGCATGAAGCTCTGGCAGAACGGCTGCGGAATGGATATTCCGTCGAGGTCGTAGAACCTCTGGAACCTCTCCGCCGTGAGGTCGGCGCACACAAGGGTGATGATGTAGCACACGATGGCCGCGAAATAGCCCCACAGCAGGCTCTCGCCCATGACGAAATACACCACTGCCCCGATGAAGGCGAAGTGCCAGTAGTTCCACAGGTCGATGTTCACCGTGCGGGTCGTCTTCGTGAGCAGCATGAGCACGTTCACGCCAAGGCATATTGGGATGATGAGCGCGCCTATCGCCGTGTTGTAGGCAACGGCGGCAGCGGCAGGCCAACCCATGTCGAACACGTTGAGCTGCAGGTGGTAGATGTCGGATATGCCCTTGAGCGGGTCGTTGAAGTTGGTTGTGAGCAGAGCTGTCACGACACCAAGGCCGATGAAGCCGACACCGACAAAGAGTCCCGACTTGAATGCCTCAGCAAACTTCATGCCAATGCACAAGCCGATGACAGCAAAGAGTATTGGCATCATCACCGGCGCGCCGAGGCTGATAATGTAACTGAATACTTGTTCCATGCTTTGCCTATGAGAGAGTGGTGGTTCTTACTTGCCCGCGCGAGCCTTGGCAACATAGCCGAGAGCCTCGCGGCACTTGTCGCTCACCGCTTTCCAGTCGCGTGCCGCTACAGCCTCCTTGGGGAAGAGCTTCGACCCCATGCCCACGCACGTGGCACCGGCGTTGATCCACGAGGCGATGTTCTCCTCGTCGGGCGACACACCGCCTGTCACCATGATGAGCGACCACGGCATGGGAGCCTTCAACCCCTTCACAAACTTCGGGCCCAAGACATCGCCCGGGAACACCTTGCAAAGGTCGCACCCCATCTCCTGCGCCATGCCAACCTCCGTGACAGAGCCACAGCCCGGGGTGTAAGGCACAAGGCGGCGGTTGCACACCTTGGCGACATCAGGGTTGAACAGCGGGCCCACCACGAAGCACGCGCCAAGCTGGATATACAGCGATGCCGCCGGCGCGTCTACCACAGAGCCCACGCCCACTGCCATGTCGTGGCACTCCTTGGCGGCAAACTTCACCACTTCGGCAAACACCTCATGGGCAAAGTCGCCACGATTGGTAAACTCAAAGGCACGCACACCTCCGTCGTAGCATGCCTTCACTATGTTTTTTGCTATCTCTACATCCTTGTTGTAGAACACAGGCACCATGCCGGTTTCGGTTATCTTGGCGAGCACCTGCTGCTTGTTGAATCTTGCCATGTCTTTTCCTTTTTTTATCTCTGCACCCTTCCATTAGCATTACCTGCCGCAAGAGCCTCAACCTCGTCAACACCCACAAGGTTGAAGTCGCCGTTCACCGTGTGTTTCAGCGCCGAAGCCGCCACGGCAAACTCAAGAGCCTCGCCCTGCGTGGGCTTTGTGAGCAGGCCGTGGATCAGGCCGCCCGAGAAAGAGTCGCCACCGCCCACACGGTCTATGATGGGCATGATGTCGTAGCGGCGGCTCTCGTAAAACTCCTCACCGTTGTAGACGAGAGCCTTCCAGCCATTGTGCGTGGCCGAAAAGCTTTCGCGGAGAGTGGACACGACCAGCTTGAACCCAAACTTCTTCTGCATCTGCTCGAAAATCTTGTGATAGCCGCTTGCGTCTGTCTGTCCACCCTCAACGTCGGCATCGGGCTTGAAGCCAAGGCAGAGCTGCGCGTCCTCCTCATTGCCTATGCACACGTCAACATATTTCATCAGCGGCCGCATCACGGAGATTGCCTTCTCCGATGTCCAGAGCTTCTTGCGGAAGTTGAGGTCCACGCTCACCGTCACGCCATGACGCTTGGCAGCCTCACAGGCAAGGCGTGTCAGCTCGGCGGCATTGTCGCTGATGGCAGGGGTTATGCCGCTCCAGTGGAACCATTGCGCGCCCTCCATTATCGCGTCGAAATCGAAATCCTCCGGCTTTGCCTCGGCTATGGCAGAATGCGCGCGGTCGTAGATCACCTTCGACGGCCGCATTGAGGCGCCGGTCTCGGCATAATAGAGGCCAATGCGCTCGCCGCCGCGTGCCACGAACCTCGTGTCAACGCCATAGCGGCGCAGGGCGTTGAGGGCTATCTGTCCAATCTCGTGCTTGGGCAACTTGCTCACAAAGCAAGCCTCGTGGCCGTAGTTGGCCAGACTCACTGCCACATTGGCTTCGCCACCGCCTGGAATGATGCGCAGGTGGTCGGCCTGGATAAAACGGTCGTTGCCGTCGGGAGAAAGGCGGAGCATGATCTCGCCAAACGTGATAATCTTTGCCATGTTGTTATGTGTGTTTTTATTTCTTAGCGTTTTATATCAATACGATTGGCCAGGATTGATTACTTAACCGTTGGCAAGGATTTGTCACATGCCATTCAATGGAATGTGACGCCCTCCACATGGTCGTTGACGTAGATGTTTGCCATGTCGGCAGTCTTATACCACCGTGGCTTCTCCTTCATGTCGTCTGAGATAACCTTGCCGTTGATGGAGAAGTTTTCGAAGCGGATGTTCTTCACCTTTCGGGTCTCGTCGTAACCGGCGATGATGCCCATGTTGGGAGCCTCGCCTGTGTAAGAGAAGTTGCGCAGGGTGATGTCCTCGATGCCGCGGCCAGGGGCGGTGCAATACTTCTTGTTGAAGCATACTCGCATGTTGAGAAGCATTCCCTTGCGGATGTTGTCGATGTGGAAGTTCTCGAAGGTCACGCCCTTCACCAAGATGTTGTCGCCGTCGTTGATGCCGATGCAGCCCTGATAGTCTATCTGGTTCTCACAATGTTCGAGGATGTCGATGTCCTTGTAGAGCACGTTGCTCACTTCCTCCAAGTCGGGGGTCTCGCTGTGCAAACCAATCATGATGGGGTGAGCCACGTCGGCCCAATACACGCAGTCTTTGATGGTGATGTTCTTGCATCCGCCATGATAGTTTTTGCGGGTGCAGTAGATGGTGGAACAGTCGTCGCTGGTGCGGGCGAAGAGGTGCTCTTGGTTGACGTTGTTGCTGGCGAAGATGTTGAATCCGTCGCCCCAACCATACCAGCTCATCACCTTGGCGTTCCTGACCGTCACCGAGTCGCTGCCGCCTACGGGGAGCTGCGTGGTGAGCGGACCGTCGATATACACGTTCTTGCTGTATCTCACCATGATGCCCTCGTGGTGACCAGGCATCACAATGCCGTGGCCGATGATCTTGACATCACGAGAGCCGTAGGTGGAGAGCCATCCCTTGATGACGGCACCGTTGTCGATGAAGACCGTCTTGCCCGATGCGATGTGGATGGAGTCGCCCTTGAAGTCGTGTACGCCGGGACCGAAATACATCAAGTCCTTTTTCTTCTTCAGCTTAGGTTTCTCCAATACATTGTCTGCGAAGATTTGGAGATTCTGGTAGATGTTGCCGTTCACTTCTACGGAGAGGTAGCGAGGGCGGTCGAGAGAGAATGACAGAGTGTTGCCCTCTTGCTTGGCCTCGATTCCGTAGGAGCTTGGGCGAATCTTGTAAGTCTTGATATCCTGAGCAATGCTCTTTACCTGTATTTCAACGTTGCCTTCGAATTCAAACTTAGCCACCGAGGTGATTTCCACATTGTGCTTGGCGTTAGCCACTCGGTCCACCCGGAAGGCGTAGGTGTCGATGTTCTGCCATTCGCCTCCGGCGATGCGAGCCTTTACCTCGAAATCGTGCTTCAAGTCGATGCCTGCCGGGGCTTTGGCTATCACCAGTCGGTCTTTCGCCGACATGGTGATAGTGGTGAGGCACAAAGCCAATATCATTAATATTCTATTCATGCTGTAATGTTGGTTCTATATAATACGAATGGAATATACATCATACTTACCAGCCTGGGTTTTGCTTCAACGCTGGGTTGAGGCGAATCTGCTGCAATGGGATGGCATCGAGATAATCACGAGGAGCCCAGTGCAGGTTCTCTGCCAACACGGCGATGGTGCGACCATAGTCGGGGTCGTCCTTGCTTGCGCCGGCACTCTCGTCGTACAAGCCATACTGGGTAGGATACTTCTCTGGGTAGTAGCAAGGCTCGCCGAAGTACTGGTTGTCGTTGCACTTGTTGGTGGTGTAAGCGGTGTTCAATACGTGCCGGCCCAACTTCTGGCCACGGAGGTTGATCTGTGCGATGCCCCAACGCTTCAAGTCGTTCAGGCGGAAGCCTTCGCCGAAGAGCTCGCAAGCACGCTCACGACGAATCTCGTCGAGCATGGTCATCTTGTGGCAAACGGTCTTGTTGGTGTTGTAATCCCACCATCCGGCGTCCCAGACGTTCTTGATGAGATCGTTGGTGAGGTGAGCCACACGGGCACGGTCGCGAAGCAGGTTGATGGAGATGTCGAGGTCGGTATCAGAAATCTGACCGTTGCCCAACTCGCAAGTGGCCTCGGCATAGTTCAGATAAACCTCGGCAAGGCGAAGGATAGGCCAGTCGGGCGACTCGGTCTTGTCGGCACGATTACCCTCCGGGTTGTATTTGCGGCTACCGTAACCATAGAAAGTGGTGTTGCCACGGAGTTTTGGATGGAACACGCCACGGACGCTGGAGTAGGCGGGGTCGGAAGAGTCGTAAACATCATTGTTCTTCACAACCAACGGCTCTGGATAAGGCTTGCCGTCAGCCTCGGTATGCGGAGTGCAGTATTCAGGGCGGTTACCCCAACTTACACGGTCTGGACACCATGTGGAGCCTACGAAGCGATAGTCACGGTTGCGATACTCGCCAATGAACGTTCCCCATCCCTCAAACTGTGGGTTGTTCTGGGCATCATTCATGTTGCCTGTATAGCTGATGCGGATAGGCAGACCATTGCGGCAGAGGAACGACTCGCCAAACTGGGCACTGATGCCCACGCCCTGCCAAGTCTGTACGGTATGGCCGATGTTCTTGCCCACACGCTTCAAGTCGTAGTCGTACTTCTTGTAGATGATGAACTCCTTGTTGGTGCTCTTGCCTTTTCCCCAAGGGTTGGAAACGTTGCCGCCCTTGTCGTCGATGTTGAAGAGATAATAGTAGCTCAGAGAGTCGCACTCGTTCCAGAGAGCGTAAGTGCCGTTGTTCTTAGCCTCGTCCATCACAGCCCTCGACATGTTCTTCGATTCTGTCAACATATCGGTAATGGATGGATAACCCTCAGGCTTGGCAGTACCTGCACCCTTTTCCGTTCCGTCGCCATCGAGGTCGTAGTTGATGCTAGGCACATATTTTTCCCAAGTAGCTTCGTAGAGAAGTACTCTTCCGAGATAAGCCTGGGCAGCCTCCTTGCTGATGCGCCCCTTGTCGGCAGCAGCGATGGCACTCTCCTTAGGAAGAAGTTCGATGGCCTTGCGGAGGTCGTTGACCAAGAAGTTGAACACCTCGTAGCGGCTCTTGCGAGGGCCATAGAGCACTTCGTCGTTTACGTCGAGCACATGGTCAACGATTGGCACACCGCCAAATGCCTGCAACAGATAGTAGTAGGCCATGCCACGAAAGAAATAGGCAGTGCCTACCGATGCGTTGAGTGCAGTCTTGTCGCCGGTGTATTCTTCTACCTTCTGGAGGAGGATGTTGTATTGGCGGATGTTGTTGTAGTTGCCGCTCCAGTTGCTGTTGCTTTCAGGTGCTGAACCGCCACCGTTGGAGCCGAGGCCCGTGATGTCGGTACCGCCGTCCCATTTGTTATAGTCCCAACCGCCCATCAGGTCAACAAAGCGGTCGGCAGCCTGCTGAAACTGGGTAGGGTTCTTGAATGCGATGGCTTCGGTAGCGTCGGATAGAGGCTCCTTGTCGAGAAAGTCGCTGCAAGAGGTCATGCCTGCTACGAGGGCTGAAGCCATAAACAATTTTGTTATAGTCGATTTCATAATTGTTTCCTTTTTTTGATTGTTGTTTTTGAGGAGTTAAAGGAGTTAGAGAAGTTAAAGGAGTTAAGACTACAACCTTTGCATTTGGATTCTTCACTCTTCGTTCTTCACTCTTCACTCTTCGTTCTCCACTCTTCACTCTTCGTTCTTCACTTAAAAAGTTAAGTCGAGACCGAATGTAATCTGACGGCTGAATGGGAAGGTGCTGTTGGATGCCTCGCCATACTCTGGGTCGTAGCCGTCCTTCACCTTGGTCCACTCCCAAAGGTCATCGCCGGAGAAATAGACTCTCAGCTTGTTGATGCCAGCCTTGGCAGTCCATGCCTTTGGCAGGGTGTAGCCGAGTACGAGCGACTTCAAGCGGATGTACTTGTTGTTGGTTACGCTCACGTCCTTGTTCTCGTAGTTCCACTTGTTGAAGTTCACATCACGAGAGGCGATGGCGTATTCAGCATTAGGATTCTCCTCGCTCCACATCTTGCCCATGAAGGTGTTGTTCTGGCGAGTGTAGTTGGCAATCCAAGGTGCGTAGAAGTAACCTGTGCGGAGAATCTTCTGCTTACCGATACCCTGGAAGAATACGTTGAAGTCGATTCCCTTCCATTCCAAGCCTCCCTTGATGCCGAAGGAGAGACGAGGGGCTGCGTCGCCTGCATAGTAGATATCATCGCGAGTGATGACACCATCGCCGTCGAGGTCAACGAGCTTGCGTGCTCCTGGGCGCAGGGTATTGGTCTTTTGCTTACCTGGAGCCGGGAGGATGTTGCCCTCCTTGGGACCTGTGTGGTCGGCGTTCCAATAATACTTCTCGTAGTATGCATCCACCTCTTCTTGCGTCTGGAAGAGACCGTCGGTCTTATATACATAGATGGAGTTGCGTGGCATTCCTACCAGGCGGTTGGAGTTCAAACCAGCGTTTGGCACATTCTCGTTGTTGGTGAGTTTCTTCACTTCAGAGCGAGCGTCTGCCAAGTTGAAGCCTACGTTGTATTTTACCTGTCCTATCTTGTCGCGCCAGTTGAGAGAGAACTCCCAACCACGTGCTTCAAACTTTCCGTCGTTTATCTTTGGGGCGGTAGCTCCGAGCACCTGTGGATACTCTACGCTGATAAACATGCCTGTGTTGTTCTTGATGAAGTAGTCGAACGAACCGCTCAGCTTGTTGTTGAGCAAGGTGAAGTCGAGACCGAAGTTGTGGCTGTTGATGGTCTCCCAGCTACGTTGCGAACTGGTCATGCCGCCAAGCCACATCGTGGTGTGTGCGCTAGGGTTGGTGCCGAGGATGGTAGAGCCTGTGGAGATGGTGGCGTAACGCTCGTAGTTGCCGATGCCCTCCACGCTGCCCGTCTTACCATAGTTGTAGCGGAGCTTCAAGTCGTTGAGCCAAGCGAGGCTCTTCATCCACTTCTCGCCAGAGATGCGCCAGTAGCCGGATACGGAGTAGAAGTTCTTCCAACGCTGGTTGGTGGCCAACTTGGATGAACCGTCACGGCGACCGAGCAGCTCGATGGCGTAGCGATTGTCGTAGTCGTAGTTCAGGCGGGTGATGTAAGAGAGCAATCCCCATGACGTCTTGCCACCGCTTGCGCCATTGTTGTCGCCACCTTGAAACATGTTCAAGTCTTCCAAACCTGAGTCCTCGAAGAGAGGTCCCTTGTTTCTGGATGCAGTCAGAGCCTTGTAAGTCTCCTGCTCTGCGGTTATGCCGAGCATGGCCGCCACATTGTGAACCTTGGCGAAGGTGTTCTTGTAGTTGAGCATGGCGCTGAGGTTCATGTTCTCCCAACGCTTGTTGGTTTGGTCCATGCTGCCAGGGCTCTTCTTGTTGCCTGTTGCAGTGCCCACCCAGTCGTAATATTGTACTTTATAGTAAGTATGTTGGCTGTTCTCCTCCACCATCTTATAGGCAGCGTTGCCGGTAAGAGTCAAGCCCTTGAGAATTTTGTGGAAGTCGTAAGTTCCCTGCACATTGCCACGCAAAGTGGTGAGATAGTAGTGGTACATGCCACCGTTGAGCAAACCGCCGAGAGGGTTGCGGTTGCCAGAGAATGTATCGTATGGGTCGCCGTTCTCATTGTAGATAGCCCAGAACCATTGGTCCATCCATCCCTGTCCCAAGTCCTGCGAAGGGGCTTGGCGGTGACGCTTCTCGTAGGCTATGTTGGTAGAAACCTTGAAGTCTTCGGTTGCCTTGTAGTCGGCGTTCAAGCGAGCACTCCACTTGCGCTGACCGTCACGTACGGGCTTCAACTGCGAGCGTGCGCTCTCATACCCCAAGGAGAGGTTGTAGCCGAACCGCTGGTCTGCGCCAGAGATGTTGATGTTGTGCTTCTGCGAGCTAGCCTGACCGTAGAGTTCATCCATGATGTTCTGGGTAGGGTCCCAACGCTCTATCTTGTTGCCGTTCTTCAAGGTCAAGACCTTGCCTGAGCGGAGAGCGTTGAAGAGTTTCTCGCCCTTATATACGGTAGGGTTGCCAGTCTCTGGGTCGATGTCGGTCTCGTCGAGGGTAGGACCGCCGAAGCTGTTGAATATCCACCAGTTGATGTTCTTGTGGATGGTCGCTGGGTCGGTGGCGCCCGAAGTGACCTTGGCATCATTGTACTGAGCCTCGTAGAACATGTCGAGCCATTCCGAGGTGTTGGTCAAAGGACTCTGTATGCCATTGATGGTACGGCTGAATGAACCATTGTAAGAGATGTGAGCCTTGCCTTCCTTGCCACGCTTGGTGGTAACGAGGATAACGCCGCTCGCGGCACGGGAACCGTAGATGGCAGCAGAGGCATCCTTCAACACGGAGACGTTGTCAATGTCGTTGCCGTTCATGGAGTTCAACTCGTCGATGGAACCAGTCACACCGTCGATGATGATGAGTGGAGAGGAGTTGCCATTGATGGAAATATCACCACGAATCTTGAAAGCTGCACCCTCGGCACCAGGACGGGTAGATGTACGTGTAACGGTCAAACCAGGAATCTCACCCTGCAAGGCCACGGCAGTAGAAGATACCGAGCGGTCCTTGAACACTTCCTCACCCTTAATCTGGGTGATGGCGGAAGTAAGGGAAGCCTTTTTCTGCTGACCGTAACCTACCACCACCACGTCGTCGAGAAGACTGGCATCCTCCTGGAGCGCAATCTTGATGTTGCCGCCCTTCGGGTTCTTGATGGTTTGGGTCTTATAGCCGATATACGAGATCTCGACCGCTCCATTCGCGTTTTGGAGCGTAAACTTGCCATCGAGGTCGGTTACAGTACCATTCTTGCTGCCCTTCACACGGACAGATGCACCGATGATGGGATCACCGTTTTGGTCTACAACAATGCCTTGTATGGTATTGCCCTTTTGCTGCTGCACGCTCATGCCGAGCGTCTCGGCTGCAGAAACATGAAGCGACGAGCTGGCTGCCAAGCACAGCATCGGGAAGATTAATAACGACTTCTTCATTTTCTTACAGGTTTTTATGTTTAATTTTATTGTTTATTTGCCCTTGGTACGAACATGCAGCGGAATACACTTAGAGGGAATGCAAAAAAATGAAATGTTATTTGTTTCACTTTCATCGCTTCCAATCCTTCCTTTCCCTCATAAAAATGTATGAAACGCCTTAATATTCCCTCATAAAAGTGTATCTTTGCAAC
>CAVBBO010000072.1:0-16397 GCA_963593695.1 Escherichia coli | reverse complement strand
GCCATCCAGCCTCCTATTGGATAAACGGCTATGCCATGCAGGAAATTCTCTCGCTCCTGAAACGGCCCGACCTCACTTTCGCAGAGATTTCCAACCAGATGAATTTCTACAACCCTGCCCACTTCACCCGTTTTGTCACAAAACAAACAGGTAAGTCCCCTACAGAGTTAAGGTTGAAACAGAAACTGGAGAAGAAATAAAATATTATCTCCAAGACTACAAGGATGCGATTGTCAGCAGCCTCCCCCTGTGGCCGACCGCACCCCGAACGGTCCGATGCATAAATTTGATAGTGCGTCCGCACCCCGAACGGCACACCATAAAAACATTTGATACAACAAAAAAAACTCCCATTCCGGAGCCTGCGCTATGGCGGCTGGCGGAATGGGAGTTTGCAATATATGGGCAGTGGAATGCCCGTGGGGTTATCTGTACTGGCTCAGTTTCGGATACTTGCTGTAGAGGTTTGCATTCTGCAGCTCCTCGGCCTCGAGTATGCGGTAGAGATAGTAGATGCTGTTGACAGTGAAAGGAGTGTTGTCGGGCAGCATGGTGGTGTAGTGTCCCAGAGGCACAGCCTTCTGCGGTGTCTTGCTGTGGTCATTTTGACTATACACGGTGACGCTGTCCACGGTGACGCTGTCGCCCAGGGCCGTGTTGTAGACTTTCTTGCCCAGGTCATACGACTTGCGCACGATGCTCTGCTGGTTGCGGATGATGTCGGTGAGAGCAAATCCCTCGCCCCAAAGCTCCTTGCGGCGCTCAGTCCATATAGTCTGCAGCAGGTTGTCGCCCGTGGCGGTGATGGCAGGAGCTGTCTTGCCGGCTCTCATGCGCGACTGTTGCAGAGTGTGGAGCACGTTGCGTGCTTCAGCCTCCTTGCCCAGACGGCAGGCAGCTTCAGCCTTGATGAGATACATCTCGGCGGTGCGCATCAGCGTGAAGTCCATGAGCTGGTCGTCGACGCTTCTCATCTTGAACTTGTCGTTGAGCAGATATACGCGTGTGCCGCCCTGCGCAGTGAATCCCCACTGCTTGAAGTAGTCGCCGCGCCAGTCGTCGGCGCTGAAGAGCATGGCGAAATGCGGGTCCACGCAGAGGCTGCCGTATCCGTCGAGAGAGTTGTCCTTGAAGTAGCCCACATAGGCACAACCATTGTCGTCGAGTGTGGCTGAATAGCCCCACATGCATTCTTCGTTGCTCACGAGATTGAAGTTGGAGGCATAAGACGACTCAGTCATCAGGCTGCCCTTCTTGTCGAGCGCCTTGCAGGCATAGTCGTAGGCATCCTGCCATTGGCGGGCATAGAGGCTTGTGCGTGCCAGCAGACCCATTGTCGTGGCATAGTCGATCATATAGATTTCCGACGAGTTGGAGCTGTGGGCGTAGCTCTCGGGAATGAGTTGTGCAGCCTGCTTCAGGTCGCTCAGAGCCTGTGCATACACCTCCGACACGCTCGATGCCGCATTGCCGGTGAGGGCGGTGGTGAGTGTGGCGGGCTCGGTGTAGATAGGTGCGCACACCGCGTTCGGGTCTTTGTCGATGGCAAACGAGTAGTGGGATGCCAGCATCATGTACATGTAGCCGCGTGTGGCATAAGCCTGTCCCTTGATGCGGTTGCGGTCGCTGCTCGTGCCGTCGGCATTGTCGATATAGGCAATGATGTTGTTGCTGTTGTTGATGGCATCGTAGGCGATGCTCCAGAGCAGTCGGGTGTTTTGTCCGCGGCTGTAGCCGGCGCTGACGTTGTAGCTGTCCTTGTAGCCGTAGCTGTTGGCCTTCACGCAGTCGGAGCCCATGAAGTCGTCTTGCAGCAGGATGGAGTTGAGGCCGTAGGAGGCATAGGTTATGCCGTCGTCCAAGGCATTTTGCCAGGTGCCGCGGAGCACGTCTTCGGCATAGGTGGTCGACTTGAACGCGTTGTCGGAGTCGAGCGACGTGGTGGGCGTGGTGTCGAGGTCGCAGGCAGAGAGTGATGCCATCATCAGCGCTGCGAAGCCCATATACTTTATATTTATATTCATGATATTTATCCTTGTTTTGCGGTGGTAGTGTACCACCGTGGAAGTCTTTTACTGATTGGCAGATTCTTGTCTGCCGTTTCTTTCCAGTTTAGAATTTCACATTCACACCGAACGAGATGGTCTTCATGGCAGGGTAGCGGTATGACACGGTGCCGTTGAGAGGCTGCTCGGGATCGAGACCCTGCTGCTTGTGGAAGGTGAGGAGGTTTTCTGCCTGCAGGAACACACTTGCGTCTCTCATCAAGGCGTGCTTGATGATGTCGCGAGGCAGCGTATAGCTCAGCGAGAGAGTCTTCAGGCGCAGATAGCTGCGGCTGACGAGCCAGCGCGACGACGACGATGTGAAATAGCTCGATTGGTCGGCCACCACTTTCGGAACGTCGGTCTGTGTGTTCTCAGAGGTCCAGCGGTTCATCATGTCTTTGCTGAGTGTGCTGCCGTTGCCGCCAGCTACTCCCATCATGCCCACGTAGTCGTTGTTGTAGAGCTTGCCTCCGAGAGCGTAGGAGAACTGTGCGGAGAGCGTGATGCCCTTCCATGTGAGGTCTGTTGAGAAACCGCCCGATACGGTGGGCAGCGAGTTGCCGCATTTCACCTTGTCGCTCGACGTAAGACTGTTGTAGTCTTCCGTCTTCAGCTTGTTGCCGTCCTCGTCGTAGTAGTACCACTGTGGGTTGCCGTTTTCGGGGTTCACGCCTGCCCATTCGTAGAGCCAGTAGTCGTAGAGCGAACCGCCTTCAACCCATTTCTTCGTGCCGCTCCACATCACTTCTGAAGGCAGTTTCACGATTTTATTCTTATAGGTGGTGGCATTCACCGAGAGCTTCCATGTCCAGTCCTTTGTGCGGATAGGTGTGCCGTTGATGGTGAACTCCCATCCATAGTTTTTCAGCTTGCCCACGTTGGCATCAGTGCTGGAGAAACCAGACGATGGCACGAGGTCACGGCTGAAGAGCAGGTCTTTCGAGGCACGCTGGAAGTACTCGATGGTACCGTTGATGCGGTCGCCGAAGAGACTGAAGTCGAGTCCCACGTTGGCGTTGAGGTTGGTTTCCCACTTCAGTTCCGGTGTGGCGAGACGTGAGTTGTGGAGAGCGTTCTGTCCCATAAACGATCCGATGGAGTAGAGAGCCTGGTAGGCATAGTAGCCCACGT
The DNA here is from genome assembly GCA_963593695.1 of Escherichia coli. GTDB lineage: Bacteria > Bacteroidota > Bacteroidia > Bacteroidales > Bacteroidaceae > Prevotella. Next base: position 13,218 of record CAVBBO010000072.1, on the reverse strand, counting down.
TGTCGTTGCCCTGTGCACCGTAGCTGGCGCGGAGGGTCAGGTTGTCGAGCCAAGACGAAGCACTTTCCATCCACTTCTCGCTGATGATGCGCCATGATGCGCCGAACGACCAGAAGGTACCCCAGCGGTTGCTTGGTGCGAAACGCGAAGAACCGTCGGAACGGAGCGATGCCGACACGAAGTAGGTGCGCTTGTAGTTGTATTCGGCACTGCCGAAGAAGCTGAGCAGCTTGTACTGGTCGCTGTTGCCGCCGAAGCTGACGAGTGTGGATGCCACGTCGGGCTCATAGAATCCGTCGGCAATCACGTTGCTGCGCTCGCCCGAGAAGTTGCTGGTGTTGTATTCGTAGTATTCCTGTCCGGCCATCACGTGCACGTCGTGGCTCTTGTTGAACACGTGACCCCAGTTGATTACGTTGTTGACGGTGAAACCAGTGGTGCGTGTGTTGCCCTTCGACGAAGAGCCGATGGGGCGCTTGCCGTAGGTGGGGTTGGTATAGTCGTGCTGGAAGAGGCTGTTGTAGTCGAGGTTGACCGTCATCTTATAGGAGAGGTCTTCGATGGGCTTCACCTGGATGAATCCCTGCACGGTGGCAGCGTCGCGGTTGCGGTCGTGCTTGTCGTAGAGCATCGACTGCGCGAGGTTCATGCCGGCATAAGAACTGGTGCGGTAGTCGCCGTAGTCATACTGACGTCTGCCGTTCTCGTCGAGCTTATACTCGCCGGTGTCGGTATTGCGGATGTATACGGGGTAGAACGAAGGCAGATTGCGGGCGAAGAGTACCACGTTGCTGGTCATCGTGTCGTTCTGCTTCGGGTAGCTCTGCGAAGAGTGGGCAGCCGAGAGGTTCAGTCCTATCTGCAGCCATTTCTTCAGGTCAGAGGTGACATTGGCACGCACGTTGTAGCGCTTGAATCCCGAGCAGATATAGGCACCCTGGTCGTTGAGATAGCCGAGCGAGAGATAGTATTTTGAGTTTTTGCTGCCGCCCGACACGCGGGCGCTGAGGTCGGTGTAGTGGGCATTCTGCGAGAGTGCGTCTTCCCAGCTGTCGTCCCAAAGAGCCTTGGCTCCCGACACAATCTTGCCGTCGGTGCCCACGGGCTGTGCATAGGCCGAACCGTAGGGGTTGATGCCCAGTGTGCCTACCACGTTTGACGATGCCTGTGCGGCTGCGTCGGTTGCCGACATGCCGTCGTTCAAATATTTGTTGCGCAGAGCTTCCCACTGCAGTTCGAAATATTGGTCGGTGGAGAGCTGTTCATAGTCGCTCACGGCGCGGCTAGAGAAACCGTATTTGGCAGTGAGCTCAATGGTAGGAGCCGAGCCTGTGGAACCCTGCTTGGTGGTAATCATCACGACACCGTTGGCGGCACGCGAACCGTAGAGTGATGCTGCGGCAGCATCCTTCAGCACGGTCACCGAGGCGATGTCCTGACTGCTGATGTTGGCAAGTTTGCCGTCGTAGGGCACACCGTCGACCACGTAGAGTGGGGTAGAGGAGGCATTTACCGATCCCACACCGCGGATATACACGCTGGCATCCTCGCCAGGCTGTCCGCTGGTGGCAAACGACTGAAGACCAGCCACGGTGCCCTGCAGTGCCTTCGACACGCTGCTCACCTGCGATGCGGCAATCTTTTCGCCGCCTACCACGCCAGCCGATCCTGTGAAGGTAGACTTCTTGCGTGTGCCGTAGGGCACGCTGATCAACACCTCGTTGAGCTCGTTGGAGTCTTCTGTCAGATTAACGACAATCTTGGTTTTGCCCTTCACGGCAACAGTTACAGGCGCGTAGCCTATAGATGTAAACTGAAGTGTGGCATTCTTGTCGGCTTCTATCGTAAACGAACCGTCGATGGAAGTCACTGTGGCAAGTTTCTGTCCCTGAACCTTCACGGTCACTCCGGGCACAGATTCGCCGTTGGCGTCCACTACTGTTCCGCTGATTTTCGTCTTCTGCGCATAAGCGCTGCTGGCGACAATCATTGCAGTGAGGACAGCATAAAATCTGTTCATGCTTTTTCTTTGTTAAATGATTAAATATACAATTTGTTCTCTCTCTGATGTATCCTGATGGTCTGCGCCTTTCTCAAAAGGTTCGCAAATTGTTGCAAAACCTTTTAAAAAACTGCTGCAAAGTTAATAACATTATGACTAAAAAATGTTTTTTTTGGTTATATTAACGTCGGTATAGGCAAATATACCCGTTTTGTGGTAGATACATATCTATGCATTATGTAATTCACGATTACCCCCATGTTTTTATTATAATTGTAGGTCTGTCTTTATATGGTTGCTGGTGAAGTGACTAACGTACAGCCTTGTTTCTTTTTCATTTTTCCTGAAATTATTCGTCTGTCCTTTTATGCGATTATAAATTTATATGTAACTTTGCAATTAGACTAAAACACCTCTGAACATCAGGCATTCCAATGAATAGGTTTCTACATATTTTATTCAAGTCGGCGTTGTTGTTGCTGTCCGTCATGTTTGTGGCATGTGGAAGCGGCGAGAAAAAACGCTATGTCGTAGCCGTGTCGCAATGCTCGGAGGACACGTGGCGCGAGAAGCTCAACGAAGAACTGCGCATCGCGGCGTTGTATTATGACAATGTGGACTTGCGCATAAAATCGGCCTACGATGATGTGCGACTGCAGACCGAACAGATTGACCGGTTTGTCAACGAAGGTGTCGACCTGCTCATCGTGGCTCCGGGACAGGTGTCGATATCACCTGCCATCGACCGTGCCTATGAAAAGGGCATACCCGTGATCATCTTCGATCGTCGCACCCGCTCCAACAAGTACACTGCATATATCGGTGCCGACAACCGTGAGATTGGAATGTCAATGGGCAAATATCTTGCGGGCGCGTTGCCCGCAGGCAGTCGCGTCATGGAGATGTGCGGACTCTCGTCGTCGTCGCCAGCCATTGAGCGCCACCAGGGTTTCGACAGCATCATGGCGCATAGCCATGGCATAAGCGTCGTCAGCCAGACCCATGCCGACTGGACCGAGCAAGGCGCCTATCGCACCATGGACTCGCTTCTCTCACGGCCTCATCCAGCCTTCGACTGCCTCTTTGCCCACAACGACCGTATGGCGATGGGCGCGCGCCGGGCTGCCGCAAAGCATGGGATAGATGTCAGGCGCATCAAGTTTTGCGGCATCGATGCTATGCCCCAGAACGGTGGCGGCATGCAACTCGTGGCTGATGGCACGCTCTTCGCCTCCTACATATATCCCACACGCGGCGACGAGGTGATGCGCCTCGCCATGAACATCCTCACCGGCAAGAAATTCAAGAGGGAGAACCGACTGTCGTCGGCTCTCGTCACCAAGGACAACGCCAGCGTGCTGCTCATGCAGAACGACGAGACCGTGCGTCAGCAGGATCATCTGTCCACCTTGCGCTCGCGAGTTGACAAGGCATCGGCCGACTTCAATACCCAGCGCGAATATCTGCTTGTGCTTCTCGTCTTCGTGGTGCTCCTCATTGTGGCGTGTGCCTACGCCGTGCGCGCCTACGTCACCAAGGCCCGCATCAACCGGCAACTCAAGGATTCCGTGCGTAAGCAACAGGCCATGACCGAACAGATGGAGAGCATGACGCAGACGCAACTGCGCTTCTTCACCAATGTGAGCCATGAGCTGCGCACGCCCCTGACGCTCATCGCCGGACCTGTAGAGCAATTGCTCGAAGACTCCACCGTGCGCGACAACCACCGAACCATGTTGCAGATGATACAGCGCAATACGCGCATCCTGATACAGCTCGTGGGCGAGATCCTCGACTTCAGGAAGGTGCAGAACGACCGTGCCGAACTGCGGCTCAACCGCTTCGAGCTGCAAACGGAGATTGCCACATGGGCAGAGGACTTCCGTGCCGTGGCAGCGCGCCGACACATCACGATAAGTGTAGACACGGCAAACGTTGACAAGGATGCGCAGATCATAGCCGACCGCGACAAGCTGGAACACATCTACTTCAACCTCATGTCCAACGCGCTGAAGTATACTCCTGAGGGAGGACGCATCACCACCGCCGTAAGCTATGAGCGGCAGAGGTTCACCATCAGCGTGAGCGATACGGGCAAGGGCATCGCGCAAGACGAACTGCCCAGGCTCTTCGAGCGTTTCTATCAGGCGCAAGGCTCCACCGGCGGCACGGGCATCGGTCTGTCGCTGGTCAAGGCATACGTGGATCTGCATCATGGCGATGTGCACGCTGAGAGTGAGCAAGGCAAGGGCACATCCTTCATCGTTTCTCTGCCCGACACCCAACCCGGCTATGACCCGTCGAAAGACACTGCCCCGTCGCCTAAATCTGAGCACGGACTTATTGACGACTCATATACGCCCACCGACATCAAGGCGGAGGAGTCGATAGAGCGCGTCACCAATGCCGAGGACTTCGACGCGGAGCGACCGCTTGTGCTCATAATAGACGACAACAACGGCATGCGCGCCTATCTGCGCTCTATACTGAAGGATAAATACAACGTGTCGGAGGCAGCCAACGGACAGCAAGGGCTGGAACGCGCGCGGCGTGAGGTGCCAAAGATAGTGGTGTGCGACGTGATGATGCCCGTGATGGACGGACTGGAGTTCACGCGCCGCCTGAAGCAAGACACCGCTACGAGCCATATCCCCGTGATATTGCTCACGGCACGTTCGCTCACCGAGCAACGCGCTGAGGGCTACGACTGTGGAGCCGATTCCTACATAACAAAGCCTTTCTCCGGCTCCGTGCTGCTCGCACGCATCGACAACCTGCTGCGCTCACGTGCCATGCTACGCTCCATATTCTCGGGCAACAGTCAAAAGGAGGAAGAAGAGAAGTTGACTCTCGGAACGCAGGACCAATCGTTCGTTGGCCGTCTGCGCGACATCATACAGCACAACATGGCCGACTCTGAATTCTCGGTGGAACGTCTTGGCACCGAGATAGGACTCTCGCGTGTGCAGCTCTACCGCAAGGTGAAGGCGTTGACAGGACATACACCTGTGGAGATATTGAGAAAGGCTCGCCTTGAGAAAGCTCGCTTGATGATAGAGAAGACCGACATGTCGATTTCTGAGATTGCATACGAAGTTGGCTTTACCGCTCCGTCCTACTTCAACAAGTGCTTCAAGGATGAGTTCGGAATGAGCCCGGGCAGTGTGAGGGAGAATAAGTAAAAACTGTGACATATTCAAGTTGTCATTATCGTGGCTTTCATGAGTGTAATCGCGTGTCGGGATGCTATAGATCTTGTGCAGTGTATTGAACTTGCATTTTTATAGAAAAAGATATTAAGGAAAGTTAATTTGAAGAATGGCAAGCTGTTTTTAAATATTTGTCAAGTGCTTTTTAGTAGTTTTGCACGCAGAACGATAAAGCCCTACAATATTTATAACAAGCGAATATGTTTAAAACCCGAAATAAGAAAGGCGAGCCGCTGAAGAAAAGACCCTCGGCGTTGCTCTCGCTCCTTCCCGTAGCCGTACTTGTGGCGATGCTCACCGCCACTATCCGCGCCTTCGGCAGCGATGCCCTTGGTGGGCCTTCACAGATCACGCTGCTCACCGTGGCAGCCTTGTGCGTGCTCGTGGGCATGGGCTACCTCAACGTGCCATGGCAGAGCTTCGAGAAGGCCATCACCAAAAATGTGTCGAGCGTGTCGAGTGCCCTCATCATCTTGCTGCTCATCGGCGCGCTCGGCGGCATGTGGATGGTGAGCGGTGTGGTGCCCGCCCTCATCTATTATGGTGTGCAGGTCATCCATCCAGACGTGTTCCTGGCCTCCACGTGTGCCATCTGTGCCCTTGTGGGCGTGATGACGGGCTCATCGTGGACCACCATCGCCACCATTGGAATAGCCCTTATGGGCATAGGGCGCGCGCAGGGCTTCAACGAGGGCTGGGTGGCAGGAGCCATCATCAGCGGAGCCTACTTCGGCGACAAGGTGTCGCCTCTATCTGACACAACCACGTTGGCGTCGGGCAGTCTCGGCGTGCCGCTTTTCGACCACATTCGTTACATGCTCCTCACCACGGTGCCCACGCTGACCGTGACGCTTATCATCTTTGCCGTGGCGGGTCTTCTCACCCCCACCAACGACGCCAGCGACATAGAGGTCTTCGCTGAGGCCATACGCCAGCGTTTCAACGTGACACCTTGGCTACTCATCGTGCCCTCGCTCACCGGTCTGCTCATCGCGCGCCGCGTGGCACCCATTATCACCCTCTTCCTCTCCACGTTCATGGCCGCCGTGGCTGCCTTGATATGGCAGGGTGGGGTGTTGGCAGAGATCGACGCCTCGCCCTTCCGCGCTATCATGCAGTGTCTCTGCTCGAGTACATCTATCTCCACCAATAGCGAGATGCTAACCTCGCTTGTAGCCACACGCGGTATGGCTGGCATGATGGACACCATCTGGCTCATAATCTGCGCCATGTGCTTTGGTGGAACAATGTCTGCAGCCGGCATGGTAGGCGGCATCACGCGCCTGTTTATCCACCTCGTGAAGGGACGCACGTCGCTCGTGGCAGCCACTGCCACCACAGGCTTGATGCTCAACGTGGCCATCGCCGACCAGTATCTTTGCATACTGCTCACGGGCAACATGTTTCGTGACATCTACGACAACGAGGGCTTTGAGAGGCGGTTGCTGAGCCGCACCACTGAGGACGCAGTCACCGTGACATCGGTGCTCGTGCCGTGGAACACTTGCGGCATGACGCAGAGCACCGTGCTCGGTGTGTCGACCTTCACCTACCTGCCCTATTGTTTCTTCAACCTGCTCTCACCGTTGGCAAGCGTGATTATGGCTGCCATCAACTACAAGATAGTAAGGCGCGCCAGGGTAACGACAGCCGACGGGGAAAAATAGAATATTTGCTTTTTCCTTTGCGTTTTCGATAAAAGACATACCTTTGCAGAAAATTATTAAACACTAAACATTATGAAGAAAATCATCATCGCGTGTCTTTTCGCCATCATGGGTTTCTGTGCGTCATGGGCCAACGACGGCGTTTACTACGGCAGTGGCAACTTCCTCGTCCCCATTCGGGAGACCGACATCTCCGTGGCAAAAGAGGTGCTCACCATCACCATCGGCAACGACAGCCTCGCACGGGTTGACGTATATTATGAGTTCATGAACAATGGTGACGCCAAGACCGTGACCATGGCTTTCGAGGCTGACCCTCCATACAATGTGGGCTTGCCATTGAACCATGAGGGCATACATCCTTTCATCAAGGATTTCACAGTGGTGATGAACGGCCAACGGCTACACAACAAGAACGCCGTGGTGGCGTCATTGCGATCCAACGGTAAGTTCAAGATTATCGACTTCAAACCTCTCGACCTGACTAAATGGAAGGGCTATGGAGAGGCTCCCGACTCGTTGGTGCCATACGAGAACTCGCTCTACAATGCCGAGCTCGACAGCGTAGTGGACCATGCCTATGCTTACTATTTTGAGGCACCATTCAAGCACGGCCGCAATATCGTGCACCACACCTATAGCTACACGATGAGCAACAGCTTCTCCTATCGCTACGAGATACCCTATTGGTTGACACCCGCCACCCGATGGGCAAATCATCAGGTAGACGACTTCACGCTCAACATAACGGCAGACGACAACATCGAGTTTTGCCTCTACGACTCTCTTTTCGTCTCGTCTCCGTTCACGAAGAACTCACGCATGGGGTATCTCTATAACCTCACCGACACGGCTGGCAAGACGATGATAGTGGCAAACGTATGCCCGGGCGACACCGTGACATGGCATGGCAAGGACTTCAGCCCTACCGACAACATGTATATCACCCCACCTGCCTGGGACCACGACAACGCCTACTACATGCACCGCGACTCCGAGAAGGTGGTGATAGACAAGGAGGGTAACAAGGGTCGCTATCTTGCCGACTGTGGCGACAGCTATCTCGTAATGGCACAGGACTATGGCTTGGTGAAGAAAAGCGAGAGCCGCATCGTGGAATACAGCGCAAGAAAGGGCAACGGCATCGTTGTCTTGGACGATGAGGTGGAGACCCGTGTAAACGTGCGTATGCTCCCCAACGTGAAATGCAAGAAGATAGGTACCATCGCCGCACGTCAAGGCGAACTGCCCGAGGTGTTCCAATGCCTGGGCTTGGTCGACGACGACACCGAGAAATGGGGCGGACTGTGGTGGAAGATAAAGTTCGGCAACAAGGTGGGATATGTGGCTCAGCAGTTCATGATTTGGGATTCCATAGACACATATTGATTGGCGGAAGAAAATAGTTTTCATAAAAAACGCCAGGAATATTTGGTCGTTAGAAAAAATATAATTACCTTTGCACTCGCTTTTGAAACATAAAGCATAGCGTAGATCCGCTAGCTCAGTTGGTAGAGCACAACACTTTTAATGTTGGGGTCATGGGTTCGAGCCCCATGCGGATCACTCTAAAATATTTCCATAGCTTTTTACACCCTAAACCGGAAGAGTACAAACATACTTTTCCGGTTTTTTATTTATGTATATTACAAAAAGTATTATATCCATATTGTGCTTTGGATATAGTGAAGAAAGTAAAGGACAAATTATTTGGATAATTATTTGCTTACTCCACATATTATACATATCTTTGTGGCATAAATAAAATCTTAATGCTATGACAGTCATCACAAGCACTCAATTCAGAGCTAACCAGGGAAGGTATATCGACTTGGCCCATAAAGGGGAAAAGGTAATCGTTACTTCCAGAAAAGGTGACGTGGAGCTTACTCCTGTAAATGAGGAAGAGAGATTTAACAAGTATGTTCAGTCTCAGTCTTTCCTGACCTTTGCCAATAAGGTCAGGCAGGAGGTAAAGGAAGGAAAGTGTACCGTTTGCCATAATGAGGATGAACTGGTTAGACACCTTGAGTCCCTATGAGTTACAAAGTTATGGAAAGCCGTCATCATTCTAATGGAAATCTTTCATCATTCTAATGGAAAGCCGTTGTCATTCCAATGGAATGTCGACTCAACAGCTCAAATTCAGGCCATGCTTTTGGCTATAAAAGCATAAACGGTTGATTACAAAGGTGTTACGAAAATGGGGCGAGAATCGCTCAAATCCGCCGAGAGGAAAAGTTTTTCAAAACAATCGATTTTCAGAGAGCCTTTTGTTGTGATTTTTCATTGCGCAAACTGATCTTGGTATCTTGCTTGCCACGGTGGAGTCAGTATTAATGGCAATAGCCAAAATATTTTTGGCAGGAATTGTCGTTGAATGATTTTTTTTCTTATTTTTGCAAGCGAAAGCGAGTTAATACCTTTAAGACGTTTTACGATTATGATTAACCCTATGGCGAATATATCAAGACGATATTTATTGACCTTTGCCTTGTCGCTATGCTCCTTGCTCAATGTGGTGGCAGGCGAATGGATAAGGATCAACCAGCTCGGCTACCTGCCTCATTCCACCAAGGTGGCGGTGATGATGTGTGAAGGCAAGCCGCAAGTGAAGGCGTTTGAGATAAGAGACGCGTTCACGGACAGAGTCGTGTTCTCGTCTAATGAGGTAAAACCCATGGGACCGCTTGGAAACATGGGTGCCACGTTCAGACTCAATTTCAGCAAGTTGACCCGAAATGGATCATATTATATAACGGTAGGGGAGTGCCGTTCTGAGGTGTTTCCCATAAACGGCCGCGTTTATCATGGCATAGCAGACTTCACCCTCAACTACATGCGCCAACAACGCTGTGGCTGGAATCCATTTATCAAGGACTCGTGCCACCAGAAAGACGCAATAATAGTGAACCATCCCACGAAGAGCGGACAACACATCGACGTGCGTGGTGGCTGGCACGATGCAGCCGACTTGCTGCAATACACGTCAACATCGGCAAACGCCATATACCAGATGATGTTTGCCTACATGCAGAATCCCACGGCTTTCGACGACCGTTTTAAGGCGGATGGCACGCCGGGGGCAAACGGAATACCCGACATTGTGGACGAGATATACTGGGGACTCTCTTGGCTCGACCGCATGAACCCGGAGAAAGGCGAACTGTATAATCAGATTGCCGACGACCGAGACCACGTGGCTATGAAGTTGCCCAACTACGACCCTGCCGACTATGGATGGGGCAAAAACGCCGAGCGCCCTGTCTATTTCGTAGACGGCAAGCGCCAGCAGCGTGGCAAATACACCAATGCCACCATGGGAGCAGCAAGCACGGCTGGCAAGTTTGCGAGCGATTTTGCCCTTGGCTCTATTGTCTTGAAGCCGTTTTATCCTGACTTTGCCGAGAAGATTGGCAACAAGGCTGCCGACGCTTTCCAAGTGGGCGTGGACAAACCGGGCAACACGCAGACGGTCTCCATAGTGTCGCCATACATCTATGAGGAAGACAACTGGGTCGACGACATGGAGCTTGGTGCCATGGAGTTGTATCGCAAGACGGGCGACAAGGCTTATTTGAACAAAGCCGTGGAATATGGTCGCCGCGAGCCCGTGACGCCCTGGATGGGTGCCGACAGTGCACACCACTACCAGTGGTATCCATTCATGAACATGGGCCACTATCAGGTGGCAAGGCTCGCCGACAACCAGAGGCTTAAAAACGAATTCATAAGAAACCTGCGCGCGGGCATAGAGCGAACCTTGGAGCGCGGACACAACCATCCTTTCCTTTGGGGCGTGCCGGGCATCTGGTGTTCAAACAACCTCACCACGGCAATGCTCACGCAGTGCATCCTCTACCGCCAGCTCACTGGCGACCACTCCTTCGAGGAGATGGAAGGCGCCTTGCGCGACTGGTTGCTCGGATGCAACCCTTGGGGCACGAGCATGATTGTGGAGCTGCCCAAGGGCGGCACTTATCCCACGCAGCCTCACTCTGGCTACGTCTACCTGAACAAGGGCAATACGCCAGGCGGACTGGTGGACGGCCCTGTCTATGCCACTATCTTTGGCAGTTTGAAAGGTGTGAGCCTGACCACTGGCGCACGCGCTGCCGAAGCGCACAACTATGATCTGTTTCAGCCCGGCGACGTGGTTTATCACGACAACATGAGCGACTATAGCTCCAACGAGCCCACGATGGACGGCACGGCATCGCTCACATTCCCATTCTCGGCTTACGACATCGAGGGCAGGTCGCAAGATGGGGTAGGGGACGACAACAACGTTTATGAGCAGGCAGGTGGCATAATAAAGGGCAACCCCTGCGAGAAAAACATAGCCCTGGTGTTCACCGCCGACGAGTGGGCAGACGGGGCCGACGACATCATCGCAACCTTAAAGAAAAACAAGATCAAGGGCGCTTTCTTCTTCACGGGACGCTTCCTTGAACTTCATGCCGACGTGGTGCACCGCCTTGTTGCCGATGGTCATTATGTAGGCAGCCACAGTTACGGCCACTTGCTCTATTCGCCTTGGGAGAACCGCGACTCCATGCTCGTGACCAAGCAGCAGTTCATGGACGACATGAAGAAGAGCTATGCCATGCTTGCCCGTTTTGGCATAACCCAAGACAATGCACCTTTCTTCATTCCGCCATACGAGTATTACAACTCCACCGTGTGCTCATGGGCAAGACAGATGGGCTTGCAGATAATAAACTTCACGCCTGGCACAGGCACGAATGCCGACTACACCATACCGTCGATGAAAAACTACCGTTCGAGCGACGCCCTTGAAAAGCGATTGCTTGACTATGAACGTGCCCACACGCTCAATGGCCATTTTCTTATGTTCCACTTTGGCACATCGCCCGAGCGCATTGACAAGTTTTACAAACGCCTGCCAAAGATCATCAAGACGCTACGCCACAGAGGCTACAACTTCGTGTCGCTTGAGGACATGATTTTTAGGCCATAGTTGCCTCCATGCAAGATATGCCGAGTTTTCGTTCTATCTCTGCAACGCTCTTGAATGAAAAGTTTGTGTTGCCCGAAAGAAACTTGCTGACATATTGTGGAGTGACTCCCAGTTTGCTGGCAATGTCAGAACGTGTTAGCCCGTTCTCCTGCATATAGTCAACTATGGTCAACGCTATTCCCCGTGACCATCTGAGCCACACTTCGTTCTCTTGTCGCCACTTAGCATCTTCTGTGAATGTTGAAGGCTTATCACTCTGATGAGCCTCTAAAAAGTCTAATGTCTTAATACGAGAAAACAAAACTTTTGTTAGCTTTTCTTTTCCATTCATTAAATTTCTCCATAAACATAGGGTAATGATGCAGTTGTATTCGTGATATTCAGAAAATTGCTAAATGAAAGCACTCACAACAAGGCACAAAAAAAGCGCAGGACATTGCTTGTCCTGCGCTCTATTCTTATCCCTTTTCATGGTATTATTTGCTTGGCGCTGTAGGGGGAGTGTATGGGGCACGTGTTTTCACATGCAGCCATGGCTCCAGCCATAAGGGTCAAACCCAGAAGTGTTTAAAGTTTCATTGTTTTCATTGTCATTAATGTTTTTGTATTTGTGTTTGGCGACTTTCGCCGCGCATTCAAATCTTAGGCTTTTCCACTGATCCGTCGGCAAGGAATTTCCAAGTCAGTTTTTGAGAGTTGAGTTTATTATCGGCATATTGTTGGGCTTCTGTCTGTGAAGAGATGTTTACCGGAGAACCCCAAATCTCCTTCGAGTAACGGCTGCCTGCTTCATAATCGACCTTTATAGATGGACTGTATTTACCTTCCTTGATAGTGGATTTGGCTGTGGCCTTGATGCTGATGGTGCCAGTAGCTGGAAAACTGCTGACAGTGAAACTCTTGGTGAACTTGCCTGATATTGCCTCTGTTTGTGTGTTGCCATTGCCGTCGGTGTAGACAGCGGAAATGTCGAACATGGCCAGTATGTCTTCATTGGGTTCAAGCGAAATGACAACAGTCTGACTATTGACTTTGTCATCATCATTTTTGCTGCATGACACAAACATCGTGCTTGCGATAGCGGCAACGAGAACGATAAGTACGGAAAATAGCTTTTTCATAGTTTGATTTATTAATATTTTGTTAGATGTTTGATTTTTATATAGCGCAGGACAATGTGTGCCCTGCGCTATATTTATGTCCCTTTAAAGGTAAGTAATGTTCGTTTTAGTTTGATAACGTTGGTGTGTGAGCTTGACGACCTACCACGTGCTTGTAGAATTCCTCTTCGGTGAGTTCATCTTTATTCTGGATATTGTTCACCCACTTGTTGGTGCTTCCTTGGTTATAGCCATCTCC